>DASZPS010000168.1:0-33922 GCA_035549955.1 Lacunisphaera sp. | reverse complement strand
CCCAGTCCTCCACACACGGGGGCAGCAAATGAATCTGATCGTAGTCGGCAGCGAGGATTTGGCGCATCTTGCCGACGCTGCACCCTTCATGCCACCACCACAGGAAGGTTGCGAGACAGCCTCCAAGGTCCGACCCTACATTGGACTGAAATGGACCCACTACCAGTTTGTGGAGCGACCTGACTCCAAGGCGCTGGCTCGGAGCGGCTTCGCCGCAACGCGCTGGGGTCAGCGCGTTCCACCTTTTGGTGGTCGGCGATTTACCAACCGCAGCGCAGGCTGCGCGAATGGTCCATGGTGGTGAGCACGCCACATCAGGAAGCGACACGGGACATATCGCCGACAAGGACTCGGGCGGCGGGCGAACCTGGCGTCGGTGTGGAAACCGACGCCCACCTACTGAATAGTTCCGGTTGAAGTGAGGTGGAACCCGGCCTCCGGACGGGTTCGGCGCGCGTCCAGAGGCCGCGCGCCACCACTACTTCTTCAATCCCGCGCAGAACTTCGCCAGGCGGGCGACGCCCTTGGCGATGACCTCGTCCGACGTGGCGTAACTGAGCCGCAAGTAACCCTCGGCGCCAAACGACGAACCCGGCACGGCGGCGACCTTTTCCTGTTCGAGGAGTTTCGCGCAAAAATCCGCGTCCTTGAGCCCGAAGCTCGAGATGTTGGGGAAAAGATAGAACGCGCCTTGGGCCAGCAGGCAGGTGATGCCGGGAATCCTGTTGAGTTCGGCATGCAGGTGCTTCCGGCGGCGATCGAACGCGGCGAGCATCTCCTTGAGGGCGGCGGCTGTTTTCTCCTTCTCCTGGAGCGCCGCCAGGGCGCCGTATTGGGCAAAGGTGGTGGCGTTGGACGACATCTGGCTCTGGAGTTCGGCCACGGCCTTGGCGATCGGCGCGGGCGCGACCAGCGTGCCGAGACGCCAGCCCGTCATCGAATAGGTCTTGGAAAACCCGGCGACGGTGATCGTGCGGGCGGCCGCCTCGGGGCTGAGCGTGGCGACGCAGGTGGCGACGGCCCCGTCGTACATCAGATGCTCGTACATCTCGTCGGAGAGGATGTAGAGGTTGTGTTTCACCGCCACCGCCACGATGGCCTCGATCTCCTTCCGCGAATAAACGGCACCGGTCGGATTCGAGGGACTGTTGAAAACCAGGACCTTGGTCTTGGGCGTGATGGCCGCCTCGAGTTGCGCGGGAAGGATCTTGAAGCCGGTCTGGTCCGAGGTCTCGAGGAAACGCGGCGTCGCACCCGTGAGCTTCGCCATCTCGGGATAACTGACCCAGTACGGCGTGGGAATGAGGACTTCATCGCCCGGATTGCAGACCGCCAGCAAGCCGATGTAGCAGGAATATTTCCCGCCGGGGCTGACCACGACCTGCGCCGGCGTGAGGGCATAGCCGTATTCGGCGGCATACCGCGCCGCGATCGCGGCGCGCAGCGGCTCGATGCCGGGCGTCGGCGCATACTTGGTCTTGCCGCCCTTCAGCGCCGCGATGGCGGCGTCCTTGATGTGCACCGGGGTGTCGAAATCCGGCTCACCCGCCGCGAAGCTGCAAACATCCTCGCCGGCCGCCATGAGGGCTTTGGCCTTGGCGTCGATGGCCAGGGTTGGCGAAGGCGAAACGTTGCGGGCCCAGACGGACAGGGGATGCGGAGTGGTCATGAGTTGGTGAGGGGCAGGACTAAAGGGCCGCCCGAAGTGAACGCAAGCCGACCGTTGGCCTGGCGGATGTCATAGGTGGACGGCACAGTTGCAGACCGGAGGAGGGGCCTGATGCCCCGATCCCAGGCGGCGACAAATCCCAAACCGGCCACGCCGATTGGAGCGTAACGTCCCGCCGGCAAGACGCCGCCAACGCCGCCTCACCGCTTCCGCGCCCGTTTCTTTGACGCTTTTTTCGTCACCGCCTTGGCGGGCCTTTGCCGCCGGCGCTTCCTTCGCGGGGCCAGGACCGATTCGCTCGGCGCTGGCGGCGGCGCAATGGGCATTTCGAGCTGGTCAGTCGCGCCGCTTTCCAACTGGGGCAGGTACGACTCGACCGCGGCCCGGACGAGCTGGCCGATGCTCGTGTGCTTGCTGCGCGAAATTTGTTTCAAATTGCGACGGATGGTCGCCGGCAGCCGGACGGAGATCAGCAACTGCGCAGGCCGCACGACCACGATGTTGGCGAAATCGAAGCGCTCCAAGGCCGTGCGAATGATGGCGCTCACCGACTTGGCGCGGCCTTCCCGCACCGGTTCGCTCAGGCGGTCGAGCAATTCGACCTCCAGTTGAAGAGGAAACGGGCGGGCGGATTTGTCGGACATGATGGCGGGTGCGCGGCGCGCGAGGCCGGCGCGCCCATCTGTTTCAGAACCGCACCACCTTGGCCGGAGGAACGCTCGGCAGCGGCTGGCCGAGATTTTCCGGCAAGAAAGTCCCGGCCGGCCATTCGATGCCCAGCGCCGCCGCCGTAAATGTCAGGCGGGTCTTGTCGCGGGTCCGCAGGTCGCGAATGTCGACCGACTTCACGAGCGGCTGCTCATTCACCAGCTTGAGATCCAACAGCGCGATCGATCTCTCCGCGGTCCCTTTTGCCCCGAGGACTTCCGCCTGCACCAGCGCGGAGAACTGTTGATCGATCACGACGCGGACGCCCGTCAGTCCCGGCTCGGGCGGCACAAAACCCGGCGGGGGTCGCAGCACGAAACTGTGGGTCGGGCGGCCCCGGACCTTGCCCTGCCCTTCATAGGTAAAGTCCGACCAATAGAGGAAAGGCATTTGGAGGTCGAAGACCGTCACCCCGGTACCTCCCAAGGCCTCTCCGCCGGAAGCCGGGTTCACCTCTCCGTTGGAACCGGTGGTCCATGCATGGGGCTGCGGGCCGGATTCAATCAACCAGTTCTTTCCCTCAATCGTCAGGCGGGAAAGCGGGCCGCCTGATTCCCCGCGCGTGCCGAGCAGCGTGCCGGTTACCGTGCGCTCGCTGCCCTTCCGGGGCATGACCCGGAGTTCAAAGCTCATCCAATAATTGCCGCCCACGCCGGTATTCCGGCGGAATTCCGCCAGGATGCGGGCGCCTTCCTCTTGGTCGGCTTTTCCCGATGCCGCGCGGTCCATGGGTTGCCCGAATTTGTCCGCTTGCGCCTGGACCGAGCCGGCTGCGAGGGCCACCAGCAGAAAAAACAAAGCCCGGTGGCAAACCGGGCTGGAGCGATCAGGGCTTCTTGGCTTCACCCGGCGGCGGAGTTGCGGGTTGCGGGGCGGGGAGCGTCACCGGCGCCGGGCCGGCCGAGGCCGGGGCGGCCGGGGCTACAATGGTCGGCAGCTTGGCGTCCACGCCGCCCTGGTGTTTGACCTGGTAAATGTTGAGCAGAAAGAGGGTGAAGCTGAGGACGAAGAAGACGATCGCGGCCCGGATCGTGAAGGTGGTCAGCACATTGTTCGTCTCGGCACCGAAAGCGGACTCGGTGGCCCCGCCGGCCATCGCGGCGCCCATGCCACCATCGGTTTTGGCGCGCTGCATGAGCACGACCATCACCAAAGCCAGGGACGTGAGGACCAAAATGGCCGTCAAAATGTTGATGACAATATTCATGAGGGGTCAGGACATTCCGGTTCAGACGCGCTTTGTCAACCCAAGTTCCGAGCCAGGCGCCGCGCAGTTCACGGAACCATTCCACGCGGAGGGGAGTCGATGCATGTAGCTGTCAGCTCGATACCAACACAACTACTCCACGCCCATGCCCCTGATCCTCCGCCGTTGCCTGAAAGCCGCCCTTTTGGGCCTTTGCTTGGTGCTCCCATCCGCCACCCCGGCTCTTGCCGCCAAAAAGAATCCGGCTGACCTGCTGGTGAAGATCAACCTGCCCGCCGAGTGGCCCGAAAACCAGCCGCCGCCAGGCCTGAACGCCGCCTTTTTTCTGAAGCGGCTCGACACTTGGAACCAATACGACAAACGCCTCCGCGAAACTTTCCTGCAGCGGCTGTCCCGGGTGCTGAAGGCAAAAGGCTACCCAGGGCGGATGGAGCTGATCGAGAACGCCACCGCAGCCGAACGAGGCTTGCCGATCATGGTGATCGACCTGGCGCGCTGGAACGCAAACGTTCGCACAAGTAAGGACATTCTGGCCCCGTTTGAATGTGAGTTCAAAGCCACGCTGGTGACGCCCCAGACGTCGATCTTCCTGGCTGCCGTGGACTACAGCGATCCTTTCGGCAGGGACATCGAGCGCTCCACCGACGTGGCAATCGCCGAGTTTCACGCGCGGATGGTGGAGTACGTGAAGCTCGGGCTGCTGCCCGGGCCGGGTTGAATCGGAAGCCCGGAGCGGCGGTCTATGACCGTCGGCTCCCCTACAGCGTCAGCCCCATCTTACCGAGGATGCGCGCGAGATCGTCGTTGCCGGCGTATTCGATGACAATGCGACCCCGCTTCTCGGAATGCTTGAGCGTGCTGCGGGCGCCGAGGTGGGAGGTGAGTTTCTTTTCGATGTCCGTGAGCGCCAGCGCGGTGGCACCCGGCATCCGGCGCTTCTTGCCACTGCCGCCGGCGGATTTGTGCCGGAGCAATTCCTCCAGGGCGCGAACACTGAGACCATCCTCGAGGGAACGGCGGGCCAGCACGAGCCGTTCGGGGGAATTTTCCACGCCGAGCAGGACCTTGGCGTGCCCGACACTGAGCAAACCCTTGCCCACATAGCCCTGCAATTCCGCCTCCAGCCCCAGCAGCCGGAGGGAATTGGCGACCGTTGCGCGCCCCTTCCCCACCCGCTGCGCGGCGGCATCCTGGGTGAGGTCAAAATCCCGGATCAGGCTCGCGTAGCCATGCGCCTCTTCGATCGGGTTGAGGTCGGCGCGCTGCAGGTTCTCGATCAAGGCCAGGGACGCGGATGAGGCATCGGTCGACGTCATGACGCGCGCCGGAATCGTCTTGATGGCCAGTTTTTGGAAAGCGCGCCAGCGGCGTTCCCCGGCGATCAGCTGGAAGCGATCACCGACCGGCCGCACCACGATTGGTTGCAGGAGTCCCTCCGCGCGGATGCTCTCCACGAGATCGGCGAGGGCCTCGTCGGCGAACTCCTTGCGGGGCTGGAATGGGTTGGGCTCGATCAACGCGACGGCGATCTCGCGGTAACCGGGCAGGCCGTCGGATTGCGCGGCAGGCGCGGCGACAGGCGCGGCGGGCGCCACGGGGGCGGTCTTGGGGGCGGCGGCGGCGCTGGTGATCAGCGCGCCCAGGCCGCGGCCGAGCCGGGAATGGGTTGGTTTGGCCATGATTATTTGCCTTGGGGAATGAACAATGTCTGGCCGGTCCGGATCTTCGCGTCGTCGGCGATGCGGTTGGCGTTGCGAATATCAGCCAGCTTGCCGCCGGTCTTCTTGGCGATGCCCGATAGCGTGTCGCCAGCCTGCACGGTGTAGTTGATGCCTTCCTTGGGAAAATCCTCGCTGAACGAGGTCTGCACCGCGGGGCGGGTCGCCTGGCTCTTCGCGAGGGCGTCGAGGGCGGCGTTGGTCTGGCGACCGAGTTTTTCCAGCTGGCCGGCAACCTGGGCGAGCACTTCCTTTTTCTGGTCGCCCAGCGCGGCCTGCATCACCCGGTTGGTGTCGGCGATTGCCTTGTTGAGCTGGTCGAGCGTGACGTAGCTCTGGCTGGCCTTGGCCTGCAGGGCGGCGTTGTCACGCGTAAGCTGTTCGACCGCCATCGCCAGTTCGCCGACTTGCTGCCGGAGCAGCAGGACATCCTGCCGCAAGCTGCCCAACTCGGCACGGTCATTGGTCTGGGCCCGGGCGATGACCGCCGACACCAGCAGGGCGGCGCCATAACGAATGAGGGAAACTCGCATGGGCTCAGGTTGGGAATTTCAGCGGCAAAAACAAGCGAAGAGCCGTCGGCGCGGCGGAAGCCTTGCCGGGTCGACGAAAGTCGGCCAAAGTTTTCCCATGCGTCCCGCCCTGTCGCTGCGATCTTTCGTCCGGTTCGGGCTGATCGCCCTCGCTGCCCCGATGGCCTGGACGGCCGAAGCCCCGCCACCGGCTGGCGACCCGGCAATCATCGTCCGGGAGGCACTGGCGAAACTGGAGCACGATCGCCAATATGCCTGGGAATTCCGCGATCTGGACGGTGAGGAAGCCAATCAAACCGTGTGGCTAGACCGTTCGCCGCACGAATTCCGTCCGGATTTCAACCCCGGTCAGTTCGCTCCGGCCGCGCCGCGCAAGAAAGTCGTCCGAACGCTCAGCCCAACGGTCCAGGGCCTGCACCGGGCAGACGGCTGGGCCGTCACCGAAGCGGGCTTTGCCAACGGCCCCAAGATCATGGCGGTGGTGCATCCCTCCGGCGCCCGCGTCGTGAGATCCCGGAAAGGAGAATGGCTGAATGTGACCAGGTTTCGGACCGAGTTCGGCCCCGACCCGAACCGCCTGACGGATCCCAAGGAGCAGATGGCTTACAGCGCGTCGTGGGCCGCCTTGACGTCGCCCGTGCCGCACCTGCTGCTGCCCCTGCTGCTCCGCGATGCCAGCCATTTTCGCTACGAAAATGACGAGATCATCGGCGAGGTCAGCGCCGCGAGTGCCCGGCTGTTGCTGGGACCCGACGGCACCGCACGGAAACTGGCACCCGAACGATTCAAGGGCATGGCCCGGTTGCGGATTCGCGAAGGTGTCCTGCGGGAATGCCGGATCCAGCTGGACTACGACGTCGACTTGACCGCCAAGGAAACGCCCAGCAACGAGAACCTCGACGTGCTGATCCTGTTCCGCGGCCCACTGACGGAGCCGGTCATCGTGCCCGAAGCGGCACGCGCGGAGTTGCCCGTGGAGTAGGCTGTCTTGGGAGTGGCTTTATGCCGCGACAAGTACGATGCGTTCCACCCAGGTCGCGGCGTAAAGCTGCTCCTACGACAGCCGCGACTAGGGTCGGACCAGTGCCGGCATGGGTTTCGACGGCAACAAAGTGCCAGTCGCGATCGGGAAACCGCGCAGGAATTCGGACGCCGGCAGCAACTTTCCGCCCGGTCGTTGCAGCCTTCGCAGTCGAAGCATCGCGCGCCCTGTCGCCACCAGCAGGCCGGCGTCATCGGCGCCCAGGACGGTCCCTGGCAATTTGTAATCTAATAGGTTACAAGTTTCGGGCTCCGGCGGTGCGTCCGCCAGGCCGATTTTCACCGGCTGACCGTTGATTTCGACGGTGGAACCGGGCCACGGGTTCAGGCCGTTGATTCGCGCCGCCAGGGTCGCGGCTGGCGCGCTGAAATCGAGCACCGCATCCTCTTTCGTGAGGCGCCGGCAAAAGGTCGCGGCGGCATGGTTTTGTGCGTTGAAGCTTTGTCTGCCGTCCGCGATGGCCGGCAGGCAACGCCCGAGCAGTGGCACGCACGCCCGCGCCAGTTTTGCCTCAACCTCCGTCGCGGTGTCGAGCGGCGCGATCGGCACGCGCTCGATGTCCGCCACCGGGCCGGCGTCCAGTTCGAGCACCATTTGCATGAGCGTGACGCCCGTTTCCGTTTCGCCGCAAGCGGTCGCAGTCTGGATCGGTGACGCGCCGCGATATTTCGGCAGGATCGACGTGTGCAGGTTCAGGGTGCCGAGGCGCGGCGTGTCAATCACGGCCTGTTTCAGGATGTGACCGTATGCCATCACCAGCGTCACGTCCGGCCGGAGAGCCGCTAGTTGCTTCTGCTCGTCCCCGCCGACTTTGGCGGGCTGCAAGACAGGGAGTCCCCTCGCCTGCGCCCAGGACTTGATGGCGTTCGCCTGGACCTTTTGTCCCCGGCCCGAGGCGCGGTCCGGCTGGGTGAACACCGCCACCACCTGCGCCTCGCCCGACGCCGCAAGCCAGTCCAGCGATGGGAGGGCGATGGGATCGGAACCCATGAAGACTAGATTGAGCATGGCTGAAGCCCTGTTGGTTCGAGCGTGGGAGGGGCTTCACGCGCCGACATCCCGGACCCTCGGCGAACTTCGGGGCATGAAGCCCCCCGCCCATTCGATCAGTGTCCGGATTCGCGCGACCATATCTCAGTCATCCAACACGCCCGGATCGAAATCGTCGCTCTCGTCGACCGCCTCACCGGCGTTGGGACGCGTCTTCCGGTAAGCCAGGCGCTCCTCGATCGACACCTTCTTCTTGCCCACGAGGTCAAAATGGATCGGGCAACCGTCGAGTTCGAACTCCTTCACCAGGCCCGCTTCGAGGTAACGGCGGTAGGACTCGGTCAGGCTCCGCTCCTGGTTGCAGAAGACCTTCAGCCGGAAAGGCCGGGTTGACGTCTGGGTGGCGTAATAGACCTTGAACCGCTGGCCACCGATGGCCGGCGGCGGCGTACGGTCGGCGAGCGCGATGATCGCCGTGTTCAACTTCGCGGTCGGGATCTTCGTGTCGAGCCGCCGGTCGAGCGCGCGGGCATTGCGCAGCATGCGCTCGATTTCGTGGCCGGTCAGCGCCGACACAAACATCACCGGCGCGCCCGGCGTGAAGAACAACTCGTCGAACAGCGCCTTTTCGAACTTCTCGCGGAAATCGCGCTCGTTTTTGAACTTCTTCAGGTCGCCGCGCCGCAAGGCGGCATGCACGAGGTCCCACTTGTTGACCACGATGACGATCGGCTTCTGCGCCTTGATGATCTCACCGGCGATGGCCTTGTCCTGCTGGGTGATGCCGTCCATCGCGTCCACCACCATGAAAACGACGTCGGCGCCGTGGATCGCCTCGAGGGAGCGCAGCCGCGAAAAATACTCGACCGACGACGACAGCTTTGGCGCCGCACGAATGCCTGCGGTGTCCACCAGGCGGAACAGCCAGGGTTTGCCGTCCTTGTTCGTGTAGGTGAAATCGAGCTCGACGGCGTCGCGGGTTGTGCCCGGCACATCGCTGACGATCAGGCGGTCGCTTTTGAGGAGGCGGTTGCTAAGCGAGGATTTGCCGACATTGGGCCGGCCGACGAAGCAGATGTGCAAACGCTCATTCTCCCCGGCGTCGGGTTCCGGCAAGGGACCGAGCTTGTCCAGGACCGCGGTGCGCAACTCTGCCTCGCCGTTGCCGTGTTCGGCGGAGATGTAGAACGGTTCGCCAAAGCCCAGGCGGTAGAACTCCGCGATGTCAGCCACCTTCTCCTTGCCGCTGTCGGCCTTGTTGGCGACGAGCAGGACGTGCTTCCGGCTCTTGCGCAGCATGCCGGCAATACGCTCATCGAGCCCGGTCACGCCATCCCGCGCATCGACCACGAAGAGAATGACGCTTGCGGCCTCGATCGCGAAGGCCACCTGCGCCTCGGAAGCCTTCGTGATGCGCGCCGGGGTATCGCTGCCGGTCAAACCCAGGCCCCCGGTGTCCAGCATCGTGTAGGCGCCGTCCGTGACCTCGGCGGTGACAACGTCGCGCGTGACACCCGGCATGTCATGCACGATGGAAATGCGCTTCCGGGCCAGCCGGTTGAACAGGCGGCTTTTGCCCACATTGGGGCGGCCGACGATGGCGACGGTGCGCGGGGCGGAAGTCATTTGGGACACCTTCTAGGGGTAGTCCGTCGCTGGCAAGCGATAGTTCGGAGACCTTGTGCTGCATGGATTTAAGTTGGCCAAAACTGTGCCGATAGAGGGTTACCACGCTATGCACATCCTCATCGCTGAAGACGACTCCACCTCGCGCGCCATCCTCGAGAAGATCTGCCGCAATTCCGGGGAACACCATCTGACGCTGGCCGCCGACGGCGCGGAGGCCTGGACATTGGTGGACGATCCCAAGCGGTGGTTTGATGTGGTCTTCCTCGACGTCCAGATGCCCGAAATGGGTGGCCTGGAGGTCCTGCAACGCATCCGGCAGTCGTCCGTTTACCGCTCGATCGAAGTCGTCATGTGTACCGCCGCCAACGACCGGGTCACCATCACGAAAGCCATGCAACTGGGTGTCCGGCACTATATCATCAAGCCGTGCTCCGAAGCCGCGGTGACGGAAAAGCTGAAGCTGATCGACCAGCAGCGCGTGGCCGAGGCGCGTTGAGGTGGGATTTTGGTCGCGGCGCCCGGTGAGCGCCGTGTCCGAGCCCCGGCGTTTATGGCTCGCGGCCACCTTTGGTCCGAGGCGACACCAAGATTAGTGTTTATTCGCGCCCATTAGTGGTTTCAGTCCCGGTTCGCATGTTCGAATCCCTGACTGAAAAACTGACCGGTGCCCTGCGCAACCTGCGCGGCGTCGGCACTCTTTCCGAGGCCAACATGGCGGACGCCCTCAAGGAGGTGCGCGCCGCCCTGCTCGCCGCCGACGTCCACTTCAAGGTCGCCCGCGATTTTGTCGATCGCGTCCAGGCGGCCTGTGTCGGCCAGTCGGTCCTCAAGTCGGTCACCCCGGGCCAGCAGGTCGTCAAGATCATCAACGACGAGTTGGTGAAACTCCTCGGGGAAGGCACCACCGACCTCGCCATCACGCGGCCGCTCAAGGTCCTCATGGTGGGCTTGCACGGTTCGGGCAAGACGACCTCCACCGCCAAGCTCGGGCGCTTGCTCAAAAAGAAGGGTTCCCGGCCCTTTGTCGTGGCGTGCGACGTCTATCGTCCTGCCGCCATCGACCAGCTCGAGATCCTCGCCAAACAGGAGGAACTTGGCTTCTACTGCGATCGGGTGTCGAAGGACGTTCCCGCCATCGGCAAGAAGGCGCTGGAGACCGCCCTCGCCCAGCACGCCGACATCATTCTCTTCGACACCGCCGGCCGCCTGCAGATCGACACCGACCTCATTGAGGAAGTGAAGAAGCTGAAGGCGGCGGTGTCACCCGACGAGGTCATCCTCGTCGCCGACGGCGCCCTCGGCCAAGAAGCCGTGAATGTCGCCAAGGCTTTCCACGAAGCGCTCGGGCTGACCGGCCTCATCCTGACCAAACTCGACGGCGACACGCGCGGCGGCGCGGCACTTTCGATCAAGGCCGTCACCGGCGTGCCGATCAAGTTCATCGGCACGGGCGAAAAGACGGAGAATTTCGAGACCTTCTACCCGGACCGCCTGGCGTCGCGCATTCTCGGCATGGGCGACGTGGTCTCACTGGTCGAAAAAGCGCAGGAGACCATCGACCAGAAGGAGGCCGAGCGCATGGCCGAGAAGATGCGCAAGGCGGATTTCAACCTCGAGGATTTCCTCTCGCAGATGCAGCAGGTGAAAAAGATGGGGTCGATGCAATCGCTGCTCGGGATGATGCCGGGCATGAGCGGCGTCCAGTTGCCGGGTGATGCCGACAAGCAGATGAAGCGCACCGAGGCCATCATCCAATCGATGACCGTGCAGGAACGCCGCAAGCCCGGGATCCTGAACGGCAACCGCCGCATCCGCATCGCCAAGGGTGCCGGGGTGAAGGTCGTCGAGGTCAACCAACTCATCAAGCAATTCGAGCAGATGCAGAAGCTGATGAAGATGATGAAGGGGGGCAACCAGAAGAAGCTCATGCGGCAGATGGAGCAGATGCGAGGACAGAGGGGAATGCCCGGGTTTTGAGTACTTGGGAAACGCTCAGGACCAATTTTAATATACTCGCTAAATCTACTCACCCCCCACACCGTACCGGCTATGAGCTCAAAGATGGTTCGGGTCGGTACCGAAGGACTCTACCTGCACACGAGTAGTGGCACCTATTACGCGCGGTATCGACTGCACGGAAAGCAGCCTTGGAAGAGCCTGAAAACAAAGGTCCTCACGCAAGCCAGGCTAAAACTGCGCGAGAAGATGGTGGAAGTGGAGAAAGCGAGGGCTGCGGCGGCTCCTTCCGCGGAACTTCAGACGTTGGGCGACTGCGATCGTCTGTTGCGGGCGCAACTCAATTCATCACAGCAATCTGAGCGTACAAAAAAGAACTACTGCGATCAATTAAGCACGATGGCCCGGAATTGGCCCCTCGGCGACTACGCGGCCTTTCGCCCAGCTAAGGTCGACTTTGCGGTGTTGCTAAAGGTCCGTCAGGCCCTTCTCGAAGACGCCACGTGGACCTACAACGGCGGCAAGAAAAAGAGGCGAGGCTACAGCAACGCCTATACGAATCAGTGCATGGCGCGCCTAGGAAACGTCTTGGAGATCGCCCGGCTAAATGGGCTCATGCACGTAGACCCGTTTACGACGAGTAGCGTCCTGCAAAGCGAAATTTGGCTCCCAAACCTTTCGCGGAAGCCCGAAATGCCGTCGCGCCTCGATATGGACCGATTGTTTGCCGAAATGGTAAACGTCGTACCCGGCCCGAGAGAGAACAAATCATTGGCCGCATGGCGCCGAGATCGCGCCCTTGATGCGGCGGAGCATGCGCGCTTTCTTGCCTATTCGGGCATGCGACTCGAGGAGGCCAATCGCATGACTTGGGACGACATTCGTCCGGACGCCTTGCGCGTTCAGGGCGTCGCGATCGTGAAAGGGCGGGCTCACCGCCAAACCAAGACAATATCGGGCGACCGATTTGTTCCGATTGTCGGAGCTATGCGTGAGTTGCTTGACGAGATCCGCGCGCGCCGCACTGCCGCGGGAGCGCCGCTGGCCGGTCGAATCCTAGTTCCTCATACCAGTCTTAATGCCCTTCGCGGTGCGTGCGAGAGGCTAAAGCTGCCGCGACTAAAGCACCACGACCTCCGCCACTACTTCGCGACCACCTGCCTCGAGTCACCCGCCGTCGACATGTTAACGCTTAGCAAATGGCTGGGGCACTCGGACGGTGGCGTGCTCGTGCAGCGCACCTACGGCCACCTGCGACGGGAGCATAGTCAACGGGTCGCCGCTACCGTGAGCTTCCGCGCGGACGCATCCGCTCCAACGACTCCCGCGTGATTAGTACGCGGCGGGTATCGGGCAGGCGCGAAAGTCGGCCCAAGGTCAGCCAAGTATAGATCTGGCTGCGACTAACGCCACCGAGCTGGCGAGCGGCTTCGCGCCATGAATATGCCGTGGGCAGAGGCGGTTCTGGTTCCCCACCCTTCTGGACTGCCTCTCCAGTAACACCCACACCCCACTTGGCAGCAAGGTCAGTGGCCTCGGCCAAGTCGGCCGCTTGGTAGGTCATTCGCCGGGTGGTGCCCTCGAGGATGTACACGGCGGAGAATGTGGGAAGTTCGCTTGTGTTCACCCAATAGTATACCAGCGAGTCAATTGATGTAAATTGATCTCGATGCTAGTCCCTATCGCCGCCCGCCGCACAATGCGGCTATCCCCGACTATTCGCGGCAACCGATACCGCCATCCAGTCCGGATCTCCGGGTTTTCCTAAAGTCAGATTGCGGCAAAGCTGGCGTCACCTAGCCGGAATCATCCGACGGTGGCGCAAATGTTCGGCGACCGCGACGACATCGTAGTAAATGAATCGTCCCTGCTTGATGTGGGGCAATCGGCGTTCACGCGTCCAGCGCCGCAAAGTTGAAATGCCTGGGGCATTGGTGGTCGGCCATTCCGCCTTCAGCCCGAAGACGTCGACGAGTTTGTGTTGGGTCGGATTGTTGAAAGCTGAGTCCATGTTTTTCTGTTTCTCATGGACTTGTCGCCCAGGCGGCGCTAGCTAGCACGCCACCTCAGTCGATGCAGGGCTGGTTTTGGCCCGCCGACGAAACCACCAGTCGCGGGCCGCCGCGTGACGGTCGGTAACGGGCAGCACCCATCCGGCCGGGCGAATCCAGCCTTTCGGCGCGATGAACGACTTCCTGTCCGCCGCCCACGACCAACCCTTCGGAAGGATGTCGTAGAACTGAAGCGCATCCTCAAGTGTGCGACCAGAATCGAGGTAGTGTAGCTCAATCTTGGATTGTGAATTTCCTGACTGCTTTGCAGTCGACGCCATCGACCCAGACCGAACGAAGAAATAGGTGATGTTCGTATGCCGTCGAATGTTTTGCTTTAGCGGAGCAACTTTCTTCAGCTTCTTAATGAGAGCGGAGGACATCGGGAAGATCGAATAGTGGTGGTCAATGTATTGGGCGAAGTTCTCAAAGCGCGCAGATGAGACACCCTCTTCCCATGCTCCCCACCGCAACTGCGGCAAATATACAGCAAGCCAGAGGGCAATGCTGGGTGCAATGTATACCGTCCGTGGCAACCCCGTCTTGCTGATGGTGCCGGAGACCTCGAGTTTGCCCGCCGCCTCGACACTGTAACCCTCCAACAGTGCGGCCTGCTTGAACTCTGGCCAGAACTTCAACGCGCTTGGATCCGGCTGGTCCAGCCAATCTAGGATCTGAGGCAGTGCCGTCTGGGTTTGCTCGTTGATCCACGCCTCAAATCGCTTTGACTCGCCAGTCGACCGAAGGTGACCACCCAGCTGGAGCACTTCCCGGAATACTTGCTCTGGAGCAATCTTCTCCAGCAACCGCAGATAATTCAGGCATTCCGTGGGCGACAGGCTGGGCGCCTTCCCGCGCAGCCGATCGGATTTGTAATATTCTTTCCTGGGCAGCTTCGGTATCCACTCCTTTTCGACGCAAGTGCTGAGGAATGCTAAGACCACATTCTGGCGGTTGTCTTTCGTCTGCAAAGACACCGGCTCCCCCAAGCGCATGCTGCGATTCTTCCGCTTGGCCGGTCGCTCGCAGAATATCGTCACCCTGGACTGCGCCTGTTTGCTCACGGCTGGGACATTGCCAATGGGCGGCCGCGGCGGAGGATCCGGTATCTTCGCCTTCCCCGGATGCTCGTCCAACCATGCCTGCAAATGTGCCATGCCTTGGGTGTCCCAAGTCGGCTCCCCGTCAATATAGATCACCTTGGGAAGCGGTGCGCCGGCTGCTCTCATTTTCCCGATCGAGCAAGGCGCCATGCCGAGCAATTCGAGATAGGCTGTATCTGGCAACGTGGCAATCTGGGGTGGCGGTGGCGGGACAATCTTTTCGAACGCCAGGTCGTAAACGGAAATATCCGGATAGAATGCCTTCAATTCGCGCAACTGGCACCGGTTGGAAACATAGCTGGCATAACGAAGCTTCCCGTCGGCATACTTCTTTTCCTGCTCTGCCAGGATCTCATCAATGGCCTCTCCGAGTGGCTTGTTCTTTGTTGGGTCGACCTTCCGCTCGATGGCATAGTCGATGTGATCGACCAAGTACTGGGGCTCGATGCGTCCGGCCTTCTCCATGTGGGCGTAGGCGATCTGGGCGTGGTGGATTTGTGCGGGCGACAGCCAAGTCCATTGCGACGCATAAACCTTTGCATCGCCGGCTTGAAGTTGCACCCGTCGAAACTCCTCATCTGATTTGATCTTCTCCGCCACCTTTCGCATCGCGGGCGTTCCGCGCCGGCATTCTCGCCGGCATGGTTCGGTGGGCGTGATCCAGCCGAGGATCTTCCACACGGGCATTCCCCGGCGATCATCGCCCGGCACAATCCGGAGCGGCTCGCTCATCTTCGCCTCATCAGACTGCGCACGAGTTTTCCGAGGGCGTGCAACAGTCGCGGTCTGTGTTAGGTCGTCGTCCATGATTTTTTGTTGGCCGACGGCTGATAAGACGGACGTACCACGGACCTCGGAGCTGGCGCGAATTTCCGAGGGGAACTCGTGACCTGAAAGTGGTGCGCTTCGTCGAAGGCAATTTCCCGAACCCTCCTCGCATGAGCCGTATCTCCACGCGTTGTCATCCAGTTACAGAATTCCTTGGAAGCTCCTGAAGACCACGAGTGACCACTGGAAACCAACTTAACACGGATGTCCGCATTAAGGCGGTAGGCCAAAAATTCGCTGCCGAGTATGGCGTCAGTCGGTTGGCAGACGCCGCGCAACACGATAGCTAGCCGCGATTCCACCCGGAATTGCTTGGACCCGCCCATCGGGGTTAGCCGATCGCACGCGCAAATAGTCTCGGTGCGAAACGTGGCAGGCGGTGGCAGTGTAACGCGCATACCAGTTATACCCTGCCGGTTGAATGGATGCAATAGGCACACGCCGATGTCGCAGAACTCCACTACGACTCCAGCAGCCCACGCCATGGCACGGCGCCGCGGTCGGCGACCGGGATCTTGATCGGCACCACGATAACGCAAAAACCGATGCAGATTGCCGGCCCGCCAGGGCGTCAAACCGGTGTCGTGGCGGATCCTGGCTGTCTAGGTATTCGGCCTGCCTTCAAAACGCCCCTCGGGAGGAAGTGATGAGCCATGCAACGCGCAGTTCCCTCTCCAAGCGGGGAATTCCCGCGCGCTGCAGGGTTTCAGATGGGTAAGATTTTGCCGATGCAAGAGGTATTACGAAAATTAGTTCCCCTTCTCAAAAACTTAAGATCCTCAAGGAGCATTTCCGCGGAGCATCGGTGCTGTCGCTATCCAGGAAATACCAGGTATCACGCGAGACCATTGACCGGTGGCTCCTATTGCTGGATGAGCGAGCCGACCTGATTTTCGCACACGAAGCCGTCATCCGCCGCTTTCGATGCAGCAACTATGAGAACGAATTTCTTAGAGGTGAATTGGACCTGCTGCACATCGAACGGGATCAGCGGGTCCTGGGGCCACCCCAAAAGCCCTCGGCCGGCTAGGCGCCTATGCTAGGCCGCGAGGCACGCAACGGTGACATTCACAGTTCACTCGTGCCTACCACGCCACTCCGCCAGCGAGGCCTAGATCGGACTAGTGAGGCGGATCGGGGCGCTCTTGTTTCAGCAACATCACCTTATGCCTGATGGCTGTATCTGCGATTCGCCACAGCACCTGGTGGTTCGTCCGCCCGGCACGGAAGCGGGGTGCCGCCAGTGGCATGAACAGGTCATCGAGTATGGCGAGGTGGGCCTCATCATCCCTGGCGCTCACGACCCAGCGGCTGACTGTAAATGTGGACATGGTCGAAACAATTTCCAGAGGAAGAAGCGCATGAGCCTGAGATTCGACACGCGGGTCTAACACCTTGATTTCCTGGAGCCTCGTATCCGGATTGTGAAGAGAGATCATATGGGCGAGGGCCCAAGTCGCTTCGTCCGGAACCACCTGTTCTAGATGAAAGACGCCGAATCGGCCGCCGGGGACTAGCAGGAACTTAAGGCAACTGGCACCACGGTACCGTATATCGCCCTGCTGGGCGTACCCCGGGGCAGATAGCACAAAGACTTCAATATCGGGCAACGTAGTCCACTTGTAGTATGTCTGATTCATGTGATTTTTTGTTCACAGGCACGCACCCCTTTCGGATTCCGCGAACGGCAGCGTCGCTGGTATCGACTTGAATCACACTTCACTTGCCCAATTCTACGGTGGTGCGCCCTGCCCTAAGCCCGATTGGAAACCGCGCAATCGCTATGCGCCTGAGGCGGGCCATTCGCGCCGTGCTGGCCTTGTCCCGCCTCTCACCCAAGGATCAGTTGCAGGTCCTGCTATCGGCCGGCCAATCGATCGATTTGGCGCCCGATGACGGCACGGCCGCATTTGAACGAGTCCGACTTCGGTCCCTCGGCGTAGCCGCGGAGATCACTGACGCCGAAGGTGGCGGCGTCACCGCAGAAACGATTGCACCGTTGTTGGGACTGACACGCGAGTCGGTGCGCCGGCTTCGCCGGCGCGGGCAACTGATTGCCTGGCGGAAGGGAGGACAGCGTTTTCGGTATCCGGTGTGGCAAGCGTACCGGGGCGCAATTCTGCCCGGTTTGTCTGCGGTGCTCTCGGTGTTGGTGGCGCGCCCAACCTCGCCGTTGGCGATGGCCGACTACTTCCTAAGCGAAAGCGACGAACTCGGAGGACGGCGCCCGCTGGACCTGCTCCGTGACAAGCGCGTGCTGGAGGTCCTGCAGCACGTCCAGCGTTATGGCGTACAGGGCGCCTGAGGCCCCGGGGCAAGCCGGTCAAGACTCGCCGGATTAGGCATGCCACGCAAGTAGTTGGCGCGCCACCGAAGTGAGGAGTTTGTCATCGGGTTGTCGCAACGAAAACCTGACCGTCGAGATCGGCATCTCGTCATCGCACAGGAGGTAAACCTGCGCCGAGCATTGGTCGCCCGTGACCGTGCACGACTTGGCCAACCGCCGCTCCGTGCCCCAGGAAATCCATCGTTCTTCGTTGGCGCCCGCCGGGCCCCCTGCCACCTCGAGTGGCGGCGCTCGCCGGACGTGACGACACGCGACACGGCCCAGGGCGAGCGCCACGCGGTCGTCAACCTTGGGCGCCGCCCCGATGATCGAGAATAGCCCATCGGGCAACAGGAGCAGGGAGACCTGCGGCTCCCCTTTTTGCGCGATTTGAAACACCACGAAAGGCCCGACGGCAGGCCGCTTGAGGCCCCGAAGCCCCGGAATATCACTCCATCCAGCATTGGTTTTCATGCTTTTTAGTTTGCCGGACATGGCGCCGTCCCGGTTCACCCTGCGGACCAATGCCGGCACCACCGGCGCCATGGGCCGGTCAGGCATCCCGCCCCTCACCCACCCCGTTCCGGCACATAGGGGGTGGGTTTCCAAGATATGGAAACTACCCCGTTAAGGGGTTCGGCACTGAGAATAGGAGTTACATCAGGCCGCTTCTTGAACTCGTTCCCTTTGCCTGACGAAGCGTCACGCTGCTACCCCAAGCTACGAGATTTGCGCCATGAAGGGAGTAAAATCGCGACATTTCATAGTGGTCTATCCCCGAGCGGGTCCTAATATGGTCTCAACGAAATCTCAGCGGGCCCCAATGGTATTTTAGCGACATGTTCCGGTAATCAGCTAGTTCATGAATTGCAGGTCTGCAGCAAGACCAGTTCGTCTACGATGAGCTTATTTGCAGAATATTTGAAAGCCCTTGAACCTGAGTCCATTTTCGAGGTTGTGCCTGAGGAACTGCTGCAACTCCTCATGCGTGGTTTCTTTTTTGCCGACCGACGAGGTGTAACTCTGCTCTTTCCAAATGGCAACGGCTGGGGCGATCTAGAACCCAAATTTCTTGGACGCCGAGAAATACAAAATAACTGGAACCATTTTTGTAGGAAGTTACGAAAGCTTCCACATTGTGACGCCGCATGTCGTGCATGCGATCAAAGAGTCGCCGCGGGCCTTTTCACAGGGGCAGTACAGTCGAAAGAGGGCTACTCTTGTCACATGCAACTTCGAGATTTCGCTTTCCGCTTGGAAGTGGCGGGGCGGCCTGCGGGCGTTCTCTTTGCAGGCCAAATCGCCGAGTCGGATTGGAATGAAGCAACCGTGGTAGCGTTTAGACGAAGGCTGGGTGAATTGGTCGATACAACGCCTCTCACCCACGCTGCCAACAATTCGGACTCGGCCGAAGCGTCGGTCGCCATAAAACTCGCCTTGGAAAATCCAGAACGTGCACGAAAGGAGCTGATCGATTTGCTCGAGAGTCATCGTTCCGCTGCGGAAGAAGTGAATGCCTTCCGAGAGGGCTTCGAGAAGCTATGTAAAGACATTCAGAAGTTGATTGACGAAAGATACGAAGCTCGTCTCACCAGCGCTCAACGCGCGGCCGTAATTAGGGCCAACGAATGCTATAGCCGACAGGTCACCGACCAACCAGACGCTTGGACCCAGCCAGCGGATAGAGTGCTTGATGGACTTGAATACGTACTCCGTGGCCGGCCACTGTTTTTGCTAGTCAGACGGCGTTCACACTATCGTGTAATGGCGGCATCTCCACGCTGTGTTGCATTAATGGGATCAAATTGGCGTTCAGGCACTGGATTCCGGGTGCCGGTGGCTCGAGGATTTGACATCGGCGAACGTGACTGGACACGGTTGGCGCGAGAAAATGACACTCATGGGATTTGGCGCAAGGCACTGCCATGGATCAAGGACTGCGAAATTTGGGGATACCGCGTAGACCAAACCTCCGTGGCAAATACCCCGCTCTCCGTCATACTGGTGGCTTGTGGGGCGCCACATCAATCGACGGACATCGTCCGTAAACATCGGCAGACATTTGTGGAGAATTGCGTAGATGTGCTCGTGTATCATGCCAATATTGGAACAGTATTTGATCGCTTGCACATTCAACAGGAAGAGTTTGCGCGGCGTGTCTCGTATGTAGGTCATCACCTTAAGACTCCGCTCCAAAATGCATTCGCCACATTGGGAGACATTCGTCGTTTAGGTGATTCCAACGCTGTCGAGCAGATTGAACGACAACGCCTTTGCACCGGTGTTGTCAGACAGCTGCAGGAAGCGCAGGCGGACGCACTTATGCTTCAGTCAACGACAAAGGCTCAGCCCGTGCGGAATGACCTAATTAAGGTGCTACAGGGTTTGATCCAGAACTTCGAATCTAGAGCAGCCGAAAAAGGGAATCCCATCTCCCTAGAATCAGATATCCTTGGATCGACAATTGTGAGTGCAGTACCGGCCCACCTCCGGATGGCGTTCAGCAACCTTATCGACAATGCGGTGAAATATTCCTTTTGGAATCAACCGATAAAAATTGTTGTGGTCCGCACGGGGACTGAATCCTACGCCACTGTACGAATCACGAGTTTCGGACAGGGCTTTACTGAACGCGACCGACCAAACCTGTTTCGCTATGCAAAGCGGGTGGTGCGCGAAGATCGATTCAAGAAGCGTCCCGGCTCAGGAATCGGCCTAACCCAGGCCGCCAATCTCTTGGAACAAGGCGGAAGTTCACTTGATATCGAAAGCCACCAAGTAGCGGAGACTCGCGACGGAACACCTTTGCATCGAACGACCGCAGTAATCGTCGTACCTTTAGTTCCAACAAATTCATGAACGCCGAAAACCTAAAGAGACCTTTGCTTTTACTCCTGGAAGACGACGAAAATCGCGCAGCCCAATTGAGTCAACAGGCAGAAAACGTTGGATGGCGGGTGGAAGTCGCTGGGAGTATTGAGGCAGCATTGAAAGCTGCTCGAGATCACCATGCGGATATAAAGATGACAATCGTCGACGTCATGGTTCCCGAATTGGATGAAGATCTTGAAGTCTTGCGGACCTATCAGAGGAAGGTGAAGGAATTGATCGCACCTATCCTCAAGGAGTATCAGGAAACCAGAGCGGACCTGGAACGGAGAATGGATCTTGACGCAAATCGAGAATCGCTCGACGTGGCCATGCGCTCTTTAGTCGTCGCGGATGGCGGCTTCCTGTTCTTGGAGGAAGCAAAAGGTGAAGGTTGGTTGGCGAATTGGAGCTACGCTATTTTTTCAGCCACCAATGGTCCCGATGGCATGGAACGATTGAGACAGATAGAATTGGCAAAGGACAATGACGGCAAATGGATTGGTTGGCTGAGCAAGCCCATGGATCCAGATGTAATTGAGACAATGTTGAGGAAGGCAATATAGCTCGAGATTAACATGGGCGGCGATCAACAGTTTTCCGACCTGCTGCGAACGCATTTCGAAGAGTTGTCCAAGCAGATTGCTGGGCGCCAGCATCGGTGCGTGCGGGGATTCTTACAGGCACTATTTTCCAACTTACAACCGTATGCGCTAGGATTGTTGGAACTAGACATGCATCGGTCCAATCGCGCGCCCAAGATACGCTTTCCCATATGTGCCGATTCGCGTTTTGCATTGCAAGGTGCCCAGTTGGGCGAACTGGTTCGGATAATTTGCGCTCCTTTTGAAGGGCGGCCAACCAGCGGTTTTGACTACGGGACGGTGTGCGAGATCGGAGCTATACTACCGAGCCCCGCGCAAATCGGAGAAATTCGGCAGCGCCTGCGAGAGGCGGACTTTAAGCCGCGTACACGAGGGGGCATTAACTTCAAATCAGCAAAGAAGCCCGACACGCCGCGCGAGCGCCTCAACGGAAATGTACCGTTCGAAATGCCGGTTGTCCTGCAAAGACTCTGGCGGACCGACGGCTCGCCGGGCGAAATGGGAACGGGCATCTGGCTCTACGTGATAAATCCTTGCTTTACGATACTTCCAGATGTGCGACTCGACAAGATGACGGAGGTCCGACGAGAACTTTCCCAGCTCCTAGCATTGTGGTCGCAACGCGTTGACGCCGTACAGCATGTCCTCCACGCGGGATTGCGGCTGGCAGGCACGAAAGCTGAAACATTCGCCGAAACTATCGCGCGGAGAAAAAGCTGGATTGCCGACAATGCAGTCTGGCCCGTGAACCCTGTTCACTTTGGCGGGTATCTTGAGCAGTTTTCACCCTCGAAAACCACAGAATCTTGCTCAAATGATGACTTTCTTGCCTGTGTAAAGGCGGTCCAGGATCTTGCGTGGGCACTTTGCAATCCGCAGCACGGCTTTGATACCCCAGGCTGTGCAGAGTGCCCGGGGAAAAGCGAATGCCCTCAACATGAATCCCAAGGTCTTAACAAAGTAACCGGGATAGTTGCACAGCTACATTTTTGGCATGTCGCATTTTCTGGAAACTACGTGGGCGCCGATCCTGCGATATTCGCGAATCGTCGCGAAGCATTGCAAGCACTGCGCGAAGCCTCGTGCCTATTAGATGGAACTGAGGAGCATCCGCTTGATTTCAGTCCCGAAGCTCTTGCGAGAAAACACAGCGCGGCATTTGCAGGCCCCACAGACGCTGCTCATGAAGAACATGAGCGAAGGCGATATGAGCGTAAGTTGTTACGCTTCTTTCTCGCGCGAGCAATCCATGAGTCCTTCGCGAAGTTCGAACATCAGTGGACCGCTGCGAGACCACATCGTTATATTCTCAACTATGCCGCTTCACTTGCACGCTTGGCGACAACCCTTCTCGCTGATCAGCCGTGGACGGCGCCCAGAATCGAAAACCTTATCAGCGTGCTGGCTGGATATGCCCATTTCATACTAGGTGTGCCACCGCGTCTTGATCTCGCTATGCACCTCCGCCAGACATTGCGCGGTGAAACTGCATTGCACACACTTAAGCGTCGATATCGCGATCACTTCTTTCATACCATCGAGGTGTGTCTTATAGGGCACTGGTTTCTTCTATCGAGGCGTGCAGCCGGCAGTCGGCCTATGAGCGAGGAACTAGCTGCGACCTGCCGCGAGCAGGCCGCGGTCGCAGTGGATCAGGCCAAAAACAAAGAATTGGAAAAAGGCCGTTGGCATGTGCCAGTTACGGGCCGCGATATGCTTGCCAACTGGTGGGTGGCGGCAATCGTGCACGACACTGCCTACGGTATCGATGTTTTGCAGGGTACCCTCCAGTTGCTCAGCTTCTTCCAGAATCATGAGGGAATGCGAAACTTTTGTCGTCATACGGAAGAAGGAGTAAAGAATCTTGCGGTCGCGTTACGGCCTTTGGCACCCGAATTGAATGAAGATATGTCGCTCGATAAGGGCGACCACGGTGTTATTGCCGCTGCTCATCTCGATGCGAGCCTTACGAGAATTGGCGCCGTTGAAAAGCGTCGGTTCCTGCCTGCGGTCCGGGGGATTTCATTTCACAATACGCGCGTTCCGGTAGTGGATGCCGCACGCGATCCAATCGCCGCTCTACTAATCTTGTGTGATACCGTCCAAGATTGGGGACGATCGCAGCTCGGATTCGTGCGGTCTCCTGCTGAAGTACTGAGTCGATTGGTTGAGGGCAGTCCGGAACCAGCGGATGAGCATTTTGGGCCTGCAGAATCCTTCTCATTTTCAATGAGAGAAGTATCTCCGCTCTGTTCACAACCAGCGTCGAGTCCGACTGCACAATGGCAACCGCGAAGTCATTTATGGAATGACGTCAACAAATTGGAAATTGTGATCCATTACGCAGAATGGATGACCGATAGGATCGATGCACGAGATCGCGTAATTTTTGGATGGGCTGACACGACCTACAATCTCCAAAGAGTGGATTTCTCTAAGTGGGGTTTCGACCTACGGGTTACCCATTTTACGCCCTATGCGCCGACGTGGCGTCTCAACGATTTACGGTTGGCCGACGAAGAGCGAATCGCGACAGAATTCGAACGCTTCTCCGCTATGGCCCAGGAGCAATCAGCGAGCTTCCTAAATCCGTGGCTCGAATGCGTGGCTTCAGCGGACCCAAATGCAGCACTAGGTTATAAGTCCGACCTTTCACTGCCGGGGAAAAGCTGCAAATGGGAAAGTCTGACCTTCGACTTGGTGCGAATCGGGAAATTGTTTCTCGCGGAAACGCCACTGATGGCTGGTCAGGTTGGCATGGTGGGAGCCGCAATTTCGAGGTGGAGCCATCACATCGTGGGTCTTGCCGAGAACCAAGTTGAACAACAACCGCCCTTGTGATTACCCTGCCCGGTCGCCGGTGTCTGGCGGTTGCTCAATGCGTAGAGCTCTCGATAAACGGGTTCGAGCTGGTCGGCGATCTTGCAGAGTAATTTCTGGGTCTGGTCGATCTCCTCGTTCAGGAAATAAACCAGCAATTTCCGGCTGAGCCGGAATTGCTTGGCGATCTCCGCGCGCATTTCTGCCGGGAACTTGGAGATATTCTGCCGGTGGATGAGCTGGTCGGCCGCGAAAGAAAAACGGGTCCGGTCGATGAACGCCAGGTCCGTGAGGGGCCTGGCCTTGATGCCGGCCCCGCGATGAATGTGGTCGTTGCGATGTGCGGCGGCTTGTTCCCCCGACCGATCAACTGAACGCCCTTCGCGAAAAGGGCCCTGTGTTCGGCAGCTGTCGCCGAATTGAGTTTGGCGCGGGCCTTCGCGGCGGCGGCCGTTCCTGTTGAGCGCTTTTTCGGCATGGCGCTACTTTGGCACGTGGGTCAGGGAATAGCGCTCATGCATTTCACAGCCAGCTCGAGTTCCTCGCTTGTCAGGTCCTCGGGCGATTTCGTCGCGATGACAAACAACGCATTCAGGTCAATTGGCTGCGGCTTGTCGTCTTGCTGCGGCTGAGGATCGGCATCGCCCATGGCACTACATTGCCACGTCAGGTGTGCAGCGCAACGATGGAACGTCAGGCGGTGAAATATCGCTGGACAGCGCACGGAACTATACGACACCGGGTTCGCACAAATGCGAACCGGGTTCGCGTTTCAGCGAGCCGCGAACCCGCCAGCACTACTTTGGCCGTCCCGACACCGTTGCGGGGCTTTGGGTATACTGAGCACATGGACACTTCAAAAAGCAAAGCGGGCATTACTCTCGTATTCGGCATCCCAACACAGGAGCTGAAACTCAATGAAGGCGATCACCTGGTGCGGTTGGCCGCGGCGAATAATGAATTCGCAATGGTGGCGGTGCGCCACTCGACTGGCGTTGTTGCCAGCTACTGGTTGGAATTGGTGGAAGAGCAACTCACCTACGGAGCGCACCTCCAAGTGAGCGGATTGCAGGCCCCCACATGCGATACATGCAAACACTTCACACCCGGAACGTGCGTCGGCTCCGACATTCACCACGGTCTTGCGCTATGCGGGACGACGACAAGCTGGGAGGCCATCAACCGGTCGTGCCGGGCCGGCGCAACCGTCTGGTCCAACCTGACTATGACGCATACCTCTACCGCGCCCGGCACCTCATCGAAAACGCCCTTGCCACACTCAAATCAGCCCGTCGCATCGCCACCCGCTACGAGCAGAACGTCATAGCCTACATCGCGTTCGTCGCCCTCGCCTGCGTCTGTCTCTGGCTCATGTGATTTTGAAGACGTGCCCTAACAAAACTCACCCCATTCCGGCGTAAAGGGGGGTGAGTTCGGCCGACGCGGGGGAATTTAACGAAAGGATGGTCGTTGGGCATGCCCGAACCATAGCACAGCGCTCCGGCCAGTCTTTTGGACCCCACCCTCCGCCCGGGCCTCGGCGTCCCGCGAACAATACCGTTGAGCAGTAAGGAGCGCTTGGGCACCCAAGATGGGCAGCAATCCTGCCGCATTAGCAATCGCCGCTTCAGGCCGGCTTTTCACCCGCGTTGCGATTGTAGTAATCCACTAGGCTAGGTGGTCGGTAGGTGGCGTCATTCTTCCAGCGTTCGAGGACACTTGGATCGATGGTCTCGTGGATCGACCAGAGATCTCCAGCCTGACCGGTGGCCGTGGTGACTACTTTGGGCGCGCGGCCGATCTGGCGGTAGGTGCGTTGGTCGCCCGGCATGAGTTTCGCCCAGATGTTCAGGATGCCCCAGCCGAAAGCGACAAAACTGTCGTGGATGTCCGCCAGCCAGCCTTGCGGTGCGGGCGCTACAACATCCGTAAACGCGAGGCCCAAGGCGCTCGCCTTGGCCTGCATCCACGCGAGCGAAATATCTGGCAGCCGGTTGTCGTGGTACCCTCCCCCAACGTCCGAGTGTGCGCCGATGAACCAGCGCTGCTCGTAGTACTGGGCGTAACGGGCCATAGTTTCGGCTTCCTTGCCCTGCTCGACGAAGGTGCGCCAGAGCGTGACATCAAACATCGGGCGGTGCTCGTCGATGGCCATTGCATGGTAGCCGTATTCCTGGGCCTTGGTCGGGCGGACGTTGTGGGTAGCGGATTTTTGGGTCATGGCGCCTTGATTGGCCATGGCGTCAGTGCCGATGGCGCCGACGGTGTCCCATAGTCCCGCCAGGCGTACCTTGACGACGCGCACTTTTTGGTCGTCAAGGAGTAAACTGTCTTCGGCGGAAGGAGTCCAACCGGCGGGTTTCTCTTCGGGATGGCGAGCCCAATAGCGGAGTTTCCAGATGGGTTGTTCCTCTTCGCGGGAAATTGCCTCGTAACGGGCGAAGATGCGACCCGAGCTGAATTCGGTCAGGGCGGAGGAGCGCACCAACCCGCAGGTGGAGATCACCTGGACCAGGCTTCGGGCGGTGAAGGCGCCGCGGCTGAAGCCGAAGATGTAGATTTCGGTGTCGTCAGTGTAGTTGCGGGCGAGCCATTCGTAGCCCTCGTGGATGCGTTGGATAACGCCTTCACCGAAGATGCTCCCGCGGGCGATGTAGCCGGTGTCCGTCCCTACTCCTTTGATGTATTTCTTGAGCTGGGGAACACCCTGCGCGTCCTGGGGAGCGAGGAGTTCGTGGGCGCGCCAGACATTGGTCAGGTCCGCCGGAGTATTGTCGGTGCCGTCGAAGAAGACGGCGAGGCGCTGGGTGGGCATGGTCAGTCGTCGTCGTGGGCGGGAAGCTTGAAGCGGAAGACCACCGGGTGGTGATCCGAATACGTCCCGAAGAATTTTGTTTGGGTCGCGGTCGTAAGCGGAACCCCAGGCTGCACCGCTTCGACCAAGTTGATGACCTTGAAGCCGTAGGTCCGGTCAATCTCTCTCGTGAATTGCGGGTTGAAGAAGATGTGGTCGAAGGGCTTGGCGGAACCGAGGGCGACGTTGGTGCGGACGCAGGCGTCGTTCAGGGAGATGAAATTGCCCGGCGTGTTGGCGGTCAGCTCGGCTTGGTTCTGGAGGTTGGTGTCGCCCAGGACGATCAGGTCGCGTTCGGGTTGGGTGCTATATTGCTGCTGGAGCCAGGAGGCTATGGCGCGGAACTCCCCGGCCCGGAAGACGCGGTCGGTGGGTTCGAGGTGGACGGACACGAGCACGAAATCGAACTTCCCGCCCGGGGTGCGGAAGGCGAAGGCATAGGGCACACGCTTGAAGGAGGAGTTTTGGGAGAGCGGACTGCCGATGAAGCCGTGCGGGAGGTCGGTAACCGGGGAAACCTTGGCGGGTTTGTAGAACGTCACGAAATACTCCGTGGAGGTCGTGTTACCGCCGAGAGTCGCGTGGCCGGTATCGCTTTCGGAGAGGACGGAGCGGAAGCCCTGGGCTTCCATGGCCTGGAAGAACTTCCAAGCCCGGTTGCGGGTGGTGTCGGTGGGCGTGGCAACGGGGGGCGCGATCAGTTCCTGGACGACGACGAGATCGTAGGCTTTGAGGAGGTTTGCGAGGGCGGTGTTGTCCTTGTCCTTGAAGTTGCCGACGAACTTGATGTTGAAGGAGCAGACCGTGAGGGACTCGGCGGCGGGGGCAACCGTGTCGCGCTGGGGGGCGGTGGAGCAGGCGCCGAGCGTGAGCGCTACGGCCGCCAGGAGGGAACGGACAAGACGATGAGTATGCATAGAGGATGATGCCCTCATGGCCCCTCAGGCGAAGGAGGCATAGCAGGGGGCTGACGCGTGTCAACCAGGGCGGAGGGGATATTGATACCCCCGGTATCGTTTCGACTATGTTGTTCCGAGCGCGGGACAATCGCCCACCAGCGGGCCGGTAATCACGCGGTAGGGCTCGCGTTCTATTGCGACGAAAACTCCTTTGTCTGGCAGCAGCATTATGACCTTGGAGCGGTCCTCGTTCATTCCGAGATAGGTGAATGACGGAAAGGTGGCAACGGTTGCGGCGAAAGCTTCCGAGGGAGGAAAAAGTTGGTATTTTTCGATATAGGCGATGACCCGCATGGTGTGGCCCGGGGAGGACTCTGGTCTGTCGTGGCGGGCGGGAAAGAGGTTGGCCGTAATTTTTCCGTAGGTGACGCAATGATCAGCTGAAATCGGCGTGCGCGCTTATGCGAAGCATCCATAAGGGCAGGAACGAACGCTTTGGCGGCGCCGACTTACGGGAAATAGCCGAAATTCATGGGCAGGACATCCAAGTCGCTGCCGCGGTTACGCATCCAAGTGCGGTTTCGCAATAGCTGCTGGCGAACAACCGCAGCAGCGATTGGAGGCGTTCGGGCCAGCAGCCCTCAGCGATACCGAATTGATCGCCATCATACTCCATGCCGGAATCAGGGGACATTCCGTCCTTGGACTAGGCGGCTGGTCGTGATGCATACTAATTCCGTGGTTTTTCGGAATCCGCTCTGATCCCGGTTTCCCTTCGCCACTCTCGCCGCTAGCGGATTTTCTGAGGCGTGAGTCCGAAAATACGGGCGAGCAGCATAGCTCCGCCGGGGTTGAGCGTGGCAAAGCGGGCCGTGGTCAAATGCGGTCGTACATCGAGCAGGCCGGGCAGAATGAGATTCGAACCGTCGTCGGCGGGGTCATCCAGAAAGGCCCACCCTTGGCGCAACCAGGGCCAACAACCGCCGACGATTCCTTCGACTTGCGGGGTGGCGTTGTGGGTCCACCCGAAATACTTCTCCTGCTCTGTACGGGGTTTGCGCGCCTTGATGGCCGGCACGATGGCGTGCAGCAAATTGTCCTGACGCTTCCCGACCAACTGACCCAAGAGAGCGATATCGTAGGGAATCGGCTGCTCGTTCGCGACATAGTAGTAAGCCATGCGCCGGATGTTGTCCACGTCCCCAATCGCGTCGTACAGGTAAGCCCCGACTACACCCAAAACCGGATCGGTGTGCTTTTGCTGGCGGAGGGTGATAGCTAGGTCAGCGGCGTCGGTCGCCCGCAAGCGACCTTTCTCCAGCTGGCTGAGGGCCTTTTCGGCCGAAGTCGCCACTTCCGGGGGCGTGTCGATCCCGCGATAGATAACCGCCGATACGCCCAGATCGTCCACTTGCACGGAAGCGATGAATTTCGGCAAGGCCGTCATCGCCCCGAACTGCTCGTTCGCAAATTCGATGAGGACGGGCACGGGCTGCGCAAGTTTGTAGCCGGGCTGTTGACCCACCCGCCACCAATTGGGCTCGCCATGCACTTCGGCAAAGACGTCCCGGCCCGTCCAAAGGGCAAGGACGTCTTCCCCGTCAATCGCGAAGCCGGACCCGGTTTCGAAATGATCGGGCCGCTTTTGCTCCCGGAGCCGGCGCGCAAACGAGGGAACCGATTCCCGCGCAAACACGACCTCCTCCTTCGCGAGGTTGTCGTCCAGCAAGATCTGGTCGGGCGGGCCCATGACCTTCCGCACCCCGCCACTGTAGGGGGCGCTGGTCTCGGGCGGGGATGGCGGCGGCCAGGCGGGAAAAACAGGCACGGCACGGCGGGGCAACAGCGCAAAATACACGTCTTCCCCTTCGCCAAAGGTCGGCACGACCGTGGGATTGACCGCGAGTCCGTACACCGCTGCCCGTTTCGGCACTTCCGTCTTCAGGTATTTGCCCAGGCTGCCGCTGGTCACTTTATCGGCGCGGGTGACGGAAAAGGCGCTCGGTTGCGTGCCCCACAGTCCTTCGAGCAAAACCCCCGAAAACAGGCAGCGATCATCCTCGGGGTTGTCGCCCGGAATTGCGAAGGTTTCGTCTCCATCCTGGGTGGCGATGAACTTGTCGACCTCCGGTTGGCTGGCTGCGCGCGGGCCTTTCCCCAAAACCCCGTCAGCGGTCAAATCCGCCGCCTGGACGTCCGAGGGCAGGCACCGGCAGGCGTCCGCAAATATCCCGATTTGCTTGATGCCATATTGATAAAGCCGGCGCTTGAGCACTTCCACCGCCACCGCACGGAGCCCGGTTTCCCAATCGGACAGCAACCATAATCCTTCCTCGAGTTCCCGGATCAAGCCGTGCCCAGCATAGTAAATCAAAAGTCGGTCACAGGGCGCGCCTTGGAGCAAGGCCTTCAATTCCTGTTCCAAGCGAGGGATGGTCACCGGGGCGTCTTCGTCGGTGAGCAGACGGGCCGTATAGCCCATGGCCACGGCCCAGGCTTGGAAATCCCGGGCCCCATTCACCGCCCCAGCCAAGTAGGAAAGCCGGGGGGCACTGCTGATTCCAATGGCGAGGGCGAGGGCTTTCACGCGGATGAGGGGTATTCCCGGGGCCCGCGGGAAGCTAATTGACTCGAACTATTCCAGAATTTCGGCTTACGTCAAGCGGGCCAACCACCATGCCACTCAATGGAATTGCATACATAGACTCGATTGATCTTTCCGGCACCCCGCGGGGAATCCGCGCGATGGATGCCGTGACCGAAGCCAGTGAAGTGTTCGCCCAGACCAAGACCCAGGGGCAGGTGGTAGCCTCCGCCGTCTTCTCCTTCGCCCAAGGAGTTGAGGCGCAGACCCGGGAGGCCATCTCCGATTCGGCGCTGCTCGCCCAGCTGGTCGCCAACAAGCAGGTGGATGTCGCGGCTGACCCCGTCAAATGGTACACTGAATACACCAAGGTACTGGAAAACCTCGGCTGGGTCCTGCAGGAGGCGGCCTGGAATGACTACACGACCAATGGCTCGGCGGCGGAGGTGCACCAGAAGATCATCGAGGTACTAGGGGTGGTGCTGGTGGCCGGGGCTACGGCGCTCGCGATCGTCACGTCGGCCCTCAATGCCCTCAAGGCAATGAAGGACGACAGTCCCTGGATCACCCTGTTTGCCCGGGAATCGCAAAAGGCCCGGATGGCCCGCTTCCAGATCGGCGTGGCGGAAAATGACAGCAAAGGTGGCGTCATGGTGACGATGCTGGGCTGCCTGATCGAAGCCGAAAACAACATCACCCAAGTGCTTTTCTTCAAGATCAAGAGCGCGAACGCCCGGTTCCAGGCGAACAATGCCAAGTTTTCGATGAATGTCCCCGCGCTGCTAGAAATGTCGCCGGCCATCCGGACCAAGATCCGCGCCTACCAGGCGGATTATCTTAGCAGCATCAAGGATCTCTAAGCGCGGTCCCAGAATCGTATGCTCACGGCCAGCGGTCTCCTCGGCAAGCTGGTGGATTTCATCGTCGACAAATCGGCGACCCACCTGACGGAGCTACCGTTTGACAAACGGAAGAAGGCTTGCCGGGCGTTGACCAAGCTCTATTACTGCGTGCAGACGCTGGACGATGTCACGGCTGAGTTCCTCGCGACATTTCAGGAATTCCGCCGATCCGGGGACAGCGATGCCCGGGCTTTGCTCCACAGTCTTAACAATCATCGTTATGAGGTGGTTGTGGCCACCAACCTGTTCATCGATCTGGGCCGGGAGCTACAGCCCGGACTCAAGATTATCGATCCGGCGCTGGCGCAATGCTGCCATACGCTCTACGTGGGGAAATTTGATTTTCTCACCTTCATGTCCCAGGCGATTGAATGGGACCGGACGGGAGACAAACAGCAAATCCTCGTGAAGGTGTCCCGGGATACGGTGGAATCCGTCGACTTGAACGCCATGTTTGCCGCGACCAAGGAGGCTTTGGGACGGGGCGGAGAACTTTACTGGTCGGAATCGGTGCTCGATGATTTTACCGCCGGGTTCGAAGAGGTCGCGATCACGTGGGAAAATGAGGAAGCCGCCCAACAACTGCATGCGAAGCTCGTCCGCCAAAATGCCGGCCTCCGAGAGGCGAAGGAGCGCCTGCGCATTCTCATCAAGGACAATTTTACGCTGGAGGAGGTGCTCTTCCAGACGGACAGTCACCCCTACCGTTGACTTGAGACGCAGTGCTGGACTGTTCCGCCTGACCCATGGATGCCCCCACCCCACCCGCCGGTCGCACCCTCATCGATCAATTGCTTGGCCTGACCTTCAACTTGGTCCAGGCGGACGATCCGATCCATCCAACCGCACCCTCCGACCTCGCCTCCGGTTTTCTTATCGCCAAAGCAGGCCAGCTCTACCTGCTCACCGCGGGGCATGTCGCGAACCAACGGAGGCCGTGGTTCTGGGAATTTCCGCTGGAGGCGCACCGTGGTTGTCTGCTCGTTCCGCTGGGGCCTTTTATTCGGTATGCCGCTGCCGCGATCTCCCCGGGCGGGGGCATGGTGATCCAAGGGGGCCGTGTGCCCGCCGCCGATTTTGCCTGGGCCCCTTTCGATCCGGTCGCCCTGAGCGCAAAATTGCGGGCTTTTCCGGGGCCGAAGGCACCCTTGACCTACGAATACTATCATGGACCGCTCGATCAGCCACCCCAGAGCGGGAGCACGTGCGTGCTGGCGGCGCAGAACCGGGCCACCCTGTACCACGGCCGGCTCACCTATCTTCATCGCGAGCCGTGCGTGCAGGACCTCGTATTCCAATCCACCAACGCTAAGGGTCACCACATGTTTCACCCCAGCGGTGGGCACCAAGGGCATGACTTTTATCGCGGGGCCAGCGGAGCACCCATCATGAACGAAACCGGCCACTTGGTTTCCATGCTCATCGGCGGGGACGAGAAGGTTCATGAAATCTACGGCCAGCCCCTTCCCCTCATCGCCCATCTCTCCGGGTTCGACCCCACGGGCACCTGAGAACTAAGGCGGTTCGTGGTTAGCCTCTACAACGTCGCGATTAAAGCAGCTGCCTCGTCCCGCTGCTGCATCGAGAACACCTTTACGTCGCTGAGGATTTCCTGGACCTTGGATTGTTTGATCATCTCGCTCATCGCGGTGTCGCACAACAGGACTGAGGCATCATACAAGGCGACCGCGATGCGCGACATGTCCAACAAGTCGTTAGCGGAGGCTTTCTTTTTTCCACTGAGGTAACCGAGCTCAATCTGGGCGTTGATCCGGCTGTGGGCCCAGAGTTACGGGATGCTCGGCCACTGCTTGTGGAGCACCTTGTGAATGAGAATATCGATGTCGTTCAGGCGAATATTGAGACGTTGGAGGAATTCCCCAATTTGCACGGTGTATTCCCATTCGTCCTTGCCGGTGTGCGTGGTTCCCGTCGTCTTAAGCGCCTCGAGGATTCGATACATGGAGGCACTGCGTTCCATCGCGATGAATTCATCGACTTGGTCGCCTTTCATGCCCGGTTTGTAGGAAGCGGGCGGATAGGGCATCTGGTTGACCCGGTCTACATAATCGCTCTTCCCCGCTTGATGGGCCTTGGTCAGGGCCGCGAAATCAGTGCCTGGTTTGATCTGCAAGCTCACTTTGCGCAGCGTCGGCAATATTACCTCGGGCGCGAGGGACATGAACGTCTGGTAGCGCAATTGCTGCGCCAAGCTGTGGAACGAATAACCGTCCGAAAGCCGGTTTTACAGGGCGAAGATTTTTTGCCGGGTCGCCTCCGGGAGGAAGGCGGATTCAAAAATACTTTCCTCCAGGTGAATGGGGCAGATGATCCGTCCGTTGGCGTGGCTGGCCTCGAGCGCGGCCAGCAATTTTTGCGACTTTGGGTCACCCTTCACCATCGTGGAGAGAAAGCACTGGTCGATGCTGATGCGCTTTTTCCCGAGGGCCGAAGCCATGTCCTGCAGGGCGGTCATGAGATGGGGTCGTTGTGGGTTTCCCCCGATATTTCGGACAGTGGTGCAGGGGTGATTTAGTTTAGTTGGGATTCAAAGTTGGCTGGACTGAGATAGCCAAGGCTCGAGTGGAGCCGGCGGCGGTTGTAGAAGCTTTCGATATAGTGGAAGAGCG
>DASZPS010000167.1:0-6984 GCA_035549955.1 Lacunisphaera sp. | reverse complement strand
GAGGCCTTCCGCCTCGGCCTCGTAGGTGAGGCCGACGCGGTGACGCAGGGCGTCGTGGAAGATTTCCTGGACGATGGCGGGTGAAAGGTAATCGGCGCCGCGGAGCCAGGCGAGCGCCCGGCCGGCCTGGAAGAGGGCGAGCGAGGCGCGCGGTGAGGCGCCGAAGTTGAGCAGGCGCTTGGCGCCGCCGCCGGTGCCTTCGGCTTGGGCGGCCAGGTCGCGCGAGCTGCGGACCAAGGCGAGGATGTAGGCTTGGACGGCGGGCGAGACGTGGATGGTGTCGACCTGGTTGCGGAGCGAGAGGAGTTCCTCACCACTGGTGACGGCCTTCAGGACGGGCGCCGTGGTGACCTGGCCCCATTTTCCCATCATCAGCGACTCCTCGGCGGCGGTGGGATAGTCGACGAGGAGCTTGAACAGGAAGCGGTCGGTCTGGGCTTCGGGCAGCGGGTAGGTGCCCTCCTGCTCCACCGGATTCTGGGTGGCCATGACGAAGAAGGGCTTGGGCAGGATGTGCGAACCGCCGCCGATGGTGACCTGCCGTTCCTGCATGGCCTCGAGGAGAGCGGACTGAACCTTGGCGGGGGCGCGGTTGATTTCGTCGGCCAGGACCAGGTTCGCGAAGATGGGGCCCCTGTGGGTGGTGAAGCCGCCATCCTTGGGGGAAAAAATCATGGTTCCAACCACGTCGCTGGGGAGCAGGTCGGGGGTGAATTGGATGCGTTCGAACTGAACGCCAATGGCGGTGCCGAGCGACCGGATGAGGAGGGTCTTGGCGAGGCCCGGCATGCCCTCGAGCAGGACGTGGCCGTTGGCCAGCAAGGCGACGAGCATGCGTTCGATGATGGCCTCCTGGCCGATGACAGCCTGGCCGATTTCGGTGCGGAGTTTCTTGGACCAATCAGGACCGTTGATCATAAGGTAAAATTGAGGCGATGGGCGGTTGCCAGTAAGCAGCTGCAGAGGGAAGGTGACAAGGCCGATGCGTCCAATCCAGAGAGGAAAAGGACAGGCGGACGTTTGACTCCATGGGTGGAAGATAGTTTCGTCGGGCCCGGACATATGGCCGATTTCCCGGATATCGTGGAAGCGTCGCTGCGGGCGCGATTTGTCTCCCTGGGCGTGAAGCCGGAGGAGGTGGAGGAGTGCTTTATCCGGGGGGCCGGGGCGGGAGGGCAAAAGATCAACAAGACGTCGTCCACCGTGCGGCTGCGCCATCTGCCGACCGGGGTGGAAGTGCGCTGCCAGCGCGAGCGCAATCAATCCGTCAACCGGCTGCTCGCCTGGACGGAGCTGGGCACCAAGCTCGAGCAGCGCCGGACGGCCGCGGCCGACCAGGCGCGGGACGCCCGCGAACGCCTGCGCCGGCAGAAACGCGGCAAGTCAGCCGGCCAGAAGGCCAGGATGCTCGAGACGAAGCGACACCGCGCGAAACACAAGGCCGGGCGCGGACGGGTTTGGGCCGGGGAATAGGCCGCGCGACCTGCGGAGCGAAGGCCCGGTGCTGGTCGCGGAAGCCCCGCCCGCGTTACAGTAACTCGACGGCATCGCCCACGCGGATGGTTCCCTGCTTGGTCTCGTGGATGAGGTTGACGCCAAAGTTGACGTCAGTCGGATCAGCGGGATCGCGGCGAAACGTGGCGAGGGTTTTTAGCGGTTCCTTGCCCATGCGTTCCCCGGTCTGCTGGTCGGTAGTGGTGACAATACACCGGGCGCAGGGTCCACCGTTCCGGAAGATGGCATTGCCGATGCGGATGCGGGACCAGGCGTCCTCCGCGAAAGGGGCGCAGTCATCGACGACGAGGCTGGGGCGGAAGCGGTTCATCGGCACGGGGTCGCCCTGGTTTTCCTGGATGCGGTCGTTGAGGTGGGCGAGCGAGGCCTCGTTAACCACGAGGAAGGGATACGCATCGGCAAAGGAAACGACGTCACCCGGGCGGGCCGAGGCCTTCAGGATCGGACGGGAGAAGCCGGCGCCGATGCGCACCAGGTTGCATTCGAGGTTGAGGAAAGAACTAAGCCAGCCTGCGGCGGCGGGCCCGCAGTCCTCGGCTTGGAGGCCCTCGCTTTTCCAAACGCTGACCGTGCGGACCAAGCCGAGCGCCTCTCCCTTGGTCGACACCGCGACGCTGCCCGCCCCCTCGGCGGAAAGGGTGAGCCACCCGGCAGCGAGGCGGGCGTCGATGCAGGCCATGCGCGGCACGGTGCGCTGCGTCATGAATTTTCCCGTTGAGTCCACGACGAGAAAACGTCGGTCGCCGGCAAAGCCCAGCGCATCGAATTCGGCCGCCGACACGGCATTGCCGCGGAGCGATTTTACGGGGTAGAGAAAGAGGCCGGTAACGCGGGGCATGGGGGGTGGAGGGAAAGCGAGGAAGTTGAGAGTTGAAAGTTGCGAGCCCGGCCAGGCGGCGCTCAGCTTTTTCTGGTGTAATTGACGAGATAGAGCTGCGGATCGGTGCCGGTGGTGAACTGCTCGGGGCGAATGCCCCCGAGGCCGTAACAGATGGAGAGCGTGTCGCCGGACACCTTGAAGAGTCCGGGAATGGTGCGGCCGGCGTTGGGTCCCTTGCTCCCCAGAAGCGTGAGCTGACTGGCGGCGTCGACGGTGTAGTGGCCCTGGTCGTAGATCTCGCCGCCGAAGCGGACGGTGTAGTTTCCGTGGATCAGCTCGATCTCCATTTTTTCGAGCATCATCTTCGGTGCCTCCTCGCCGCCGAGTTCGGCATAGGTGGGCTGCCAGATGCCTTCGGGCTGATTAGCGCCCTGGATTCCGCCTTGGTCGCCTGGAAAACGATGAGTCACTGTGATCGGTCCAATGATCCTTGAGTTGAACTCCTCCAGCTCTTCGGCCGGCACCCAAAGTTCCTCGTGAATGGAGCTGCCGACGATTTTCCGGGGAAATCTGGCCGCGTAAGCGTCATCGATTTGAAAGCGCGTGACGAAGCCGGCACCGCTGGCCTTCACATTCCAATCGCGGGCAATCTGGATGGCATACTGCTCATTGGTCACCGGATAGAATATGGGTTGCTCCGGCAACCGTGAAGGGAAGGCTCGCCAGCCCGATTGCTCGATGAGAGCGAGTTCCTTGGGGCCGACGGGACGAAACAAGGTGAGTGCCATCGCTGTTCACGCCCGCTTGAGGACGTCGCGGGGGGTGGATTCGACGGGAGCGGGATCTGCGAGTTCCTTGGCGCCCTTGGCACCGAGTTCGGAGAATTTGCGCGCGCCGGGCAGGAGCGTTTGCTCGAAGGAGCCGACGGCGGTGTTGTAGGCCTTGCTGGCCGTCTCGAGCCCGCGGCCGACCTTGTCGAGGTTGTCGGCGAAGCCGGCGATGCGGTCGTAAAGCTGGCGGCCGAGGTCGGCGATCACCTGGGCATTGCGGGAGACGTCCTCCTGGCGCCAGCCATAGGCTGCGGCTTTCAGCAGCGCGATGAGCGTGGCTGGCGTGGCGAGCAGCACTTTCTTCGCGATGCCGCGGTCGATGAGGGTCGCATCGGCCTGCAAGGCGCCGGCCAGGAACTGGTCGCCGGGCAGGAAAAGCACCACGAGTTCCGGGGCGGGCTGGAACTGTTCCCAGTAGTTCTTGGCGCCCAGCGCATCGATGTGGTTGCGGACCTTGGCCGCGTGTTCGGACAACTTTTCACCGCGCACCTTCTCGTCGATGGCATTGGCCGCCTCGCGATAGGAATCGTTCGGGGCCTTGGCATCGACGACGATCTGCTGGCCTCCGGGGAGCCGCACGAGCACGTCGGGCCGGAAACCCCCGGCGCTGCCCTGCTCGACGAAATCGCAGTAGGAGGACATCCCGGACAGCTCGATGACGCGGCGGAGCTGGAGTTCGCCCCAGGTGCCCGCGGTGGTGGTGGAGCGGAGCGCCACCGACAGTTTTGCGGCCTCGGTCTGGAGGAGATTTTGCGCGGCACCGAGTCCCTTCAGCTGTTCGGAGAGCTGGCCGTAGGCGCCGGCGCGGGCCTTTTCAATTTCGCCGATTTTGGCGTCGACCTTTTCGAGCGATTCCTTGAGCGGCTTGACCAGGGCGTCGATCGCCTGCTGCCGCTGGCTGAGATCGGAGGTGGATTGCTGGTGAAGTTTGCCGAAGGTTTCGCGGGCGAGTTCGAGGAAGGACTGGTTGTTGGCACGGAGCGCATTGGCGGACAGGGCGGAAAACTCCGCCTTGAGCCGTTCATGGGCGTCCGTGAGGACGGCGATCTTCTCCGCGGCGGCGGCCCGTTCCGCGGCCAGTTCGCTCTCGATTTTGGATTTGGCGGACTCGATTTCCGCCAGGCGGGTGCGGGCAAGCGCCAGTTCCGATTCCATGAGCCGGGCGCGCTCGGCGACGGCGGCGCTGCGGGACAGGGCGACGAACCAGCCGAGGGCGGCCCCGACGGCGAGGCCCGCGATGAGGAGGAGGAATTCCATCGACCGGGAGTGAAGCCGCGAAGACCGCCGCGGGCAAGTCCAACACCGATACGGGATCATGCAGTTGGTGGGCGTCGGTTTCCACACCGACGCCAGGTTCGCACGCCTCGTGAGTCCTTGTCGTCGATATGGAAATCGACGACCACCTTTCGGTCGGTTCGCTACCGAGCGAAACGGCGCGCTTCAATTGCATGATCCCGGCTCAGGCGGAATCATGCCGCCCCAAGCCGCAAAACACGTTTTGCTCCGGTCAGGGAGAAACGGTGTGGTTGTAGCCGGGGTTGGTGACCCCGGACCGGCCTCAGCGAGGCCGGCGACAGCACCGCTGTTTCCCAGGAGTTGAGGTCCATTTTCAGACCGGGACCGGTCGCACCAAACAGTGGAGCGCGTTGCCCGTTCGACGAGCTCAGGGCCTTGAGCCGGCCGAAACGGCTCCCCAACGCGCTGATGACGTCCGCTGCGAAAGAAGCGCCCTGGGGAGCAGGTCGCTCCACCTCAACTGCATGAGTTCGCCTCAGGCGCGCAAGCCGCCGATGGAGATCTGGATGTCGGTCCCCTTGATGCCGGGGCCCGCCTGGAGGGTGCCGTTGTGCAGGCGGAGAATTTCGCGGGCAAGGAAGACGGATAGCCGGCCCTGGTTGGGCGTGGTGCCGGGAGCGGGCGGAGGCAGCGTGCCGTCGAGTTCGAGGTTCTTGCCTTCAATGGTGATGATGGCCTGGCGCAAGTGCCCATCGCCCACGCCGCGCAGGGTGAGGATCAGGTGTTTCAGTCCCTCGTCGGGGCGGTTGGCGGCGATGGCCTCGAGGATCGCATTGAAGGCAAACTTTACGAGGTTGGGATCGAGGTGAAGGATCAGTTCATCCCCGACGAAACGCGTGGTGATGCCCCGGGCGGTGGCGATCTCGGAGAGGAGGGTATTGAGTTCCGTGGCCTTGGGCACCGGTTGGGCAATCTCGCCCAGCAGGGTGGCGTGCTCGTTGAGCAGTTTGAGTTTCGCGACCTCGGACACGAGGGCGGTTTCGTGGGCAATGGTGGCGCTGCCGGTCGGCGCGTTGCTGCCCCGAGTCAGCAAATGGGCAAACGTGACCAGGGAAACCAGCGGGTTGGACAGCTCATGGCTGAGCGTGAGGCCCAGGTTGCGAAAAAGTTCCCGGCGGTTCTGCTCGAGCAGTTGTGCGATGCGCTCGATTTCGGGAGCGGCGTCTTCCCACACGGCCCAGACTCCGTCGATTTCCGGCACGGGCCCGGCCTGGACCCGGTAACGGTAGGGCGCGCGCGCAGGCTGAAAGACGGGCTTTTGGGTATGCAGCGCTTCGCTGGCGACGGCCCGGACCTCGACCGGCAGCTCGGTGGTTGCGAGTTCCGCGCGCGTGATCAACCGGGACGACGGCAGGTATTTGTTCCGCAGGATCGCGGTGTTGCCCGCCTGGTGGAAATCCCGAAGCTGCGCGGAGCGTTCCAAACAGCGTTCCAGCAGGCGGCCGTGGAGCACGGCGCGGAATCGATCGGTTTCGCGGTAGCCCGCGCCGTCGGCCCGCGGGCCCAGCGCCATCCAACCGAGCAGCTGCCCGTGGGCATGGAGCGGCACCAGGATGCGCGCCCCCCAGGTCAGGAGTTGCTGCCGGATCGGCGCATCGAGCGACGGGTCATCAAGGCCCGACCACTGGTTGAGGTCCACCGCGGCGGGATGCTCTTCCAGCCAGAGGACGAGCGGGTGGCTGTCCTCGCAGCGATGGCTGCCATCGTCGGAAACAAAGGCGTCGAACTGCCGGAAAAAGTACAGGACCTTTCCCGATTTCAGGATGTAGCGAGCCGCGCGGCGGAATTCGTCCAGCAAGCGCGGCTGGTCATCGAGGTGGGCGAGGGCGCTTTCGAGAAAATCCCAGGATTCGATCGGCTCGGCGCCGCCGGATGAAACCGGGGTCTCACGGGGGAACGGCGGCTCGCTGCGGCGGCTGCGTTCGAGGGCGGACTGGAGCTGCGAATTTTTGTCCGCAATTTCCTCGAGCAGGCTGACGCACTCGCTGAGGCGTTCACGACTCTCGCTGTAGCTCAGGTAGAGGCGCGCCGAGCGGTTCTGGCGGGCCTGCTCGAAGGGCAGGCTATGGGGTTCGCCGACCAGGATCGTGAGGGTGCCGTGGCCGACGGCGAAACGGGTGCGGGGATCGTTGACGTCAGTGATCCAAACACGCGCTCCGGGGCGAAGCAGTTCACGCTGGAGATCGGCCGGGCGGGCAAAGGCGACGGGTTCGCGCGGGTGAAGTGTTTTTTTCCATGCGGCTTCGAGTCCGATATCGGATGTGGTCAAGATAATGGTGGCGGGCATGGAAAGGTGATGCGAAAGGTAGCTCCGGGCCTCCCTGTATCAGGAACGATGATAGTTGCCCGGTGCTCATGCAAGATATCTGCGCAAACGGCCAATCCGAGGCCCATGCCCTTTGTTTTGGTGGAAACAAAAGGGTGAAAGAGCTTTGCCCGTTGTTCGGGAGGAATGCCCGGACCGTTGTCCGACACCTCGAGGATGACACTGCCGTTGGGCGAGTTGCGGGAGCGGAGTTCGAC
>DASZPS010000166.1:0-53808 GCA_035549955.1 Lacunisphaera sp. | reverse complement strand
TTGGTGGGCGTCGGTTTCCACACCGACGCCAGGTTCGCACGCCTCGTGAGTCCTTGTCGTCGATATGGAAATCGACGACCACCTTTCGGTCGGTTCGCTACCGAGCGAAACGGCGCTTCAATTGCATGATCCCGGCTGAGGCGCCGGATCTTCCGCGGATCACGCGGAATTACGTGGATGGAAAAAAGTCCCGGTTTGATCCGCGTTCGTCCGCGTCATCCGCGGGAAAAATCGGCGGCAGGGGATTGGTTGCTTTCCCGGCCGCGTTGGCGAAGTTCGAGGGAAATGAATTCGGTCTATTTCATCCTTGGCACTCCCAACTCCGGCCGGCGCGCGATCGTGCGCGACCTGGTCGAGAACGGCCTCGCGGCGGAGGAGCGCGCGCTGGTGCTGCTGGCCCGGGGCGAGAGCCCGGTGCCGGCCGACGCCGCGCTGGCAAAGCTGAAGAACGTCGAGATCCGGCGCTGGGCGTGGGCGGCGCCGAATTTCCCGGACATGGAGCTGCCGGAAGGGGCGACGGTTTTCCTCCTCGCCGATCCGCAGGCGGACCAGATCGACCAGCTGGAGGCGCTGAAGCCCTGGCTGGCCTCGCACGGGGCGGGGCTGGCGCGCATCTTTTGCGTGGTGGATTGCGGCCTGGCGGAGAAAAACCCGGTGCTCCGGCAGTGGTTCGACGCGTGCATTCATTTCGCCGACGTCGTGTTCCTCACCCGGCGCGAAGGGCTGCCCAACAAGTGGCTCAGCGATTTCATCAAGCACTTCAAGGAGGAGCGCTATCCCTGTCATTTCGTGCAGGTGAAGGCCAAGGGTGACCTCGCCACGCCGCTCGTGTGGCTCGACCCCACCGCGCGCCGCGTCTCCCAGTACTTCGACGATGAAGAGCCATTGCCGGACATCGAGATCGAGACTGACGATGAGGAGGATGACGAGGAGGACTCCGGCCTGCCGCCACCGGAACCCTATTTCGTCCGCCAGGCCAGCGGGCGGCGGGACAAGGAACTGCCGGACGTGCGCGAGTTCTTCCCGAAGAAGTAGAACGCTTGTTTTACCACTAATGGGATTCACCAATGGTGAATCCTATGAAGTGTGCGGTGGCTGATCGCCACCGCCGATAGGTTCCGGGGGCCTGCTAATCGCAGGCTGGTTGTGGTCGGCGATCAGCCGACCCCTTGAACCAAACCCGAAGGCGATTAGCCGCAGGGGACCCTGAAAGTTTCGCCCTTGGCGAAACTGATTAGTGGTTACCTCGGATCGACCAAAATACCCTGCCCGAAATCCGGCGGCGAACTTGCGCCGATTCATGGTAAGGTGAATCATGATTCAACCCGAACTTTCCATGGCCGTTTCCGCCCAGTCCCTCCCCACGCCGCGCACGATGTACCGCGCGCTGTCGCGGCGCGATGCGGCGTACGAAGGGGTGTTCTTCACCGGGGTTAAGACGACGGGGATTTTCTGCCGGCCCACCTGCCGGGCCAAGCGGCCGCGGGCGGAGAACGTCGAATTTTTCCCGACGGTGACCGAGGCCTTGCACGGCGGCTACCGGCCCTGCCGGCTCTGCCGCCCGATGGACGGCACCAAGCCCGTGCCGCCGCTGGTGGAGCGATTGCGCCGCGCGGTCGAGGCGGCGGCGGACGGCCGCGTGACGGACAAGGAACTCTCGGCGATGGGCGTGGAGCCCACGACGGCGCGCCGCCAGTTCAAGGCATATCATGGGATGACCTTCCACGCTTACCAGCGGGCCCGGCGCATGGGACTCGCTCTGCGCGACGTGAAAGCGGGCAAGCCGGTGATCGAGGCGCAACTGGCGCGCGGCTACGAATCGACGAGTGGCTTCCGCGCGGCGTTTGCCCGGATCTTCGGCGCCAGCCCGCGCGGGGCGCAAGGGGCGGCCTGCCTGGTTGCGCGCCGGATCGAGACCCCGCTCGGCACCATGCTCGCCCTCGCGGATGAACGCGGGCTGCGGCTGCTCGAGTTCGTGGACCGGCGCGGCCTCGAGCGCGAGCTGGTGGTGCTGCGCCGGCGGCTGAAATGCGCCATCGTGCCCGGCAGCCATCCGGTCCTGGACCGGACCGCGGTTCAGGTGGGGGAATATTTCGCGGGCCGGCGGGTGGAGTTCGATCTGCCGCTGGCGCCCGTGGGCTCGGAATTCCAGCGGCGCGTCTGGGCCGAATTGCAGCGGATTCCGTCGGGCCGCACCCGCAGTTATGCGGAAATGGCGGTCCGCGTGGGCCTGGCCAACGGGCACCGGGCCGTCGCGCGCGCGAATGGTTCCAACATGCTGGCGCTGGTGATCCCGTGCCACCGGGTGATTCGCGCCGATGGCGATTTGTGCGGCTACGCCGGCGGCATCTGGCGCAAGCAGCGGCTGCTGGAGCTGGAGCGGTCTTCGCGAACGTAGGAGGGGCTTTACGCCCCGACGTTGCGCGACCACAGCCGCTATCGGGTCGGGGCGTAAAGCCCCTCCTGCCCCCGGACAAATCGGTCTCACCCCATCGGCGGGCGGCTGTCGCTGCGCAGGTATTTGCTGACCGCCTGCGTGCGCGAGTGGACCTGGAGCTTTTCGTAGATGCGCCGGATGTAGGTGCTGATGGTTGGCAGGCCGACGCCCAGCGACTCGGAGATCTCCTTGTAGAGGTAGCCCTTGCTCAGGAGGTCGAGCACCGACTGTTCGCGCGGCGACAGGGTGGCGAGCTCGTCCTTGATGGCGGAGGGGCGGGAGAACGACTGCACCACCTTGCGCGCGATGCCGGTGCTCATGGGCGAACCGCCCGCGGCGATCTGCGCGATCGCGTCGAGCAGTTCCCGGCGCTGCGTGCTCTTGAGCAGGTAGCCCGTGGCGCCGGCCGCCAAGGCGGCGAAGATGTGGTCGGGATCCTCGTAGACCGTGAGCATCAGGAACTGCGTGTTGGGCAGCGCCGGCTTGAGCTGGCGGACGGCCTCGACGCCGTTGATTTCCGGCAGGTTGATGTCCACGAGGACGACGTCGGGCTTGTCCTGCGGAATGCCGGCGATGGCCGGGGCGCACAAGGGGTAGGTGCTCACCAGCTTGAGGTTGGGCGCGCTGGTGATGATGCCGGTCAGGATCTGCCGGGTTTCCTCGTCGTCCTCGATAATGGAGATGCGGGTGGCCATCGGGTCTGGAAATCTTGAAAACTGAAAATCGTGAAATCGCTAGTCTTGAAATTGAAGGATACGGAACTCTGAAATTTTCAGTTTCTTGATTTCACGATCTTCAGTTTTCAAGATTCCACCGGTCCGCGGGTTCAGGGCGGGAAAGTGGCCGCCAGGGGGACGGTGAACGTTACGGTGGTGCCGCCTCCCGGGGAAGCGGCAAACTCACACGTGCCGCGGATCTCGGCCATGCGCTGCCGCAGGTTCGCGAGCCCGTGGCCGGGATCGGCGCGGAGGGCGTCCGGGGTGGCCCCGTTGGTCGCGGTCAGGCCGCGGCCGTTGTCGGCGATCGCGATCGCGAGGACGCCTTGCCCGGCCGAAATCCGGATGACGACCTCCGTGGCCGCGGCGTGCTTCACGACGTTGTGCAGGGTTTCCTTGCAGCAGAGGTACAAATGGTGGCGGATCTGGCTCGTGAGCGGGGTGTCGGGCAGGGTGGAGGGGGATTCCAGCCGGCAGCGGATGTTCGCGGCGCCGAGGAAATTCGGGGCGAAGTTCCCGAGGTAGTAGACGAGGCTCTCGATGTTGTCCTGCTGGGGATTCACCGCCCAGACGATCTCATCCATCGACCGGGTGATGGCGCGGGTGGCCTCGTAGATCTTGTCGAGCGTCGGGGAATGCGCGGTGTTCTCCTGTTGCGCGGCCTGGGTCAGGAGGCTGATGCGCGTGAGGCTGGCGCCGAGGTCGTCGTGGATGTTGCGGGCGATGCGCGCGCGCTCGTGCTCGACGAGACGGGCGCTTTCGGAGCGCTCGAGCCGGCGGCGGAGCCGGCGGTGCGACCAGGTGCGCACCCCGACGCCAACCAAGGCGACGAGGACGGCCACGCCGCCCATCTGGGCCCAGGGCGTCTGCCACCACGCGGGTATGACGTGGAGTGCCAGCAGCGGCGGCTGGCCGCTCCACGCCCCGCTCCCGTTGCTCGTCCGCGCGTGGAATACATAGTGGCCCGGCGGCAGGCGGGGGTAGGTGACGAGCCGGCTCCGCTCGAGGATCAGCCAGTCGGAATCGAAACCCTCGAGGCGGTACTGGATTTGCACGCTCTCCGGGGCGGAAAGATTCAACGCCGACAGCCGGAGCTGGATCCGCCGCACCTCGGGTCCGATGGCGAGGTCCGGCGCGAGCGCGTGGTTGCGCCCGTCGAGGGAAAGCGAGTTGATCTCCACCGGAGGAGGCGTCCCATTGCCGGAGCTGACGAGGGCCGGGTCGGTGCGCAACATGCCATGGCGCGTGGCGAACCACAGGATGCCGTCGCTCGCCTTCCAGGCCGCGGGTTGGAACAGCCCGAGGCAGGACAGGTAAGGCAGGTCGTCGTCCTGGCCGAGCAGGATGGAATGCACGTTCTCGATGCCGCCGGCGGCGAATTCGCGCAGCTGGCTGGCATGGACCCAGAAGATGCCGGTCCGCGCGGCGAACCACGTGCGGGCATGGTCATCATCGAGAATTTGGGTGATGTTGTTGCTCGCCAGGCCGCGGCTGGTGTCGAGGTTGCGCGGGCGGGCGAGGTCGCCGCCCGGAAAGATGAACACGCCGCGCCGGGTCGTGCCGAGCAGCATGGTGCCATCGGGTTCGAACCGGATGACCTGCAGCGAGCCGCTGCTGTCGGCGTTGGGAAAGGACAGCCGTTCGATGCGTTCGCCGGTGAAGCGGTGGAGCCGGCCCGCGGCCGCGCCGACCCAGATCCGGCCCGCGGCATCCTCGGCGAAGCTGCGCACCTCACGCGCATCGAATCCCTCCTCGGGGCCGAAGCTCGTCAGCGCGCCCTGCCGCCAGCGCACCACGCGGTCGTTTTCGGCCGCGAGCCAGTAGTCGCCGTTGCGGGCGACGAAGGTGGAGCGCACGTTGCGCAACTGGTTCAACTCGGGCACGCGCGTGACCGCCTCCGGGTGGGCGGCGTCGGCGCGAAAAACGCCGAGGCCGCCGGTCATCCAGACCTTCCCGTCGGGGGAGGGATACACGGATTTCGCGCTGAAGGGCCGCCAGCCCAGCCGCGTTGAGATCGGGTCGAGTTTCCCGTTGGCGATGCGCACCATCCCGCCGTCACGATTGGCCAGCCACACGGCGCCGGCGGTGTCCTCGGCCACCGTGTAGGTGAAATTATCCGTCAGGCCGCTGCCCTCGTCGATGAGCCGGTGCGCCTTGGCGCGCAGGCGGCTGAGCCCGCCGCCGTCGGTGGCGGCCCAGAGGTTTCCGTCCGTATCCTCGCACAGGGCGGTGACGTTTTCATTCGAAGTCGGCACCCGCAGGAGGTCCTGGCCGATGATGCGGCAGAGGCCTTGGGACCGCGTGCCCACCCACAGGTAGCCATGGGAATCCTCGAGGACCGCCTGCACGTAATGGGCGCCGCGCAGGTCGGGCAGCCGGAGTGCCTCCTGCAGCGCGTTGCCCGTCCAGCGCAGCAGGGTCGTGCGCGTGAAGACCCAGATGCCGCCGGTGGCGCTCGAGGCGATGCGCAGTTCGGGCTCGGGCGCGGGAAAGGAAATCTCGACCAGCTGGTTGCCCTGCACGCGGGCGAGCCGGTTGCCCCGCAGGATCCAGACCTGCCCCTGCGCGTCCATGGCGAAGGCGGGCGGTTTCTTGCCCTCCAGGGTGGCGGGGGGGTCGAACAGCTGGGTTTCGGCGCCGCGCCGGCGGAGGACGGTGCCATCTTCGCAGCCAATCCAGACCGTGCCATCGCGACCGGCGAACACGGTTTGCGGGTTGCGCCCGGCCAGCTCGGGCTCCGGTTTGAAATGAAACGTCCCGCCGCGCAGCACGAAGCTGCCGGCCTCCCGCTCCGCCGCCGCCCCGGCTCCCGGCAGGACCAGGCTGCCCGGTGCGTTGGCGGCACCATCCGGCGCGAGCGCCAGCCCGCGCGGGATGCCACCGGCCGGAACTTCGGTGGGCTCAAAGGCGACACCGTCGAAGCGCGCCAGCCCGTTGCTGGTGGCGATCCACAGGAAGCCGCGGCGGTCCTGCAGCACGGCCGTCAGCTCGTCGGAAGGCAGGCCGTCCTGCTCATGCCATTCGCGCAGGGCGTACTCGCCGGGCGCGTGGGGCGGTGTTTCCGCCGGCGTCGCGCCGGGGGCGGCGGCCAGCGGAAAGAGGCAGGCGGTCGCGATCAGCCGGAGGACGAACCGGGGGTGGGGCACGATGCGACTGAAAACAGTCCAGCCCCGCAGGCAACGCCCGTTCTCGGGGGCACTGTAATCAGGTTAGATGACATGACGCTCGGTCCGCCTCCGGGCATACTGGAACCCGGTTGCCTTCCCCGGAAGGCGCCGCGGTCACCTCCCGCACCTCTCCCTTACCCCGATTCACCCCAGCACGGTTTCGCCGTGCGAACACCCGTCCCCATGCATCGCTGCCTGCCTTCCCTTCGAGCCTTGTCGGCTGGATTCGCCGTCCTCGCGCTCGGCCTTTTCCCCGCCGCGACCCGCGCCCAGACCAAGGCCTTCAACGACACCTTCACCGGCGGCAGCACCGTCAACGGCGCCGCGACCGCGCCGAACGCAAACGCGGCCGCCTATCAGCAGGTCGCCGCCAAATCCTTCAGCCCGAATCCACCGGCCATCACTCCCGGCAACCTGCGCTTCGGCATCGTCAGCACCTCCTCGGGTTTCAACCACGCCCAGGCGCTGTTTACCAATTACCCGGTCACGTTGGTGAACACCGGCGATTACATCGAGCTGACGGTGAATCTTTCCTCCGAGGGCGGCATCATCACGCCGCAAACCAACAGCACGCTGTTCTTCGGGCTCTACAACGCCCACCAGGTGCAGCCGATTCCGGGCGGCCTGAACGGCACCGCCAACACCGGCGTGGCGGGCTATGCGCAAAACTGGGAGGGCTACGTCAACCGCATCTTCTACACCGGCGGCAACAATGCGTTTTTCAGCCGCCCGGCTCAGCCCCCCGCCGGCGCCAACAACCAGGACGTGCAGTTCCAGTTCGCGAGCGCGACCCAGGTCGGTTCCAACGCGGTCTCCACGCTCGCTGCCTTCGCCACGGGCTCGCCCTACACCGAGGTCTATCGCATCACCCGGGCCAGTGCGACCACCCTGACGCTGAAGTCGTCCCTGTATGCCGGCACGACGGCCTCGGGCACGCCGCTCTACACCCAGACCGTCACCAGCTCCAGCGCGCTGACCATGGTCTACGATGCCTTTGCGATCGGCTGGCGGGCCACGGCGAGCCTGCCGAGCGTGATGAACGTTTCCGCCGTAAAGATCACCACCACCGGCACCACGACCATCAGGCCGGAAATCCTCACCCAGCCCCTCAGCCAGACCAAGACCGCGGGCGATCCGGTCGAACTCACCGTGGTGGCGGACGGCGGCAACGGCACCGCGCTTTCGTACCAGTGGAAAAAGAACGGTTCGGACGTTCCCGGCGCGACCAGCGCCACTTACGCGATCCCGAGCGTGGCCCTCGGCGACGGCGGTGATTACACCGTGGTCGTCACGGACGTCGCGGGTTCGACGACCAGCGCCATCGCCACCCTTACGGTGTCCGCCGGCGCGGTGCCGCCGTCGATCGTGGTCGATCCGGTGGGCAACACGATCGCGGTCGGCGGTTCGCACACGTTTTCGCCCACGGTCAACGGCACGCCGCCGCTTTCCTATCAATGGCAGAAGAGCCTCGATGGTGGCGCCAACTTCGCCGATATCCCCGGCGCGACGGACGTCAGCCTCGGGATCGCGGGCGCGACGCTCGCCGACGCCGGCCTGTATCGCGTGGTGGTGACCAATGCGCAGGGCTCGGCCACGAGCGCGGCCGCGGCCCTCGCGGTCACACAGGCTCCCGTCATCACGACCCAGCCGATCGGCGCCGTGCTTTCCCTCGGCGCCGCCCTGAACCTCTCGGTCACGGCGACGGGCTCACCGGCTCCAACCTACCAGTGGCGAAAGGACGGAGTCGCGATTGCGGGCGCGACCGGTGCCTCCTACTCCGTGCCCAGTGTTTCCGGCGCCGATACCGGCGGCTACACCGTCGTCGTGACCAACTCCACCGGCTCCGTCACCAGTGCGGTCGCGCCGGTCGCCGTGCTCTCCGCCACCATGTCCCAGACAGGCGTCACGCCGGTGACCGCGGCGACGGGGCTCAATCCCGACACGCGGCTCACCATCACCTTCAACGAGGCGGTCACGCCCGGCACCGCCGGCGTCCTCCGCATCCATGACGCGGCCGATGACAGCGTGGTGGACACGATCGACCTGGCCGCGGCCACCGTCCTGCGCGACACGCTTCGCGCCGCCAGCACGCTGTCCACGCAATTGCTGCCGGTGCAGGCGAAGCCGATCGGCGGCATCCCCACCAATTTCAATTATTACCCGGTCACCGTCGCCGGCAACACGGCCACGATCTATCCGCGCAATAACGTCCTGACGTACGGGCACACCTATTACGTGAAGATCGAACCCGGCGTTTTCGTGAACGGAAACGGCGAGGCGTTCGCGGGGATTGCCGACACGACGACCTGGCGCTTTGCCACCAAGGCGGCCGGCCCGGCGGCGGGCACGACCAGCCTGACGGTCGCCGCCGACGGCTCCGGGGATTTCTCCACGCTGCAGGCGGCCCTGGACTTCATCCCGGCCAACAACACGACGCCGACCTCGATCCGCCTGAAGAACGGCACGTACTTCGAGGAGATCGGGTTCCAGTCCAAGCACTTCGTCACGATCATCGGCGAGGACGTCGATGGAACCGTCATCGCCTACCCGAACAACAACACCTTCAACAACGTTTCGGGCGTCTATCACCGGGCCACGCTGGTCGCGCAGTCGGTGCACGATTTCACCCTCACCAATCTGACGCTGCGTAACACCACGCCCCAGAACGGTTCCCAGGCCGAGGCGATCGTGATCAACGGCTCGGGCGCGACGAGTGCCCGCAACCTCGTCACGCACTGCAAATTCTTCAGCTACCAGGACACGGTGCAGTTCAACAAGCAGACCTACGTGAGCGATTCGCTGATCCATGGCGACGTCGACTTCATGTGGGGTGACGGCCCGACGTTCTTCGAGAACTGCGACATCCGCATCCTGCGCACCGCGGGTTATTTCACCCAGATCCGCAACGGCAGCGGCAACCATGGCTTCGTGTTCCGCAACTGCCGGTTCACCGCCCCGGCCGGCATCACCGGCACGTTCTTCGGCCGCATCGATCCCGCGGGCTTTCCATTCAGCGAAGTCGTCATCGTCGACTCGACGGTCGGCGACGGGGCCAACAACGCCCTCCTCAACCCTTCCTCGGGCGCAAACGGCGCCAACTACCTCGGCGGCTGGTGGCTGCTCAACAATGCCGCGAGCGGCACGGCGGCGCCGAATGTCCACAATTGGTCGAACGGCCTGCTGGACGCGAACGCCGCCAGCCTGCCCAACCCGAACGCGGACACGTTCACCAACATGCCGGTGGACGCGACACTGCAGGCGAACTATCGCGACGCAGCCTGGGTGTTGAACACGAACCTCGCCGGGTCGATCACCGGCACCTGGACGCCCGCGCTGGTCCCGGTTTTCACGACCCAGCCGGCATCCCAAAGCCTCGTCGTCGGCGCGCCCGTGAGCTTTAGCGTGACGGTTTCCGCCGTGCCCGCCGCCGCGTTCCAGTGGCAGAAGGACGGCGCCGACATCGCCGGCGCCACCAGCGCGACCTACGCGATTGCCAGCACGACCGCGGCGGACGCCGGCACCTACACGGTGGTGGCGACAAACTCGGCTGGCTCGGCGACGAGCGCCGGCGCGGTGCTCACGCTCAGCGGTCCGCCGGTCATCACCCTCGATCCGGTCAGCCAGACGGTCACCGCGGGCGCGAACGTCACTTTCACGGTCGCCGCCACGGGGACGGGCCCGATCACCTACCAGTGGCAGAAAGACGGCAGCGACATCGCCGGTGCCACGAATTCTTCCCTGACACTGACGAACGTGCAGGCCACCGATGCCGGCAGCTACACCGCGGTGGCGACAACCGCCGGCGGCTCCGTGACGAGCGCCGCAGCCGTCCTCACCGTTAATCCCCCGGCCCCAGCTGCGCCGGTGGCCACGACAGCGAGCAACGTGACCGCCACGGGTTTCAGCGCGAACTGGAACGCCGCGGCGGGCGCATCCTCCTACCGGCTCGATGTCGCCACCGATGTCGCCTTCAGCAACTTTGTCGGCGGGTACCAGGACCTGGACGTCGGAAATGTCCTGACGCGGAATGTCACCGGGCTTTCCGCTGGCACGGCTTACTACTATCGCGTTCGCGCCTTCAACGGCCTGACGAGCGCCAACTCGGCCACGATCACGGTGCTGACCCAGTCAGCGGCGCAGGATCTGGTCAACGACACCTTCAGTGACACGGACCGGATCGGCGGGACCGACGGTTCGACCTCGACGAGTTCCACGCCGTCGGTCAGCACCCCCACGGCGACGAACACCCAGTGGGTGGCGAATCGCGTCAAACAGCTCGTGGCGTCCGCCACGGGCATGCAATGGACCTTCGACTCGACCTCCAACGTGGTGGCGCAGGGCTATTTCCCCTCGGTCACGGTCGGAGCCGCCCCGGTCACCCTGACCCTCAACTTCACCACCGGCAATTCCGGCAGCAGCGCCAACAATCTCCGCATCGCGCTGATCGATGACACGGCCAATGGCCGCCGCCTGACGGACGGTTTCAGTTCGACCGATGCCACGACCGTGGGGGATGTCGGTTACGCGCTCCTGTCGAGCGGGTCGAACATCGGCGGTGGCAGCACGACCAATCTCGCCCTCGGCACGTTCAAGCGCGTCACCACCACCAGCAACGGGCTGCTCGGGACCGCCGGCGACTGGGGCTCGGCCCTGGCCTCGAGCGCGGGCGCAACCGGCTATTTCCAGCCCAACACCGCCTATACGCTGCAGGTCGTCCTCACCAGCACCGGCAGTTCGCTCACGATCCGGACCGTGGTGACCGGCGGCAATTTCGCGGGTCTCGACTATACCGCGACCGATGCGGCCAGCCCGGTCCTGACTTTCAACAGCCTCGCGCTGCGTTTCGGCACCGGGAGCAACCAGTTCAGCGGCATCCGGTTCACCGGTTTCCGCGTGACGCGGGGCGCGGAAGATTCGTCGGTTGCGCCTTCCATCACGACCCAACCGACCAGCCAGACGGTCAACTCCGGCGCCGGCGTCACCTTCACCGCGGCGGCGAGCGGCAACCCGGCGCCCACCTACCAGTGGCAGAAGGACGGCGTCGACCTGCCCGGCGCCACGTCCGGCACGCTCTCGCTGACGAACGTCCAGGCCGCCAACGCCGGCAGCTACCGGATGGTGGCGACCAATTCCGCGGGCACCGCCACCAGCAATGCGGCGACACTGACCGTGCGTGAACCGCCGGTGGTGACCATCCCGCCCGCCAGCCAGTCGGTGCTCGAGGGTGCGGATGTCACGTTCACGGTCGTCGCCACCGGCACCGCGCCGCTTTCGTACCAATGGAGCAAGGACGGTTCGGCGCTGGCCGGCGGCACCTCCGCCACGCTCTCGCTTGCCGCCGTCACCGCGGCCAATGCCGGTTCCTACACCGTCGCCGTCAGCAACGCCGCCGGCAGCGCCACAAGCGATCCGGCGGTGCTCACCGTCAACGCGGTGCCCTCGAACCTCCCGCCGTCCATCGCGACCCAGCCGTCGTCGGTGATTGCCATCGCGGGTGGCAACGCCTCGTTCACCGTCGTCGCCACGGGCACGGCGCCGCTGAGCTACCAATGGGCGAAGGACAGCAACGCGATCGCCGGCGCGACCACCGCCACCCTGTCCTTGGCCGCCGTGCAGGCGGTGGATGTCGGCAGCTACACGGTCACGGTCACGAATCCCTTCGGCCAGGCCACCAGCAATCCCGCGACGCTGACGCTGAGCGCGACACTGCCCAATTCCGCCTACAACCTGACCGGATTCGCCACGGCCGGCGCCGGCACGACGGGCGGCGGCGTCATCCCGGAAACCGACGCGGCCTACCGCAAGGTCACCACGCCGCAGGAGTTCGTGCAGGCGGTCATCGACGCCAACAAGACGGCGGGCGCGGTGAAGGTGATCGAGATCATGAATGACCTGAACCTCGGCTGGAACGAGGTCGGCGCCACGGTGCAAGGACTGGCGAGCAACGCGCTGCGCTCGCATGCCGCGCCCAAACTGCACCCGACCCTCATCGCCACGGGCGTCAGCGTGCTCGACATCAAGGCCAAGAGCGGCCTCACGATCTTCTCGGCCAACGGCGCGACCATCAAGCACGTCAACTTCAACGTGAAGGGCACGTCGAACATCATCATCCGCAACCTGCGGTTCGACGAGATGTGGGAATGGGACGAAGCCTCCAAGGGCGACTACGATTCCAACGACTGGGACTTCATCACCCTGAGCAACGGCGGCGCGGTCACCAACGTCTGGATCGACCACTGCACGTTCACCAAGGGCTACGACGGCGTCACCGACATGAAGGCCGGCACGCAATACGTCACGATGTCCTGGTGCCGCTACCTCGGCGACGACGGCGCGACCAACCCGAACAGCCCCGTCCGCGTCCAGCTCGCCGCGCTCGAGGCCAACAAGTCGGCGTACTCGTTCTACAATTTCCTTCGGACAAATGGTTTCAGCGTCGAGGACATCGTCACGATCATCCAGGGCCACGACAAGGGCCACTTGATGGGCTCGAACTCGCTCGACTCCGAAAACGCCACGCTCTCGGCCACCTTCCATCACCAGTGGCTCCAGAACGTCTGGGATCGCGCGGTTCCGCGCCTGCGCGCCGGCAACGTGCACAATTACAACATCTACGTCGACGACGTCGGCGTGCTGGCCGCCCGCCGCCTGCGCGCGACCCGTGCCGCCCTGTTGAGCACCTCGCTGCAGAACACCCTCAACAACACCTACAGCTTCAACCCGCCGATCAACGGCAGCATCTCCACCGAGGGCGGCGCGCTGCTGCTCGAGAAATCCGTCTACGCCGACTGCCTGTGGCCCCTCCGCAACAACCAGACCGATGTCAACAACCCCGTCTACACGGGCAAGATCCTCGGGTTGGACTCGATCTACTCGTTCCACAACACCGATGGGACGACCACGGTCGTCCGCGGCAACAGCACCGATGCCGGCAACCCGATGGGCCCGTTCCAGGCCGCGATCATTCCGTTCTCGTGGAATCTCCCGGGCAACGCCTTGCCCTACGCCTACACGATGGACGACCCGGCGCAGCTGCCCGACATCCTCGCGATCGGCGCGGGCGCCGGCAAGTTGACCTGGGCCAAGGAAAACTGGCTCCGGACCTCCTACGTCGACGACGCCGTCGCGCCGTCGATCCTCACGCAGCCGGTTTCGCAGACGGTCGCCGCAGGCGCGAATGTCACGTTCACCGTCGTCGCCAGCGGTTCCAGCAACAATTACCAATGGCAGAAGGACGGCATCGATCTGGCGGGCGCCACCGGTGTATCGCTTGCCCTGACCAATGTGCAGGCGGCCAACGCCGGGGCGTACACGGTGATCGTCAGCAACACGATCGGTTCCGTCACCAGCAATCCCGCCATGTTGACCGTGACGGCGACCGCGCCGGTCATCGTCACGCCGCCCGCCGCCCAGACGGCAAACGTGGGCGGCAGCGCCACCTTCAGCGTCGTGGTTACGGGGACCGCGCCCTTCGGCTATCAATGGACGAAGGACGGCACCGACATCCCCGGCGCCACCTCCGCGACACTTGGGTTAACGGGTATTACGGCCGCCGACGCTGGCAGTTATGCAGTGGTGGTCACCAACAGCGCCGGCGCAACGACCAGCCCGGCGGCCGTACTCACCGTTGTCAGCCCGCCGGCCATCACCACGCAGCCCGTCTCCCAGAGCGCCGGGGTGGGCGCCAGCGTGAGCTTCACCGTGGTCGCCACCGGCACCGCGCCGCTGGGCTACCAATGGGCCAGGGACGGGGTCGCCATTGCCGGCGCCACGGCGGACACCCTGACCTTGAACAATGTGCAGGCGGCGGACGCGGCCGGTTACACGGTCACCGTGAGCAATGCGGGCGGCTCCATCACCAGCGCAACGGCGACGCTGACCGTCAGCACTCCGCCGGTGATCCTCACCCCGCCGGCTTCGCAGTCGGTGGTGGTTGGCGCCAATGTCGACTTCACGGTCGTGGCCAGCGGTTCGGGGAACAACTATCAGTGGCAGAAGGACGGCGCGACCCTCGGCGGCGCGACCTCGGCCACGCTTTCCCTGACCAACGTCCAGCTGGCGGACGCCGGCAGCTATGCCGTGACCGTCTCGAACGCGTTCGGTTCGACCCTCAGCACGGCAGCGACGCTCACCGTGAACGCGCCGGGCGCGGGTGACCTGTACGTCGCGCCCAACGGCGTCGCCGGCAACCCCGGCACGCTCGCCAGCCCGACCACGCTCGACGCCGCGATCCTGCTCGTGCCGCAGGGCGGCACCATCTGGGTGCGCGGCGGCACCTACACCTTGGCGACGGGGGTTACCGTGGCGATCGGCAACAATGGTGTGGCCGGGGCGACCAAGAACATCATGGCCTACCAGAATGAAACGCCCGTCCTCGACTTCTCCGGCCAGGCGGTCTCCTCGAGCAACCGCGGGCTCACGCTCAACGGGAACTATTGGGTCGTGCGCGGCCTGATCGTGCAGAAGGCCGGCGACAACGGCATCTACATCGGCGGCCACCACAATATCGTCCAGCGCTGCACCACGCGGTTCAACGCCGACAGCGGCCTGCAGCTCGGGCGCGCGTCGAGCAGCTTCACCGCGATCGCCGACTGGCCGTCGTACAACCTGATCCTCGACTGCGACTCGCACGACAACAAGGACCCGACCAACGAGAACGCCGACGGCTTCGCCTGCAAGCTCACCACGGGCGTGGGCAACGTCTTCCGCGGCTGCGTCGCGCACAACAACATCGACGACGGCTGGGACCTGTTCACCAAGACCGACACGGGCCCGATCGGCTCCGTGACGATCGACCAGTGCATCGCGTACAACAACGGCGTGCTCACGGACGGCAGCTCGTCGGGCAGCGGCGACAAGAACGGCTTCAAGCTCGGCGGCGAGGACATCGCGGTGATCCACGTCGTGACCCGCAGCCTCGCGTTCGGCAACGGCAAGAACGGGTTTACCTGGAACAGCAACCCGGGCGCGATCCGGTTGATCAACAACCTCGCCTTCGACAACGCGCAGGGGAACTTCAAGTTCGACCAGGCCGGCCCGGTGTTCTTCAACAACGTCTCCCTGTGGACCACCGGCAACGGCGTCAACGACCGCTACGGCGGCAGCAGTGGCATCGCCACCGGGCCCAGCAACGTGTTCTGGTTCGCCAGCGGAAACCCGAAGAGCAAGAACGACCAGGGCATCCAGGTCTCGGCCGCCAGCTTCCTGTCGCTGACGGTGCCGGCGGGTGGTTTCGCGCGCCTCGCCGACGGCAGCCTCGCCCTCGGTGCCTTTGGCCGGCCGGTGGACGGCAGCCCCTTGATCAATGCCGGCACGCTGCCCCCGGCGAACATCCTCGCCGAACTTTCCTACGACCCGACCACCTATTACGAAGGCGCGCCCGACATCGGCCTCGTGGAAGTCACCGCCGCCGGCGTGGCGCCGGCCATTGTGACCCCGCCTGCCAGCCAGAGCGTCACGGCCGGGTCGCCGGTCACATTCAACGTGGCGGCCGCCGGTTCCGCGCCGCTGTCTTACCAGTGGTTGAAGAACGGAGACGCCATCCCGGGCGCCACGTCGGTTTCGTACACGATTGCCGCGACGACGGTGGCCGATGCCGGAAGTTACGCCGTCACCGTCAGCAACAGCCTGGGCAGCGTCACGAGCACCGCGGCGGTGCTCACGGTTGACGCGTCCGTCATCGCCCCGGCCATCACTTCGCAACCGGTCCCGGTCAGCGTGACGGCGGGGGGCAGTGCCAGCTTCACCGTCGTCGCCACCGGCACGGCGCCGCTGGCCTACCAGTGGACCAGGGACGGCAACGCGATCGCCGGCGCCACCTCCGCGACCTATGCCATCGCGGCGGCGACCTTTGCCGATGCGGGCAGCTACGCGGTTACGGTGAGCAATTCCGCCGGCTCGATCACGAGCGATGCGGTTGCCCTGGCGGTCAACGCGCCGGCGGAGGCCAACGTATTGACCGAGCTGTTCAACGATGGCAGCCGCACCAACCTGTCGCCGCCGACTTCGGCCGCGTGGTTCAGCAGCGGCGGCACGGTCTTCACCAACGGCGTGGGCGGCAACGGCACGCTCGCGCTCGATAACGGCTCAAGCCGGACGCTTATCGGTTACGCCACCGTGGCCGGCGCGCCGGTTACGATGGGCGCGGGCGACTCGCTGACGCTGGATATTTCCTTCTCCATCGACGCGGCGGCGCTCAACAAGAGCAACGGCCTCATCGTCGGCCTGCTGCGCAGCGACGCCAACCCGGCGGCGGTGAGCGGCACGGGATTCACCGCCAGCGGTACGCCCAATTCGAACGGCCGCGTCAACGCCGACTTCGCCAGCAGCAATCCCTCGAGCCATGTGTTCAGCAACTACGTCGGTTACGGGGCGTGGACCAACCTGCTGGGCTCGGGCAACCACGTCACGCTGCGCCGCCGGAATGTCACGCCGACCGAGGACGGCCTCGACAACGCCAGCGCGGCCTGGACGCAGATCGGCGCGTCCGGCGGCGCCGGCAGCGCACCGGCCACGGGCACGAGCTTCCACGCCGTGCTGAAGCTCACCCGCACGCTCGCGGGCGGCATGACGATCAACTACCAGGTCACGCAGAACGGTTCGACGCTCGTCAACCATACGGTGACGGAAGCGACCGCGACGACGACGACCTTCGACACGATCAATGTCTATATGGCCAGCGGCACGCTCACGGGAACGTCCGCCGCCCACCTCACGCTGCGGCAGGTGAATCTCCAGCTGACCCCGCTCGCGGTCGCGCCTTCGATCGCGACCCCGCCGGTGGCGCAATCCGTGCTTGTGGGCGAAAGTGCGAACTTCACGGTCGCCGCCACCGGCACCGCCCCGCTGGCCTACCAGTGGAGCAAGGATGGCAACCCGATCGCGGGTGCGACGGGCGCCACGCTGTCGCTCTCGAATGTGCAACTGGCCGACGCGGGCAACTACACGGTGACGGTGAGCAATACCGCCGGCGCGGCCAGCGCGACGGCGGCCCTCACGGTCACGCAGCCCGTCGCCATCGTCACCCCGCCGACGAACCAGACCGTGGCCGTCGGCAGCGGTGTCACGTTCTCCGTGGGCGCCACCGGTTATCCGGCGCCGACTTACCAGTGGCGCTTCAACGGCGCCGACCTGCCGGGCGCGACGGGCGCGAGTTATTCCATTGCCAGTACGATCACGACGAGCGCGGGCAGCTATGATGTCGTTGTGAGCAACCCGGCGGGCAGCGTGACGAGCACCGCCGCGACGCTCACGGTCACCACCACGGCCGTCGGCACGGTGGTCGACGACAGCTTCGCCGACGGGAGCGCTTCGAACGAGAACTTCGCGACCGGGTCCGTGCGCCTCTTCAACGGCCGCTCGGCGAACACCCGCGTCGAATCGGTCGGTTCGGTGGCCTTTAGCATCGTGTCCACCAGCTCCGATGCGTTCTGGGCGCACTTCACGCAGGCCGGTTCGCCTGTCAACCTGGCCGTGGGCGACGCGCTCAAGGTTGAGGTCACGTTCAGTGCTTCCGGCTTTGTCGGCACCGGCCAGGATGTGCGTTTCGGCGTGCTCAACTCCGCCGGCACGCGCAACACCACCAACCTGACGGGAGGCATGAACAGCGCGGTGTTCAACGACGATCTCGGTTACGGCCTGCGTTACGTGGCCAGCACGAGTTCGACGCCGTTCAGCCCGTTCAAGCGCAACCCCGTGGGTGCCACCGCCAACCCGGGCAATCCGTTCAACTCGATGGGCGCCACCGACTGGGCCCCGGTCACCACGGCCGGCAGCGGCACGTCGACGGTCGCCTCCCTCACCAGCGGCACGCCCTACACGCTGACCTACTCGATCCGGCGCGACACCGACACGAACACCACCGTGACGGCGGCCGTCACCGGCGGCGCGCTGCCGGCGGATTACAGTTACATGGCCACGGACACAGCCACGACCGTGACGAGCTTCGACTACTTCGGCTTCCGGATCGCGAACAATTCCTTCGCCACCGGCCTTACCTTCACTCGCATCAAGGCAACCGTCGAACGCATGGCGCCGGCCATCACCTCGGGTCCGGTGTTCTCCAATGGACTGGACGTCGCGACCATTGCGGTGGGTGGTTCGACCACCCTGTCCGTTGCCGCGTCCGGCTCCGGTCTCGGCTACCAGTGGTATCGCAACGGCACGCCCCTGCCGGGCGCGACCTCGGCGACTTTGCCGCTTTCGAACATCCAGCTGGCCGACGACGGCAGTTACACGGTGGTCGTGTCCAACATCGCGGGCTCCGTGACGAGCTCCGCGGCCGTGCTCACCGTCGTGGGCGGCAGCACGTCCCCGACGATCACGATGCAGCCGGCCAGCATCACGGTGGCCGAAGGCTCGGGCGGCAGCTTCTCCGTCGCCGCCAGCGGCACGGCCCCGTTCAATTACCAGTGGTACCACGAAAGCAGCCCGATTCCGGGCGCGACCTCCGCGACCTACGCGATCGCCGTGGCCACTCCGGCCGATGCGGGCGGGTACCATGTGGTTGTCTCCAATTCCGCGGGCGACGCGACGAGCGACACCGCGACGTTGATCGTCGAAGGCATCGCGGACATCGCCCCGAACGGCTATGCGGCCTCCGTCACCGGCGGCGCGGCGGGCGCCACGGTCACGGTCAGCACCGCCGCCGACCTCAAGCTCTACGCCGAGAACACCACGACGCCTTACACCATCATCGTGTCGGGGGTCATTGACCTCGGCGTCAACGGCCGCGTGAAGCTGCAGTCGCACAAGACGCTGCGCGGCGCGACCACGTCGTCGACCATCCTCGGCACGATCAACATCAGCAACGCCAACGACGTCATCGTCTCCAACCTGAACGTCTCCGCCAACACCGGCGACCCGGCGACGAACGACGGCATCACCATCGCGTCCTCGACCAACGTGCTGGTGACGAAGTGCACGATTTACGACTGCACGGACGGCAATCTCGACGTCATCAACGGTTCGGACCTCGTGACCGTCTCCTGGTGCAAGTTCTACTACACGCGGAACAACGGCCATAACTTCTCGAACCTCGTCGGTTCGTCCGACACCGATGTCGGTGCCGGCGATGGCCTGACCAACTACCGCGTCACCTGGCACCACAACTGGTGGGCCGAGGGCGTGAAGCAGCGCAACATCGCCTGCCGCTTCGGCTCGGCGCACATGTTCAACAACTACTGGAGCAACGCCGGCGACGACTATTGCACGGAGTCGCGGAACGTCGCGTCGATCTTCTCCGAGTACAACTTCTACAACGGCGTGAACAACCCGCTGGCGAAGCGCGACGCGCTCCCGACGGACGTCGGTCTCCTCATGACGATCGGCAATGTGTTCCAGGCGTGCACGGGCACGCAGCTCGTCAGCACCGACACCGTCTTCACCCCGCCGTATTCCTACGGCCTGGACAACGTCACCTCGGTCCCGGCCCGGGTCATGGCCGGGGCTGGCAACGTCACGGTGGATGCGCCCGTGGCGCCGACCGCAGCGATCACCGCTTCGTCGCCGGTGATCTCCGGCGGCGCGGTCACGCTGACCGCCGTCCCGGCGGGCTTCGTGCCCGGTTCCTACCAGTGGCGCTTCAAGAACGTCGCCCTCCCCGGCGCGACCGCGGCGACGCTGAACCTCACCAACATCCAGCCGGACCAAGCCGGCGCCTATACCGTCGTGCTCGGCACCAGCGGCGGCGACGCGGTGGTCAGCACGCCCTTCCACCTCGCGCTCGATCCGGTGACCATCACGCTGGGCAACCTGGTGCGGAACTACGACGGCACGCCCAGGCCCGCCTCGGCGACGACCAGTCCGGCGCCGGTCACCGTGGCGCTCACGTACAACGGCAGCGCCACGGCACCCACGTATCCGGGCACCTATGCCGTGGTCGCGGTGGCGGCGGACGGCCACAACACGACGGCCACCGGCACGCTGACCATCGGCACCACGGTGGTGGTGCGTCATGCGCCGACGATTGTCGGCACGGTCGATGGTTCATTGCAGGTGTTGTCGGCGGAGAACACCACGCTCAGCGGCGTGGCCACGATCACGGGCGACCTGCTCGTGCCCGGCACGCCGACCGTGAGTGTGACCGGCAGCGCTTTGCTGGGCGGCACGCTCGACGGCCCGGGCGATGTCGCGCCCACGACCCACGCGATTGCGCTCAACACGAACGCGCTGGTGCGAAACGTCGTGCGCCGGATCAACCCGGTCGCGATGCCCGTGGTTGCGGCACCTCCTGCGCCGACAGGGACGCGCGCCGTGGCGATGAACACCGCCGGCCAGAGCGCAGGAGATTTTACCACGCTGAAGAACCTCACGCTCTCAGGCTCCGCCGGCATGGTGGCCGTGCCGCCCGGCACCTACGGCAACTTCAGTGCAATCGGCAACAGTGGCTTTGTTTTCGGCGTGCCCGGAGCAACCGAGCCGGCAATCTACAACCTGCAGAATCTCTCGATCGGCGGCCTGCCGGGCGGCGCGCCGAAATTGCAGATTGTTGGCCCCGTCATTCTCAACCTGGCGACTGGAACGATTTTGAATGGCAATGCCGGAAACGCCGGACAACCAAGCTGGTTGACCATCCGCATCGCCAACGGCGGCCTGACCGTGAGCGGTAGTAACGTAATATCCGGCAACGTGATAGCTCCGAACGGCACCATTACGATGAACAACAACGCCACGCTTAACGGCACGGTGGTCTGCGACAAGCTGACTGTCAACGGAACCAGCGTCCTGAACGATCCCCAATTGTAAGTAATCCTCAATAACATCCTAGTCACCTCCCAACCCCCCCATGTTGAAAATGAAAATGATACCTAAACTGGCAGCTGGCGTAATGGCCCTTGGCCTCATGTTCAGCGTCTCCCACGCCCGTACCTTCGAATTCTCCTACCTGTTTGGCGACGGCCTCACGGCCAGCGGCTCCTTCGAGGGCACGCAGAACGGCCTCGACGTGGGGAATATCTCGAACGTCTCGCTCTTCCTGGATGGCAGCGAGATTGCCGGTCCGCTCTATGTGGCGTCATTCGATGGCTTGGAATTCAATGCCAACGCGCTGGTATCGTTCGACGCCCTGGCGAACAATTTCTTCTTCGCCACCAGCGATCTGGCGGGCGGGGATTTCTCGTATGAATCGATCTTCTACCTCTCGGGTCTCGCCCAGGCTTCGTCCATTTCGCTCAACTTCATTTCGCAGGACGATCCGATCAACGTCCAGAATTGGTCGCTGACTGCCGTGCCCGATCAAGGCCCGACGGTGGCCGTGCTGGCCATCGGCCTCGCGGGACTCGCCGGCTTTCGCCGTCGGATGCTGGCGGTCCGTCAGTAGCATTGACCGCGCGTCGGGTTCGCCTCTCTCGCCCTGCGGGCCGTTTGGGCCGCGGGGCTTTCTTTTTCCGCCGATCGCGGCGAGCCCGAAGGGAAGAGGTGCCGGAGGCCCCTAACCCTTAGCGGTCCCCGGGCACCTCTTCCACATATTCGCAAGCTACCTAGGCTCCCTGCGGAAGAATGCCGTTTCCAACAACCGGCCGCAGGTCGAACGCGCGCCACTTTTTTCAGGGATCGATTTGGGACAAGCTGGCTGCTGCTCTAATTAGAGAACGAGGATCGATCGCGGCGTAAAAAAGCGGCGGAAGCCGTGAAGCGGCGTGCGGGAAAAATCGCGGGCTTCGGAGATCCATGCGTGATGCAATATGGTGCTGTGGCGACGGACTCCTCGAGTGGGCTTTAGTGGAGATCGACGCTGCTGCCGACCTTGGGGGTGAGGTCGGCCCAAAAGCCGACCCTACAATGATCCATCGCGAGGCCTTACCTCGACACGGCTGCCGGGCGGGTTCGCTTGGTTCGGTCCGGACGGGATTTAGCTGCAGAATCCGACTTCGCGGCTTCGCGTCGGCCGTCAGACGGCCGGCGCGGGGGCAGGGACGCGCCATCGTACCACGTGCCCTCGACGAGCGTGGCGGTGGGAATGGCGGGGACACCATACACATGCTGGTGCAACTGGCCCGCCAGGATTTCCACGGCGAGTTCGCCCACGCGGCGACAGTTTTGGCGAATGCCGGCGATGCTGCCGTCGGTTTTCTCGAGGAAGGTTTCCACGAAGGCGACATCGCGGGGAATGGAAAACCCGAGCGTGGCCAGGCTCCCGAGGACAAAGGGGCCGAAGCTCACGATGACCTCGGGACGGTGCGTTTTGAACCAAGCCGACAATGCCGCTGCGGGCACGACATAGTCCGGCCCGCGCGGCGGCGCGGACGCCGCGGGCAGGTGCGGCGTCGAATAGTACAGGATCGGGATGCGGTCCGGCGCGGCGAACCTCTGCTGTTCCGCCAGGAAGCCGGCGGACCAGGCGAGTTCGACGAATTCATCCCACCAATGGGGCATGACAAACCCGATGCGGCGGTAGCCCGCGGCCTGCACGCGCCGCACCGCCTGCGAGATGATGGTGCGCTGGTCGTTGGTGATGATGTGCAGCAACTGGTCGCGCGGTGCGAAATCGATCTTCACCGCGCTGAATTTCGACCATTCGAAGTCGAGCGGGGCGGTGAATTCGGTGCGGTGCGAAGCGATGATCAACCCGACGATGCCGCGCGAATAAAGGATCCGGCTCATCCGGCGATGGCTGAGTTCGGGTTCCCCGAGCCAGAAATGCTCGAGTTGGTAGCCGAGATCGGCGGCCTTGGCCGTACAGCCCTCGAAGAACTGCCGATGGGCCGGGAGATCCTTCCAGCCGTACCGGGTGTCCCAATGCGTGATGTAGCCCAGCAGGGGATTGCTGCGGTTGGGCCGGGACTGCCGGCGGTACGCGACCAGCGCGCTAAGCGCGGGGTCACGACGATAGCCCATCTCCGCGGCGAGCTGCTGCAGCCGCTGGCGCGTGGCCAGGGGCAGGCTGGGATGATTCCGCAGGGCGAGGGAAACCGTGGTCGTGTGCACACCCGCCTGCCGGGCGACGACCGCCATGGTGACGCGGCTATGCATGGCGGCGGGCGGCCCCCGGGTAACGGCTTGGGATGACCCGGAAAGTTTTCCCGAGGACAGGGCAGAACAAGGTGATCACACCGGCGAGAATAGGCGCACGGCAGGGCTTGGCTAATGGAATTACACTATAATGAGAGTAAATAGGCGGTCCTTAGTCTAACGTAAGACTCACAATGGGGGCGTACGGGCAAAAACTTTTCCCCATAGGTTCCGCAGCGCTTCACCCCCGTATGGCGCCATTCACCCCAAGCAACCCCTCGTTCGTGGCCACGCGCGCGTAGCCACGTCCCTTGAACTGTCACCTTAGTTAGTCGCAAACCCATGCAAACCACCAAAACCAAACAGCCATCAAGGTACACAAGGACCTTGATTTCCGCGGCGCTCTTTATCGCCGCTGCCCCGACTTGGGCCCAAACCGCTGCCGCCACGTCGGCCGCCAAGCCCGCCGGCACCGAGGAGAAGGAGGAAGTCCTGGAACTTTCTCCCTTCGAAGTGACGGCCGAGGACAACGACACCTACACTGCAGCGACCACCCTGGCCGGCAATCGCCTGAACACCGAGCTCCGTGACATCGGCAACTCCGTTACCGTCATCACGAGCCAGTTCCTCAAGGACATCCAGGCCACGAACAACGAGACGCTGCTCCAGTACACGGCTGGCACGGAAGTCGGCAACGTGAAGGGCAACTTCGCCGGCCTCGGCGACGGCGCCGTCCTCAGCGAAACCAACACGTTCCAGCGGCCCAACCAGAACACCCGCGTCCGCGGCCTGGCGGCGGCGGACAACACCCGCGACTACTTCCTGTCGGAAATCCCCTGGGATTCCTACAACGTGGATCGCGTCGACCTGCAGCGCGGTCCCAACTCGATCCTGTTCGGCCTCGGCAGCCCGGCCGGCCTGTTGAACGTCGGCACCAAGCAGGCCGCGTTCAAGGACTCGAACGAGGTCCAGTACCGCCTCGACAACTGGGGCAGCAACCGCTTCCAGGGCAACTTCAACAAGGTCATCATCCCGAAGGAACTCGCGGTCCGCATCGACACCCTGTACGACAAGGAGAAGTTCCAGCAGGATCCGGCCTACGAGAACGACAAGCGCATCTACGGCGCCCTGCGCTGGGAACCGGCCTTCCTCAAGAAGGGCGGCGCGCGCACGATCCTCAAGGCCAGCATCGAAAACGGCAACATCTCGAGCAACCGTCCGCGCTCGGTGCCGCCGCTCGATCGCATCACGCCCTGGTTCCTGACCGGGACCTACAACGGCATCTACAAGGGCAACGGCCAGGTCCGTTCCCCCGCGCTCACGGGCGCCATCACCAACGTCACCAACGGCCAGACCCGCGTCTACAACAACCTGAACCGGGAAACCTTCAATCCCTTCCAGGTGCAGGATGACAACACCGGCCGGCCCAACCACGGGCAGCAGCGCCCCGTGATCAACGGCGGCGCCGATGCCGGCAAATGGAACACCGGCTTCAACCCGTGGATCGGCAATTTCGCCCAGCAGTTCGCCGGCACGAACTCCTTCTATGCCGACGGCAATTCCACGATGCCCGCCAGCAACTTCGTCTGGGAAGGCTCCCGCGCCCGCGGCATCAACAGCAGCGGCGCGATCGACGGCGACCTCGGCCGCGCATTCCACCGCCCGGTGGGCATCGCGCGCTACGACCAGTTCGCCACGAACGCGGGCCTGCCGTATTACCTCTCCGGCCTCTACAAGGGCGTGAGCCTGACCGACGCCTCGGTCTTCGACTTCTACAACAACCTGATCGACGGCCCGAACAAGTGGGAGTGGAACGACTGGAACGCCTACAACGTCAGCCTCGCGCAGACGTTCATGGACGACAAGTTCGGCTTCGAGGTCAACGTGCAGAGCGAAGACTTCACCCGCGGCCAGGTCTCCCTCCTCACGGGCGACCGCCAGGCCATCTACATCGACATCAACAGTGTCTATTCCGACGGCACCCCGGCGGGCAAGAACGGCGAGCCGTTCCAGGACGGCACGCCCAACCCCAACGTCGGGCGCGCGTTCATCAGCGACAGCGGCCAGGGTGGCAACAACGAGTACACCAGCGAGCGCGACTCCGTCCGCGCCACGGCGTTCTTTACCCACGACTTCAACCGGAACGGCACCAAGAGCACGCTCAGCCGCATCCTCGGCAAGCACACCTTCACGGGCCTGTACTCCGATGATAAGCAGGAAACGGACAACCGGAACTGGGTGCGCTACGCCATTGCCGACAACAATTACCTGAACTTCCTCGGCAATTCGAACTTCCGGTTCAATGCGAACGAACTCGCCATCAATCGCGTCATCTACCTCGGCGGTTCGCTGCTGAATACCACCTCGTCCTCGGGCATCAACCTGCCCCGGTCCACCGCGGTGGCCAGCGTGCCCTCGTCGCTGACCATCCGCGCGTTTGACTCGACCTGGATCGCCACCGGCGTGAATCCCGGCGACCCGTGGATCAACGAATACTACCCGGTCGGCCATGCGAGCCGCAATAGCACTCAGTCCGAGAATCCGCTCAACTACCGCGGCTTCGTCAACACCACGGTCAACGTGCTCGACTCCGAAAAGGACAAGACCACGCGCGACCTCCTGACGACCGGCGCCCAGCTGTCCAAGTCGCAGGTCACCTCCAAGGCGTTCGTCTGGCAGGGTTATTTCTGGGACAAGTCCATCATCGGCACCTTCGGCTACCGCAAGGACACGGCCAAGGCCTGGGGCAAGACCCTTGATTCCAACAACGCCCCGATCCCCGGCTACCTGTACATGACGCCGACGAATTACAGCCTGCCGGCGCTTCCGAGCAACACGGCCACCTCGCTCTCGCGCAGCTACAGCATCGTCGCCCACGCGAACCAACTGCCCTTCATCGCGAAGTTCGCCGAAAGCCTGCCGGTGGAGATGACGTTCTTCTACAACAAGTCGTCCAACTTCCAGCCGGCGGCCAACCGGGTTGACCTCTACGGCCTGCCCCTCGCCCCGCCGGAAGGCAAGACGATCGACCGCGGCATCCTGATCGAGACCAAGGACGGCAAGTACTCCGTCAAGGTCAACAAGTTCGTCACCGCGCTCAAGAACTCGAGCAGTTCCGCGATCACTAATGCGTGGTACATCGGTGCCTCGCAGGCCTGGGCCGGCAACTGGGCCAACCGCTTCGAGTATGACCTGGCGGATCCCAGCAACAACAACATGACGATCCAGTACCAGGCCAACAACCGTCCGTCGGGGGCCGCAAATCCCCCGGGCTTCAGCGACACGTTCCGCGCCGGCAACCCGAACTTCGACGCGACGAACAGCCTGTATAACTACGGCACCGACATCGGTGAAACCCAGGCGCAGGCCGCCGCCCGCGAGGCCGCCGCCGTCGCCGGCTGGCGCGCCTGGCAGAAGAGCGTCGATCCGCGCTTCTATGCCGCGTGGGGCATCAATATCAATGATCCGACCAAGATCATCAATGCGTCGACCCCGCAGGGCTTCACCATCCCCGAGGACAGCGTCTCGAAGGGCTATGAAATCGAGTTTAACGCCAATCCGACCAAGAACTGGCGCCTCACGTTCAATGCCACCAAGGTCGAGGCCGTTCGCCTGGACGTCGGCGGCACCTCGCTCGGCGAGTTCATCACCGCCTACCAGAAGGCCCTCACCACCACTGCTGCCGGCGACCTCCGCATCTGGTGGGGTGGCGCGGGCAACGACACCACGCTGCGCCAGTGGTACCAGAACGCGGACAGCGCGGTCGGTCCCGACTGGAACTTCAAGGCCCTCCAAAAGGGCCAGAACGTGGCCGAGCTGCGCAAGTGGCGCTTCAACGCCATCACGAACTACACCTTCACCGAAGGCCGCCTGAAGGGCTTTGGTGTGGGCGGTGGCGTGCGGTGGCAGGACAGCGTTGGCACCGGCATCAAGCCCGTGGGCGATCCCTACGGCGGTGTCTTCACCATCGATCCCGCCAACCCGAACTTCTACGGCCCGACCGAGACGAACTTCGATCTCTGGTGCAGCTACAACCGAAGGTTGAATCGCAAGCTGTTCGGGGAAAGCCTGGATTGGGGCATCCAGCTCAACATTACCAATGTGGGGGCGGGCAATGACCTGATCCCGGTAACGGTGCAGCCGGACGGAAGCCCGGCCACCTTCCGAATAGCGCCCCACCAGTACATCACCCTGACGAATTCGATCAAATTCTAGGATCCCGTCAGTTGATCGTCAGCCAAGCGCCTCCTGCGGGAGGCGCTTTTTTTTGGGCGCCACGAGGCTTCCATTGCATCACATGGCCCGCCACCTAGTTTTCGGTCGTGAGTGACCTGCCTTCATCCCTTCTCCGCCCTCGGCGTGGCGGCGATTTCCTGGCGGTCCTGGCGCTGACGGTCCTCGTGTTCGCCCTGTACTGGCCGGCGCTGGATGGCGGCATCATTTGGGACGACCCGGCGCATCTCACGCGCGAGGGACTCCGCGGTTGGGACGGCCTGCGGCGCATCTGGTTCGAGTTCGGAGCGACGCAGGAATACTATCCCGTCCTGCACTCCGCCTTTTGGTTCGAACACCGCCTTTGGGGCGATGCCACCACGCCCTATCATGTGCTCAACGTCGTCCTGCATTTGGCCAACTGCGTCCTGCTGGCGGTCCTCCTGCGCCGGATCTGGCGGTTGCAGCCCGAGTCCGCCGGAAAGTCGGGCGGCGCCGCCCCATTGCCCGCGGGCGCCGAATGGCTCGCCGCCGCGTTGTTGGCCGTTCACCCGGTGGCGGTGGAGTCGGTTGCCTGGATCACCGAGCAGAAGAACACGCTGTCGACGGCCCTTTATCTGCTGGCCGCGATCTGTTATTTGGATTTTTCCGCCCGGCGCACCCGGATTTCGGCGGCAGGCACGCTTGCCGGGATCGATGGAGGGTCGGAGCTCGCCCGTTCGCCGGAATCCGGGCCCCGAGCCAGTCGAGGGAGTGTGACCTCGCCCATGAGGTCGGCGCAAGCGCCGACCCTGCAAGCAAACCCTCGCGCTTCGGCCCAATCTGGCGGGACCCCAATCGGGTCCCGCCGATGGGTATCCTACATTCTGGCCCTTGGGTTGTTTGCCGCCGCAGTGGGGACCAAGACCATGACGGTCACGCTGCCCGCGGCATTGCTGGTGGTGCAAGGGTGGCGGCACGGGCGCCTGGAATGGGGGCGCGATTTCCGGCCCTTGCTCCCGTGGTTTGCCGTCGCGCTCGCCGCCGGTTTCGTGACGGTTTGGTTCGAGGGCAATTGGGTCGGCGCCAGCGAGGTGGCGGACGACCTCGCGTGGACCCACCGCGCCTTGCTGGCAGCGCGGATCCTCTGGTTTTCGCTGGGAAAGCTGATTTGGCCCACAAACCTGACGTTTTTCTATCCGCGCTGGGAAGTGGCCGTCGAAGCGGCGGGTTGGGTGCCGTACCTCGTCGGAGGAGCCGCCGTCACCGCGCTGCTCTGGTGGCATCGCCGCCGCGCGCGCGGTCCGCTCGCGGCCTGGCTGCTCTACACGGGGACGCTCTTCCCGGTGCTGGGGTTCTTCAATATCTTCTCGTTCTCCTTTTCCTACGTCGCCGATCACTACCAATACCTGGCGATGCCGGTTTTTTGCGCGACGGTGGCGATTGGGGTGACGGGGGCGCTGGCGCCGGTTCCAACCCTGGCCCGGCGCGCGGCCTGGATTTTCCTGGGCCTGGTCGTGCTGGGGCTTGGCTTCCTGGCCCATTGGCAGAGCCGGCTCTACGGGAACGACACGACCCTGTTTCGCGCCAACATCGCCGCCAACCCGCGGAGTTGGATGGCCCACCACATCCTGGGCACCCTCGCCGCCAAATCGCCCGATCGTCGGGAGGAGGCCATCGCGCTCTACCGGCAGGCCTTGCAGCTCAAGCCGCGGAATCCCGATTCGCTCGCCGCGCTGGCGGCGTTGCTGGCTGAGGAGCCGGGCCACCGGGATGAGGTCATCGCCAATTTCCAGGAAGCTCTGCGCCTGCGGCCGAACTTCGCGGAGGCGCACAATGGGCTCGCGAATGAACTGGCCGATCTCCCGGGGCGCCTGTCGGAGGCGATCGAGCACTATCGCGCGGCGTTGCGACTCCGCCCGCTCTTTGCATTGGCCCGGGCGAACCTTGCCCAGGCGCTGGCCCGCCTGCCCGGCCATGAAACGGAAGCCCTCGGATGTTTCGCCGAGGTGTTGCAGGTCATGCCCGACTACGTGCCGGCCCACTATCATCTCGCCAACCTGCTGGTCACGCTGCCGGGTCGCGAGTCCGAGGCGCTGGCGCATTACGAATACGTGCTTGGCCGCCGCCCGGATTCGGCCGAGACCCACACCCGGCTCGGCGACCTGCTGATCCGGCTCGGGCGAAAACCCGAGGCGCTCGCGCAATATGAAACCGCGCTCGAGCTCAACCCACGGCTGGCCGCGGTCCACTACGCCATGGCGACACATTTGGTGGAAATCCCCAGCCTCGCCGCCGAGGCGCTCGAACACGCGCGCGTCGCGGTGTCGCTCGAGCCGGACAATGTGGAGGCGCAAAACCTGCTCGGCGTCATCCACGCCCGCCAGGGCCGGCCGGACGAGGCGCGGGCCTGCTGGAACCGCGCACTGCAGCTCAAACCCGACTTCGGCCCGGCGCTGCGAAACCTGCAACTGCTGGACCGGGGCGGACGTTGAGGCGGTCTCGGCACGGGATCATGCCGTTGCGGGTGGCGGCGACCGGGTCCCAAGGCGTTTTTCACGCAGCGGACGTCCTCAGCGCGTTGGGGAGCAACGCGCTCCACCGATTCGAACAACTTCATGCCGAGGATGCCTGATTGAATTCTTCCAATTCACAGCTGGCTGCGCAGCGGCGGCGGGAGCAGGGCCTTGGCCTGCGATTCAAGGGCGGGATCCTCGATGCGGAGGCCGAGTGCCTTGCACAGGCCGAGAAAGCGGAAGAGCGTCGATTCCGAAAGGCTGCGCAAGTCCAGCTCGCCCATTTCCTCGAGGCAGCGCTGTGCTTGTTCGCGGGCCGGGGACATCTGGTTGCCGGCCGCGAGCACCAGGCACAGGCTCACCCGGCGGTCCCAGGCCAGCGAATCACCCGAACCATCGCGCAAGGCCGCAAGGATCGTGGCCAATGTTTGGTCCAGTCCCGTGCGGTCGTGCCTGGCGATCTCGGTCCGGGCCTTGGCCACTTGGGCGCCGAGGTCGGTGCCGTAGTCGGACGCCAATGTCCGCGTCGCGATGGCCGCCAGTTCGGTCTGCCCCATGTCCAGGAAGTACTCCGTCAACCGGCTGAGGGAACCGGCATTGTCCTGGACGTCGGCGGTTTCAAACAGGATGAGGCGCTCGCCCTCAAATCCTTTGAGGTTCGGCAGGTAGTAGGGCACGGGCCGGAGCCAGCGCGGGGGCAGCCACGAGTGCAACAGGCCCATCAGCGTATGCTCGGGCTGGTCGGAGCCGAGGCGCGCATACTCGTCGAGAAAACCATCCCAGGACGGAATGGCGATGTGCGTGAGCTTGCGTTGCCGGGCCAGGGCCTGGGCCTCGTCGGCGGAGCTCGCCCCGGCCAGGCGCACCGCGGCGCGGAAGCCGTCCGCATTTTCGCGATACGGCGAGCCGAGTCCCCGCAAGCCGCCGTGGAAATAGAGGGAGGTGGTGAGGTTCGGCGGCGCGAGCACGATGGCGCCGTCGGGTCCGACGCGCCGGGCGAGCCAGTGCGCGAATTCCCGCTCGACCAGGCCCTGCAGTTCGCGCCGCGTCAGCGCGTCGTCCCCCGGGGCAGCCGGGGGCGGCCACAAGGCGATCGCTCCCGGCACCAGGGCCGCGAGCCACGCCAGCGATCGTCCCCGCACCGGCGTCCCCACCCCGGCGTCCGCGCAGACGGCCGCCAGCAGCACGAGCAGGGTGACGTCGACGGTGTTCCACCATCCCAGCTGGCTGCAGGCGAACGCGAAAGCCACCAGGCTCGGAGCCGCGGCCAGCACGAGGCGGTTGCGTTGGCCGCGATCGGGGTCGCGGAGGCCCCGCAGGCAGGCGAAACCGAGCACGCCGAGGGGCAGCACCGTCGCGAGAAGCCGCCAGCCGGGGCGTTCGCGCACGATCCATTTTGCGAAGTTGCCCGCTTCCGTCTCATCCCCGAGTGCGGTCAGGCGAAAGGCAAAGTTGTCCTTGGCGAGAAACCCGGGGACGCCCTTGGCCAGCATGACCAGGGGAACGACGGCGAGCGCGAGGAGGGCGCAGGAGATGACAACCAGGTCGCGCCGGTTGCGGGACGGCGAACCGGCGCGGGAGCGCGCGGCGTTGCGGGCCAGCAACTCGCCCCCGCCAAGCCAGGCGAGGGCATAGAGCGGGTGGATTTCAGACAACCGCCAGGTCGCGAGGTCGAGGTGCGCGGGGGCATATTCGATGAGCCACGCCGCGAGCGTCGCGCTCGCACCGGAGATACCCCAGGCGCGCCACGGGGGCGCCGGCGTCGTTTGCCGGCGGTCCAGCCACGCGGCCAGGAGAGCCCCCAGTCCCACGCCCAGCAAAATTGGCACGCCTTGGCCCACATTCACCCAGAGCGCCAGGGCGCCCACCACGCCCGACGTCACGAACCAGGCGGTTTCCGGCGTCCCGGCCGGATCGCGCGGCCGCAGTCCGGCCAACAGGGCGAGCAGGCTGGTGCCGACCAGCACGAGGCCCAGGCCGATGTCGTCGGGCGCGCCCGGGAGGAACGCGCCGCCCAGCGGGAACAGGGTTGCTCCCGCGAGCGGAAAAACCAGCGCGGCCCAAGGGCCGAAGCGGAGCGCGGCCAAAACGGTGCCCGCAACGAGGAACAAGGCGAGCAGCACGGGATCGGCCCAGAGCGCCGCATGCTCCACCGCCATCCCGGGCGAGCGCCCCGACAACCGCTGGTCGCACCATGCGACCAGGCCTAGCCACCAGCGGTAGGGGGACGGCGAAGTAACGGCCCGGCCGACGGGCGCGTTGTCGTAGTCGACGTGCCGGATCCGCCATTCGTGGCGGGCGAGCATTTGCTGGGTCTGGGCAATCCATTGGTAGCTCTCGTTGTTCTGGCCGGGTGCGAGCAACCGCCGCAATCCGCCCGCATAGCCGGTGGGCGAATCCGCCGCCGGTGCCAGCGGGATCGCGCCCAGGGCCGTCACGTATTCCACCCGTTTCATCCGCTGGTGTTGGGTCCAGGCGACGAAGCCGAGCGCCAGCAGCAAGGCGGCGATCCAGGCACGCGGGACGAGGCGGGAAAACAGGTTCATTTCGCGGAAGAAGCGGGGGAAATCAGCGCATCAGACGGCATGGGGCATGGCAAGGGGGCGATGCTCAGGGCAGGTTCCGCAAGGTCTCTTCGCAGCGATTCGCCTCGGCGACGTTGCCCATCGTCCTGGCGATCATGGCCCCTTCCTGCAGGACTTTCCGCGCGTCGGGAACGCGGCCCGCCAGCAGGTGCCACTCCACCATCAGTTCGCGCACCTGGGGGTCGCCGGTTTGTGCTTCGTACAACGGCAGCAGGAATTCCTCCGCCGTCCGCGCAGTGCCTGCCGCCAGTTCGAGCTTGGCCAGGAGCTTGAGCGCTTTGGGAAAGGTGGGCTGGAGGGTCAGCGCCTGCCGCAGGTGCCGGCGGGCTTCATCGAACTCCTCCCGTTGGAGCAACGCCGTGGCGAGGTTGAAATTGCACTCGGCGTCGTTGGGGCTGAGTTCCACGCTGCGCCGATAGGCAGCCAAAGCCTCGGCCGGACGGTTGAGCTCCTCCAGGGTCTGGCCGCGGGCGTTGTGCAATTCGAAAGCGTCGGGATGGTGACGAAGTCCGTCCTCGACCAGGCGCAAGGCCTCGGCCGGCTGCCGCAGCTGCCGGCACGCCTGGTTGAGGTAGACATAGTGGGGAATCGAAACCGGTTTGCCGGTCGCGATGGCGAGTCCGGCTTCCAGCGTGATCCGCGCCGCCGCCGGGTCGCCGAGCTTGAGGTAAAGATCGCCCGCGGACTCGCGCAGGTTGGGATCCTTCGGCGCGAGGGCGATCGCGCGTTCCATCAACTGGCGGGCCGCGGCGCCCCGGCCGGTCTGGAATTGCACCGTGGCGAGCAATTGCAGCGTCCCCGGATCGCGGCACCAGTCGACCAAGCCATCCAGCCAGGGATCGTCCGCTTCCCGGAACCGGCCCGCCTCGCGGCCCAGCCAGCGCTGCACTCGCGCACCGTCGCGGTCGCCGTCCGCCGCCAGCATCTCCGCATAGAAATTGCGGGCGGCAGCGAACCGGGGATGCAGGGCGACCAAGGCTTCGACCTGGCGGCGGGCTTCCTCGCGCTGGCCTTCCTGCACGGCGACTCGCACCAAGCCAAGGCGGGCGTAGGGATCCTGGTTCCAAATGGCCGCGCGCTTCGCATAGTGCGCGGCGGCCGCTTCGATGCGGCCGGTCTTGAATTCATGGTCGGCCAGCCGAAGCCAGGCCGGGGCGCAGGCGGGATCCAGGGTCGTCGTTTTCTCCAGCAATGCGATCATCGCGGGGTAGTCGCTTTGGCGGCGCCGGACTTCCGCCTGCAGGTACGGCCAGCGGGCATTGGTCGGCTGCTCGGTTTGCAGTTGTTGCCAGCAACCGTCGGCTTCAGCCAGGTAGCCGTTGGCATGGTAGAGCGAACCCAGTTCGATCAAGCCTTCGCTTGCGGCCGCCGGACTCCGGACGCGCGCCTCCGCCGCTTCGACCAGCGCCGTGAGCTCGGCGGGCTGGCGGGAAAGATCGGGACGCACGGGCGACGCGAATCGGAGGCGGGCTGACGGATTCCTGGCCATCCAGAACCAGCCGGCCGCGACGAGGAACACGGCGGCCAATGCCGGCCAGAGGTGTGCCCGTCGTTGCGCCCGCGCAGGGGATCTTATTTCCGCCGCCATAGCGTGACGTTGCTCATGTTGTCGTAGGGCGGATAGGCGTGAAAGCCGCCCGTCACGATCACGGGGATGCCGTTGCCATCCAGATCGCCCACCGCCGCCGTGATCAGATGGGTCGGCCGGCGCGCCAGGACCAGCGGGGTGAAGGACTCGTGGCCGTCGTTCAGCCATGCCATCATCGAGACGGACTGCGGGTCGTTCCAGTCCGCGAATCCGCTCACGGCCACCAGGTCGATGGCGCCGTCGCCATTCAAATCGGCGGCGCAGGGTGCATAGGCCCCCGGCAGGTCGCCCACCCGGTGGAAGGCGAAGAAACCCGCGCCCCGGTTCTCCAGCCATTGCAGTCCATGCCAGGGCCGGCGGCCTTTTTCGGCGTAGTCGAAGCCGTCGCCATTGGTGTAGAGCAGATCGGGCCGGCCGTCGCGGTTGACGTCGGCCACCTCCAGCCCGCTGCTGCCGTAGTCCTCGTTGGTGGAGCCCCAGACCAGGGTGTCCTTGAACGGCGCGCCGCCGCGGGCAAACCAATGGATCTCCTCCCATTCCTGCGAAATGAGCGCGGCGAATTCCGGCCGGCCGTCACCATCGAAGTCGGCGACGGGGGTGTGGATGCAGCCCGACTGGCTGTTTACGACCTGGTTTTCGAAGCGCCAGTCGCCGAGGTTGCGCATCCAGCGGGTTTCGCCCTGCGCATAGCCGAACTGGCCCACCACGAGGTCGAGGCGGCCGTCCGGGTGGCCCGACAGGTTCGCGGCGCGGACATCGCTGACCCGCGCGATGTGGTCCGCGAGCACGCGTTTCTGAAAGCGTCCGCCACCCCGGTTTTCGAGGACGACGACCGCGCCGATCAAATCGTTGTTGGGTGTGATCTGGCCCATGCTGGCGACCAGCACGTCGAGCCGGCCCGAGCCGTTGACATCGGCGGTCCAGACGTGCGCCGGCGCGGCAATGCCTTCCCCTATGACCTGCTCCGTGAACACGCCGCGCGGCGATTGCCGGATCCAGCGCACGGTATTCAGGCGGGCCTCGCCGTACAGCACATCGAGCAGGCCGTCCCCATCGAGGTCGGCGAGGTCCACGCTGGTTACCATGGGCCGCCCGAAATCCGCGACCGGGGCGCCGATGGCGAGCGGCGCGTAGCTCACGGCGGCGGGGGCATGGGTCGGCGCGCCCCCGGCGGCGGCCGTGGCGTCCGGGCGTTTGCAGCCGCCCAGGCCACCGGCGAGGACGATCCAGAAACCGACGCCCGCCCGGAGGGCAACACGAGGGCGGGGGAGGGGTTGCGCGCGGAGGCTGGTCAAGGCCGGCATCTCCAAAGGAGTTTCCCAAGCTGTCATGTCCGGATGTGTTCTCACTATAGCGCCGTGGATCTTGGACGGCCTTGACAGGAAAATGGAAGACCTCCCCTTTTGAAGCGATGCTTTCCCGTGAGCGACCCCGTTTCGCGGCCTCCGATCGGGCCGGACGATGGGTCATATCGTCGTGTTTTTTGCTGCTCGTGCCTGCCTTCACCCGGGCCGAAACCGGCCTGGCGGAAGCGCCGCTGGCCGCCCGTTCGGTACCGGCCGGGGCGACGATGTTCACCCTTATTCCCGCCGAACAATCCGGCGTCGTCACCGAGAACAGCTACGCCGACCCGAAGATGTGGGCCGAGCGCTACCAGGAGTTCGCGCTCGGTGCGATCGGCACGGGCGTGACCATCGGCGATTACGACAACGACGGCCGGCCCGATCTTTTCATCGTCAGCAAGACTGGGCAAAGCCGCCTTTTTCGCAACCTGGGCAATTGGAAATTCGAGGACACCACCGTGCGCGCCGGGCTGGCCCAGGCGTCCGGCGGCGGGGGGTCGTGGATGAAGAACCTCGTGGGCGGTTCCGCCGCCGCGAACGACGTGGAAGCGTGGAAACAGGGCGCGAGTTTCGCGGACATCAACAACGACGGCTGGCTCGACCTGTACGTGTGCCGCTACGCCGCGCCCAACCTGCTCTACGTCAACCAGCGCAACGGCACGTTCAAGGAGGAGGCGGCGGCGCGCGGGCTGGCGATCGTGGATGCGAGCGGCATGGGGGCCTTCTGCGACTACGACCGCGACGGCTGGCTCGATGTTTACCTGCAGACGAACATGCTCAACGCGGTGAAGTCGCCGGGCGGCCAGCGCGATTACCTGCTGCACAACAACGGCGACGGCACCTTCACGGAGGTGACGGAGAAAGCCGGCATCGCGGGCGAGAACCTCGCGCACTCGGCCACGTGGTGGGACTTCGACCAGGACGGCTGGCCGGATGTCTACGTGGCGAATGACTTCGGCCCGTCGGACCGGCTTTACCGCAACAACCGGGACGGCACCTTCACCAATGTCATCCACCAAGTGGTGCCGCAGATGCCTTATTCGGCGATGGGCGCCGACTTCGGCGACGTGAACAACGACGGCTGCGTGGACCTGCTGGTGGCCGACATGGCGACCACCACGCACGAAAAGGACCAGCGGGGCATGGCGAGTTCGCGCGACCTCAGCCGGGAGGACGCCGACAGCCCGACATTGGCGCCGCAGATCCTGCGCAACGCGCTTTACCTGAACACGGGCTTGGGGCGGATGATCGAAGCCGGCGCGCTCGCCGGCCTGGCGGCGACCGACTGGACCTGGTCGGTGCGATTCGAGGACCTCGACAACGACGGCCGGCTGGACCTGCACGTCACCAATGGCATGAACCGCGAATACCAGAACGCCGACCTCCGCGAGCGCATCATCCTCCTCGAGAACGAGGCGGAACGCTTGCGGGTGATGAAGGCAGCCCCGGTCCTCAACGAGACCCATCTTGCCTACCGTAACCGGGGCGACCTGCAGTTCGAGGAAGTGGGGAAGAAGTGGGGGCTCGACCAGACCGGCGTGAGTTTTGGCGCCGCGTTCGGTGACCTCGACGGTGACGGGGACCTCGACCTGGTTTATGCCAACTACGAGGCCGGCGCGAGTGTGCTGCGCAATGACAGCCAGGGCGGCCACCGGCTGGTCGTGGCGCTGCGCGGCACCACGTCGAATCGATTCGGCATTGGGGCGACAGTGCGGATCGAGACCGCCGCCGGCGTCCAGGTGCGGCCGCTCGTGTTGGCGCGTGGTTACCTCTCGGCCAGCGAACCAATCGTGCATTTCGGGTTGGGCGCGGAAACGAGGATCAAAAGTCTCACGGTGGCGTGGCCCAGCGGTCATATGCAGCGTTTCGCCGACCTGGCGGCGGATCGCCGGCTCACGATCACGGAACCAGCGGGGCCCGCGCGGACGGATGCCCCGCCCCCGCCCGCCCCGGGGCTGTTCTCCGAGGTTGGCGCCAGCACCGGCCTGGCGCTGAAATCCGACGAGAGCTTCGAGCCCGAGGCTGGCCAGCCGCTCATGCCGACGCGCTTTGACCGGCGCGGCCCGGCGCTGGCCCTGGGCGACCTCAACGCGGATGGCAGGGACGACCTGATCGTCGGCGGGACGGGCAGGCAGGCGGCCCGGATCCTTTTTCAGACCACGGGCTTCGTGAATGTGGGCAGCCTGCCGGCATCGCCGCTCGACGACGGCCCATTGCTGTTGCTCGATGTCGATGGTGACGGCCGGACCGACCTGCTCCAGACGCGGGCGGGAATGACGCGGCCGGCCGGGTCGCCCGATTACCAGCCCTCGCTTTACCGCAACAGCGGCGAAGGATTCGCGCCCGATCCCGCCGCGCTGCCCGCGGTGCCCTTCAGCGTGGGCGCGGCGGTGGCCGCGGACTACGACCACGATGGCCGGTTGGACGTGTTCCTCGGCGCGCGTGTGCTGCCGGGCAAGTATCCGCAAACTCCCCGGAGCGCGCTCCTGCACAACGCCGGCGGGCGATTTGAGGACGTAACCGATGCGGTCGCGCCGGCCTTGCGCGAGGCGGGGCTGGTGAGCTCGGCCTTGTGGGCTGACGTCGATCTCGACGGCTGGGCGGACCTGTTGCTGGCCTTGGAATGGGGCGGGGTACGCTATTTTCACAACGACGCGGGACGCGGTTTCACCGACCGCTCCAGGGAAGCTGGATTCACGACGGCCGGCCCGGGTTGGTGGACCTCGCTGGCGGTCGCGGATTTCAATGGCGACGGGCGGCCGGATTTCGTCGCGGGGAACGCGGGCCTGAACACGCCCTACCAGGCGCCGGCCCTGCTCTTCGCGGGCCGCTTTGCCAGCGGCGGCCAGCCGCAGCTCATCGAGGCGTACACCGAGGGCGAGGTGCTTTATCCGCGCCGGACCAGCAAGGCCCTCGGCGCGGTCGTGCCCACGGTCCGGCGGCGCTTTGCGAGGAACGACGAATACGCGAAGGCGAGCCTCGGCCAGATTCTCGGCGAGGACAAACTGGCGGCCGCGCAGCGCTACGAGGCGGCCCAACTGCAGAGCGGGGTGTTCTTGAGCCAGCCCGATGGCACCTATCGCTTCGCCGCGCTGCCGCGGATCGCGCAAGTCGCGCCGATCCAAGGCGCGGTCGCGGCCGATTTCGACGGGGATGGGCACGCGGACCTCTGCGTCGTGCAGAACTCCTACGCGCCCATACCCTCGATCGGCCGTTTCGACGGTGGCGTGGGCCAGCTCCTGCTGGGCGACGGACGGGGTGGCTTCACGGCGGCGCCGCCGCTCAACAGCGGGTTGATCGTGCCGGGTGACGCCAAGGCTCTCGTCCTGCTCGAACTCAATGCCGACGGCTGGCCGGACCTCCTGCTCAGCCGGAACAACAGCACCACGCAGGCTTGGCGCAACGGTGGCCTGCCCGGCCGGCATTCCTTCCGGGTATTGCTGCAGGGTCCGGCTGGCAATCCCACCGCGGTCGGGGCGACCATCACGCTGGAACTTGCCGACGGCACCCGCCAGCTCGCCGTCGTGGCCGCCGGCCAGGGCTATTACAGTCAATCCACGGCGGCCGCGTTCTTTGGTTATCCCGCGGGAAATTTGCCGCGCCGGCTGCAGGTGCGCTGGCCGGACGGCACCGAGTCGACCAGGGAGTTGACCGCAGCCCCGGGCGCAACCCTGACGTTATCCCATCCATGAGCAGGCTGTCTTTCGCGCTCGCCGCCCTGGTGCCGGTCATCGGGTGCGCCATGCCCCCGGCGCCCGGCACGCAGCGAATGATCGAACGCATCGCCGAAATTGCCCGGAAGTCGGATCCGTTGAAATTCAATCCCTACCTCGTGGCCCAGGCGGCGGAGATTTACCGCGCGAAAATGGAGGCGGCGAAGACGCCCAAGGAAAAACTGGCGATGAAGTTCGAATACGGCACCGCCCTCCTCAACGACGGCCAGACCACGGCGGCGCTGAAGCAGTTCGAGGAGTATGACCAGATGCTCAACCTGCCCGGGCTGGAGCCAACGCTCGACCAGGCGGCCCGCTTCCTGGAGATGAAGGCGGTTGGTTACCTCCGCCTCGGGGAACAGGAAAACTGCCTCGTGAACCACAACGCCGACTCCTGCCTCTTCCCCATCCAGGGCGGCGGGGTGCACCAATTGCCGGCGGGCTCGCGGGGAGCCATCGCGGTGCTGAACGACCTCCTCGCCATCTCGCCGAATCCAAACGCGATCTGGCTGCTGAACATCGCGTACATGACGCTCGGCGAGTACCCGGCCAAAGTGCCGCCGCAATGGCTGATCCCGCCTGCCACGTTCCAGTCCGACTACGACATCAAGCATTTCCCCGACGTCGCCGGCGCGCTCGGTCTCGACGTCGACGACCTTGCGGGCGGCGTGGCGATGGACGACTTCGACCGCGACGGGCTGCTCGACCTCGTCGTCTCCGCTTCCGGCATCAAGAGCCAGCTCCGCTACTTCCACAATGACGGCGACGGCCGTTTCAGCGAGCGGACCGACGCGGCCGGCCTCACCGGTCTCACCGGCGGGCTCAACCTCAACCACACCGACTACAACAACGACGGTTATCCGGACGTCCTCGTACTCCGCGGTGGCTGGCAGGGGAACGAAGGCGCGTTTCCCAATTCGCTGCTCCGCAACAATCGCGACGGCACGTTCACCGACGTGACCGAGGAGGCAGGGTTGCTGAGTTTCCACCCGACGCAGACCGCCGCGTGGTTCGACTACAACGGCGACGGCTGGCTGGACCTGTTCATTGGCAACGAGTCGATCCCACCGATCGGGCAGGTCCACCCGTGCGAACTCTACCGGAACAACGGCGACGGCACCTTCACCGAATGCGCGGCGGAAAACGGCGTGGCGTTGACCGAGTTCGTCAAGGGCGTCGCCAGCGGGGATTTCAACAATGACGGGCGGCCCGATCTCTACGTGTCGTCGCGCGGCTTTCCCAACCGTCTGCTGCGCAACGACGGGCCGTCGGGCCCCGACCATACCGCCCGGGCGCCGTGGAAATTCACCGACGTCGCCGCCACGGCCGGCGTCGCCGGGCCGCTGCAGAGTTTCCCGTGCTGGTTCTTCGACTACGACAACGACGGGTGGCTCGATATCTTCGTGTCCGGGTACTTCATCGTGAACGCGGGGGACATCGCCGCCGACGCCATCGGGGCGCCGAGCAAGGCGGAACGGGCGCGACTCTACCACAACAACCGCGACGGCACTTTTGCCGACGTCACGAAGGAGACCGGGCTCTACAAGGTCCTCCACACGATGGGCTCCAATTTCGGCGACCTCGACAACGACGGGTGGCAGGACTTCTACCTCGGCACCGGCGACCCGTATCTCGGGACGCTGATTCCCAACCGGATGTTTCGCAACGACGGCGGCAGGCGCTTCCAGGACGTGACCACCTCGGGCGGATTCGGCCAGCTGCAGAAAGGACACGCCATCGCGTTCGGCGACCTCAACAACGACGGGACGCAGGACATCTACTCGGTCGTGGGCGGCGTGTACACGGGCGACCATTACCATAACCAGCTCTTCGCCAACCCGGGTCACGGCAACCACTGGCTCAAGCTGACCTTGACCGGCGTGCAATCCAATCGCGCCGCCGTCGGCGCCCGGCTCAGGCTCGTGATCGAGACGGAAGCCGGTCCCCGGGAAATTCACCGCATGATCGGCACGGGCGGCAGTTTCGGCGGCAATCCCCTCCGACAGGACATCGGCCTCGGCCAGGCCACGAAGATCGTGAAGCTGGAGGTATTCTGGCCCCGGACCGGCCGGACCCAGGTGATTGACGGCCTGCAGCTCGACCGGGCGTACGCGATCACGGAGGACCAGCCCAAGGCAACGGAAGCAAGGCTTACCACGTTTGCCTGGCCGACGGGCGGTGAGAATCACCACCACCATCATGCCGCCGACGGCGCGAAGTGAGCCTGGCCCCGGCCGACGTCCGCGCTGGCCCCGCTGGGTGGCCCGGCTGGGCCTGGCGCTGGGTGTGCCGCTCGTTTTCTTCGGCCTGCTGGAGGCGGGCCTGCGGGCGGGCGGTTTCGGCACGAGCCTCGATTTTTTCATTCCCTACGGGCAAGCGGGGGTCTTTCGTACCAATCCGCATTTCACCGATTTGTTTTTCCCCGCGTCGTTCGGGCTGAAGCCGGTCAATTTCCAGCTGGCGAAGGAAAAACCCGCCAACACCTGCCGGGTGTTCGTGCTCGGCGAATCGGCGGCGATGGGCGTGCCTGAACCCGCGTTCGGCCTCGCCCCGCAACTTCGGGTGCAGTTGCGCGCGGCGTTCCCGGATCGCGCGGTCGAGGTCTACAATCTTGGCGTCACCGCCATCAATTCGCACGCCGTGCTGCGCATCGCGCGGGAGGCAGCCGAATTCCAGCCGGACCTCTTCGTGGTCTACATGGGCAACAACGAGGTGGTCGGACCTTATGGCCCCAGCTCGGTGGTGACCGGCGCGGTGCTGCCGGCCTGGCTGGTCCGCGTCGGGCTCGCGGTGCGGGCGAGCCGCACCGGCCAGCTGGTGCAACGGGCCCTGGCGGCCCTGCGGCCGGCGCGTGGATTCACGGACTGGCGCGGCATGGAAATGTTCGCCGGCAGGGCGGTTTCCTCCGGCGATCCGCGGCTCGGTGCCGTGCGCGCCAATTTTGCGACCAATCTCTCCGACCTGTTGGACGTCGCGGGCCGCCACCACATCAAGACCTTGCTTTGTACCGTGGCCGTCAACGTGCGGGATTGTGCGCCGTTCGTTTCGCTGGGCCATACCCCGGAAGAGCTCGACCGCGTGGAGCAGCTGGCCGACCGCGGAAAGATGGTCGAGGCGCGTGCCCGGCTCGAGGCGGTGCTCAGAGACGATCCACGCGACGCGGAGGCGCATTTCCGGCTGGCCCGCTTCTTGGACGGGTCCGGCGACCAAGCCGCGGGCCGGCAACATTACCTGGCGGCGCTGGAGGAGGATGCTCTGCGGTTTCGCGCCGACGCGGCCATCAATGACCTCGTGCGGCGCGCCGCCGGCGCTGCCCCGGATAATGTCGTCCTGGTTGATGCGGCAAAGGAGCTGGGCTCCGCCGCGACCTCGGCCGGGGCACCCGCCGGCTGCAACGTGTTTTTCGAGCACGTCCATTTCCGCTGGGAGGGCAACCATGCCCTGGCCGGGCTGGTCGCGCGGGCAGCGTGGCAGGCGCTGACTGGTGGCCAGGGCGCGACCCCGGCGTGGCTTGATTCCCCGGCTTGTGCGGCGGCGATCGGGTACGGACCGTTCGGCCGCCTCGCCATGGCGCGCAACATGGCCCAGTTGACCAACCGCCCGCCCTTCACGGGACAGGGCACCTACGCCGAGGATCGGACCCGGTTGCTGGCGGAAATCGAAAGCGCCGAGGCGGCGCTGGCCACGCCGGAGGCGAGATCGGCCGCGGTGGCCGGCGTGGAGGCGGCGCTGGCAGGCGATCCGGAGAATCCGGATCTTATGTTTCAAGCCGCCGCCGTGCGCCTGCAGTTGGGCGATTTCGCGGCGGCGCGAGCCCTGAGCGACCGGCTGGTGCCGTTCGCGCCTTTTTCCCCGGAGTTTGCGGCCCAGCAGGCCTTCCTCTTCCAAAAGCTCGGGCAGGTCGGCGTGGCGCAGAAATTCCTGGTGAACTCACTCGGCGCCTTCCCCTACTATTTCCAAAGCTATGAACTGCTGGCGCAAACAGGGGTGGATGCCGGCCAGGCCTCGTCCTGGGTTCGGCAGTTCGAGTACTGGGTCAAAAAAATGCCGGAAAGCCGGGCGCTGCGGTCCACTTTCGCCTGGCTGCTGGCGCGTAGCGGTGACACCGCTGCCGCCGAAGCCCAATGGCGCGCAATTCTCCGGATTGTGCCCGATGATGAAGGGGCGATGGCTCCGCTGCTGAAGCGTCTCCAGGACCAGGGCCAGGAAGACGAAATGGTGGCGCTGATGGAAAAGGCCGCAGCGTACAATCCCCGCAATTTCGACAACAACACGCGGCTCGTCCAGGTGTACGAAAAGCGCGGCGACACGGCGCGGCTCGTCTCCACCCTGCAAGACCTCGCGGCCAGCGGGCCCGTGAATCCGCTGCTCTATCGCGACCTCGCGCTGAACCTGCGCAAATTGGGCCGCGAGCCGGAGGCGCAGGCCGCCGTGTACCGCGGCCTGCGGGCGCTCGCCAGGGATGACGACCCCGGCCTGCGCGCCGAGCTCACTCGCCTGCTGCCTTGAAATGTGCCAAATTCCCCTTGTCCGCCACCCCATGAAACCGACCGCGAAAATCATCCCCGTCGTGCTTGGCGCCCTGCTGTTCGCGCCGACGATCACCTCCGCCGAGACGCCGGTCGTCACCGCGGTATTCTCCAGGACGGCGCGCAACTACAAGCGAACCGTTCTGCCCGACGGCACGTTCAAGCGGGAGGAATACGTGATAGCCAACGGCAAATACTCCCCCGGCGCGGCGCCGAACGCCTCGATCGACAAGGTGGAGTTTCCGCAGATTGCCGGCCTGGTGGCCCAATACCTGGCGAAAAAGAACTACTATCTGGCCGACAAGGCCGACACGGCGACGTTGCTGCTGATGATCACCTGGGGCACGACCATCCCGTTCAGCGACGGGACGCGGCCGGATGCGCTCGCCAACCTGTCGTCGGCCGCCATCGCCGCGCGCGGCGCGCAGGCGAAGCTCGACGCCGCCATGGCCGCCTCGATGCAGGTGTCGGGCGGACCGCAATCAACCGGGGATGCCGTCCGGCAGGCACAGGAGGAGGCCAACCTGGCCAACGATGCCTTGCAAAGCCAGTTGACGCAGATGCAGCTGCTGGAGAGCGGGCAGAACAAGACCAACGACAACAACGCGCGGCTTCTTGGCTACATCGACGAACTCAGCGAACGGAACGACGCCAGCCGGTTCGCCGGCGCCGGAGCGGGCTACGATGACCTTGTCTCCGACATCCAGGCCGAGCGCTACTACATCACGATCACGGCGTATGATTTCAAAAAGCTCCGCGAGACCAAGAAGCAGGTCCCGTTGTGGTCCACGCGGGTCAGCGTCGAAGCGCGCAACACCCGCTTTGATGAATCGCTGGCGGTCATGGTGGCGGCGGCCGGCCAGCACTTCGGGCAGGACAGCGGCCGGCTGGTCCGCGAATCCCAGGAGGGCAAGGTGCGGCTCGGCGACGTGAAATACCTCGGGGTGAAGGATGACGCGCCGGCGACACCCGCCAAACCGGCGGAGAAGAAGTGAGGGAGGCTCGTCCAATCCGGTTCGGGAAGGTGGAGCGCACTGCTCCCCAGTGCGTTGGGTGGGTGCCCATCGAGGCAAGCGCGTTGAGGAACAACGCGCGCCACCTTCTGGCCTGCGGTGCCATGCTGCTGGCGATCGCGCTCCCCGCCGCCGAGCCCGGCGTGACGGAAGCACCGCTGGCGCCGCGCTCGCGCGCGGCCGGCACGACGATGTTCACGGTCATGCCCCCGGAGCAGACGGGCGTGGTCACGGAGAACCGGTACGACGATCCCGGGATGTGGGCGGAACGCTATCAGGAGCTGGCGTATGGCGCGATGGGCACGGGCGTGGCGGTGGGCGACTTCGACAACGACGGCCGGCCCGACCTGTACGCGGTCAGCAAAACGGGGCAGAGCCGGCTGTTTCGGAACCTGGGCAACTGGAAATTCGAGGATGTCACCGAAAAGGCCGGGCTGATGACGGCGAGCGGCAGTTTGCTCGGTTCGGTAAAGAACCTGTTCGGCGGCATGGATCGGCCCGCAGGCACGGCCAACTGGAGCCAGGGCGCGGCATTCGCCGACGTGAACAACGATGGCTGGCTCGACCTTTACGTGTGCCGCTTTGCCGCGCCGAACCTGCTGTTCATCAACCAACGCAATGGCACGTTCAAGGAGGAGGCGGCGGCGCGCGGGCTCGCGGTGACGGACGCCAGCGCCATGGGCGCGTTTTGCGACTATGATCGCGACGGCTGGCTCGACGTCTATGTCCTGACCAGCCTGCTCGATGCCGGCAAGGCGCCCAACGGGCAGCGCGACCGCCTCTTCCACAACAACCGCGACGGTACCTTCACCGAGGTGACCGACCGCGCGGGCATCAAGGGCGAGGCGATGGGGCATTCGGCGACGTGGTGGGATTGCGACGACGACGGCTGGCCCGACCTGTACGTCGCCAACGACTACGCGGGCGCCGACTGCCTCTATCGCAACAACCACGACGGAACGTTCACCGACGTCATCGGCACGCAGCTCGCGCACACGTCATATTATTCGATGGGTTCGGATTTTGGTGACATCGACAACGAGGGCGGGCTTGACCTCTTCGTGGCGGACATGGCGGCGACCTCGCGCACCAAGGACCTGCGGGGCATGGCCGGGTCGCGGGACCGCGCGCAGAAATATGCCGACGACACCGTTGAGGTGCCGCAGCTCATGCGCAACAGCCTGCACCTGCACACGGGAGCCGGCCGGTTCCGGGAGGCGGCATTCCTCGCCGGCATCCCGGCCACCGACTGGACCTGGTCCGTGCGGTTCGAGGACCTCGACAACGACGGTTGGCTCGACCTCCACGTGACGAACGGCATGAGCCGCGAGTACCACAACGCCGATTTGCTCGACCGGATCATGGCGCTGGAGAACAAGGAGGAATCCCGGCGGGCCATGAAAGCGCTGGCTCCCTTCGCCGAACGGCATCTGGCCTACCGCAATCTTGGCGACCTGCGGTTCGAGGAAGTGGGCAAGGCCTGGGGGTTGGACCAGGTGGGGGTGAGTTTCGGTGCGGCGTTTGGCGATTTCGACGGGGATGGAGACCTGGACCTCGTGTACGCCAACTACGAAGCGGGAGTGACGCTCTTGCGGAATGACTGCCCGGGCGGGCATCGGGTGACCATTTCCCTGCGGGGCAGCAGCTCAAACCGGTTCGGCCTCGGCGCGTCGGTATGGGTCGAAACACCGAGCGGAACCCAAATGCGCCAGCTCGCATCCGCCCGCGGATATCTTTCCGCCAGCGAGCCGATCGTTCATTTCGGGCTGGGCGAAGACACGAAGATCCGACAACTGAACATCACCTGGCCGAGCGGACAGAGGCAGCAGTTTGTCGATCTGCCGGCCGACCGCCGGTACACGATCGCGGAGCCTTCCGAACCGGTCGCGCCCATTTCGCCGTACCAGCCCAACGGTTGGTTCACCGAGGAAGGCGCAGCCCGGGGCCTCGCCCTGATGGTACCGGACCGAACGGAAGCCGGTGGCGAGCAACCGCTGCAGCCTGTGCGATTCGATCGCCGCGGGCCGGCCCTGGCGATGGGCGATCTCAATGGCGACGGTCGGGACGACCTGGTTGTGGGTGGCAGCACGCAGGAACCCACCCGGATCCTCCTGGCGGGGGCGGACGGACACTTTGCCCCGGCGGCCAAACTCGCGGCCGTGCCGCTGGATGACGGTCCTCTGCTCGTGTTCGATGCTGACGGCGACGGGCACAACGATCTCCTGCGGACCCGCGCCGGGACGAACCGGCCCGCGGGTTCGCCGGATTACCAGCCGGCACTTTATCTCAACGACGGCAGTGGCGGATTGAAGCCTGCGCCGGCCGAGCGTCTTCCCGTGCTGGCCTCCAGCGTCGGGGCGGCCTGCGTCGCGGACTTCGACCACGATAGTCGGTTGGACGTTTTCCTGGGCGCGCGGGTTTTGCCGGGCCGGTATCCGCAGCCACCGCGCAGTGCGCTATGGGCGAACCGCGGCGGAAAGTTCGAGGATGTGACCGACTCGCTCGCCCCGGGACTGCGCGAGGCGGGCATGGTCAGCTCCGCCCTGTGGAGCGACGTGGATGGCGATGGCTGGATCGACCTCTTGTTGGCGCTCGAGTGGGGTGGGGTGAAGTATTTTCACAACGACGCGGGCCGGGCATTCACCGACAGATCGGAGGGCGCCGGCTTCGCCTCCGCCGGTGCCGGCTGGTGGACCTCCCTGGCGAGCGCGGATTTCAACGGCGACGGGCGTCCGGACTACGCGGCGGGCAACGTGGGGTTGAACACGCCTTACCGGGCGGACGCCGCGCATCCGGCGCTGCTGTTCGTGGGGCGCTTTGCCTCCGGAGGACTGCCCCAGCTCGTCGAGGCCGGCTACGACGGTGACCGGCTCCAGCCGCTGCGTTCGCGGGGGGAGCTCGGCGCGCGCATTCCGGCGCTGCTGAAACGTTTCCCGAGGAACGACGGCTACGCGCACGCGTCGCTCGAGGAAATTCTCGGTGCAGACAAACTCGCCGCCGCGCAGCGTTTCGCGGCCACGGAACTGCGCAGCGGCGTTTTCCTGAGCCAGGCGAATGGCGTTTATCGCTTCGTCCCTCTGCCCCGCATTGCCCAAATCGCGCCGGTGCAGGGAATGGTTGCAGGAGACTTCGACGGCGACGGCCATGCCGATGTGTTCGTCGTGCAGAATTCCTTCGCGCCGGTTTCGGCCATTGGACGCTTCGACGGGGGCGTGAGCCAGTTTCTCCGGGGCGACGGCCAGGGTGGCTTCGTGGCGGTGCCGCCAGCCGTGAGCGGGTTGGTCGTGCCGGGCGACGCGAAGGCGCTGATCGCCTCCGACCTCAACGCCGATGGCCGGCCGGACTTCGTGCTCAGCCGAAACGGCGCCACCGTGCAGGCCTGGCTCAATGCGCCGCCCGACAGCCGGCGTTCGTTCCAGGTTCGCCTGCGCGGGGCGCCGGGCAACCCCACGGCGATTGGCGCGCAACTGACGCTGGAGTTCGCCGACGGAACGACCCAGGCCGGCGAAATCACGGCGGGATCAGGCTATTACAGCCAGTCCCCCGCGGCGGTTTTCCTTGGCTATCGGGCGGACAATCCGCCGCGCCGCCTGGTCGTCCGCTGGCCGGGCGGCGGCCGCACTGAACATGCCATCAGCGCTCCGGTTGCGCCCCTGCTGACCCTTGTCATGCCCTAATCCGGACATTTCAGTTATGAGCGATCCAATCACCAAGATCTCCGTTGGCCCTCCGGGCGGAGCGACCTTGTCGCGGTGCGCCCCGACAAAGTCGGCCCGACCGGACGCATCCTTCACCCTTCTGAGGGTGAAATAGGCGGGCTGGCGGCGGCGATATTTTCAAGACTCACCCTCGTACCCCATGAAAACCCACCCCCTGCGTTTGGCTGTCCTGCTGTGTGCCCTGTCGGGCGCAATTCTTATCCATGCCGAAGATGCGGCCAAAGCCGCCCCACCACCACCGGACGATACTGTGCTCCTCGCGGATTTCCGCGCGCCCATCGCGGGCATCTTCCAATACGGCACCTGGAACGGCAAGGTGGGGCAGGCCAAGAGCGGCCTTTCCATCATGGGCGGCAAGGGCGCCAACGGCAAAGGAGGGTTCGGCCACGACATGGACGCGGCGCAGGATTTCAGCGCGATCACGTATTTTGAGATCGCGCTGGGGACGGCGCCGGCGAACGAAGTTCCCCAAGTCACGATCGCGTTCAACGATGCCGACGGTACCCAGTTCACGGCGCGGGTCACCGTCGACCAGTTGGTGCCTGGCTCGCCCGTCTGGCTGCGGGTTCGCCGCGACAATTTCAAATTGAACAGCGTCGAGTCGGGCTCGGACTCGGCGATGAATTGGGCGAAGGTCACCCGGTGGCACGTCCAGGGCGATTGGACGACCGAGAAGCCATGCAGCATCATCTTCGTCGCGTTGCGCGCGCGGAAATGATGACTGGAAGCTGGGTTTCCGCCCCATTCAAGGCCAAGGCTTGGTCGGAACAATTCAGTTCGAGGTGGAGCGACCTGCTCCCCAGGGCGCTTCTTTCGCAGCGGACGTCATCAGCGCGTTGGGGAGCAACGCGCTCCACCATTTGGTGCAACCGGTCCCAGCCTGAAAATGGACTCAATTGCATGGTTCCGGCTTGGTTCAGGGTCGGGCCTTGGCCCGACCTCGCGCACGAGGTCGGCGCAAGCGCCGACCCTACATTGAGATCACGCGCCGCTCACGGGGCGTGCCCGAAGCGCTTCTGGAACGCGGCAAGGAGCTGGCTGACCTGGTCGCTGCCGACTCGCGGCTGGTTGCGCACGCGCGCGAGCCAGCGCCGGGCTTCGGCTTCATCCGCGGTGTTGATCGCGCGGAAGGCGAGCACGCTGAGCGGCACGGGATGCCCGGGCTCGGCCTCGAGCGCGCGGGTCATTTCCCGGAGGGCGTCCCCTTCGCGGCCCTGCTGGGCATAGAGCCGGGCCAGTTCGATGTAGGCATCCGCCTCATTGGGCCGCAGCTCGATGGATTTTTCGAACTCCGCGATCGCTTCACCCAGGCGGCCGGTCGCCTGGTAATCCCGGGCGAGCATCAGGTGCAGGCCGGGAGACAGGGGGCACTGTTTCAGGCCCTCGGCCAGCACGCGGCGCGATTCGCTGACGCGGCCCTGCTGGGCAAACAGGCTGCTGAGATGGGCCCACCCGTCGGCGAAATCCGGGGCGAGCGCCGTGCAGCGTTCGAGTTGGTCCCGGCCGGCGTCGAGCTGGCCTTGGGCGACAAGCAGCGTACCGAGTTGAAAACTGACCGAGACATCCCCGGGCGCGATGGCGACGGCGCGTTGCAGGAGTTGCAGGGCCGCGGCCGCGTCGCCGTTGCGCGCCGTCGTGCCGGCCGCAAGGGAAAGCCGATAGGGTTCGAAACAGTCGTTGATCAGTCCATCGAGCCAGGGATCGGCGGGATCGCGATAGGCGCCGGATGCCTTGGCCATCGCCCGGATGGCCGTCGCCCGCTGGGTCAGGCCCATGCGTTCGTAGAGACTCACGATCAAGTCGTAGCCGAGGGTGTAGTTGGTCTTGCTGACAACCTGCTCCAGGCGGGCGCGCGCCTTGTCCCATTGGCCGGCCTCCAGGTCGAGCCGGGCCAGTCCGAGCCCGGCATAGGGATTGTCGCGGTCGCGTTTGAGGACCTCCTCATAGGCGGCGGCGGCCTGGTCGCGTTGGTTGGTCTTGAAAAGGCAATCCGCGAGGCGCAGCTGCGCGGGCACATAGTCCGGCGCCAGTTCCGTCACCTTGCGCCACAGGGCGATGGCGGGTTCCATGTCGCCATAGCCCGCCAGGATTGTCGCGAGGAGATGGGGCCAGCGCGGTTCACGCGGCTCCATTTCCTGCAGCCCGCGATAACAACGTGCCGCCTCGTCGAGAAAGCCATTGGCGTGGTAGAGCCGGGCCAGTTCCTGCGCGCTGCGGACGGTCCCCAGGTGCCCGCGCGCCCGTGCGTCCGCCGCCGTGATGTGGTCCCGCAACGCGGCGGGCGAGGCGGCCAAGTCCGGCAGCGCGGGCAGGAACGCACCGACCCGCGCCGCGGTCTTGCCCGCCTGCCACCACCATCCGCCCGCCACGAGCGCGAGGCTGGCACCGATCGCGAGGAGGAGCGGGCGTTTCATGGTTTCGGCGCCCTCCGCCAGAGGGTGATGCGGCTCATGGCGTCGTAGGGCGGATAAATGTAGAAGCCACCCGTCGCGAGGGATGGCCGGCCCGTGCCGTCAAAATCGCCGGCGGTGACCGTGATGAGATCCTTCGGGACGCGGGCCAGCGTCACCGGGTCGAAATTCATCCGGCCGTCATTGCGATACCACTGCAGCGAAATGACGTTGCGGTTCTGGTTGTTCCAATCGGCGTAGGCCGCGGTGACCACGACATCCTCGGTGCCGTCCTGGTCGAGGTCCACGACCAGCGGGGAATAGGCGCCGGGAAGGGCGGCGATCCGGTGATAGCGGAAGTTTCCCTCGGGGGTATTTTCCAGCCATTGGACGCCATGCCAGGGACGCGGACCGGGCGTCGCGGCGGGCCCAAAGCCATCGCCGTTGGTGAACACGATATCAGTCCGGCCATCGCGATTAAGATCGGCGACGGTCAGCCCGCTGCTGCCATAGTCCTCATTTGTCGAGCCCCAGATGCGGGAAACCGCAAAACGGCCGCCACCCTGGTTCAGAAAGACATGGACTTCCTCCCATTGCTGGGAGATCAGCGCCACCAGGTCGGGTTGATGGTCACCGTTGAAATCGGCCACGCAGACGTTGATGGCGCCCGAAAGTTCCAGCAGCACGTGGCGGCGGAATTCCCACGGCCCGGTCCGCTCGAGCCAGGCCACCTCGCCCTGGTCGTAGCCGAACTGGGCGAGTGCGATATCCACCTTGCCATCGCCGTTCAGGTCGGCGGCCCGGACGTCGGTCACCCGCGACGTGTTTTCGAGCACGAGGTGCGGGGTGAAGTTCTGGTGACCGTCGTTTTCCAGGACAAAGACGGCGCCGATGCGGTCATTGTTGGGGAAGACCACCGACATGCTTCCGACCAGCACGTCGAGGTCGCCGTCGCCGTCCATGTCAGCCGCGTCCACGTGCACGGGCGCGCGCAAATCCGTCGCGAGGACTTTTTCTTCAAACATCCCGGGGGCGGTCTGCCGGAGCCAGAAGACGGTGTTCGCCTTGGCGTCGCAGGCCAGCAGGTCCATCCGGCCGTCGCGGTCGAGATCGGCGGCCAGGACGTGGGCGATCCAGGGCGGCTGGTCGATGGGTGCGCCGATGGGTTGCGGTTGGAGGGTCACGTCGATGCCGGCGGGGCGCGCGCCCGCCCGGTTGCTGGCAGGATTGGCCGGTTTCCCACATCCGCTTCCCATCACGAAGAACAGCAGCGGCAGGGCGAGCGACCCCAGCAGGCGGGCGAAGCGATACCGGACATGGTACATCCCGAACACGTTCCAAAACCTTGGGGTAGAATGCACGCCAAAAGCAGGGCGGCGGAGGGTGTGTTCAGCGTCAACCATAGCAGGGTCGCCGCAAGCGCCGACCCTGCAAGAAACCCGTGCGGCGCACTGCGGTTTCACCGGATTTTGAGAAACTTCTGGCACCCAAATCCCCGGCGGGCTGTCTGGCAGGGTGATGAATGCAGCTGCGTTGCCTCGCCCTCATTCACCTGCCCCAGTAGGCGGCGGGCGTGGCTTGATTGGCGTGGCGCTCACGCTGTTCTTGACTGTCGCCGGCGCTTTCGCCCAGACGGCGACCTATCGCACCGAGGTCGCGTTTCCGGGGCTGACCTTCGACCAGCCGCTGGGCTTCGCCACGGCGGCGGGAGAAACCAACCGGCTTTTCGTCGTGGAAAAGACCGGCCGCATCCAGCAGGTCACGGGCCTCGGCTCGACCCCGGCCAAGCAGGTGTTCCTCGACCTCAGCGCGCGCGTGCTGACCGCGAGCGAACAGGGCCTGTTGGGTTTGGCCTTTCACCCGGATTTCGCGGCGAACCGGTATTTCTACGTCTTCTATTGCACCAACGCGACCACGACGGCCGGGACGGGCGCGCACGACCGGCTTTCGCGGTTCACGGCCCTCGCGTCTCCGGCGACCAATGCGGACATCCTCGCCACCGAGGTGCCCATGATCTCGCAGTTCGACGAGGCGACGAACCACAACGGCGGCGACATCCATTTCGGCCCGGACGGCTATCTCTACGTGGCGCTCGGCGACGAGGGCGGCGCCAACGACCAGTACAACAACAGCCAGCGCATCGACAAAGATTTCTTCTCCGGCCTCCTCCGGATCGACGTGGACCAGCGGGCTGGCAGCATCGCGCCCAATCCCCACCCGGCGGTCCATGCGGGCACCTACCGAGTTCCTTTCGGCAATCCATTCATCGGCGCCACCTCCTTCAACGGCACCGCCGTCAATTCCGCGAATGTGCGCGACGAGTTCTGGGCGGTGGGCCTGCGGAATCCCTGGCGGTTTTCCTTCGACCCGCCGACCGGGCGCCTGTTCGTCGGCGATGTCGGCCAGGGTGCCCGGGAGGAAATCGACCTCGTCGAGGCCGGCGGCAACTATGGCTGGAGTTATCGCGAGGGCCGCATCGCCGGGCCGCGCGCCAATCCGCCGTCCGGGGCGACCTTCGACGAACCCATTTGGGACGCGGACCGCTCGGTGGCGGGTTCCATCACGGGCGGCGTGGTTTATCGGGGCAGCCGGTTTCCCGACCTGGCGGAGCGCTATGTTTTCGGCGATTACGTGCAAAACCGGATCTTTGCGATGACCCTGCCCGCCAGCGGACCGGTGCAGGTGGAAACGCTGCTGACGGAACCGACGCCGGTCGCATTCGGGGCTGACCCGAGCAACGGCGACATCCTTATCGCCAGCATCGGTAGCGGCGCCGTTCATCGATTGGTCGCCGAAACGCCTTCGACGCCGACCAATCCGACGCCCACGCCCACCCCGCCCGCGACACCCCCGTCTGGCGGCGGTGGCGGAGGCGGAGGCGGCGCTGCAAGCGGATGGTTCCTGGGCGGATTGGCGCTGCTTGGTTTGCTGCGGAGCTGGACACACCGACA
>DASZPS010000165.1:0-8936 GCA_035549955.1 Lacunisphaera sp. | reverse complement strand
ATCACGCCCGTCAGCACCGATTGGGTCATCACCACGACCGGTGACTTCAACAACGACGGCAAAACCGACATCGTCTGGCGGCACTCCGTTGGCGGGAATATTGTCTTCTGGATGATGAATGGATCCTCCGTCCAAAGCTCGGCCGAGGTCACCCCGGTCAGCAACGTGTGGACCATCAGCACCACCGGCGACTTCAACAACGACGGCAAGACTGACATCGTCTGGCGCCACAACACCGGCGGCAACGTGGTCTTCTGGCTCATGAACGGCACCACCGTCCAAGCCGTCGCCGAGGTCACCCCGGTCAGCACCGACTGGATGATCGTGCCGTGAACCCGGGGGCGGTTTTGGCGGAACCGCTGGGCGCAACCAGAGATTTCCGGGCGGTTTGCCCAACTTGAGGCGCCGCGCCCACTTGTGCATCCCGGGCGCTGAATTAATGGGGTCGGTGCGCGACGCGAATCGTGCTTTGCCAAGATGTAAGCGCTCGAGCCTGCAATACCCTCCCCCCGGCGGTTACGGTAGTATTCTTCCCCAAGTGGGTGATATGCCAGGCCAGTTGCAGGTCGTTGCCCCATCTCCTCACGCGCGGGTTTTCGGATAGCCTCGTGCTCTCCTTCCCCTACTATGAATACCTCCGCAAAACCAGCAGCGATACTCAGCCTTTTCACTGTTGCTGCTGTCATGTCAGTTGCCGCGGCAGGCGCACCGTCGCCTACCATCTCGATCGACCGATCCCATTACTTCACTCAAACCGGCGCGTCGATCCTCACGTCCGACCCGATGCCCTTTTCCCTGAATTTCCATATTCGCGGCGATCCGGCGATGTCGATGACTGCCTGGGGACCGGCCTTCTACATCCCGGGTTCAGGCGGTACACCGCAGTCCGGCACGAGCAGCGACACCGTCACCGGCACGCTGAATTTTCCCGCCACGCCGAACAACTACAGTGACTATATGTTTGTCCATGACTTCGAGACAAACGCCGCCATGCAATCCTTCTATCCGATCGCTCCCACCGACGGGGGGGCCTATGGCGTCAAGTTCCTCGGCAGCGCCCCGCCGACGCCGGCAGCTTTCACGGCCGGCCTCGTCTTCGCCGCCGGAACGACCTATCCGAGCGTGACCCCGCAAATCACGAGCGCGGACAACGGCGCCGCCTGGGTCGGAAACAAACTCCGCATCAAACGCACGGGCACGACGACGCTGCACTTCAATGCCCTGCCCGAATACGATTCCAGCACCTACGGCGTGCTCATGAACGCGGGCTTCCAAAGCGTCACCGGCGCGCTTGCCGATCTGGCCAAGGAGTCAGGGCACCTGCCCATGGGCGACAGCAGCAAGGACCCCGAGGAGGTCTATTATCCCCCGATTACCGATTTTGCCATCGACGGCTCCCTGCTTACGCCCGCCCAAGACTACGTGTTCAACCTCCAATACATGATTATCGCCGGCCGCCCCGAGGAAGCGAACCTCAATGGCGTGGAATTCCAAGGGTATGCCGCCTACAAAAGCATCACGTCGATCACCTTGATGCTCCAGGACGCGGCGCGCGCCGATTTCAACAACGATGGCAAATCCGATATCATCTGGCGCAACACCAACGGCGGTAACGTCGTTTTCTGGCTGATGAACGGCACTACGCCGCAGACCGTGGCGGAAGTGACTCCGGTCAGCACCGACTGGGAGATCAGCGGCACTGGCGATTTCAACAACGACGGGAAGAGCGACATCGTCTGGCGCCACAAAACCGGCGGTAACGTCGTTTTCTGGCTCATGAATGGCAACACCCCGCAAACCGTGACCGAGATCACCCCCGTCAGCACCGACTGGGTGATCGCCGGCACCGGGGACTTCAACGGCGACGGCCATACCGACATTGTCTGGCGTCACAAGACGGGCGGCAATGTCGTCTTTTGGTTCATGAACGGCACCTCTGCCACCGCCTCGCAGGAAATCACCCCGGTCAGCACCGACTGGTCGATCAGCACCACCGGTGACTTCAACAACGACGGCAAGACCGACATCGTTTGGCGCCACAATACCGGTGGCAACGTGGTCTTCTGGATGATGAACGGCACCTCCGTGCAGAGTTCAGCCGAAGTCACTCCCGTCAGCACCGACTGGACGATCAGTACCGCAGGCGACTTCAACAACGACGGCAAGACCGACATCGTTTGGCGCCACAAGACTGGCGGCAACGTGTGCTTCTGGTTGATGGATGGCACCACGGTGAGCAGCGTGGCAGAAGTCACGCCCGTTTCCACCGACTGGCAGATTGCCAATCATTGAGCGGGATCCATGGCGCGGCATTGGGCCCTGTCATTCCCAACGTCGCGCAAGTCCCGCCTGCTTGCCGCGGGCCTGGCCTTGGCAGGCCCGGCCCGTCTCGCAGGCATGACGCCTTCGGTGCCGTTGAGCCCAGCGGTTTCGAAAACGCCGTAAGCGTGGGCCGGCAAGCCGGAGGGCGTTCATGTCTTCACGCTTCGCCCGCTTGAAGGCGGCGGCAAGAGGGCCTGCGGGCATTTTGTCGTCTAAGTACATCGCCCCACGCCAGACACTACGATCGCGGCGAAACCCACAACGCAAACGATCCTGGCCGGGACTACCACGACCTTCGACATGACAGCAAACCGGGCCGCGAACACAACGGGAACCCAGACCGCAACGCTCCCTGTCACCAGCGCCCCCGCCTTAGCCCGGACATTTCACAGTCCTGAGCGATCCAGTCGGCGAAATGTCCCGTCCGCCCTCTGGCGGAGCGACTCAGGTCGCGGCTCGCCCCGAAGCGGTCGGCCCCGACAGGGTGAATGTTAGACACTTCTGATTATGAAATATGCGGGCTAGACGTCGACTGGGACCTATGCGTTGTCAATGGCTCGCCTGCTTCCGACCGTGCCCCGCTAGTCTGACCGAGGCGGCACCGGTATTCACCTGCCGCCCGACAAAAGCCCAGTGATCGGGGGCAGCGCATGTTTCCCGGATGATCGCGGGTGATCCGGCCACCAACTACGGTCGTCGCAGTTAGGCGGTGTCCGCGTTCAACGGCATCCGATTCCGTTGCGTGGTCACCAAAAGCGCCCCTTCGTCCGCCAGCAAAGCCGCCGTCCTGACGTTGCAGACCGTCGACATCAACGGGGACGGCCAAGCCGACAGCCTCCCGAAGAAGATGGTCACTGGCGAGCGCCACGTCTGGCTCATGAATGGCATTTCCTAGTCCAGCAGCGTCTATCTGCCCACCATTCTCATCCGCGGAAGGTCGGCGGCAACGTCGTCTTCTGGCTCATGAAAGGCACCACCGTCCAAGGCGTCGCCGAGATCACACCCGTTTCCACTGACTGGATGATCGGGAGACGAAGCGTCGAATATTGCAGGATCGGACATGCCCGACCAGCAACCGGCTCCGGTTCAATGATATAGCTATTCGCAAAAAAGTCGGAATTGGCGGCAAAGGTGACGATAATCAGGGGGTTGAACCCCGCCGTGCCATTTCCCTGGAGACACCTCCGCTTGATCGCTCTGGCCTTGGCATTGGGTGGGCTCGCGCGGCTGAATGCCTCGCCTCCCTTGGTGCAGCTCACGCCCACCATCTATCACACCGAGAATTGCCTGTTCATCATCGACGCTTCCGTGACCTGGTCGTCCCCGACCACCGCCTTCAACGACATCTACAGCCCCAGCAATGGCACGTTTCCGCGCCTTTCCAGCTACTTCGACGAAATCACCGGCCGTTTTCCGGCAACCTATTTTTCGATTTGCTACATTGCCAATACCGGCGCCGCCAACGTGCCGAACTACATCGACCGCATCTACAAGGCCACGGGCATCAGCGCCGGCATCGGTTCGGCAGGCTTGGGGAGTTCCGGTGATCCCCACACGCCACAGTCCTTCGCCAGCGTGGACATGTGCCGCTACAACCTGCCGGGCGGAAATGTCTTCGCGCCGGTCCTGGCAGTGTTCGACCACGAAATCGGCCACGCCTGGGGAGCGCAGATTTTCTACACGCTCAACCAGCCCAGCCTCGCCAACGGACACTGGCTCGGCAACTCGACGGTCGATTGCCAGCTGGGCAGCGGGGTTTCGCATGACGGATATGTCTCCGTCGACAAGATCTACGGCGACCCGACCAATGGCTTTCGCTGGCAGCGAGTGGACAACATCCGGAACAACGAACAACAAGTCTTCGCCGAGCAGACGCTCTACCTGCTCGGGGTCAGCCCGCATTTCCCCACCTCATATGTCCTCCACAATCCCGTTTACCAGGCGGATCACAGCGTAACGGCCGATTCGGTCGACACCTTCGACCACGCGGCCGCCGTGGCCACCTATGGCGTGCGCAATCCGGACTACACGACCGCCCCGCGCCATTTCAAACTCGGTTTTGTTTACGTGGCCCGCGACCTCGCTGAGGTGAACACCGTCTACCAGGCCGTGGAAGACTCCATCCGGGACTTCTGCGAGGGCGAGGCGCAAACCTCCGCGTTCCGGATGCAGACACCTTTCCTCGTCGATACCCGCTATCGGGCGAGCGTGGATGCACATCTGGCCGATCTTGACGGCAACCTGTCCCCTTCCCTGGCGGTCGCCGACACTTATGTGACTTCGACCGACGGCACCGCTTCAATCACCTTCACCGCCAGCGACCCCGACGGCGCCACCCCGGCGGTCTGCCTGGTGCCCGCTTCGCCCCAGTGCACGGTGAACGGAAACACCGTGAGCGTGGCCGGCCTGCCGGACGGCGTGCATTTCTTCACGCTTCGCGCGCTTGACGGCGGCGGCAAGAAAGCCTTCGGGCATTTTGTCGTCGAAGTACATCGCCCCGCGTCAGCGACCACGATCGCGACCCAACCCACCACGCAGACGGTCCTGGCCGGGACCAGCGCGACCTTCAGTGTGGCGGCGGTCGGCTCCGCCCATCCGACCTACCAATGGTACCTGCAGCCAGCGCGGACCAGCAGCTGGCTCCCCCTGGCCGAGGGGGGAGGCTACGGTGGAACCCAGGCCGCCACGCTCACCGTCACCGGTGCGCCAGCCCGGGACGGCGACCAATACCTCTGCATGGTGGACGGGGCCGTGACCTCCGGGTCCGCTTCGCTCTTCGTCACCGAAACGGCACCGGTCATTGCGAGCCAGCCGCCCGACAAAAACGCACTCCTCGGTGGCGCGGCCTCGTTCCGCGTGATCGCAGGCGACCCTGCCACCACCTACGGTTATTTCCATTACCAATGGCAACGCCAGCCCGCCAACACATCGGGTTGGACGGATCTCACGACCGATTCCCACTATGCCAACGTCGCCAGCGACCAGCTCACGGTCTACGGCGCCACCGCCGGGATGGACGGTGACCAATTTCGCTGCCTGGTTTCCAACACGAGCGGAACGACAACCTCCTTGCCTGCCATACTGCACACCGGCACGGCGCCAGCGATCAGTGCTCAACCCGTGTCGGTCAGCGTCCTCGCGGGCGAGGACGCGAGCTTCAGCGTTGGCGTGACGGGGTCCGCGCCCTTTAATTACCAGTGGTTTCGTTTCTCCACTCCGATCGCCCAGACCAGCACGCTGACGCTCACCAATGTCCAGCCGTCCGATGCGGCGGTCTACGGTGTCGCCGTCACGAATGCCTTTGGCACAGCGTATAGCAATTACGCGGGGCTTACGGTTACCACCGCCGTGCCCACCATCAGCGTCCAGCCCGTCAGCCAGACAACCGCGACAGGCGCCGGCGCCTTTTTCACGGTCCTGGCGTCGGGTGCACCATCCCCGGGGTATCAGTGGCAGCGATGGGAAGGCGCGGGCTGGCAGGATATCCACGATACGGCGGAATGGACAGGCACCGCCACGCACACGCTTACTTTCGCCGGGGCCGTCTCCGCCCTCAACGGCAGCCAGTTCCGCTGCGTGGTGACCAACAGCCTGGGCTCTCTCGCCAGCAACGCCGCGGTGCTCACCGTACGGGCCGCCCGCGGTGACTTCAACGGCGACGGCAAATCCGACATCCTCTGGCGCCATGCCATCGGCGGGAACATCGTGTTCTGGCTCATGAACGGCACCACCCCTCAGACCGTTGCGGAAGTCACCCCGGTCAGCACCGACTGGATCATCGCCGGCACCGGCGATTTCAACAACGACGGCCAAACCGACATCGTCTGGCGCCATACCACCGCTGGCAACATCGTGTTCTGGCTCATGAATGGCCACGTTCCCCAAACTGCGGCGGAGGTCACCCCCGTCAGCACGAACTGGGTGATCACCGGCACCGGCGATTTCGATGGCGATGGGCAGACTGACATCGTCTGGCGCCACAAGACCGGCGGGAATGTCGTGTTCTGGTTCATGAATGGCACCTCGCCCGGCAGCGCCGTGGAGATCACCCCCGTGCCCACCGACTGGGTCATCACTGCCACCGGCGACTTCAACAACGACGGCAAGACCGACATCGTCTGGCGCCACAGCACCGGCGGCAATATCGTCTTCTGGATGATGAACGGATCCTCCGTCCAAAGCTCGGCCGAGGTCACCCCCGTCAGCACCGCCTGGACGATCAGCACCACCGGTGACTTCAACAATGACGGCCACACCGACATCGTCTGGCGGCACAAGACCGGCGGCAACGTCGTCTTCTGGCTCATGAACGGCACCTCCGTCCAAGGCGTGGCCGAGGTCACTCCCGTCAGCACCGACTGGATGATGATGCCCTGAGTGCCCGCCTCGGCGGAGAATATTTGTCCGGTGGACCTTGGATCGATTTCCCATCTAACTGCCGTTCGCGTGAATCGAAAAACCTTCCTCCCGGTGGCGATTGCAGTCCTGGCTCTATTCGCCACCGCCGCGTGGTGGCTCACTCGTTCCCCGCCGGCGGCGGACCGGACTCCGCCCGTTTCGCCCGAAAACAACGCGGGGGAGCAGGTCGGCGCTCCGGCCTTGCGCGTGGCAAACCAACTCGCCGCCCTGCCGACCCAGCTCCGTGCCGCGAACGATGCCGCGGCCAGCCGGCGCCTGCTCGAGAATTTCCGGCAGTTGCTCGCGTCTCTGCCCGCCCAGGTCGCATCCCGCGAGATCCAGAAATTCTTGTCGGCCGGGACGGACGCGCCGACGCGCCTGGACATCAAGATCGGCCCGGGCGGCGTCCTCGAGGACTCGTCCTCACTCCGGGTGTTCCTGCTGGACTGCCTCGGCCGGGTGGATCGTCCGGCCGCCGGCGTGGTCGCGGCGCAGATTCTTGCCAACTACACGACGCCTGACGAGTGGGCGGTCTGCCTCCGCAATTACGCCTGGGCAAATCCCGGCGCGGAAAGCGAGGCGTACCTGCAGTCCAAGGTTCTCCTCCTGCTCAACAACCCCGCGTGGGTCAGGGAGCCCAGCACTGGTTTTCTCGAAGCCTTTGACACCATCGTGTATGCCCGCGGCACATCGCTGGTCCCGGAACTGGGCACCCTGGTGCGCGACCCGGGCAACCGCGCGACCGCGCATGCCGCCTATCTCACGCTGGACCGACTGACCATCAACGAGCCGGCCATCATGCTCAAGCAGCTGGTTGAGGAACCTGCCCTTATGGCCGGCCGGGAGCAGAGCCGGGCCAGCCTCGTGGCCCGGGCCGATGTCCGCGACCCCGCCCAACGCGCGGCCGTGGAGCGCTATCTCCTCGACCCCGCACGCACGGCGAGCGAACTCTCCACTTTCGCCGGCGTCTACCCGAACGCGAACTACATGATCTCCCAAAATCTGCTGACGACCGTGGCAACGCCGACCGGCGCCCAACTGGCGGCGCACGACCGGGAAGCCTTGAAGGTCATCGAGCAATGGCTGGCCGACCCGCGTTTCGAACCGATCCGGCCGCATGTTACGCAGATCCGCGAACGCCTCGCGGTTTTTGTTCGGCAGGCCGAGAGACCGAATCAGTGAAGGCGATCGAGCGTGGGGCCCCGGGAAATCCTTTTCGCTCTGAAACGGTCGGAATCAAAAGGTGGTCGTCGATTTCCCCATCGATGGCAAGGACTCACGAGGCGTGCGAACGTCGCGTCTGAAAGCAAACAGACGCCCACCTACTAGATCGTTCGCTGAGCCGGCCAAGCGGTGGAGATTGACGGCAAGCCGGCGGTTACGCGCGGCGAAGGTACTTTTTCCGCTGGATGGATGGAACCGCCGTCGACTCCAATATCTGCTTCCGCCGCACCGTTCCAGGGTACGTCAATTGTGGGTAGTGGGTCATTTGGCGGCCACGATCTGTTGTAGCCGGCCTCGCTGAGGCCGACCTGCCGTCTCCAAGCTCGGCGACGAACGGTCTGGTGAGTGCGCCATCGGAATCAGCCTTGGCGAAATAAACGTCTCTAGAAGCGCCTCGTGGAACGATGCTTGCACGGTGCGAAATCGTATGGCTTTCCGACGAATTCAGGGATTTGGCCGGCTTGCCTAAAGGGTACAGTGCAAATTATTTAGTGCATATGGCCGCAGGCCAAAGGGCTGCAAGAAACGCTGGTTTCGGTCAGGAATTGGAATGAGACCAGCTTAACCAAACTCCTGCTTTTGGCGCGGAGGGTCCGATCCCGGTCCTGCCGTACCCTGTCTTATGCCCCATTCAGACGCACTTCGCTTCGGTCGAGGAACCGGCGAGGTTGCGTCGTCGCCCCGCGGACGAATGAGAGGAACACGACTCATCTCCGACGGGTGGCCAGAGTGGGCGATATGTCGGGCGTGGTTGTTCGCCACTGGAATCAACTTCCTTGGAGCGAAAGCGATCGGCCGCCTGCTTGTCTCCCTGGTCGTCGCCGGCTGGCTCGCGGTGACAGGCACCGCCGCGCCGGGCGACCTGGACATCAGTTTTGGGAATGCGGGGGTGGTGACGACGGCGATCGGGAGTGGCGATGACTATGCGAACAGCATGGTGGTGCAGAGCGACGGCAAGATCGTGGTGGCAGGGTATACGACCAACGGGAGCT
>DASZPS010000164.1:0-10921 GCA_035549955.1 Lacunisphaera sp. | reverse complement strand
GGTGCTCGAATTCGTCGGATCGAAGCGCCTCGACGAGCTCGCCGCACTAGGCACGTCATGCCCGGATCACTTTCTGCGCACCAAGATCTGGCCGCTCGTCATTCGCGACGTGGAAGGCGAAGCGGGGGAGGTCGCGTCGCGGGTCGCGCGCCAGGTCGAGGACTATCGCAGTCGATACGCCGCCTATTACGAGCGCTGCCGGCATTCCGACTCGCCGGCAATGCGCGATCCCAATCCCGTGGTCTATCTCATACCCGGAGTCGGCCAGATCACCTTCGCAAAGGACAAGGCGACCGCGCGCATCGCCGGCGAGTTCTACGTCAACGCAATCAACGTGATGCGCGGCGCTTCGACGGTATCGGATTATTTCGGACTGCCCGAGCAGGAGGCGTTCGACATCGAATACTGGCTGCTCGAGGAGGCGAAGCTGAAGCGCATGCCGGCCGAGAAGGAACTGGCGCGCCAGGTCATCATCGTGATCGGCGCGGGCTCCGGCATCGGCAAGGAAACCGCCTTCCGCCTCGTGAAGGAGGGCGCGCATCTTGTCTGCGTCGACCTCAACGCCGACGCCGCCGCGGCCACCGCGAAGGAGATCGAGGGGAAGTACGGCGTCGGCATCGGCGTGGCCGGCACCGGGCTCTCCAACTGCGGCCCGGCCGTCGGCCTCGCGGCCAACATCACCGACCGCGCCAGCATCCGCAAGATGCTCGACGAGGTCGCCCTGGCCTACGGCGGCTTCGATTCCATCTGCGTCACCGCGGGCATCTTTGTGCCGAGCGACACCTCCGGCCACATCCCGGATGAAAAGTGGGCGCTGACCTTTGGCATCAACGTCACCGGCAGCTACCTCGTCGGCGACGAGGCCTTCAAGACGTGGAAGGAGCAGGGCCTGAAGGGCGCGCTCGTCCTCACGACCTCGGCCAATGCCGCCGTGGCGAAAAAGGGCTCCGTGGCTTACGACACCTCCAAGGCCGCCGCCAACCATCTCACGCGCGAACTCGCCATCGAGCTCAGCCCGCTGGTGCGCGTCAACGCCGTCGCCCCCGCCACCGTGGTGCAGGGCTCGGCGATGTTCCCGCGCGACCGCGTGATCGGCTCCCTCGCCAAGTACTCCATCCCGTATGCCAACGACGAGGCGACCGACTCGCTGGTGAAGAAGCTGGCCCAGTTCTATGCCGACCGCACCCTGACGAAGGCCCCGATCACGCCCGCCGACCAGGCCGAGGCGTACTTCCTCCTCGTCAGCCAGCGCCTCAGCAAGACCACCGGCCAGGTCATCACCGTCGACGGCGGATTGCACGAGGCGTTCCTGCGGTAGGTATCCATCGTTCTCGCAGTCGTAATCCTTCTCCTTCTCCCGGTCCGCGTCGATACCGTAGGGGCGCAGTCTTGCTGCGCCCATTTCGCGCGGAGCGCGAAATCCCGATCGTTCCTCCAAAGGAAGAATCCCGGCGCGCCAGGATTGGCCGCAACAAGACTGCGCCCCGACAAGGCATTTCCCGGACCGAGCTCGCCCGGCCCGGCCGCTCCTGGTTTGGCCTGTTATTTATATGAGCGATAGCAGTCATATCATGCGCAGCTTCGCGCAATAAACGGCAAGCCGGGCGGGGCGGTTCGTGGCACAGTGGGCCCCGATGTCGCCCGCACCCGCCCTGCCCCATCGCGCGGAGATCGAGCATGCCGTCCGCCGGCAGCTCTATCAGCGGTTGAACCGGCCCCTGCCGCGGTCCGTCCGTGCGCCCCATCCGCTGGTGGTCAATGTCAGCGCCCGCCACTGCCACCTGACGCCGGCGGCGGTCGCGGCGCTCTTCGGCGCCGGCCACGAGCTCCAGCCGCTGAAGTGGCTCTACCAGGCGGGCCAGTTCGCCGCGGAGGAATGTGTCACCCTCATCGGCCCGCGCAGCCGCGTCATCTCCAACCTCCGCATCCTCGGGCCCTGCCGCGACCTCAACCAGGTCGAGCTGGCCTTCACCGACGCCATTTCCCTCGGTTTCGACATCCCGGTCCGCCCGTCCGGCAGCATCACCGGCACCCCGGGTTGCATGCTCATGGGGCCGGCCGGGTTCCTCGAATTGCCCGAGGGCGTCATCCGCGCGGCGCCGCACGCGCACCTTCACCCGGACGACGCGGCATTCTACGGCGTGAAGGCGGGGGACTTCATGCGGCTGCGGGTCGGCGGCGCCTGCGGGATGACCTTCGACCGCGTCCTGGCCCGCGTCTCGCCCGACTTCAAGCTCGAGGTCCATATCGACACCGACGAGGGCAACGCCTGCGGCCTGGCCCCCGGCGTCGGCTGCGAACTCCTCGCGTGATCCTTTCTCCACAATCCATCCCACCAATCCACAACCCCAGTGCACCATGAGTGAATCCATAGGCATGGTAGAAACCAAAGGCTACGTCGGCTCCGTTGAAGCCAGCGACGCCATGGTCAAGGCGGCGGGCGTCACGCTCGCCCGCCAGATCCAGATCGGCGGCGGTCTCGTCACCGTCATCGTCAAGGGTGACGTCGGCTCCGTGAAGGCGGCCGTCGAGGCCGGCGCCGATGCGGCCAAGCGCGCCGGCGAACTTATCTGCGCCCACGTCATCGCGCGGCCCCATGCCGACCTGCTCAAGCAGTTCGGCCTTTGAACCGGCGCCCGGCCGCCAACTCCCAACCCTCAACCCCCCTCCTCACCATGGCCCAGGAAGCACTCGGCATGATTGAAACCAAGGGCCTCTGCGCAATGCTCGAGGCCACCGACGCCGCCCTCAAGGCGGCCAGCGTCACGATGACCGGCTACGAAACCATCGGCTCCGGCCACGTCGCCGTCTTCCTGCGCGGCGACGTCGCCGCGCTCAAGGCCGCCGTCGACAGCGGCGCCGAGGCCGCCAAGCGCGTCGGCGAGGTCATCGCCGTCCAGGTCATCCCGCGCCCGCACGAGGACCTCGCCGGCCTCGGCAAGTGGGTCGCCTGATCTCCGGTCGTTCCCGTTGACCCCGCGCCGCGCGCCCGACCGCCGGCGCTGGCGCGACCATCGGCCGCCCAATCGAAAATCGAGAATCAAAAATCCAAAATCATGAAGATCCTCGTCGCCAATCACGGTTCCACCTCCTTCAAGTACGGCCTCTACCGGATCGAGGGCGAAACCGCCGTGCAACTTGCCCGCGGGGGCAGCGAACGCGTCACCGATCACGGCACGGCGGTCGACCGGGCGCTCGGCGAGCTGGCCGATGCGGGCCATATCCAGCTGCCCGCCGACCTCGACGCCGTGGCGTTCAAGGCCGTTTTCGGGGGCGATGTCACGGGCTGTGTTTTTGCCGACGAGGCGGTCGAAAAGGCGCTGCTTGCCACCGCCGATCTCGCCCCGGCCCACAATCCGCCCTACGCGACGGGCATCCGGATCTTCCGCGAACGCCTGCCGGCGGTGCCGCGCGTGGCCCTGTTCGAGACCTCCTTCTACCAGTGGGTGCCGGACTATGCCTGCCGTTACGCCGTGCCCGAGGCCTGGTACCAGGCGGGTATCCGCCGCCATGGCTACCATGGGGCCAGCCACAAATACGTGGCCGAGCGCTCGGCCGAACTCCTGGGCTGGCCTGCGGTCGCCGACCAGGCCCGCCGCCTCTACCTCGATGGCCCGCGCGTCGTGGCCGGCCCGCCGTTGCGGGTCATCTCCTGCCACCTCGGCGGTTCCAGCTCCGTCACCGCGATCGTCGACGGCGTCGCGACGGGTACGAGCATGGGCCTGAGCCCGCAATCCGGCCTGCCGCAGAACAACCGCGTCGGCGACCTGGACGCCGCGGCCCTGCCCTGTGCCATGCGCCGCCTCGGCCTCACCCTCGCGCAGGCCGAGCAGCAACTCGTCCAGGAGTCCGGGCTGCTCGGGCTTTCCGGGCGCAGCAACGATCTGCGCGACATCAAGGCGGCCGCGGAACGCGGCGACGACCGCGCGCAGCTCGCGATCGACGCATACATCCATGCCGTCCGCCACTGGGTCGGCGCCTTCTGGTTCGACCTCGGCGGTTGCGACGCCCTCGTCTTCACCGGTGGCATCGGTGAAAACAACGCCTGGCTCCGCGCCGGCGTCTGCGCGGGCCTGGCCGAACTCGGCCTGATCCTGGACTGCGTCCGCAACGACCTGGGCGTGCCCGAGGAGGACCTGGCCGCCGCCGATTCGCACACCCGCGTCCTCGTCATCCCCGCCAACGAGGAACTCGTCGTCGCCCGCGAGGCGGCGCGGCTCCTCGCCGCGCGAACCGCCACCGCCTCCTGATCCGCAATCGTTCTCGTTCTCCTAATCTTAATCTTTCTCCCGTTTCCCACACGTTTCACCTCCTCGTACCCGATTAAGAGAACGATTACGATTAAGAGAAAGATTCTGCCCACCCCCGCCACCACCGAAACCCCTAACCCTCCACCACCATGGCCCAACCCGCCCTCGGTCTCCTCGAAACCCGCGGCATCACGGCGCTCGTCGCCGGCACCGATGCCATGCTCAAATCCGCCAACGTCGCCCTGGTCGGCCCGATGAAACAGGTCGGCAACGCGCTCGTGACCGCCATGGTCACGGGCGATGTCGCCGCCGTGAAGGCCGCCACCGAAGCCGGCGCCGCCGCCGCGCGCGCCTTTGGCGAAGTCGTCAGCGTGCAGGTCATCCCGCGCCCGCATGACGAACTCGCCACGGTGCTGCCCAAGCCCGCTCAGAAAAAAGGCTGAAAGACTGAAGGGCTGAAGCACTGACCCGCAGCGGCTCCAGCCGGCGGCGGTGTCATTTCCCTCCAGCCGTTCCGCCGTTCCGCTCCCCAGCCCTTTCCCCGCCATGTTCCTCGCCCGCGTCATCGGCGCCGTGGTCTCCACCAAGAAGGATGAAACCATGCGCGGCCGCAAACTCCTCCTCCTGCGCCCGATGCTCGTCGACGAGGCGCAGCCCGCGAAATTCCGCCCCGGCGCCAACACGATCGTGGCGGTCGATGCCCTCGGCGCCGGCGCCGGCGACCTGGTGCTCTTTTGCCAGGGCAGTTCCGCCCGCCAGGCCGCCGGCATGAAAACCCTGCCCATCGACGCCGCCGTGGTCGGCCTGGTCGACACCGTCGAAGTCCTCGGCCACCGCGTCGTCTGACCCCCGCGACCATGTCCTCCCCCCTCGTTGTCGATGACGCCCTCGTCCGCTCCGTGGTCGAGGAGGTGCTCAATTCCCTCGGCCGGACGCCCGCCCGGCCGCCGGCGCCGCCCGCGCCCGTTCGGGTCCCACCGGCGGCACCCGCCGTCGTCCTCGCCGCCCGCCGCCCGGGTGTCTTCCCCGATGCCGCTTCCGCCTGCGCGGCCGCGCACGAGGCCTATCTCCAGCTCTGCGCGCAGGGGGTCGCGGCCCGGGTCAAGGTTGTCGAGCTCGTCAAGGAAATGGCCACCGCCCGCGCGGAAGAGTGGGGGAAGTTCGAATTTGCCGAGACGAAGATCGGCCGGCTCGACCACAAGGTGGAGAAGCTCAAGATCGTGAGGCTCGTGCCCGGCGTCGAATGGCTCCGGCCCGACGCCCGCAGCGGCGACCACGGCATCATGCTGGAGGAATTCACGCCCTACGGGGTCGTGGCGGCGATCCTGCCCGTCACGCACTCGATCCCGACGCTCTCGGGCAACATCATCAACATCGTCGCCGCGGGCAACGCCGTGGTCTTCAACCCGCACCCGGGCGGCGCGCGTTCGGCCGCCCTCGCCGTGGCGGCATACAACGAGGCGATCCAGGCCGCCACGGGCATCACGAACCTCGTCTGCACCATCGAGCAGCCTTCGCTCGAATCCTTTGCCGCGCTCTGCGCCGCCCCGGAGGTCCGCCTGCTCTGCGTGACCGGCGGGCCGATGGTCGTGGCGGCGGCGATGAAATCGGGCAAACGGGCGATTTGCGCCGGCCCCGGCAATCCGCCCGTCCTCGTCGACGGCACCGGCTGCCTCGATCGTGCCGCCCGGCAGATCATCTCCGGCGCCGCGTTCGACAACAACCTCCTCTGCATCGGCGAAAAGGAGGTCTTCGTCCTCGACCACGTGGCGGACAAGTTCCTCGGCGCCCTGGCGCGGAACGGCGCCCGCGCGCTCACCCCGGCCCAGCTCGATCGCCTCACCCAGGCGGCGTTCACGCAAAAACCCGACGCGGGCGGCTGTGCGCATGCCGTGCTCAACCGCGCGCTCGTGGGGGCGGATCCGGCGGTGCTCGCGCAACACGCGGGCGCCACGATCCCGGCCGGCACGCCGCTGCTGTTTGCCGAGACGCCCGCCGACCACCCGTTTGTCCAGGAGGAACAGATGATGCCGATGCTGCCCATCGTGCGGGTTCGCTCCATCGAGGAAGGCATCGCCGCCGCCGCGCAGGCGGAGCACGGCTACAAGCACTCGGCGATCATCCATACCCTCAACGTCGAGCACATGACCGCCATGGCCCGCGCGCTCGACACCACGCTGTTCGTGAAGAACGGCGCCTCCACCGCCGGCCTCGGCCTCGGGGGCGAGGGTTACCTGAGCTACTCGATTGCGACCACGACCGGCGAGGGGATCACGAACCCCCGCACCTTCACCCGCACCCGGCGCTGCGTGATGGTCGACAACCTGCGGATCTATTGAACCGCCCCTATGAAAAACAAAATGGTCACCGTTCCCCCGCCGCGCTCCCAGACGCTCACCCTGGCGCTCGGCCGCTCGCGCATCGCCTGGGACGCCGTCATCGCGGCCATGCACGAACAGCACGCTCCGCTCGACGTCGTCTGGCAGCCTTCCGCCCAGCTCTCATTCGGTTCCTACTGCCGGCTCCTCCGGAGAAAGCGCACGCTCCTTTACCTGCTGCCCAAGGGACGGCGGTTCGAGGTCGTGGTGGGCCTCGGGCAGCGCGCCGCGGTCCTGGCGCTCAAGGCCGACCTGCCACCGGCCATCCACCGGCTCATTGCCACGGCGAAAGTCTACCCCGAGGGCCGGTTCGTGCGGTTCGACGTCACCGCGCGCACCTCTGTCCCGGCGATTCTCCGGCTCGTGGCCCTCAAAGTGGCTCCCAAATGAACCTCGCGCGCGTCGACGGCACCATGGTGGCGAGCGTCGGGCACTCCAGCCTGGCGGGCCGCCGCTCCGTGATTTGCCAGCTGATCGACGAAAACGGCCGGGACGAGGGCGCCCCGATCCTCGCCATCGATCCGCTGGGCGCCGGCCTGCACGAGCGCGTGATCCTTTCCACCGACGGGGCCGCCACGCGGGCGCTCGTGGGCGACCCGCACACGCCCCTGCGCAACCTCATCATCGGCCTGGTCGATCGCCAGGCGAGTTAACCCGCTGCGACCTATCATCCCATGCCCGACCCACACACCCCGGTGCATCGCACCACCCCTCTCGAGAGGGGACCCAAGCCTCGATCCGAAGCTCCCCTCTTGAGAGGGGTGCCCGACAGGGCGGGGTGTGTTGGTTCGGTCCCACTCATGGAAACATCGGACTAAGCCCTCCCCCACCCATGCGCCTTGGCACCGTCATCGGCCGGATCACCCTCACGCTCAAGGAGCCCGTCTTCCAAGGCGGCACGCTCCTCCTCGTGCAGCCGTGGACCCGCGCGCAATTTGCCGGGGCCGCGGTGCCGCCGCTGCCCGCCGGCTCGACCGTCGTGGTCTACGACGAGCTGGGCGCGGGGCAAGGCGGAGTGATCGGGTTCACCGAAGGCGCCGAGGCCAGCCAGCCGTTCCCGGGCGATGCGCCGGTCGACGCCTACTGCGCGTGCTTGGTGCACGCCGTCGACTACCGGCCGCCGGCCCCGGCGTAATCCCGCATCTCCGCTCATTCGTCACCGTCACTCCTCCTCCTTCCCATGCCCCAGGTCCTCACCGCCCGCGAAGTCGAAACCCTGGTTCACGCCGGCCAGCCCATTCCCGACAGCGCCCTGCTGACGCCCTCCGCGCGCGATTTCCTGCGCGACCGCCAGGCTCCGCACGCGCGCGCCGCCGCCCGGCCAAGTCCGCGTCCGGCGCCGGCGCCCGCCGGCCCGCAAACGCCCGACCTCGAGTTCCGGTGGACCGCCGGGGCCGACCCGAAATCCCCCGCCGAGATCGAGCGCTTCTTTAATTCGCCCGCGATCGAAGCGCTCAAGGAACGCATGTGCGACATCGGCCGCCGCCTCTGGGCCAAGGATTACACCGATGGCAACGGCGGCAACATCACCATCCGCGTCGGCGACAACCTCGCGCTGTGCTCGCCCACGCTGATCTGCAAGGGCTTCATGACGCCGGCGGACATGTGCCTCGTCGACCTGGACGGCAACCAGCTCGCCGGCACCCGCGTGCGCACCAGCGAGGCGAAGACGCATTTCGGCATCATGAAGCGCCAGCCCGCCGCCAAGGCCTGCGTCCATGCGCACCCCCCGCACGCCACCGCGTTCGCGATCGCCAACGTCAACATCCCCTCGTGCCTCATCCCGGAGGCCGAAGTCTTCCTCGGCAAGATCGGCGTGGCGAAGTACGAGACGCCCGGCACGCCCGAGAACGCCGACGAGGTCGGCCGCGTTGGCGTCGACCACCAGGCCGTGCTGATGAAGAACCACGGCGTCATCGTGTGGGGGAAGGACGTCGAGGACGCGTACTGGAAGATGGAAAACATCGACGCCTATTGCCGCACCGTCTGGATCGCCGGCGGACTCGGCAGCGGCCTGCATCGCTTCGGGCCCGACAAGCTCAAGGACCTGATCAACCTGCGCCAGAAACTCGGCATGCCCGATCCGCGCGCGAAGCTGCAGGAATGCGAATTCTGCGACGACAACAGCGAGTTCCGCCCCGGCGTCGTTTGCGCCGCCCCCGCGCCCGCGACCGCCGCCGAGCCGGCCGCCAGCCCCGAGATCGAGGAGCTCGTCCAGAAGTTGACGGACGAAATCCTGAAGCAGCTCGCCAAGTAGCGAGCGGTTCGCCTCGGCCCCCCTGTCCATGTCACTCGCCGTCCAAGTCCAGCAAGCCGGCGTGGTCGGAGCCGGCGGCGGGGGCTTCCCCGCCCACGTCAAGCTCGCGGCCCGCGCCGACACCGTCATCGCCAATGGCGCCGAGTGCGAACCGCTGTTGCACAAGGATGGCGTGGTCATGGAGCACCTTGCCGCCGCCCTCGTGCGCGGGGTCGAGCTCTCGATGGGCGCGGTCGGCGCCACGACGGGCGTCATCGCCATCAAGGCCAAGAATCACCATGCGGTCGAAGCCGTGCAGGGCGCCCTGGCGGGTTCCCGCGTGCAGCTCAAGTTGCTCGGCGACTACTATCCCGCGGGGGATGAATACGACCTCGTCTACGAGGTCACCGGCCGCCTCATCCCGCCGGCCGGCCTCCCGATCCAGGTGGGCGTCGTCGTCAACAACGTCGAAACCATCGTCAACATCGCCGCGGCGGCGGCGGGCCGACCGGTCACGCTCAAATACCTCACCGTGGCCGGCGCAGTCCGGGCCCCCGCGACCGTCGTCGCGCCGCTGGGGACTTCGCTCGCGGATTGCATCGCGGCCTGTGGCGGGGCCACGGTGGAGGATCCTGTTCTCTGCATCGGCGGCATGATGATGGGCGAGACCACCGACCAGCTCGACACGCCCGTCACCAAGACCACCACCGGCGTCATCGTGCTCCCGCGCGGCCATACGATCGTCCAGCGCAAGCTCCAGCCGCCCGCCGCGCAGGCCCGCATCGGCAAATCCGCCTGCGACCAGTGCCGCTATTGCACCGAGTACTGCCCGCGCTTTCTGCTCGGCTACGCCGTCGAACCGCACCAGGTCATGCGCGGCCTCGGTTTCAATGGATCCGCCCAGGGTGCGCGGTGGGACGACTGGGCGGCGCTTTGCTGCTCGTGCGGGCTCTGCACCCTTTACTCCTGCCCGGAGCTGCTTTTCCCCAAGGAAGCCTGCGACGACGCGAAGGCCGCGCTCCGCGCCGCCAGCCGTAAATGGACGGGACCAGCCAACGTCCGCCCGCACCCCATGCGGGAGGGCCGGCGCGTGCCCATCAAGGCGCTCCTGCGCAAGCTTCGTCTCCAGGAGTACGACCGGCCCGCGCCGTTGCAGGCGCAGCCGCTGGCGCCCGCGCGCCTCGTCCTGCGTCTCAAGCAGAGCGCCGGTACGCCCGCGCGCCCCGTGGTGCGCGCAGGTGACCGCCTGGCCGCGGACCAACTCGTCGCCGAGCCCGCGCCCGATGCGCTTGGGGCGCGGCTCCACGCGCCGTTTCCCGCCACGGTCGAAACGATCACGGCCACTGAAATCCACCTGAAACGCCTGTTATGAACGATAAATCCGTCGGCCTCATCGAGCTCTCCAGCGTCGCCGCCGGCTTCCGCGTCGCCGACACGGCGCTGAAGGCGGGCGATGTCCGGCTGCTGCTTTCCCGTTCGATCTGTTCGGGCAAATACATGGTCCTCCTCGGGGGCCAGCCCGCCTCCATCCAGGCGGCGGTCGAGGCCGCGGTCGCTGCTGCCGACGGGTTTCTCATCGACCATGTCGTGCTCGCCAGCATCCATCCCGACGTCCTCACGGCCATCGGGCGGGCGCAAGCCCCGCCGCCCGGCGGGGCGCTCGGCGTGATCGAGTCCTTCAACGTCGCCGCCATGATCCGGGCCGCGGACGCCATGGTGAAATCCGCCGACGTGGTGCTGCTCGAGCTCCGGCTCGCCATGGCGCTCGGGGGCAAGGCGTTTTGCACGCTTTCCGGCGATGTGGCTTCCGTGAACGCCGCCGTCAAGACCGGCGCCCAGTCGCTCGCCGAGGCCGGCGTGCTGGTCGACGCCATCGTGCTCCCGCGCCCGCATCCCGACGTGTACCGGGAAATTATCTAGCCCGGACATTTCCCAGTCTTGGGCGATCCAATCAGCAAAATGTCCGTCCGCCCTCCGGGCGGAGCGACTTTGTCGCGGCGCGCCCCGACAAGGTCGGCCCGACAGGGCGCATGTTTCACACCTCTAGGTGTGAAATA
>DASZPS010000163.1:0-6619 GCA_035549955.1 Lacunisphaera sp. | reverse complement strand
CATATTTCACACCCAGAGGTGTGAAACATGCGCCCTGTCGGGCCGACCTTGTCGGGGCGCGCCGCGACAAAGTCGCTCCGCCCGGAGGGCGGACGGACATTTTGCTGATTGGATCGCCCAAGACTGTGAAATGTCCGGGCTAGTTGGGTCCACCAGCGCGCCCGCGGCGCGCGGACTCAGATTTCAAGATTTCCGATTTCACGATTTTCAGTTTTCACGATTTCCCCGCCCTCACTCGATCGTCAGCGGCCCCATCTGGATCCAGTCGCGCGTGTCCTTGTTCGCGGGGCCGGGACCAAAGTAGAGTTCGATCTCACCAGCCTGCTCCAATTCGAACCGGAACTCCAGCGGCCGTGCCACGCCGCGATCCTCCCGGTTGTGCCGCGGGTTGAAATAGTAGCCCATCAGCGGATGCCCCACGGGCGTGAGCTGGTGCAAGCTGACTTCCACGCCGTCCGTGGCCTCCGCGTCCTGCAGGTCATTGCGGTAGGCGTCGAGCGGCATTTGCAGGGTGGTGCGCAGCACATGGCGCCCTGCGGGCAGCGCAAAGACGAGTCGCGTGATCGGGTGGGCCCCGTAAAGCAGCGTGCCGCTCGAGCCGTCCGTGTTGGGTCCGAAACGGCTGAAAAACCGCACCGGTTGCGGCTGCATGGCGGCGAAGGCGCCCCGCTGCCAACGGGGTAGCGACGCCAGGTCGATCCAGCGGTTGTCGAGCTTCGGCATGAGCAGCGGGACACCCGGGGCGAGATGAACCTCGTGAAAGCCATTTTCCTGGAGGGCGGCGATCAATTCGTCTTTTCGTGCGGCCGGCAGATAAACCCGACAATCGTGCCACACGATGAGCGGTTCCCGCTCCAGCCCCCGCGCGGCGGCGCGGTCGATGAGCCACTGCTGCCCGTCCGGTTGGCCGGCGAGGATCAGCGCCCCGATCTTGTGGCCCTCCAGCGCCGCCAAGGCCGCCTCGACCCGCTTGCCGTCCCGGCCGATGTCGTCACGGAACATCAGTGCCCGGCGTTGCGCATAGTACGGCAGGATGGAATTCCAATCCTGCCCCAGGATGACGATGACATCCTCCGGGTCGGTGAGCGTCCGCAGGGCGTCGCTCAACCCGCTGCCGCCCCGGCTGATGGCGCGCTGGGTGGGATAGTAGCGCTCAAGGTAACGCCAGCCCTGCCCGCCCAGGATCAGGCACGCGGCGGCGACGACAAGCACCCGCGGCAGCCGGCCTTCCGCCAGGGCCACCAGCGCCAGGCCAAGGGCCAGCAACAACAGGACGGCGTTGGCTAGAAAATAGTATTCGTGCCGCGCATAGAGCAGCGGAAAAATCACCAGCACCGAACCAAACGCCGCCAGGCAGCCCAAGAGGTCCCGCCACCGCGCCCGACCGCCCACCACGGCCAGCAACCCACCGCCCGCCAGCACGGGCCACCAGCTCAATTCCTCGCGGATGATCCGCCATTTCGCGGCCCACAATTCCGCCGACCAGCGGATCTCCTGGTTGCCAAAGTTGAACACCGTCATGTTGTCCGAAGTCAGGAACACCGCCAAGGGGTTCTGCGCCTTGGTGGCATCGGCGAAGTGCAGCCACCAGAGCGTCGCGGCAAATGGCACCGCGACCGCGCCGGCCATCCACGCCACATCAATCTTCCAGGTCGTTTTCCGCGCCGTCCACAGGCGCCCGACCGCCCACCATCCCGCCGGCAATAGATACAACATGAACGTCGTCACTTTCACCAGCCCCGCCCCCGCGCCGGCCAGGATCGCCACGGCGAGCCAGGCCTTGCTCCGTTCGGCCACCGCCCGCTCAAACGCCACCCAGAACCACAGGCTGAACATCAGCGCCATCGTCTCCATGAGGAACGCGCGGGCGTAGAAGAGGTAGAACGGACACGTCACCACCACCGCCAGCACCAGCCAGCGGTGCGCAGGCGCCACCCTCCAGCGCGCGAGCAACAGGAAGAGGGCCGGCAGGCAGAGATAGAAACACGCAATGCTCACGGCGCGACCGGCCTTCGTCAGGCCCCAGCCCGTGGCCTTCCCGGTAATGACCACCGTCCACTGGTAGAGCGGAAATTCCATCGGGATCGACCAGGGCTTGCCCAACACCGGCGTTGGATAGGCCGGCGAAAAATTGTTCTCAGCCTTGATCCAATAGGCCGAATGCGCGGTTTGCGCCTGTCGGAATTCGCCGCCCGGCAGGTTCTTGCTTTCCCACCCCACGTGCACCGCCCAGCAACTGAGAAAAAAACAGAGGAGAAAAACAGCGGGCCAAAACTGGCTGTCCCAGCGAGACGGCGTTGGTTCGGAGACCGGTGATTCCATTGCGTCAGGCAAATTCAAAGCCGCACGCCTTGCCAATCCGATTTATCTTCCGCGGATGATCTGCCGCGGGCAGTCGGACGGGGACCCGGCCACCCTCCGGAACAGGCTTTACTCCCCCGCCGCCCCCGGGGCTTAATTTCCGGTCAAACTCCATGTCCGACCCGGCCGCGCTCCACTTCCATATCGACAGTCCCGCCTCCTGGCGGCCCACCGTCGCCGAGATCGAGATCGTCGGCTGGCTCTATCCCGGCGAAATCGCGGTTTGCGTCGACCTCCGGGCGCGGGTGGACAAACGCGCCACCCTGGGCATTTACGGCCTGGATCGACCCGACATCCAGCAGGCCTTCGGCGGCTCCCTGGCCGCGCGGCGCACGGGTTTCATCCAGCGGGTCCAGGTCTGGCGCGGGGCAAAGGAACTCGCCCTCGACTGGCACGACGGCACCCAATGGCGCGAGTTTTTCCGCACGAGCCTCGACCCTTCCGCCCTCCCCGCCGACGCCGGCAAACCTCGGCGCATCCTGCGCGCCGCCGTCACCTACCAGACGCTCCATCATCTCTACCGCCATTTTCACCGGGCCGCCTGGACGGATCTTTGCCGCGAAACCGATGCCGTCCTGGGTGACGTCCTGACCGCCACCAGCGACGTTGCCATCGGCCCGCGCTTCCTGGGCCACATCGAGAATCCCGGCTTCTGGATCAACGCAGGCTACGACAAGTTTCGCATCACCGGCTGGATCTTCGGCGTCGGCTGCGACATCGCCCAGCTCAGCGCCACGACCGGCGTCCTGACCGAAAACCGCCTCGTCTTTCCCAAGGATCGGCCGGACGTCGCCGCCCACCGTGCCGACCATCCCAACGCGCTCCGGTCCGGCTACTACGGGCTGGTCGACATCCGGAAGGACACGCCCAGTCCCGCCAACCTGAAGATCTTCGCTGAGACGGGAGACGGCACCCGCTCCCTCGCGTTCGCCCGCCGCATGTACCTCGATCGCCGCGACGAACATGCCGGCCCGATCCCCATCTACCGGCCGCTTCTCTTCTACCAGGTCGTCGCCGCCTTCCTGCGCGGCCGGCTGTTCGGTCGCTATGAGTTCGACAGCTGGCCGCAGGCCAAGGCCGAAATCAAACGGTTGCAAGACCACCTCGCCACCACCCTGGGGCGCGGCGAGCAAAAGGCCATGCCCCCGGCCATCGTCCGCCGCAAGGACCAGGATCCTTATACCCGCTGGTGTTGGCACAACCGCCTCACCCCGCGCCTCCGCGCGGTCCTCCAACAGGATGCCGACGCCCTGGTCAAGGCCGGCGGGCCGCTCATCAGTGTCGTCGTCCCAGCCTACAACACGCCGGAGAAATACCTCCGCGAACTGCTCGATTGCCTGCGACAGCAACTCTATCCGCGCTGGGAGCTTTGCATCGCCGACGATGCCTCTCCCCAACCGCATGTCCGCCGGATCTTGGAGGAAGCCGCCCGGACCGACGCCCGGGTGAAGCTCGTCTTCCGCACCGAGAACGGCCATATCTCCCGCGCGACGAATTCCGCCCTCGATGCCGCCACGGGCGGGTTCATCGCCCTCCTCGATCACGACGATCTCCTGCCGCACGACGCCCTCCTCCACGTGGCCGAGGCCATCGCCCGCCATCCGTCGGCCGGTTGCCTCTACACCGACGAGGATAAGATCGACGACACCGGCCGGCGCTTCGATCCCCAGTTCAAGGGGGGCTGGAGCCCGGAAATGGCGGTCACGCATAACTACACGCACCACCTCACGGTCATCCGGCGCGAGATCGTCGAAAAGGCCGGCCGGCTGCGCCCGGAATTCAACGGGGCCCAGGATCTCGACCTTTTCCTCCGTTGCTGGGAGTTGATCGATCCCCGGGACGTGGTGCATGTGCCGTTCGTCGGCTACCATTGGCGCGCCCATGCGGAAAGCACGGCGACCCGGGGCGACCAGAAGGGCTACCTGTTCGAAGCCGCCCGCAAGGGCATCGCCGAAGCCATCCAACGCCGGCACCTGCGCGCCGAGCCCATGCTGCCCGAGTTTGCGAAGCACTACGCGCTCTGCCTGCACCAACTGAAATGGGACCCGGCGGTCCTCCGCGACCATCCCGTCACCATCGTCATCCCCACGCGGAATCGCGCCGACCTGCTCCGTACCTGCCTCGACTCGCTCGCCCGCACCACGCCGCGCGAGTCCGTGAAGATTGTCGTCGTCGACGACAACTCCGACGACCCCGCGACCCTCGAGTTCCTTGCCACCTTGCCCGCCCGCGCCGATCTCCGCGCGGAAGTGATGGTTGCCCCCGCCGTGACCGGCGCCGGCGATACCGGCGTCACCGTGCCCAAGGTGAGCGACGCCTCGGCGCTCACCGCCACCGCGGCTTCCACCGCGGGCTTCAACTACTCGCGCCTCGTCAACCTCGGCACCGCGCGCGCCGACACCCCGCTCGTGCTGCACCTCAACAACGATGTCGAGGCCCTCGCGCCCGGGTGGTTGGAGGACATGGCCGGCTGGCTCAGCGTGCCCGGTGTCGGCGTCGTCGGCGCCAAGCTCCTCTACCCGGACGGCACGGTCAACCATGCGGGCATCGCGCTGAGCCGCGCCGACGGCCTGCCCCACGTGCTCTTCGAGCGTGAGCCGGCGGAGGACCTCGGCTATCTTTTCCTACCGCATGCCGCCCGGAACGTTTCCGCCGTCACCGGCGCCTGCCTGCTCACGCGCACCGCCCTTTATCGCCAGCTCCATGGCTTCGACGAGGAAAAGCTGCAGGTGGCCTACAACGACGTCGACTATTGCCTGCGCGCGGCGGCGGCCGGCCACCGCACGGTGATGTCCCCGCAAGCCGTGCTGCGCCACGTCGGCAGCGCATCCCGCGGCCAGGTCTATGCCGAGCGCGAGCATGTCGAATACCTCGCCCGCTACGGCACGAGGCGCGACCCGTTCCACAGCGAAGCCCTGGATTTTCCCCCGCGCAACCTGCCCCTCAACCCCTATCACCAGCGCTACGCGCAAACCGCGCGGCCGTTCCGGGCCCTCGTGCTCACGCACAACCTCAAGCTCGAGGGCGCCCCGATCTTCATCTTCGAACTCGCCCGCTACCTCGCCGAGCAACCCGGCGTGAAGGTCACGGTGGCGTCGCCCGAGGATGGCCCGCTGCGCCGGCGTTTTGAGGAGGCCGGGCTTAAGGTGGAAATCTGGGACGTCTCGCCATTGCTCGGCGCACCAACCCCCGCCGCGTTTGCGGCCGCGCTGAAACAATTCGCCGGCTCGCGCAACTGGGACGCCATCGATGTGTTTGTCTGCAACACCATGCTGGCGTTCTGGGGCGTGCACCTGGCCGCCCATCTCGGCAAGTCCTCCGCGCTCTACATCCACGAGAGCAACGCCGTGAAGCGGTTCTTCCAGCCGCTCATGCCGCCGCTCATGCACGACACCGTCGAGGAGGCGTTCCGGCTCGCGACCCGCGTGGTCTACACCGCGAAGTCGACGCGCGAATTTCACGAGGAGCTGAACGTGAACGACAATTTCCGCACGCTGGCGAGCTGGGTCGACTTCGCGCGAATCGAGCAATTTGCCGCCGCGCACGACAAGGCGGCGTTGCGCCGCAAGCACGGCCTCGACCCCGCCGCCGTCATCATCGTCAACATCGGCTCGGTCTGCGAGCGCAAGGGCCAGCACATCTACATCCGCGGCATCGACCTGCTCAACAAGGAGCTTCCCGCCCTGCATCCCGGGACGAGGATCCAATGGGTCATGGTCGGCGCCCGCGCCGGCCTCTACATGGAGTCGCTCACCGAGGACATCCAGTTGATGGGCCTGCACGAGGTGAAGATCTTCAAGGAGACGCCGGAGATCTACGACTTCTACCAGCTGGCCGACATCCTCGTCTGCACGAGTTTCGAGGAGTCCTTCCCCCGCGTGCTGCTCGAGGCGATGGTCTTTGGCCCGCGCATCGTCAGCACCGACGTCAACGGCATCGCGGAGATGCTGACCAACACCGACGAGGCTTATCTCGTGCCCGCCGGCGACCCCTTCAAGCTCGCCTCGGCCCTGAAAAACGCGCTCGCCGACCACCTGGCCGGCAACCAGAAGATGATCTCGATGGCCCACGCCCGCGCCGCCCGCCACTATCATCATGCCCGTGCCCTTCCCCGCCACCTGCAGGTGGTTCGCGAGGCGTGGCTGGGGTGAGGACCATGAAAAATCATCCTGAGGGCCGCGAAAAATTCGATTCCGGTTGGAGGCGGGGTGCCCCCACCCCGCGAGGCATGCGTCATCGAAGCAGGACTCCGCGGGGT
>DASZPS010000162.1:0-22393 GCA_035549955.1 Lacunisphaera sp. | reverse complement strand
CCTCCAAAATCTCTCCGTGGGCGGCCTCCCGGGCGGGGCGCCGAAACTGCAGGTGGTCGGGCCGGTCATCCTCACTCTGGCCACCGGCACCATCCTCAACTGCCCCAGCGGCGCGACGGATCACCCGGAATGGCTGGAACTGCGCGTGTCCGCCGGCGGCCTCACCGTCAGCGGCAACAACGCGTTCCACGGCAACGTCACCTGTCCGAGTGGCACCGTGACACTCAACAACGCCGCCACGCTCACCGGCCGGGTCATCTGCGACCGCCTGCTGCTCAACGGCAACAGCGCACTCATCGAGCCTGCCGCGCCTTGAGCCGCAAATAATCCCGGCGTTCATACCGCCCCGAGCCTGAAGCCGGTTCGGGGCGTTTCTTTGGCTGCGAACAATGCAGCCGGGCCCGCGACGCGAGCCCTGTCCGGCCTGCGCGACGCAACCTCCGCGCGAAATGGGCTACTTCGCCGGTTCTCGCCTTGACAATCTAGGGGAGCATCGGCTCTCTCCTAGATATTCTAGGCAACACCATGAGCCAAAACAAAGCCGATCTCCTGCAGGGCACGCTTGACCTGCTCATCCTCAAATCGCTCCAGAACGAGCCGATGCACGGTTTCGGCATCGCCGTCCGGATCCAGCAAATGTCGAAGGACATGCTCACGGTCGAGCAGGGTTCGCTCTATCCCGCGCTCTACCGGCTCGAGGATCAGGGCTGGATCAAGTCGGAGTGGGGCGTCTCGGACAACAACCGGAAGGCGAAGTTCTATTCGCTCACGGCCTCGGGCCGGAAACAGCTCGCGACCGAGGAGCAGAGCTGGGCCAAGCTTTCGACCGCCATCAACCTGGTTCTCGGCAACGCGTGAACCGCGCAGGTTCGCCGGCACTTTCTTCCTGATCCTGCGACGCCCCGGACCCGCGAGAACGAGAACGATTAAGAGAACGAGAACGATTTTGGGCATGAACTCCCCGAAACTGCCGCCTGCGATCCCACCCGACTTCGAGCACGCGCTCAAGCGGGGCCGAGTCCGCGAGTTTTTCCTCGAATGCGCATATGTCCACCGGGCGGGGTACCTGAGCTGGATCCTGACGTCCGTGTTGCCGGAGACACGCGCGCACCGGATCCAACAGGCCGTTGCCCGCCTCCAGGCCCAGCGGGCGGAGGTCCTGGCCACGGCCCGTTCGGCCAGGCTTGCGGAGGTGCACCGCCCGGCGGTGGTAATGGCTGCCGAGACCGATCCGGAAAACGAGCGACGTAGCGCGTAAGAGCGAAAATGCGAAACCTGCAACCTGAGACCTGAAAGCGAACCAATCGTTCTCATTCTCGTTCTCGTAATCGTTATCTCCCTCAAAACTCAGAATTCCCCGACGCCGAGCACGATTAGGATAATGAGAACGAGATCGATTTTCCCATGAAGCTTTTCCGCCAATTCCTGAACATCTTCCGCCGGGGCCGGCTCGACGCGGACATGGCCGAGGAGATGCGGCTGCATGTCGAGTTGCAGACCGAGCGAAATATGAAGATCGGCATGAACGCCAAGGACGCGCGCTACGCGGCGCTCCGGGCCTTCGGCGGCGTCGAGCAGATCAAGGAGCGGGCGCGCGATCAGCGGCGGCGCGGATTGCTCTGGCTCGACGACTTGGGGCGGGATTTCCACTACGCGCTGCGTTCACTGCGCAAGAACCCTGCGTTCGCGCTGGTGGCAATCGCGTCGCTCGGGCTGGGCATCGGCGCCAACACGGCGATTTTCAGCGTAATCAACGCGGTGATGCTGAAGTCGCTGCCCGTGGCGGACCCATCGGCCCTGGTGTTGTTCACGCACGAGGGGAAACACGGACCGCAGGATCGACCGGCCTATTTCAGCAACTTTCCGCTCTACGAATTTCTCCGGGATGGCAGCCGATCGCTGGGCGACCTCCTGGCGTTTTCGCCGACGCGTCTGCGCGTGCAGCGCGACCGGGAGGCCGAGGGAGTTTCCGCGCAATGGGTCACGCCGAACTATTTTGCGAGTCTCGGCGTGTCTCCGGCGCTGGGCCGCGCGTGGGCGGCCGACGACCTGGCCAACCCGAACGTCGTCGTCATCAGCGATCGGTTTTGGCGCAGTCACTTCGCCGCGGATCCGGCGGTGATCGGCCGCGCGCTGACCGTCAGCGGCAAACCCGTGACCGTGGTCGGCGTGACTCCGCCGGAATTTGCGGGCCTCACGCCCGGCACGCCGATCGATCTCACGCTGTTGCTCGCGGCGCAGCCCGGGTTGCAGCCGGAGCGCGGCGACCTGCTCGCGCTCGGCCGCGGCGCGCAGGACGAGCCGGTGCCGACGTGGGAACTTTACATCGTCGGCCGCCTGCAGCGCGGCGTGGCTCGCGCCAGGGCCGAAGCGGAGCTGGCCGTGCTGGCCGGGCGCTGGGCGGCGAACCGCGGTGCATCCGACACCTATGTTTCGAGCTCGTTTTTTCGCGCTGAACTTGCGCCCGTCGGCAAAGGCCTTGATGCGCTGCGCCGGCGTTTTTCGGCGCCGCTTCGCGTGCTGGCGGGCCTTGTCGGCTGCGTGCTGCTGATCGCATGCGCGAACCTCGCCAACCTGCTGCTCGCGCGCGCGGCGGCGCGACGGCGCGAGATCGCCGTGCGGGTGGCGATCGGCGCGAGTCGCGGCCGGCTGATCCGGCAAATGCTCACTGAAAGTCTCATGCTCACGGCGTTGGGCGGCGCGGCGGGTCTGCTGGTCGGCGGTTGGGGAAGCTCCTTCCTGGTCGCGCTCATCGCAACCGGACGAACGCCGGTCGAGCTGAACGTGGCGCCGGACGGACGCGTTTTGTGCTTCACCCTGGCGGTGTCGATCCTTGCCGGCATCGCCGTCGGGCTCGTGCCGGCACTGCGCGGGGCGAACCTGGGATCGAACGCCTGGAGCGGAGGCCCACCGCATGCGCGGGGCGGAAAATGGAGCCTCGGCCAGACACTGGTGTCCGCCCAGCTTGCGCTGTCACTGTGCCTGCTCGTGGCCAGCGGACTGTTCGTCGCGAATCTCCGCCGCCTCGCTGCGATCGATCCGGGGTTTCGGACGGAGAATCTGTTGTCGGTGAGCTTCGATTGGACGGGCGCCGGCTTCAGCAAGGCGCAGATGATGGCGTTCGTGCAACGCGCGGTCGAGCGGGCGAGGGAAGTGCCTGGCGTGGCGTCGGCGAGCGCCACCTTCATCGCGCCGCTCGGGGAGCAGGCCTCGCAGCGCTGGTTCAGCGTGCGGGGCTCCGCGCCGGGCGCCGCCAGCACGAGCGTTGTCGAGTTCAATGTCGTGGCTGCGGATTATTTCGAGACGATGAACCTGCCGCTGGTGCGTGGCCGCGGCTTCGATGGTCGCGACACCGCGAGCGCGCCGAAGGTGGCGATCATCAGCGAAGCGCTCGCGCGCTTCTGCTTCGGCGACGCCGATCCGGTCGGGCAACCCGTCTGGATCGCGCGCGACACGAACGGCCCGCCGTTCACGATCGTGGGGGTGGCCCGCGATGCGAAGCAACGCGACGTGCGCGAAGCGCCGATGCATCTGCTGTATTTGCCGATCACGCAATCGGCGTCGTGGGACACGAACCTCCTCGTGCGCGCGAGCGGAAACCCGGGGGCAATCGCGACCGAGCTCCGTCGCGCCCTCGCCGGCGTGAGCGCCGACGTGCCTGTGCGGGAAATCACCACGCCCCAGGCGCAGCTGGAGCGCAGCCTGCTGCAGGAGCGGTTGCTCGCGATGTTGAGCGGATTCTTCGGCCCGCTCGCGCTGTTGCTCGCGGCGATCGGGCTCTACGGCCTGCTCGCATTCAATGTGGCGCAACGCACCCGGGAAATCGGCGTGCGGATGGCGCTTGGCGCACGCGGCGGCGATGTGCTGCGACTGGTCGTGAAACAGGGCATGGTGCTCGTGGCCGTCGGCGCGGTCGTGGGCCTGGGCGCAGCGAGCGTGCTCGCCCGGATCGTACGGCATCAGTTGGATGCGATCAGCCCGCACGACCCGATGACACTGCTGGCGGCGGTGGGAGTCCTGGCCGCCGTGGCCTTGCTCGCGTGCTGGCTGCCGGCGCGGCGCGCGGCGAAGGTGGATCCGACGGTCGCGCTCAGGGCGGAATGAGCAATGAAGAGACCTGAGACCGGAAACCTGGGACCTGAAAATGAGCTTGGTGCTCCTATCGTTCTCATACTCGTTCTCGTAATCGGTATCTCCCTCAAAACTCAGAATTCCCCGACGCCGAGAACGATTAGGATAATGGGAGCGAGAACGATTTTCCCATGAAGCTTTTCCGCCAATTCCTGAACCTCTTCCGCCGGGGCCGCCTCGAGGCCGACATGGCCGAGGAAATGCGTCTGCACGTCGAAGGGCAGACCGAGCGCAACCGCGCGGCCGGCATGAATCCAGACGAGGCGCGCTACGCCGCGCTCCGTCAGTTTGGCAATGTGGCGAGCATCCAGGAGCGGGCGCGGGAAGGGCGCGGGTGGACCGCCTGCGAACAGGTCCTGGGCGACCTTGGCTATGCGCTGCGGAATTTGCGGCGGACGCCTGGCTTTACCGCGATGGCGGGCGGGACCCTGGCCCTGGGCATTGGACTGGTCACGACCCAATTCAGTTTGGTTAGCGGAGCGCTGTATCGGGGGCTGCCTTTCGAAAGCGCCGAGCGGCTCATGACGATCGAGCGGGCAACGGCGCAAGGTACCCAGCGATTCATCCGACTCGACGATTTTCGGACCTGGCGCGACCAGCAGTCCAGTTTCCGAGGACTGGGGGCGTATCGGAACACGGTGATCGAACTCAGCGGATCGGGCTTGCCCGCGCAAAGTTTCCGGGGTGCCGCGTTCTCGTCCGGGGTGCTGGAAGTCCTCCGGATCGTTCCAGTGCTCGGCCGCGGTTTCCGGACGGACGATGAAAGGAGCGACGCGCCCGGCGTTGTCCTGTTGAGCGAGGATCTCTGGCGAAATGAATTCGGCGGGGCTCCGGATATCATCGGCCGGGCGCTCCGGATCCGCGGGGAAACCGCGACGATAGTTGGAGTGCTGCCGACCGGATTCGCCTTTCCGCGGAATGAATCCGTATGGGTCAACCTGCGGCTGCCCCCGGCAGGCGGGCCGCGACGGGAGGACGCTCCGCAGGCCGCTGTGATCGGCCGTCTGAACGAGGGCACGACGCTGTCGGCCGCACGCGCGGAATTTGCGCGGTTGATCGCCCAGACCGAGGCGATGGAACCGGACGCGGCGAAGCGCGCGCGGATTTCGATCAAGCCGACGATGGAGTCGCTGAATTCAACCGACATCCAGGTGGTCATGTACTCCCTGCTGGGCGTTGTCGGCGGGGTGCTGCTGCTCGCCTGCCTGAACGTCGGCAACCTGCTATCCGCTCGCGCCCTCCAACGTGGCCAGGAACTTGCGGTGCGCTCGGCCTTGGGCGCCAGCCGTGCGCGGATCGTCCGCCTGATGATAAGCGAAAGCCTGCTGCTGGCCATGATCGGGGCGGGGGGAGGCCTGGTGCTCTCGGTTTGGACCGTGCCGGCGCTCGATCGGGGATTGGCGGTGGCTTCGCGTCCCTTCTGGGTTGAATTCGCCATCGATTATCGGGTCCTGGCGGTCACTGCCACGCTGACCCTGGTCATTGGCCTGCTGGCCGGGCTTTTCCCGGCGTTGCATGCGACTCGCCGCGGCGCCGGGGAGATGCTGAAGGAGTCCGGCGCGGGTGCGATAAGTAGTGCCCGCTTGAGTCGGCTCACCCGCTGGCTGGTGGTGGCGCAGGTGGCAGTTTCCTGCATGGTATTGACGGCGACCAGCGTGCTCGTTGACGGCTCCCGCCGGCGGACCGCGATGGTGCAAACGACCGGCGCGGATCGGATCCTGAGCGCGCAAGTGCGGCTGCGGACGCCAAAATTGGAGCGTCAGGCACAGCGGGCTGAGTTTTATCGTGCCATGGTGGAAAGGTTGCGGGCCGTCCCCGGCGTGAAGGCCGCCGCCATCACGTCCCAATTTCCCTTTGGTTCGAATGGCCAGCCGCTCGAAGTCCGGGATCGGCCGCTGGCGGCCGGTGCGCCCATGCCCGGCGGTTTCCTGAACGCGGTTTCGCCGGGCTACTTCGCGACCACGGGCCTGACGGTGCGCGCCGGCCGGGAGTTCGATGTCCGCGATCAGCCCGGTTCGGAACCGGTGGCGGTCATCACCGAAAGCCTGGCCCACCAACTCTGGCCCGGTGAAACTGCCCTGGGACGCCAGTTGCGCCCACATCAGCCGGACGCGAAGGCGGCGGAGTCCTGGCTAACCGTCGTCGGGATAGTGGCCGACATGCCGGCGGATGGCCCCGACTTTCGGGCCGGGATCCATGTGCCGGTAAGCCAGCACACGCCGACCGACGCCGTCGTGGTGGTGGCGGCGGACGTGCCGCCCCTGACGCTGGCCAAACCGTTGCGGGCAGTGGTCAGCGCATTGGACGAGGACGTGCCGGTGGATCGTGTTTTCACGCTGGCGGGGCGGATTGAGGACGATCTGAAGCTGCTGCAAACGTTGGGCGGACTGGCCCTGGCATTCGGACTCGGTGCGCTGCTCCTGGCCGCGGTGGGCATCTACGGCGTAACCTTATTTGCGGTGCAGCGGCGGACGCGCGAATTCGGCGTTCGCCTTGCGCTGGGAGCACAGCCCGGACAGGTGATGAGACTGGTCATGCGTGGTGGGTTGACGCAGTGTGTGGCCGGCATCGTGGCCGGCGGCGCGGCGGGATGGGCGCTCAGCCGGCCGCTGGAGAGCATATTGGCAAATATCCAGGCGCCGGTGAGCGGACTGGTTTATCTGACCGTTGCCGGGGCGATTGTCGTCGTGGTCCTCCTGGCGCTTTGGTGGCCCGCCCGACAGGCGGCCCGATCCGATCCGATGTCGGCGTTGCGGGCGGAATGAGCAACGTGAGCGACCATCGACCGTGACCAAGACCCCAATGAAGCTGCTCCGCAAATGCCTAAACCTGTTCCGCCGGGGAAAACTCGAAGCCGATATGTCCGAGGAAATGCGACTGCATGTGGAATGGCAGGCGGAACTCAACCGCCAGGCCGGGATGAATGCGGAGGACGCGCGGCATGCCGCGCTGCGGGAGTTTGGCAACGTGACGAGCATTCAGCAGCAGGCGAGGGAAGGATGGGGCTGGGTGTGGTTGGAACACTGGGCCCGCGACTTCCGGCTGGCGGTGCGCTCGCTGTCCCGGTCGCCGGGCTTCAGCCTGGCCGTGTTCCTCACCTTGGCCTTGTGCCTCGGGCCCAATACCGCGGTCCTATCAGCGCTCCAGGCGCTGGTGCTGAAGCCCCTGCCGTTTGCGGCGCCCGAGCAGTTGGTGGTGGTCAAAAACGTCGGGACGAAGGCCGGCAACATGCCCTACGGCGCAGGGGTGCCGCAGCAGCTGGATTACGCGGCGCGGGCGGACGCGTTCTCGGGTTTTGCGCTTTTCGACATGGCCAACACCACGATTGCGGAGGACACGATGCCGACCCGCGCTTCCGGATTGAAGGTCACGCTGAATTTCTTCGACCTGCTGGGGCTGCGTCCGATTGCGGGTCGTTTCTTTCTGCCGGAAGAGGAGGGCGACGGGCGCGACCGGGTCCTCGTGCTGAGCCATGACTTCTGGCTCCGGCAGTACCAGGCGGATCCCCAGGTGCTGGGCCACACGGTGCGGATGGGCGGCGAGAACTACACGATCGTCGGCGTGGCGCCGCCCGTGGTGGCGGCGATGTTCACGCGCACGGATTTCTTTATGCCGTACCCGCATGGTCCGGACGAACTCCTCCCCCAGCGGCGTTTTACCGGGAGCAAAACCACCCTGTTGGCCCGCCTGCGTCCGGGAGTGACCCCCGCGGCCGGCCAGACTCAGCTCGAGACTATCGAACAACGGTTTCGCCTCGAGCAAGCCCCGCCGGCGATGCGGGACGGCATGGAACGGGCGGGCCTGCATGTCACGGTGCAGCCCTGGCGAAACGACATGCTGGCCGTGGCACGGGGCCCGTTGTGGCTGCTGTCGGCCGGCGCCGCGTTTGTGCTGCTGATCGGTTGCGTGAACGTGGCCAACCTCACGCTCGCCCGCGTCAGCGCCCGTCGGGCCGAGCTCGCCATCCGCCTCGCGCTGGGGGCGGGTTGGACCGACCTTTTCCGGCAGATCTTGTGCGAGGTGCTGGTGTTGTCAGCCGGGGCGCTTGCGGCAGGTTTCGCGTTGGGCTGGGGCACGCTGCAGTTCATCAACCGGTCCGAGGTGGTCGTGGGCCGGTGGGTCGCGCCCGTCCGCATCGACGGCCAGGTCGTCGTCGTGATTCTCCTGGCGGGCGTGGGCCTCACCCTGGCCATCGGGTTCCTCTCGTTGCTGATCCTGCGGCGCGGGGGGTTGCGCGTGGGCGACACGCGGGCGGCGAGCGCGGGCGGCGGCATGCGCGCGGTCAGCAGCGCGCTGGTCGTCGGCCAGGTCGCGCTGGCCCTCCTGCTCCTGGTGGGTTCGGGCCTGCTCATCCGGAGCTTTGCCAATGTCATGGCCGTCAAGCCGGGATTTGACGCCGACCATGTGGTCCAGGGGCGGATCGCCCTGGGCAGCGGCTACAACGACACGGATGTCAACGTGGCGCTCCGCCGCCGTGTGCTGGCGGCCATGAAGGAAATTCCCGGCGTAAACCATGTGGCCGTTTCGTCCTATTTCGGCGTCGGCCCGGCGTCTTCGTATCGGGCGCTGCCCTTCACGGTCCGCCGGGATCCGCCGGCGGCTGACGAGGCCACCCGGACCACGGCCATCATGAATCCGGTTTCACCCGGATTTTTTGCCACCATGGGCACGCGGTTGCTCGAGGGGCGGGATTTCGTCGACAGCGACCACGCCAACAACCGCTATGCGGGCCTGATCGTGGACCGGGCATTCGCCGAGCGGTATTTCCCAGGGCGCAGCGCGCTGGGCGAGGAGCTGACCTTCGGGGCGCCGCCATTCCCGTCCAACTTCGTGTGGCCGCGCATTGTCGGAGTCGTCGAACGCGCCAATATTGTCGGGCTGGAGGAGCGCGACGGCCTGCCCGTCATCTACGTTCCAATGATCCTGGGCGCCAGCCCGGGGTTCAACGTGATGGCCAGCTCGGCGCGAGCCCCCGGGGACGTGCTGGCCGACATGCGCCGGAAACTGCGGGAGATCGACCCGACTTTGCCGTTCTACAACACCGGCGTCCTGCGGGAAACGCTCGACCTGATGCTGCTGCCGCGGCGCGCGGCGATGGTGTTGCTGCTGGTCTTCGCCGGGCTCGCGCTGCTGCTGGCCGCGGTGGGCCTTTACGGGGTGCTCGCCTACGACGTCACGCAACGCACGCGGGAAATTGGCATCCGGGGCGCCATCGGGGCCACCCGAGGGCAGATCATCGGGCTGATCCTGCGCCAGGGCCTCGCCAAGGCCGGGCTGGGACTCGCCATCGGCCTCGCGGGCGCGTTCTACCTGACGCGTTTCCTGCGCACCCTGCTCTTCGACGTGAAGGCGACCGACCCGCTGGCCTTCGGGCTCGTGGCCGGCGTGCTCCTGCTCGTCGCGCTGCTCGCCAGTTGGCTGCCGGCGCGGCGCGCGGCGAAGGTGGACCCGGTGGTGGCGCTGCGGGCGGAATGAATGAAGGACCAGAGACGAGGGACCAAAGACCAAGAGACTCCATCGAACCCTGATCGTTCTCGTTATCGTTCTCGTAATCATAATCTCCGCGCCGGCCTCCCCATCCCCAACCCACGAGAACGATTAGGATTAAGAGAACGAGAACGATTCCCATGAAGATACTCCGCCAGTTTTTGAACTTGTTTCGCCGGCGCCGGATCGAGGCCGACATGGCCGAGGAAATGCGGGCTCACCTGGAACTGCAGGCGGCGCGAAATCGTGCGGCCGGCATGGATGCGGCTGAAGCGGATCAGGCTGCGCAGCGCGAATTCGGCAACGTGGCCAGCCTGCAGGAGCAGGCGAGGGAAGCGCGCGGCTGGACTTGGATCGAGGAACTGGGGCAGGACCTACGTTACGCCTGGCGCACCTTGCTCAAGTCACCCGGCTTTACCACGGTGGTGGTGCTGACGTTGGCGCTCGGCGTGGGCCTGAACACCGTGGTGTTTTCATTTTATCACCTGCTGACTGGCAAACCCTTGTCCGTCCGAGCTCCCGAGCAAATCCTGCGGGTTAGCGCGGATGACCGGCGCTTCCAGTCGCCCTTTACCCTGGAAGAGGTGGAAAATCTGCAGGCGGGATTGCATTCGACCAGCGCCGTCATTGCATCGTCGCCCCAGCAAGTGTTGTTGCTGGGCGTTGCTGGTGGAGATCATCAACTGCCGACTGCGGTGCAGTTCGTTTCGGACAACTACTTCGCGGCTCTCGGCGTACCGGCGCGCCAGGGCCGGATCTTTGGACGCGGCGAAGAGTCGGTGGCAGTCATCAGTCACGAGGCATGGCAGCGCCGGTTCCAGGACGCGGCCGACATCGTGGGCCAGACCGTGACCCTGCGCGGCGCGCCGGTCACCATCATCGGCGTGGCGCCGGAAAGCTTCGGTGGCACCACGCCGCCATCCTCGCCGGACTTTTGGCTGCCGCTCGCGGCGCAGCCCGCGATCCTGCCCTCCGTAAATTGGGTGCGTGATCGCTCCGCACGGATCTGGCAGGTGCAAGTGCGCCGTGAGGACGGTTTCACTCCCGGCCAGGTCGGGGCGGAAGTGGCGGCGATGGCTGGCGGATGGCCGCAACCGGATGGCAAGCCGCTGCGCACGAAGACGGAGGTCGCCACCTTTTTCCAGCTGGGCGGCGCGCAGGTCCACGCTGTTTGCATCGCGTTGCTCCTCGCGGTCGGACTCATCCTTCTCGTGGGCTGCATCAACATCGTAAACCTCATCCACGCGCGGAACGCGTGGCGCAGCCATGAATTGGCGATCCGCCTGGCGCTCGGCGCCAGCCGGTGGCGGCTGCTCCGGCAACTGGCCGCGGAAAGCCTGTTGCTCGGCCTGGCGGGCGGGGGCGTGGGCTTTCTGGTCGCCTTCTGGGCGTGCGAGGGCATCCGGGCGTGGGCCACGACGCTGATCCGCAAAATCACCATGGGAACGTGGAGTCCGTTCCTGGAATTTTCGCCCGACTGCACGGTGTTCGCCTATTCGCTGGGCCTGGCCGTCGCGGCCAGCCTGATAACCGGGATGCGTCCGGCATGGCTGGGCGCCGGCATTAACGTGAATGCGGCGCTCAAGAATCGCCCGGGGGCGCCCGGCACCCTTGGCGCGCGGGCCGGACGCAACCGGCTGCTCGCCCTGCAGGTGGCAACCAGCCTGGTGTTGCTGGCGGGAACAGGTCTGTTGCTGTCCGCGGCGCGGCGCGCGCTCACGACCGAGCCGGGTTTTGATGCGCGCCACGTGATATCGGTCGTCGCCTGGTCGAACCTCGACACCGCCGCCACCGGGGCCGAGCAGGCCCGGCGCGCGCGGGAAATCGAGGAGCATTTGCGCGGCGTGCCGGGTGTGATCGCGGTGGCCGGCGCGGAGCGGGCACCATTCACCGGTCATTCCATCACGGCCTACGTGACCGACGACGGCAGGTGGATGAACGGATGTGTCGGCCAAAATGTCGCCCCCGAGTATTTCGCCGCCCTGGGCCTCGATCTGGTGGCCGGCCGGCATTTCACGGACGAGGAGGCGCTGGCCGGCGCGAAGGTGGTGATCATCAGCGAATCGGCCGCCCGGCACCTTTGGCCGGGGAAGAATCCCTTGGGACGACAGTTGGAATCGCCGCAGAAGGGGCGGACCGGCCCCGCGCCCGGCGTGCGTTTCACCGTGGTGGGCGTGGTGCGCGACGCGCGCCTGACCAACCTGTCGGAAGTCGACGACATCGATTTGTTCTTCCCGCTGGCCGGGTCCGCCCACTGGTTGGTGCGGACGCAAGGCGACCCCGCGGCGTTGATCCAGCCGATTTATGCGGAGTTGGGAAAACTGGATGCCAAGTTGCCGGCGCAAATGGCGGTCTGGACGCTGGAGGAGGGATCGATGCGCATCCAGCGCCTGTTTGCCCGCGTCCCGGCGGACTGCGCCATGTTGCTGGGGGGAATTGCCCTCGCACTGGCCGCGGTCGGAATCTATGGCGTGGTCGCCTTCCTCGTGGCCCGCCGAACCCATGAGATTGGCGTGCGGCTGGCACTCGGTGCCCGCCCGGGCGATGTGGTTTCCCTCGTGTTGCGCCAGAACCTTTCCGCGGTCGCTTGGGGCGCCGGCTGCGGACTGGCGGGAGCTTTCGGGCTCTCGATCCTGTTGGACCGCCTCGTGCTGCGCGCGGTAATGCCGGATATCACCTATGGTGCGGGCATGTTTCCCGTCGTCCCTTACGCTGCAGCGCTGCTGGTGCTCCTGGTCGTGCTGACAGTCGCCGCATGGCTGCCGGCCCGGCGGGCGGCGCGGGTGGACCCAATGGTGGCGCTGCGGGCGGAATAGGAGCGGAGAGACCTGAGACCGGAAAGCTGAGACCTGAAACGAGCGCTGAAGTCGACAGTCGAAGGGCGAACGTCGAATGAGAATCCTCCGTTAGTTCCTGAACCTGTTCCAAGGTGCCAGGTCGGCGCGCCCGGCGGATTGTCGTTTGAGGCGGCGTCACTCGCCCGGCGGGGGCGGGGCTGCCGCCCGGGTGCCGCCAATGTTCGTAATATGAACATTGGCCGGGGTTTCCTGTTGACGTTCTGAAGGAGAGGCGGCCTTGTCTTCTTACGAACATCTGAAGGAGCGACCATGGACAAAGAAAAAGAGAAGGCGGAACTGCTGCAGGGGACGCTCGACATGCTGATCCTGAAGGCGCTGCAGCTGCAGCCGATGCATGGCTTTGGCCTGTCGCAGCGCCTCAAGCAGATGTCGGCCGACGTCTTTCAGGTGGAGATGGGCTCGCTGTACCCGGCCCTTGTCCGCCTCGAGAAGGAGGGTTGGATCAAGGGAGAGTGGGGCGTCTCCGACAACAATCGCAAGGCACGCTACTATTCAGTGACCGCTGCCGGCCGGAAACAACTCGAGGAGGAGAAGTCCCAGTGGGCGCTGCTTTCCGCCACCATCAACGCCATGCTCAAGGCGACCTAGCCTCCCATGCCCTGGTTGTCCAAGGTGGCCCATTACGCCAGGTCGCTTTTCCGCAAGCGGCGGCTCGACGAAGAACTATCGGCGGAAGTGACAACGCACGTGGAAATGGCGACCGAGGCAAACGTCGCCAAGGGCATGGCTCCCGAGGAAGCCCGGTACGCGGCACTGCGGGAGTTCGGCAACGTGGCGGGCGTGCAGGAGCGCGTCCGTGACGTGCGGGGCTGGGTCTGGCTGGAGCAGTTCGGCCAGGACCTGCGCTACAGCGCCACGGGCATGCGCAAGAATCCCGGGTTTACGGCGGTCGTGGTGCTGACGCTCGCGCTGGGCCTGGGGGTCAACACGGCCCTCTTCACCTGGTTCAACGCCATCGCATTCCGGCCGCTGCCGGTGCTGGATCCAGGGCAGCTTTTCGCGTTCGCCCGGTTCGACGAGAACGGGAACGCGAAAAGGTCGACGTCCTATGCCGAATTCACCGCTTATCGGGAGCAGCAGACGGTGTTTTCCGGCCTGACGGCGTCGGGTGATATTGGCGTGGAGTTGGTCGAGGGCAATGAAGCCAGCGCGGCCACCGGCGAAGGTCCCGTGGAGTCCCGGGTCGGGACGGTGGCGTCCAATTACTTTACCGTGTACGGGGTGCCGATGGCATTGGGCCGGCCGTTGCTTCCCACCGACGAAAATTCTTCCCGCGCGCAACCGGTCATCGTGCTCAGCCACCAATTTTGGGAACGTTATTTCAACGCGGATCCCGGGGTGGTCGGGCGGACGATCCGGCTTCGGGGCCTCGCCGAGGAAGTCGTGACGGTCGTCGGCGTGACCGGGCCGGAATTCTACGGCACCCGGCCCGGGGCCCTCATGGGGTGGGTGTCTTTGTTGCTGCGTTCCGGTGACGGCTGGCGCACGGACCGGAGGGCGGCGAACTACGTCGTGACGGGCCGGCTCCGGCCCGGAATATCCCGCGAGCAAGCCATCGAGGAAGTGCAGGCGATAGCCCGGCGGTTTCCGGCGGCCCCGCTCGCAGGACCGGCGGCGCGGGACATCGTCACCCTCCTTCCGGCCTCCACCTATATTGCACTCACGGCACGGGACCTGACCTTTCTGCTGCCCATCGTCTGCCTGTTCGGAGTCGTGCTGGTCGTCTCCGCCGCCAATGCTTCGAACCTGATCCTCGCCCGGGCAGTCACGCGCCAGTTCGAGTTTGCGGTCCGGAGCGCGCTCGGGGCCAGCCGGCGGCGCTTGTTCGCCCAGGTCATGACCGAAAGCCTCGTGTTGGGCGCCCTTGGCGGGGTGGCGGGGTGGTTGGTGTCGGCCATCTTGCTGCGCTTCGTATGGCCGTGGCTGGTCAATCTGGTGCCGGGTGCGAGCGAGGGCCTGGCGGGGCTGAACCTGAGCGCGGACCACCGGATAGTGGGATTCACGCTGGCTGTCTCCCTGCTCGCGGGCCTGGTGGGGGGCTTGCTGCCGGCCTTGCGCGTGACGCGCCGCAGCGTCGATTCGGCGCTCAAGCGGGAGGGATCGTCCTTTGGCCGCAAGCTGTCCATGGTTCGGATCAGGAATTTTTTGGCGGTCGTCCAACTCGCCTTGAGCGCGGCCCTGCTTTTCACCACCGGGCTGCTGGCTCACCGCGCGCTGGGCGCCGAATTGCGGGACATGGGGTTCGAGCAATCGCGGCTGGTCACGTTCGAGGCGCTCGCGCCGCGCACGTTTTCGCCCGCCCAGCTAGACGCCGGCCGGCGGCAGGCCCTCGAACGGCTGCGGGCCCTGCCGGCCGTGGCGGCCATCAGCGAAATGCCGCGCTTTCCGTTCGGGGCGGGCCGCGCCGAAGCCACCATCCCGGCCCGCGCCGGCGTTCCCGCCCGCCCGGCGATCGTCCTCCACCTGACGGTCCCGGCCAACTATTTCTCCACCCTGCAGCTTCCCTTGCTCCGCGGGCGAGGGTTCCTGGCCACGGAGCTCGCGGCCGATCACATCGCAGTGATCACCGAGTCGGCGGCGCGGGCTTTCTGGCCCGGGCAGGACGCCCTGGGCAAAAGCCTCGAGCTCCCCGCCCACGTCGTGATGGGCACCCCACCGCCGCCGCAACTGCCGAACGAGGCGAGTCCTCCGCGGATCGCGATCACCGTGGTGGGGATCGTCCGCGACACGCGGGCATACGATCCTGGCTCCGGCGCCCGCCCCATTGTGTTCCTGCCGGTCACCCCTGGCACCGAGGCCGCGCCCTATTTGCTCATTCGCACCCATGAAGACGCGGAGCGCTCGCTGGACCTGATGCGACAGGTGGGGCGCGAGGCCACGACCCTCATGCCACGGGTCAATCGGGTGTCGGAAGTATTCGATCGTGTCCTCGTCCAGTATCGGGCCGTTGCCTATGTGGCGGCCATCCTGGCCGGTCTTTCGCTCATCGTGGCCGTCATTGGCTTGCACGGCGTGATGACCTTCGCGGTGAACCAACGCGAGAAGGAGATTGGCATCCGCATGGCGCTCGGCGCCACGCCTCGCCGCGTGGTTTCCGCCATCGTCGGGGAATCCCTGCGTCTCGTCGCCGCGGGCACGGTGGCGGGCTATGGCCTGAGCCTGGCGATTTCCGTGTTCGCGCGCTCGGTGCTCATGGGCGTCAAACCCGGCAACCCATGGGTGGGCGCGATCGTTGCGCTGGTCCTCGCCCTCATCGGCCTCGTGGCCTGCTGGCTGCCGGCGCGGCGGGCGGCGAAGGTGGACCCGATGGTGGCGTTGCGGGCGGAATGAACAACGGAGCATCCGGGACGTGAACCTTGGGACGTGCACCGCCGGGTAACGGAAGAGACGATCGGCGAGGAGAGGGCGTAGCACATGGTGTCCCGTGTTTGCGTGACGCGGGGCGACCATTGCATTCGCAGCGGATCGAGGTAGAGGATGGACGGTAACCCCGCGAAATCACGTTCGTCTCCCCACGCATGTCATTCCCACGCCCTGTCCGACTCGCCGCACTGACCCTGGTTTTGATTTCACCCCCACTCCAGGCGGTGGAGGCGGTGACTAATTCCATCGGACTGAGGCTCGTGCCCGTCGCCGCGGGCGAATTCACAATGGGGTCCGCGGTGAAGCCGGCGAATTGGGATGAGCAACCCGTCCATCGCGTCACGATCAGCCAGTCGTTCCTGATCAGCGAGACGGAGGTGACGGCGGAGCAATTCCATCTTTTCAAGCCCGACGCGCCCCTGAATCCCGCCTACGCGCCCTACGCCGCGGGCGTGAGTTGGAATGACGCGGCCGCGTTCTGCGAATGGCTGAGCAAAAAAGAAGGCAAACCCTACCGGCTGCCCACGGAAGCCGAATGGGAGTATGCCGCACGCGCCGGCCGCGCCGATGGCGCGGCTTGGGAAACCGCCAAGGGGAGGGCAAATCCCTGGGGACTGCAAAATACCCACGCCGGGCCGGTGGAGTGGTGTTCCGACTGGTACGGCGAATATGGCCTGGGCGCGGAGAAGGATCCCGCCGGCTACGCGGGCGGCCTCACGAAAGTCGTGCGCGGCGGTTACCTCGACACGGAGGAAAAGTTCAAGGCGAAGGACTATTTGCGCCCATCCAACCGCGCCGGCGCGCCGCCGAATTTCGCGCCGAATTCCGGCACCGAACCCAATCCCCAGAAATACGGCCTGCATCGCATCGGTTTTCGCGTGGTCCAGGCCGCGCCGGTCACAACCGCCCTCCGGCCGGCGGTCCCATCGTATGCCACGCAAGGCGTGAAGCAGACGACGGCCGAAGAGGCGCAGATAGGTCCCGATCCGGCCAAGCCTTACTTGCGCCGGCGCGCGCTGCTGCCGAAGCCGCTCGAGGGCGAAATGAACTACGTCAAGGAACACCGCGCGGGGCTGCATCCGTCGTTCCGCCATCACAATCACAGCCCGGGTTTCGAGGTGTTGCCCAACGGCGACGCGCTGTTGGTGATTTATACGTCCGATTGGGAATACGAGCCCGAGGTCAGCCTGATTGCCGCCCGCCTGCGGTTCGGCGCCGAGGAGTGGGACATGCCGAGCCCGTTTGTCGATACACCGGGCGCCAATGACCATGCACCGCTGTTGTGGAACGAAGGCGGTACCCTGCGTCTTTTCTGGGGCAATCCGCTGCTGGAGGGCTTTTTCCCCTTCCAATACCGCACTTCGACCGACGGCGGCGCGACTTGGAGCGCGGTGAATTACCCGCGCATCACCGGCCCGCTGGGCAAGGACCTGGAACAGCCCCAGCCAATCAATACCATGCTGCGCGACGCCGCGGGCACGTTGTACCTCTCGGTCGATGCGGGCGAGGGCGGCCCGCTTGGCTCCCAGTCGATGCTTTGGGCGACGAGCGACCAGGGAACCACCTGGCATGACACGCTGGGACGCACGTTTGGCCGGCACACGACATTCGTGCTGAAGAAGGACGGCAGCATTCTCGGCATGGGCGGCAAGAATTCCGGCATCGACAACTTCATGCCGCGGGCGATCAGCAAGGACGGCGGCAAGACCTACGCCATGAGCAAGACGCCGTTCTCGCAGGTCAGCAGCGGCCAGCGACCGTCCGTCCTGCGGCTGGCCAGCGGGCGTCTTTTCATGGCGGGCGATTACTATCCTTCGAAGCGCGCGCAAAAACCCGCTTCCATCAAGGAGGATGGTTCGTACGTGGCGCTGTCCGATGACGATGGCGAGACCTGGCACATCAAGCGGCTGCCGGGTAACTACTCGGAGCATCGGAAGCGCAACAGCCTCGGTTATTCCGTGGCGCGACAGGCGCCGAACGGCGTGATTCACCTCATCACCTCCTGCAATCATCCCGGCCTCCACTACGAATTGAACGAGGCCTGGATCCTCAGCGACGAGACCTTTGCCGACAACGATCCCGCGATGAATTGGAGCCTGGCGACTGCCATCAAGGACGTCCAAGCCCACCGCGAAAACCATCCGGACGGCAGCCCGCGGGTCACCTGGAGCAGCGGCCGCGCTGACGATGGGCGGATCCTACTGCATGGCCGGGAAACGTGGTATTATCCGGACGGTGCGAAGCAGCGGGAAGCCAGCTACCAACTTGGCGTGAAGATAGGGCAGGAAACTTACTGGTCGCCCGCGGGAGCCAGGGAATGGGAGTGGGACCACCGGCCCCACGGCAGCAGCGTGTGGCGGACGTGGTGGTCCGACGGTTCGCTGCGCTCCGAGTCAACCTGGCGGGAGCACCGCCTGGTGCCGGGCACGGACCGGCTGTTTGAGCCGGGCGCGAGGCATTGAAGCGATTTCGTTTTGAGTACAGGTCCAATGCGGAGTTCGCGCTCCGAAGCGGGCGGCATTGCGGCTTAAATACGATTGGAAAAAGCGCCTAAAAAAAGGCTCGAAATAATTGTCATAATGTCGCGGCGAGACGACCTGCGGTTGCGAACCTGGAGTGCTATCGTCGTCCTCGGATTATGATCACATCGACATTCCTGCACAAAACTCGCGGAAGTATCCCGGCAACATTCTTCCTCTGCCTGGTCATGGTTTCCTCGGCATGGGGTGACATTAAGACCGGTCTGGTCAGCCACTGGACCTTTGATGAGACCGTTGGAACTGCCGCCGCCGACTCAAGAAATGGAAACACCGGGACATTGATCAACGGGCCCACCCGGGCTCCTGGGCATTTGGGTGAACGCGCACTCAGTTTCGATGCGACGGATGACTACATCAATGTGCCGGCGCATTCCTCGCTGGAAAACATCTGGGATGGGGGTGGCACCGTCTCGTTCTGGGTGAAGCCGAATTCAAAAGGCCAGTACAATGCCGGATGTTGGATGAACAAAAGTGCGATCTGGGCGATTCTTGCCAACGCCGGGGCAGATGCCGGGGAAACCGGTTTCGAATTCGGGATCGATTGGTCCGGATCGGTGCCGCGTTGGCGCACGGAGACCGCGGGTGTGACTTTTGGGCAGTGGCACCACATTGTCCTGACCTACAACGCTGACAGTTCCGCCAATGCACCGTCGCTTTATGTCGATGGGACCCTGGTTGGTTTGACCGAGATCGTAGCGCCGAGCGGCACGCGCATGACAGATGCGGGCGCCAGCCTCCAGATCGGAGGAAATACGGCGGTCACTCGCGTAGTGGACGGGTCGATGGATGACGTTCGGATCTATGGCCGGGTGCTTTCGAGCTCCGATATCGCGGAGCTGCATCGGGACGGCTTGGTTGGGCGGTGGAAATTTGACGAAGCATCGGGAACGACGACGGCGGACGCAGCGAATGCGAACACCGGCACGCTGACCAACGGTCCTGGCCGGGTGGCGGGAATCATCGGAAGCCATGCGCTTTTCTTCGATGGCGCCGACGACCTGGTGGAGGTGGGCGCCCATGCCTCCCTGGCCAATATCTGGGACAAAGGGGGCACGGTTGCGTTTTGGGTGAAGCCCGATTCAAAGGGCGAAGCGTCCGGCGGAACCTGGCTGGCCAAGGGATTTTCCTGGAGCCTCTTCGCCAATTCCGGCGCGGGGTCGGACGAAACCGGGTTTGAAGTCAATGTCGAGTGGAGCGGCGCGACGGCCAAGTGGCGGACCGATTCGACGGGCCTGACCCTGGGTTCCTGGCATCATGTCGTCCTGGCCTACGACGCCAGCTCGACGGCCAACGATCCGGCCCTGTTTGTCGATGGCGTCCCGGTGTCGCTGACGAATATTGTCGCGCCTTCGGGAACGCTGGTTTCGGACGCAGCGGACGACCTTTACATCGGCAGCAATTCCGCAACCTCCCGCGCGAGCGAGGGAACCATGGACGACGTGCGCCTGTATCAGCGCTGCTTCACGCTCGCGGATGTTGACCGGGCCTACAACGAGGGCCTGGTCGGTCACTGGAGTTTCGACGAGACTTCCGGAACCACGGCATTCGAGTCCGTGGACGGGAACGACGGAACGCACGTCAACGGACCGACCCCGGTCGGCGGCGTCCTGGGTGCCGCCGCGCTCGAATTTGACGGGGCCGATGATTATGTGAGCGTGACTGCGGCTGCCTCGCTGGAAGATATCTGGGCGGGGGGCGGTGCCGTGGCATTCTGGGTGAAGCCGGCTTCCGGTGGTGAGAGCGGTGGCGGAACATGGCTCAATAAGGGAGGCTGGACGTTGATGGCGAACTCAGGCGCCGTTTCCGGGGAAACGGGGTTGGAATTCTTTGTCGATTGGTCCGGCGGCACCGCGAAGTGGCGCACGGAGACGGCCGGCCTCACCTTTGACCACTGGCACCATGTGGCGGTGGTCTATGACTCGGCCAGCACGGCTAACCAACCCGTCCTCTACGTGGATGGGAGTGCGGTCGCCCTCACCCAGATTGTCGCGCCCTCCGGCACCGTCGTTTCCGATGCCGCCCAGGACATCTATATCGGCAGCAACAGCGCCACCAGCCGGGCCAGCGATGGCGCGATCGACGACCTCCGCTTTTATCGCGGGGCGATTTCGGGTGCGTTGGCGGAGAAGCTTTACGAAGCCGGCGCTGAACCCGATGAGACGGCCCCCGACATCGACACCCCGGAGGTCACGGTCACACAGACAACGGCGACGATCAGCTGGACCACCAATGAAAACGCCACTTCCCAAGTGAACTACGGCCTCACGAGCAGCTATGGATCGTCGTCCGCGGATACCAACAGCGTGTTAGCGCATGAAATTGTGCTCACCAGCCTGACCCCGGGAACCACCTACCACTATCAGGTGACCTCCGTTGACGCCGCGAGCAACGCGAACTCGACCAGCGACGCCACGTTCACGACGGCGGGACCCGCCAAACACTACATTCGTGCGGCCGCAACGGGACTGAATAACGGGACTTCCTGGGAGAATGCGTGGACTTCATTTGCCGCCGTTTCCTGGACGCGCGGTGATACCTACTATATCGCGGGCGGCACTTACGACGAGGACGTCGCGGTCGCAGCCTCCCTTTCCGGCAGCACGTGGATAACGCTCAAAAAGGCGAATGCCGCCGACAATGCCGGCGACACCGGCTGGAACTCCACCTTTGCCACGGCACAGGCGGAGATTCTCGGTCACGTCCACCTAGAAGACGGTTACATCGCCTTTGACGGGGTGACGGGTGAAGGAACCGAGGGCCACGGGGTGAGAATCGACAACCCCGACAGCGGGAGTGGTGCCCACGTTCTGGCTTTGGAGGACGGAACCGGACCCTACCAAATCAAGCATTTGGAAATCAAAGGCGCTGGATACGACGCCAGCGTTGATGATTACAGCGGCATCCGTTTGAACGCAGCGACGGCGCCAGGCGGGAAGAAAAACATCTACGTGGGGTATTGCTGGATTCATGAGGTAACAATCAACGGAGTCCAGTTTCTCGGATTGGCTGGCACCAGCTATGTGGACTACGGCCTCCTGTTTGAAAATAACGTGGTGAGCGAAACCGGCGGCTGCCTTAATCCCGCGAATCACGGTCAAGGCATGCAGCTCGGACAGGGCAGCAACTTCACCTATGCCATCATCCGAAATAATGTTTTTCGTAATATCTCCGGGTCCGGTATGATTGCGTTTATGGCCGGCTCACTAGATGCCGATCACCACGATATCAGAATCTACAACAACATCTTCCACTATACGGACCTGGCCACCTACAAGGGGTGCTATCCAGGAATGATTTGGGCAGAGCTGCCGAAGCAGGAACACGAGGCAGGGGTCAATCTCAGTGAGGTCTTGATCGCGAACAACACCTTCTACGGTGTCGGATCCAGCACGTACGGGACGGTGGCGCAAATCGCGAACTTTTCCCCGGGTTCCAATGTCGTGGTGAAAAACAATATCTGGGAGAACTGCTATTTCAGTTCTTCATTTTCTGGGGTGACGTTCGACACGAACGCCTACTGGAACAATGCCGGCAACGTCCCGAGTGGTACGTACCACCAGGTGACGGGAATGTCACAGAGCACGTTTGTGAATGCGGGCGCGGGTAACTTCGATCTGGATCCTGAAGGATATGCCGTGGACGTGGGCCTCGACCTGAGCACGGCATTCGAGACAGACCGCTCCGGGATTTCCCGCCCCCAAGGGTCAGGCTGGGATTTGGGCGCCTTTGAATGCGTTCCTTAGGGTGATTCAGGCTGAGAGCGAAGGCTTCGACGCCGGCGGCCCCACCTTATGCCCGACTGCACCATCCTGCCGGGTGGTGTCGTTGTCGCGCCATTCCAATGACCGAATCGCCGGCCGACACTAAACAAGCTGTGGGTTTCCCCCGATATTTCGGACAGTGGTGCAGGGGTGATTTAGTTTAGTTGGGATTCAAAGTTGGCTGGACTGAGATAGCCAAGGCTCGAGTGGAGCCGGCGGCGGTTGTAGAAGCTTTCGATATAGTGGAAGAGCG
>DASZPS010000161.1:0-2491 GCA_035549955.1 Lacunisphaera sp. | reverse complement strand
GATTTCGAGCTCGGGAAACTCCGGGGCGAGCTGGGCGGGAGCGGGCGGCGGTGGCGAATCCGTGGGCGCGGCGGGCTCGCTCGCCAGGCCGGCCGCGAGGAGGCAATGCGGGCACGCGCCGAGCGGGGCGTTGGCGGGGATGGTCCGGCCACAGTGGGGGCAACGGGGGGATTCCAGGCGGGGATCAGGGGTGGACATGGGGTGCGGAGCCGCCGGGTGCGGATGACACCGAGGGTCCTTATCCAGTCCTGAGGGAAACGCGGGGAAACGTTACAGGCGAGGCTTTGCTGGGGGGAGGGGAATCGTGAAATCCGCAATTGGTCATCTTGAATCCATCATCGAGAGACCGGCCTTCGGCCCGCTATCCAATTCTAGATTGAGGATTTTCGATTGCTGATTTCACGATTTCCCCGTCCCGGTCATGGATCGGTCCTACCCGAGGAGGCACGCCTTGAATCCTTCCGTCAGGGCGGCGCGGTTCAGGTTCTTGCCGATGAAGACGAGGGTGTTGGTGCGGTTCTCCTGCGCGTCCCACGGACGGTCGAACTTGGCGTCGAAGAGCATGTGCACGCCCTGGAAGACGAGGCGCTTGTTCGTGCCCTTGACGACCAGCACGCCCTTCATGCGGTAGATGTCGCCGCCCTGTTGCGCGAGGAGCTTGGAGATCCAGTCGTTCAATTTCTTGCCGTCGAGTTCGCCGGGAACACTGATGCCCACCGATGACACGGCCTCGTCGTGCGAGTGCTCGTGGCGGAAGGTGCGGTCCCAGGCGTACTTGATAAACTTGGGCTCGGTTGTAGCCGGGGTCGCTGCCCCGGGTGCCTTGGCGGATGAACCGGGGTCAGCGACCCCGGCTGCAGAATAGAAATGCGTCGGCACGTCGTGGCCGGTGAAGATGAGGTATTTGCCGGCGGCGGGGATCGGCACCTTGAACTTGCCATGCTCGCTGGCGAGCTTGAGGCGATTGAGCTTGGCGCCGACCTCGAGCGACTCGCCGGGCTGCTTGACGTGTTCCCAGTCGGAATAGGTCTGCACCGTGGCGTTGATGGCGGGGGCGAGGTCCTTTTCGTCGAGCGACTTCACCGGCAGGACGACGACGTCGAGCGAGTTGTGGTCATGGCCGCATTCGTCACCGCACTCGTGGTCGTGGTCATGATGATGGCCATGGTTATGGTCGTCGTCCGGCTCGTTCGGGTCGTGGCCGATTTCGAGCTCATGGACGCCGGCCTGCAGGTCGTAGCCGCCGGCCCATTCGAAGGGATATTCCATCTCGAGGAACTGCGGGTCGACCTCGACGGCGCGGCCGAGGTTGAAGCCGCCGACGCCCAGCACCTGGTCGATCGGGACCTCGGCGTTCTTCGTCCGGTGAATCTTCGCGACGGCGTTGATGTGGCGCAGGCGCTTCTCAAGCGCGTCGAGCTCGGCGGGCGAGACCAGGTCGGTCTTGTTGAGGATGATGACGTCGGCGAAGCCCACCTGCTTCAGGGCCTCGGGCGAGTCGTCGAGGTGGAGCAGGATGTGCTTGGCGTCGACCAGCGTGACGATGGCGTCGAGGGCGAATTGCTCCTTCATCTCCGGGTCGGTGAAGAACGTCTGGGCGACGGGCGCCGGGTTGGCCAGGCCGGTGGTTTCGATGAGGATGGCGTCGAGGCGGTCCTTGCGCTTCATCAGCCGGCCGAGGATGCGGAGGAGGTCGCCGCGCACGGTGCAGCAGATGCAGCCGTTGTTCATCTCGAAGATCTCCTCGTCGGACTGGATGACGAGCTGGTTGTCCACGCCAACCTCGCCGAACTCGTTTTCAATGACCGCGATCTTCTTCCCGTGCTGTTCGGTCAGGATGCGGTTGAGCAGGGTGGTCTTGCCGGCGCCGAGGAAGCCGGTGAGGACGGTGACGGGAATGGGGGAAGGCATGGGTACCGAGGACGGAGGGACGGAGGACGGAGGACAGAGGACTGAAGCAAAGCCGGAGGACAGGGCTTTGCAACCCCGGGTCTGGAAACGTTCTCTTTCTCTAATCGTAATCATTCTCGATGCTTTTCGCGCAGGAGAACGAGAAAGATTACGAGAACGAGAACGAGGGGATGATCCCGGCTTTTCACCGAAGGAAAGGTAGAAAACGGAGTGCATTCCCCCGGTTCCGACTGTTTCCTCCGGTGAAAATGATGCCGCCCAAGCCCGCCGAGCCCCGGCCCGGCCTTTACCGCCACTACAAGGACAACCCGTACCGCGTCCATCATCTGGCGCTCCACACCGAGACCAATGAGTGGATGGTGGTGTACGAGGCCTTGTACGGCGGCGGCGGGATGTTCGTCCGCCCGGCGGCGATGTTCGTCGAAACCGTCGAGGTCGTCGGCCGGCGCGTACCGCGGTTCGCACGGGTGGGCGAGTGATTGTCCGCCCGGAAACGTGTAACGTATTGCGTTACATATTTCCGGTGCCCGGTGGAGGGTTCGCGTCCCCGCGCGCCGGCCCGCAGGGACGGGGGCCGTCC
>DASZPS010000160.1:0-2191 GCA_035549955.1 Lacunisphaera sp. | reverse complement strand
TTCCACTCGCCCGCGGTGAGGTTAACCGCCGCCGCGCCGGTATTCTCGACAAGATGTTCGAGATTCGCCGTCCCCGGGATCGGAAGCATCACCGGTGACTTCTGCAGCAGCCACGCCAGCGCGAGTTGCGAGACGGTGGCGCCGTGCCGTTTCGCCGCATCGGCGAGCGCCCCGCCGGGCCGGGCGATGTCGCCGGCGGCCAGGGGAAACCACGGAATGAACCCGAGGTCATGCTTGGTGCAATAGTCGAGCACCGCTTCGCTCTGGCGGTTGCCCAGGTTGTAGAGGTTCTGGACGCTGACCACCTGCACGGTCCGCGACGCCTGCTCGATTTCCTTGACCGAGACCTCCGACAACCCGACATGCCGGATCTTGCCCGCGCGCTGGAGTTCCTTCAGGGCGCCGAGCGTCTCCGCCACGGGCACCTTCGGATCGATGCGGTGCAACTGGTAGAGGTCGATGCGGTCGAGCTTGAGCCGTCGCAGGCTCATTTCCACGCACTGGCGGAGATACTCGGGCCGGCCCACGGGTTCCCAGCGCTCCGGCCCGGCGCGGGTCAGACCGCCCTTGGTCGCGATGACGAGGTCCTGCGGATAAGGATGCAGCGCCTCGGCGATCAGCCGCTCGCTCACTTCGGGCCCGTAGGAGTCGGCCGTGTCGATGAAATTGATGCCCAGGTCCACGACCTTCCGCAGCAGCTTGCGCGCCGCCGCGGGATCCGCGGGCTCGTCCCAGATGCCCGGCCCGGTGATCCGCATCGCCCCGAAGCCCAGCCGGCGCACGGTCAAGTCGCCGCCGATCGTGAAGGTTCCGCTGGCCGCCGCGTGGGCGGGTTTGCTCGGGGACATGTTTTTCATGACGGGGATATTGAACGCAATCCTAGCGAGGTCGCAAGCCGGGGCGCGAGCGGTGGAGCGAAGGTGGTCGTCGATTTCCAGATCGACGACAGGCGTCGGCGTGAAGACCGGCGCCCACTTCTCCGCCCTCAATGCCGTTTGAAATATTGCACCTCCCGTTCGTGCCTTTGGGCTGCCGCCAGCGTCTTGAACGTCCCGAGGTTGCGCCGCCGGCCCGTGGAGGGGTTCTTCTTGCGCGAATAAAGCCGGTAACCGCCGGCCGCGAGTTTGCGGATCATAATAGCCACTCTACCACCCGCGTCGTCCCCGCGCATCGGGGCGGAAACCGAAGGAATTGCCGGGCGGCGCCCCGTCGAACTTCCGGACTTGTCGCCGGGAGCTGGCGTCTTTCACCTGCTGATACGATAGCTTGGGCGGTCGCATCCCGGCTTTGGTTCGGGACGGGCGCATTGGTGATGATCCTCCTCCGCCAAGGCTTCGGCGCGACAAGAAGCGACACGACTGGTCTCGCCATAGTCCGCAGAGCGACGGCGGAGGCGGGCAAGTCGCTGCGGTGTTCAGTCAGAGGCAGGTGATCTTTGCTCCGCCGACAGGAGCGTTCGTAGCCGAGACGGAGTGCACAGCACGGAGACGGCGTCGTGCAGCGAAGCGGAGCAGCCCCGAGCGACCGCAAGTGGGTGAACAGAGTGAACAAGCTGATCCAAGCGAAATTACTCACTTTTGGCACGCTGCTCCTCACCGTGCATTGGTTGGCTCGTGGGCAATTCAAAAGGGGTCGGGCCTCACCTTGCACCTCGCGACGTATGAGGAGGCTTGGCGGGGGAGGCAGGCAGGAGAGTCGCAGCCACCTTCTCTTCGAAGCGGAATCCGATGGTGCAAGGTGAGGCCCGAGCCCTTCCGGCCGCCTCTCCAAAACTTATCGCGAGCCTCCTCAAGCTGCCGGTCTACACTGTCTGGGGCTACAACGCAGCCTGGTGCAAAATCGAAGACGTAGGTCACACTTTCCAGGTGCGTGCCAAGGGATTGCGCCGTGGTGGTCGGGGCCGAAAAAGGGTCAGGGGCCGAAAAAGGGTCAGGCTGCTTTATTCCCGATCCGCCGCGGAAGAAACCGGAGTTTTCCGCAACAGTTGCAGCTCGGTCGTTGGCGGCGAGGCGCCGCGGCGGACCGACAGCAGGTGGCTGACGTATTTGCTTCCACCCAGGTGCAGGCGGCTCGCCAGCCACGGATTCGAAGCTTGCGAACGTTCCTTTAGAAACAACGCCAGTGCGACCTTCCAGGTTTTCACCTTCGGGCTGGTAACCAAATCGCGGTCAGTCCGGCCGAGCCGGCGTAG
>DASZPS010000159.1:0-48624 GCA_035549955.1 Lacunisphaera sp. | reverse complement strand
CGGCCGGCGCGTACCGCGGTTCGCACGGGTGGGCGAGTGATTGTCCGCCCGGAAACGTGTAACGTATTGCGTTACATATTTCCGGTGCCCGGTGGAGGGTTCGCGTCCCCGCGCGCCGGCCCGCAGGGACGGGGGCCGTCCCGGTCAAAACCGATACGTCCAGTTGCCCTTCACCGACAACTCGCCGGCGGTCGGGCGGAACGAGTCGCCCTCGGTGTCGTAGCCCTGGTTGAGGACGAGGTAGAAGTCGTTGCCGGGCTTCGGCGTCCACTTGATGCGAAAGTTCACGCCGAGCGACTCCGAGATGTTGTCGTACTGGCCGAAGACGCTCAACTGCAAGTCGGGCGTGAACGTGTAGGATGCGCGCAGGGAACCGGTCCGCACGGAGAAATCGCCCTGCGGAAGGCGGATGTCGCGGTAAGTGAGGCGGGTGAAGAACTGCAGCCGCGAACTGGGCCGCCAGCCAAGATTCAACTGGTAGTCGTCGGTCCGGCCCGTGAGGAACCCGCCGTGGCGCCACCGCAGGTAGATGTCAGCCTGCCGCGAGACGGCGGTGCCGACTTGGAACTGGCCCAGGTGCCAGCGGTGCACGCCGGTGGGAACGACAATACCCGGGCGGATCTCGAAGGGCGCGTCGTAGGTCTCGCGGGATTCGTTGACCCAGAGGTTGGCAAAGTCGCCGTATTTGTTCTCGGAGTACGCGCCGAACCACGTGCCGCTGTCGAGCAGGCTGGCGCCGAGCGTCGTGGTGCGCTCGGTCTCGAGGAAAACCTGGGTGAGGCGCACCCAGCCGGTCGGCCGGCGGAAATTGTAGTAACCCGAGTAGTAGCCGTAGCCGACGTTCGGGCGCGACACGAAGCCGAGGGCGGGATCGTAGCGCTCGCTCACCCGGCTGAAGAACGAATAGTAGCCATAAGGCTCGTTCGGGTAGTCGACGATCAGCGACGCGGCCGTCCCTGTGCCGCCGGCGAGGTCCGAGTCGGTGGCCTGGAAGGCGGTCTTCACCGAGATCGTCTTCTTGGCGGGCAGGTGGTTGTTGACGTAGTTGAAGTCGACGCCGACGAGCGAATTGTCGCCGCCGCCGCGCGGATCGCCGTGGGTGAAGATCACCCCGGCGCTCGATTCATGCAGCACTTGGCGGGCGATGCGGCCGACAAACACGTTTTGCGCGTCCACGCCGGCATGGTCATCCAGTTGCACGTCGAGCAGGCCGAGGGTCCACGGACCCGCGCGGCCCGTGAGTTTGGCGCCGCCGAGGATGTCCACCTTGGTGCCGTCGTCGGCGAGGCCGATGCGGCGCGAGAAGAAGGGCAGCGGGTCGTTGCGGATGCCGCCGAAGGTGAAGAGCGAGGCGTCCTGCGTGAAGAAGCCGCGTTTTTCCGGGAAGAACAGCGGGAAGCGGCCGAGGTTGACCTGGCGCTCGTCCACCTCGGCATCGGCGAAGTCGGTGTTGACCGTGAGCGTGGCGGCCAGGGAGGGCGTGAGGTTCCAGACGACGTCGAGGCCGGGCCGGAATTCCGTTTTCTTTTCGCCGGGCAGGGGCTCCGAGCGGGTCGTGGCGCTGGCGAAGGGTTTCAGGCTGACGCCGCGGCCCTGCTCGAGTCCGCGGATGCCCCGCAGTTCGCCGAGCAGGGGCAGCGACACGGTGGGCTTGTTGCGCACGATGCCGCTCCAGCGCATCACCTCCTGCTTGCGGCGGACGGCGCGGGCCACGTTGAAGCCCCAGGTCTCGTTGGCGGGATCGAACGCGATGGACTTGACCGGAATGGCGAATTCCGCGGTCCAGCCACCGTCGTCGATGCTCGTGCGACCCAGCCAGAGGGCGTCCCATTCGGCGTTGGATTCCTCCTTGTTCTGCACGAGGCCGTCGTGGCGGCCGCCGGCCGCGGTGAGCGCGAAATAATATCCGTCATTCTGGCGGTGGAAGGTGTCGAGGACGATGCGGATGAGGTCGTCGGAGCCGTTGTCCTGGTCCCGCTGCATGGAATACGCCCGAATGCCGGCCCGGCCGCCGGTGTCGTGGCTGCGGACGGCGACGTAGAAGTAGTTCTTGTCGTAGGTGACCCAGAACTCGGTGCGCTCGGTCACGTTGCCGCCTTCCACCGGTTCCACCTGCCGGAAGTTGTCGGTATGGGCGGCGTCGTCCCACTCGCCTGGCGACATCACGCCGTCGATGGCCGGCGGCGTGGCCGCCGGATGGACATCGAGGGCGGGCTCGGCCGAGAAAAGGGCCGACGCGGCGAACGCCAGCAACAGGGAGGAGGGGTGACGGAAAGGGTGTGGCATGAACGTCGCCAGTGCGGGACGACTCTCCAGAAACCGGGCCGCACGGCAAAGGTTACAGGCCGAACGGTATGATTTGCGTGACGAAATTCATGCGGAGGCCGCGGCCGGCAGCGTCGGAACCACTGGACCCCTCCTGCCTACTTTCGCCTGATTCCGTGGTCGGGATCGCGGTGGTGGTGACGGACGACCAGGATGCGAACAGTATCACCGTGGATCCGGTAAAGGAAATGATACGGGAAGCGATTGAGATTGGCCCGGCGCAGGTCGCCTTCGACCGGATGAAACCGGGTGGGGTTCTCCAGGACCAGAGAGACCTAGCCCATGAACTCATCGAAAAAGGCGTCGCCAAGGCCGGGTCCTCCGACCTTATCGTAGTATCCGAGCACCGCTGAGACATCACCTTGGACGCTCCGGTGGATAGATCAGGTACATCGTTTTCGGGATGCGGCGATGGCGGCCCGAAATTGCTGGTCAGAGAGAGCGACGGAGGGACCGGCATCCAGTTCGGCGTCGCGGCGTCTGGCTTCGGCGACACCACCGTCAACGTCGGCCAGGACCGGCGGCAACGTGGACAAGAGCCGAGCAACCAGCGCAGCGCGCTCAGACTCCGGCAACTGGCCGGCTTGGAGCTCCAATTCCTGAAGGCGGGTCATGAGCGGAAGGTAGTCGCGAGATTCATTGAATCAACGGCGGAGTTGGGGCGAATCCGGGTGGCGAGGCCAAGGAGGTCGTGGACCGCCTCGCGAACACCGGGAGAAATTCTCCAACTGCGCCCAGCCCCCTGGGTCTGGTCCTTGAGTCAGCGGCGGGTAGGGTATTCCGCCATCGGATTGACCCCGAAGTCTTTTTGCCGCCGGGACCACCAGATTGCCCAACCGGTCCAGAGGCAGATCGCGCCAACGAGTCCCACGCAGGCGCCCAAGATCGAAATCCAACTATCCGCCGTGAAGATCGCGAAGCTGAGGGGCATGCCGACGGCCCCGGCCGAGAAGAACATGAAGACCCAGCCGAGGTACCACGCCCACCGCTTTCTCTTCTGGATACCGTAGGCGCCGGCAAAGCAGACAATCGCGATCGCGGCGACAAGGGCTGGAGTGAGCATACTTCAGCCCCCGTCCTCAGGTTCCGATCTTGGCCTTGAGTTCCGCGGATAAGTTCCACTCTTCATCCGCCAACAGCGCGGCCTGGTTCACGGCCAGGCCACAGACGTCGAACCGTTCCAATTCCCCACTGCCGATCGGGCCGGCGGCGACCTGGCCGACGTGGGCTTTGACCCGCAGGCGGGAATCGTGGCCGCTTTGCGCCAGAAACGCGTCGACCGCGGCTTTCAGGTTGTGCAAGGCCGCGACGGCCGGCTTTGCATCGGCGGCTGGAAAGACGATGAGCGCCGCGTCGCCGATGAACTTGACGATCTTCCCCGCGGACCCTTCGAGCGCACGTTGCACCGTGGCGTAGTATTCGCCCAGGAAGGCAAATGTCTCCTCCGGGCTGAGCCGCGAGCAGATAACGCGATGGTACCCGCTGAGGTCGGCGAAGGCCACGACCTGTTCGGTGACTGCTGGGGTGGCGAAGCGGGGATTCACTAGGGTACCGACCATCGGTGGAAAAGGTGTGCCGCTTCGGGTCTCGACTCAAGGGCGGCGCACGCTGGCGCTTTCCGTCCCGGTAGACAGGAAGGCCAGGAGCCCGTGAAAGTTGTAGCTGTCCGAACCAGCGACAATTTTCCCCTGCCGGACCCTTTGCCAGGTCATGCCGGAAAATCTCACCTGCTTCCCGGTCGGGTTTATACCCGCGAGTGGCCCCTGATGAGTGGCGGTCACGGTCCAGCGAACGACGACTTCGTCATTTTCAGCGACGAGACCGTCGATGGCGATTCTCACGTCGGGAAAGGCCGCGACCAGCGGTTCGTAGATGGCCGACCTAAACTCATCCGGCCCCCTGATTGTCCCGCCCTCGGCGAAGGCCTCCGCCGAGGGATCCATCAATTCGGCAATCACCGCCGGGTTCTTCCGGTTCCAGACCTCTTCAAACCATCGTTGGGCTATCTGTTTGGCATTCATGGGGGTACTCGCAGGCATATCCACCTTCGAAGAAATACTTCACGGTTTGGTCGATCTGCGCCGGGGTCAGCAGTTGCGGGAATCGGAGACGGGGTCAGGTCGAGTATCCAGAGGTTATCGGAAAGCGGTCGGGGCGTAAAGCCCCTCCTACGTTCGATCCGCCGAGCCAAGGTCGGTCGGGAGGCCAACCCTCCAACGGACGGGGTGCCTCACCGCACCGTGCGGAGCTGGATGCTGTCGACGCGCTCGTTGTCGGAGGTGAGGACGTCCGAGATGACGACCAGCTTGTCGCCGCTCTTGATCCGGCCGGCTTCGCGGAGCTTTTCGAGGGCGCGGGAGAGGGTCTTTTCCGGGTCGCCGAAGGGGCCGATGAAATACGGCTCGACCGAGCGCACGATCCGGAGCTGGCGCAGGGTCTGGATCGAATCGGTCAGGGCCAGGATCGGGGCGCGGGCCGGGCGGTGGGCGGACAGGCCGGCCGCATTGAGGCCGCGGTGGGTGAAGGTGACGATGCGCGAGCCGGGAAACTCGTTGGCCATGACGACGGCGGAGCGCATGAACTTCAGGCGTTCGTCGAGGAAGACGGCCGGTTCCGGGAAATCCAGGCCGATCTCCTCCTCCACGCGCCGGCTGATCGAGTCGAGCACCTTGACACATTCCAGCGGATATTTTCCCACGGTGGTTTCGCCGGAGAGCATGACGCAATCGGCCTGTTCGTAGACGGCGTTGGCGACGTCCGTGATCTCGGCGCGCGACGGCATGGGCTGGCTGATCATCGACTCGAGCATGTGGGTGGCAATGATCACGGGGCGGCCGACGGCGAGGCAGGTGCGCACGGCGCGGCGCTGGATGACGGGCAAATCCTGGAGCGGCACCTCGATGCCGAGGTCGCCGCGGGCGACCATGAGCACGTCCGTGGCGCGAATGATCTCGTCGAGGTTGGCGATGGCGGACTGGTCCTCGATCTTGGCGACCACGCGGGCCTTGGATTTGTGTTCCTTGAGGAAGCCGCGCAGCAGGGTGATGTCGGCCGCCTCGCGCACGAAGGACAGCGCGATGAAGTCCACGCCCTCCTCGAGGCCGACCAGGGTGTCGCCGCGGTCCTTCTCGGTGAAGGAGGGGAGGTTGATCTTCACCCCGGGCAGGTTGATGTGGCGCCGGGAGCCGAGCGAACCGGGATTGAGCACGCGGCAGCGGATATGGGCGTCGTGTTTCTCGAGGACCTCGAGGCGGATGAGGCCGTTGTCGACGAGCACGGTGTCACCCACCTTGATGTCGTTGATCAGGTTCTGATAATTGACGTCGACCGAGCGGATTTCCTCGGCATTGCCGCGCTCGGCGCCGGGCTTGACGGTGAAGTCGAAAATCTCGCCCACCTTCAGCTCGATCGGCACGGCCAGGTCGCCGGTGCGGATTTCGGGACCCTTGATGTCCATCATGATGGCGACCTCGTGGCCGGTGCGCGCGGAGACCTCGCGGATGCGGCGGATGACCTGGCGCGTCCAATCGTGCTTCGCGTGCGCCATGTTCAACCGGATGACGTCGACCCCGGCGTGGAGCAGCCGGGTGAGCTCCGATTCGCCTTCGGTGGCCGGTCCCAGCGTGGCGATGATCTTGGTCCGACGGTAGGACGGCGAGGGCATGTCAAACTTCAAACAAGGGCGTTCCGCCCCCCGGGGCAACGACCGAGAAGCCGCAGCGCAGGGCCGCGAGGACCGGCCCGCAGGCCGCCGCGACGGCGTCGGGCGAATTGCAGTCCCGCGAAAGGTGGGTCAGGAACACGTGGCGCCAGCGGGGCTGCGTGATGCTTTCGAGGAGTTCGCGGGCGGCGGTGTTGGACAGGTGGCCGTGCCGGCCGCTGATGCGCTGCTTCGTGGACCAGGGTCGGCGGGTGTCGGCCTGCAGCATCGCGGAGCAGTGGTTGGCCTCGACGACCAGGATGTCGGCTTCGCGGATGTTTTCGCGGACGCTCGCCGGGGCATGGCCGAGGTCGGTCAGCCAGGCCACGCTGCGGCGGGGCGACAGCAGGTCGTCATGGCCGTGCGCGATGAGGAAGCCGACCGGGTCCTGGGCGTCGTGCGGCACGGTGAAGCTGCGGATTTCGAAATCGCGGAAACGGAACGTGGAACCGGTCTCGAACACCTGCCAGTTGACCCGGTGCTTGAGGCCGCGCTGGACCGCCTCGGCGGTCGGGCGGTTGGCGAAGACCTGGATGTGCGCGTGGCGGGCCAGCCCGCTCAGCGCGGCGGCGTGGTCGCTGTGCTCGTGCGTGAGGAAAATGGCGTCGATGCGCTCCCACGACTCGCCGGCGGCGGCCAGGAGTTCGCCCAGTTTTTTGGCCGAAAAGCCCGCGTCGACGAGCACGCGGGTGTCGTCGGTGGAGAGGAGGGCGGCGTTGCCGGAGCTGCCACTGCCCAGGATGCGGAAACGGAGGGCCATCGCAGGAATTGACGGCCCCGGCCGGACCCAAAGCAAGCTGCAAACTCGGCCGGTTCGGCGGCCGATGATGGTTCAAGCGGGGGCGATCTTTCCGACTGGCGTTTCGCTGCCACCGGGGGAAACTTCGACCATGCTCCCGCATCCCACCCTGACCGGCCAGTATGGCACCGAGGAAGCGAAGCCGGAATTCGTCAACCAGCTCTTCGACAAGGGCGCCAAGCACTACGACGGCATCGTCGACTGGGGCTTCCTGCGCACCGGCGCCGGCTACCGCCGCTGGGTCCAGCAGCACCACGGGCTGAAACCCGGCGACCACGTGCTCGATGTCGCTTGCGGCACCGGCCTCGTCGCAGTGGCGGCGGTCAAGGTCCTGGGCACGGCGGAGAACATCACCTGCCTGGATCCCAGCGAGGGCATGCTCGCCGTGGCCCGCACCAAGCTGAAAGCGAAGTTCGTGCAGGGCCGGGCGGAGGCGCTGCCGTTCCCGGACAACTCGTTCGATTTCCTGACCATGGGCTACGCCCTGCGGCACGTCACCGACCTGGAAGTGACCTTCCGTGAATACCAGCGCGTGCTCAAGCCGGGCGGCAAGCTGCTCATCCTCGAGGTGACGAAACCGACCGGTCGCATCGCGGAATTTTTCTTCCGCATCTATTTCGGGCGGGTCTACCCCTTCCTGAGCGGCCTCTTTACGCGCAGCCGCGACGCCCGCGACATGATGCGCTACTACTGGATCACGATGGACGCCTGCGTGCCGCCCGCGACGGTCCTCGACGCGCTGCGCCGGGTCGGCCTCAAGGAGGTCAAGCGCAACACCGCCCTCGGCCTCTTCAGCGAGTACACCGCCGTCAAGGGCTGAACGCCCGTGCCTTTTTGCCTTTGCGGACCCCGCCGCCCCGGTTTCACTTCGCGTGTCTCGCCCCATGTCGCCTTCCATTCCCGCTCCCGGTTCGCCGGCTGATTTCGAGGAAAAAATCCGTCACCTGCCCGCCGAGGCGCAGGCTGCTTTCCGCCGGTTCCGGGCGGGCGGAGACGCGGCGGAGCTGGACCCGGTGATCCTGGCCATCCTGGAGGATTTCATCCCGAAGAAGGCGGCCCGGCCCCTGTCCGAGGTGCCCGGCGACACGCACCTCATGGCCGACCTGCACTTCGACTCGCTGGCGATCACCGAGGTGGTTTTCTTCACCGAGGACCTGCTGGGCATCCGGATCACAAACGAGGAGATCCAGCAGGTGCGGACGCTCGACGATCTGCGCGCCTTTGTCCGCCGCAAGGTGTCCGCCCTCCCGCGGCGCTGAACGCCCCTCGCGCGGCATGCTTCCCGTCGTCACCGGCCTGGGTTTCATCACGAGCATTGGCAACGACCGCGCGGCTGTGCTGCGCAGCCTGCGCGAGCTTCGCCACGGTTTCGAGGCGGTCGAGTTCCTGGAAAACCCCGCGCTGCCGGTCAAGGTCGCCGGCACCATCAAGGAATTTTCCTTCCCGACGCCCAACTGGCGCGACTGGCGCTGGCCCGACCGGTTTGCGGTGGACCGCGAGCTGGTGCGCGGGCTCGCGCCGCACGGGGTTTACGCCGTGTGCGCCATGCAACAGGCCCTGGAGGAGGCGGGGCTCGCGCCCGCCGACCTGGCGGGGGGCGACACCGGCCTGTATTGTGCCTCGGCGGGCTCGCCCTTCCTGCTGGGCAATTTCCTCGAGCAGATGAAGGCCGCGCGCGGCGAGCGCGGCAACCCGATGGGCATCGTGTCATCGATCGCGGGCACGCTGAATTTCAACCTCGCGGCCCACTACCGCATCTCCGGGGCGGTGTGCGGTTTTGTGTCGGCCTGCGCCTCCTCGAGCCACGCCCTCGGTTTCGCCATGGACGAGATCCGGCTCGGCCGGCAGCGGCGCATGGTGGTGGTCGGCGCCGAGGACATGACGGCCGAGAGCGTCCTGCCATTTTCCACCTTGCGGGCGCTGTCCAACAATCCCGACCCGGCGACGGCGTCGCGGCCGTTCGACCGGCGGCGCGATGGGTTCGTCGGCACCGGCGGGGCGGTGGCGCTCATCGTCGAGGCGGCGGACCTGGCCCGCGCCCGGGGCGCGCGCATCCAGGCCGAGCTGGCCGGGTGGGGGCAGGCGGGCGATGGCTACAACGTCGTCGCCTCGCATCCCGAGGGCAGCGGCCTGCGGACCGCCATGGAGCGCGCGCTGGCCGATGCCGGGGTGGCGCCGGGTGCCATCGACTATGTCAACGCCCACGCCACCTCGACCCCGGCGGGGGATCGCTCCGAGGCGCTGGCGCTGCAGGCGGTGTTCACCTCGGCCGGCGCCCGGCCAAAGGTCAGCAGCACCAAGGCCCTGACCGGCCACGGCCTCTCGCTGGCCGGCGCGATGGAGGCTGGCTTCTGCACGCTGGCCGTGGCCGAGGGGTTTGTCCCCGGGGCAGCCCACCTCGAGGAACCCGATCCCGCCTGCGCGGGCCTCGACCTGCCGCGCGCCTCGGTGGCGGTCGCCCCGCGCCTCGTGCTCAACAACAGCAGCGGTTTCGGCGGCAGCAATGTCTGCCACGTGCTGCGCCGGCCGGAGTAGGCCGGAACGCCCGGCCGCGTTTTTTCTTGTGGTCCGGGGAAGCACCAGCGGGAATTTTCCCCGAGATTCATGCCTGATCCCCTCGTTGCCCGGCTCAAAACCCTGATCGTTAACACGCTCAAGTTGGAGGATGTCCGCCCGGAGGACATTCCCGACGACGAGGTGCTCATCGGCTCGCCCCGCTTCGGGCTGGATTCCGTCGATGCGCTCGAACTGGTGCTGGCGCTGGAGAAGGAGTTCGGCGTCAAGATCGGCAGCAGCGAGGAATCGCGGCAGGCGCTGGCGACGGTCAACTCGCTCGCCGCCTACATCCGGACGCACCAGACCCGGGGATGAGGCGCGGCCGGCTGGATGGTAGTGGGTCCATTTCGTGCCTTCGCGGTGGATTGGATGTAGGGTCGGCGCTTGCGCCGACCTCATCCGTGAGGTCGGACCCAGGTCCGACCCTACATCGGACTGAAATGGACCCACTACCGGCTGGATTGGCTGCTTGCTTCTTGCGGGTGTTTTTGAGGCCATGCTGCCTCGCATGGGCGCCTCCGTTGACCAACTGCCCGCGGGCCTTGAGGCCTGCGCCTGCCTCACGCCGTTTGGCAGCGCCACGGACACGGTGGCGGCCCTGCTGGCAGGACAATCCGCCCTGCGACCCACGCCGGTGCTGGGCCGGGACGGCGGCGACGCCGTGCCGCTAGCCCTGATGGGATCGATGGACGAGACCCTGCCGCCGCGCTGGCTGCCGGCCGTCCGCCAACTGGCGCGGGAAATTCCCGCGGGCCAATGGGGCTCGGCGCGCGAGCCGGTGATCGTGACCAGCAGCAACTTCGGGGTCGGCAGCCTGTATGCCTTCACGCGCGACCAGGACGCGCGCCACCTGGCGCACGGCACGCCGTTTGCCACGGTTGAAATGCTCCGGCGCGAACTCGGTTGGGGCGCGCAGACGAGCGTTTTCTCGCACGCTTGCGTCACCGCCCACCTCGGGCTTGCGCACGCCGCGCGCCTGCTGGAGGCCGGCGTGGCGGACCGCGTACTGGTTTTCAGCTTCGATTTCGTCAGTCCCTTCGTGGCCGGGGGCTTTCACAGCCTGAAAATCCTCAACGGCGGGATGCCCGCGCCCTACGCGGTGCGCGACACCGGCTCGATCGGGTTGGGCGACGGCGCGGCGTTCGCGGTGCTCTGTCGCGGTGCCGGCCCGTACCGCCTCTCGGCCCACGCGCTGTACAACGAGATGTACCATTTCACCGGCAACCAGCCGGATGGCGCCGGGTTCCACGCGTGCCTGGCGTCCATCGCCGGCGCGACAGGCGGGCGCCGCGTCTGGATCAAGGGCCACGGCACCGGCACGCTCGAGGCCGGGCGCCGCGAAGCGGAGGGTTGCGCGAGCCGTTTCCCTGGTGCGCCCCTGGTGTCGTGGAAGGGCAGCCTCGGCCACACCCTGGGCAGCTGCGGGCTGGTGGAACTCGCCGTCGCGCTCGCGGCGCTGCGACAAGGAAGGGTTCCCGGCACCGTCGGCGGCGCCGCGCCCAGTTTCAGCGCCGAGGTGGCGCTGGCGCCCTTCGCCGCCGCCGGGTTCGATGGCGTGGTGCTCGCGGCCAATGCGTTTGGCGGCGCCCACGCCGCAATGCTGCTCACCCATGACTGAAGACCTCGCCAATACCGGTGCCGGCGCCGGCCGGGTGATCGAACGCTTCCTCCATCACGTGCGGGTCGAGCAGCCGGCCGCCACGGAAACCGCCGCCGAGGCGCGGACGCGGCTGGCGGACAAATTCCCGCGCACCGCGCTCCGGCGCATGACGCACCTCGGGCTGTTGCTCGGTTCCACGCTGGACGGCGTGGCGCTGGGACCGGAGGACGCGGTGGTGTATGCGTCGAGTTACGCCGAGACTCGCGCGCTCGAGGATTTCCTGAGGAGTTTTCCGGCGGCGAGCCCGCTCCTGTTCCAGACCTCAATCCACCCGGGCGGCGTACAGCAGGTGCTGATCGGGCGCCAGCAGCCCGTCGTCCGCCTGTGGCCGCTGGCCGGGCGGGAGCGGCTGGTTGAACAGGCCCTGCTGGCGGCGCTGCTCGAGCCCGCCGCGCGCGTGGTGCTGCTCGGCGGGGAGGAACGCGGCACCTGGCTGTTGGAACAGGGTTATGCCTCGGATCGCGCCCTGGCCTTTGCCACCGTGCTGACGCGCGAGCCGGCCGGGGCTTCCGGGAGCGTCACCTTCGCCCTCCAGCCCGGGGCGTCTGATGACGCCTGTCCCGCGCTGGCCGCGTGGACGCAGGCGCTCGCGGCAAAGCAGCCGCTCGCGTGGCACGGCGCGGGAGGCAGGTGGTCGCTGCGTTGGCCATGAACCCGCCCCCGACCGCGCGCCGTAATCCCGGCCCGGAATGGGGCTATCGGTTCCTGCTTTGGGCGGAACGCTGGTGGCCGCGCTGGTTCTTCACGCCGGTCCTGAGGGCCGGCACGGGGATCGGGCTCGCCTTCATGCCCCGGCAGCGCGCGCACTCGCGGGCATATCTCCGCCTCGTGCTCCGCCGCCCGCCCCGGCTGGTGGAGGTGTGGGAGAATTTCCAGGCGTTCGCGGACTTTCTGGTCGTGAAGCTGCGCACCGCGCGCGGCATGCCGCTGCATTGCACGATGGCGCCGGAAAACCGGGCGGAATTCGAGGCGCTGGCCGGTTCGGCGCAGCCGGCGCTGTTTGGCACGTTCCACTTCGGGTGGTCGGACCTGCTGGGTTACCTGCTGAGCGACTGGGACCGCAAGGTGTCGGTGTTGCGGACGCGCGTCGGCAATTCCGACGACACGCGCCTGCTGGGTGAACGCTTCGCCGGCCGGGGCGTGTCGTTCCTGTGGGTGAACGATCCCGCGAACTTCCTGTTCGAGCTGAAGGACGCGCTCCAGGCCGGGGAGTCCCTCGCGCTGAAATGCGACCGGCTGGACTTCAGCGCGCGCACCGAGGTGTTCGAGTTCCTCGGGGCGCGGCGGGTCTTCCCGTTCACGATCTATCTGCTCGCCGTGCTGTTCGACCGGCCGGTGGTTTTCTGCCTGGGGCTGCCGGCCGCGGAGCCGGATACGATGCAGGTGATATCGTCGCCGGTGTTCACGCCCGATCCCGCCCTGGGCCGGAAGGAAAATCTCGCCGCCGCCCGCCGTCACTTCCAGGCCGTGCTGGTCCAACTCGAGGCGGAATTGCGCCGCCACCCGTTTCTGTGGTTCAATTTCCTGCCGCTGAACCCGGTGGCCCCTGCCTGACGATGTTAGTCATCTACCAGCTCCCGGCCTACTATTTCACGCTGCTGCTTTTCGCGCTGGGCGGGCTGGAGTTGAGCGCGCTGAGCCTGTTGTTCGGCTGGCTGCCGGCGACGCAGGCCACGGAGCGGTTTTTCCAGCGGCTGATCCACGGGCATTTCAAGTTTTTCCACTGGTGGTGCGACCTGCTGCACCTGGTCCACGTGCGCTACGAGGGCCTGGAGCGGCTGCCGCCTTCCGGGGTGGTGATCGTGGCGAACCATCTTTCGCTGATCGACATCACCTGCCTGCTGGCGCGCATCCCCGAGGCGATCTGCATCTTCAAGCCGGCGATCCGGCGCAATCCCGTCCTGGGCGCGGCGGCGCGGCGGGCGGGTTACCTGGGGGGCGATGGCGGCCACGACCTCGTCCGCGCGGCGGCGGCGAAGGTGGCGGCCGGCGACCGGCTCATCGTCTTCCCCGAGGGCACGCGCACGCCGGATGGCAATTTACAGGCGTTCAAGCCCGGCTTTGTGTTGATCGCCCGCCGCGCCCGCGCGCCGGTCCAGGTCATCCGCATCACCACCGATTCCGACGTGCTGACCAAGGGCGCCAGGATCGTCCGGCTGCCGCGGTTTCCCGCGTCCGTCGTGGTCAGCGTGGGCCCGCTGGTCGCGACCGACACGCCGGCCACCCCGGCCGAGCTGTCCGCGGCGGTGGAGGAGTGGTTTCGCAGCGGCCGGGACCCGGCCACGCCGGCGGCGAGCCCCGCGCTTTCCTGAGCTGTTCTCCCCGCCATGGCCGCCACCCATTTTGTCCTGCTGCCATCCTACAACACCGGGCCGCGTCTGCGCGAGGTGGTGGCGGAAGTGTTGCAACACTGGCGCGCGGTGCTGGTGGTGGTGGATGGCAGCACGGACGGCAGCGAGGCGCCGCTCGCCGAACTGGCGCGAACGGATCCGGGGCTGCACGTGCTGGTGCGGCCGGTGAATTCCGGCAAGGGCGGAGCCGTGCTGGCGGGAGCGGCGTGGGGACGCGAACAAGGCTTCACCCACGCGCTCGTGATGGATGCGGACGGCCAGCACCCGGCGGCCAGCATCGCGGAGTTCATGGCGGCGTCGCAGGCCCGGCCTGACGCGCTCGTGTGCGGCCGGCCCATTTTTCCGGCGAACATCCCGGCCGAGCGGCGGCACGGCCGGAAACTCAGCATCGGCCTGGTTCACCTGGAATTGCTCGGGCGGGGCGTGGACGACCCATTGTTCGGTTTCCGGGTCTATCCGCTCGCGTCCCTGCTGGCGGTGCTGGGCCCGCGCCGCGGCGGCCGGCGCTACGATTTCGACACGGAGGCGGCGGTGCGGCTGGCGTGGGCCGGGGTGCCGCCGGTCAACCTCGCGGCCCCGGTCCGCTACTTTTCCCGCGCCGAGGGCGGTGTTTCGCATTTCCACTACCTGCGCGACAATGCCACGCTGGTCTGGATGCATACCCGCCTGATCACCGAGCTGCTGTTCCTGCGCTGGCCGGCGCTGCGGCGGCACCGCCGCCAGTGGCCCGCGGTCGTGGTGGCGCTGGTGCTGCTGGGGGTGACGCGCGGCCATGCGGCCGCGCCTGAACCAGCAGCGGATCCGGTGGCCCGGCTCCCCGCCGGCGCGGAAACCTGGCGCGACCTGGTCGAGGCTTTCGGCCGGAACGGCGATGTCACCGCCGACTTCACCGAAAGCCGGCGCTTTCCCTTCAAGAAGGACCCCGTCGTGCTCACCGGCGAAGTGCGGGTGTCGGCGGCCCACGGCCTGAGCCTCCACTATCGCACGCCGGAGGAACGCACGGTCATCCTCGACGACCAGGGCGTGCTGGTCCGCGCCCCGGCAGGGCAGCAGGCGCCGCCGGCCGACCCGCGGGCGGCGGCGGCGAACCAGGCGCTGCTCCACCTCCTGCGGTTCGACCTGCCGGGCCTGGAAAAGGATTTTGAGCTGTCCGGGCGGCGCGGGGCGGGCGGGTGGGAGCTGACGCTCGTGCCGCGCACCGAGGCGCTGAAGCGCAGCGTGGGCCGGATCAATGCCGCGGGGGAGGGAGCCACGATCCGGCGCATCGAGATCCGGCGCTCGGAAAGACAGGCGATCGAGATTGTCATCGCCGCGCCCCGCCCGCCCGCGGCCTTCACGCCGGCGGAGCTGGCGACATTCTTCCGCTGACCATGGAGTTCCGGCGCCGCCAAATTCTCGGCTGGAGCCTGCTCGGCGGCGCGGTGCTGCTGGGCGGCGGATGGCTGTTGCGGCTGGACTACGGGCGGAAAATTTCCACGGACGTGCTCGACCTCGTGCCGGGGCAAAACGTCGCGCCGGAGCTGGCGCTGGTGCGGCAGCTGGCCGGCGAAGCCGAGTCGCGGACGGTGCTGTGCGAGCTGACGGTGGCGGGCAGGCCCGCACCGGCGGAGGCGGCGCAGCGTTTTGCCGAGGCGCTCCGGCAGGATCCCGCCTTCGACCAGGCCGTGACCCTTGGCGACACCGCGGCGCGCGATGCCCTCGGCCAGGAATTGTTCGCGCAGCGATTTGCCCTGCTGTTTCCCCGCTGGCTGCGGGACCACCGGGCGCTGGCCGGCGGGGATGAACCGGGGGCGGACCCGGCGGGGCGGCTCGCGCACGCCGCCACGGCCGAGCTCGGGAAATTCCTCACCACGCCCGAAGCCCTGGCTTTCCAGGACCTCCTGCCGGCCGACCCGCTGTTGCTGATGCCCAGCGCCGCGGCCCGCCTGAAGGATGGGTTCGCCCTCGTGCAGCCGCCGGCGGAAGCCACGCCAGCCGCCCTGGTGTGGGCGCGGCTGGCGGCGTCGCCGATGAGCGAGGCCGGGCAGGGACCGGCGTTTGCCGCGATGGCGAAGGCGGAAGCGGCCACGGCGGCGGAATTCCCCGGCGTCACGGCCGCCTACACGGGTGTGAACCGATTCGCCGCCGCAAGCCGGGCCCGCATCGAGCGGGAGGTGAAGTGGCTCAACGCGGCGTCGCTCGTGGCGGTGGTGGGCATCGCGTTCGCCTTCATTCGCCAGGCGTGGCGTGGGCTGCATCTCGTGCCGGTGGTGGCGCTGTCCACCCTCGGCGCCTGGGTGTGCACCACGCTGGTGTTTGCCCGCGTGCACGTGCTGGTGTTCGTGTTCGGTTCGCTGCTGACCGGCGTGGCGATCGACTACGGGTTTTACCTCTTCACGCAGCCGCCGGCGGGAGCGGGGGAGGAATACGCCGCGAAGGTCCGCCGGCTCGCCAAGCCCCTGCTCGCGAGCTGCCTGACCACGGTGGCGGGTTTCGCGCTGCTGCTGTTTTCCGAGCTGCCCTTCATCCGCCAGCTCGGCGTGTTCGTCGGCGCGGGTTTGGTCTGCGCACTGGCGGCGGCGGTGGTTTATTTTGCCACGGTGGCCAATCCGTTCCTGGAGACGCGGGAGTTCCGCGGGGCGGCGGGATTGGCACCGGCGTGGCGCCGCGGCCTGCGCCGGGGCCTGGTCGTGCTGGCGATCGTGGCGCTGCCCGGGCTGGCCCGGCTGCAATGGCGGGATGACATTCGCGATCTCGACATCGCCGCGCCGAAGCTGAAGGCCGAGGACGCGCGCATCCGGGCCAAATTCGGGGCCGGCTCATCCAGCACGGTCTACATCACCTACGGCACGGATCTCGCGTCCGCCCGCGTGGCGCTGGCGCGGTTCGAGGCCTGGCTGGCGGGAACCGCCGGCGGAAGCACGCCCACGGTGAGCCTCGGGGCAGTGATCCCGACGCCGGACGAAGCGGCCGAAGCGGCCCGGTTCTTCAAGCAGCACCCGGAGTTTCCCGACAAGTTGCGCGCCGCGCTGGACCAGGAGGGCTTCGAGTCCGCCGGGTTTGCGCCGTTCTTCGCGGACTATGCGCGGGCCGCAGCCCAGCCCGGCTCCGCCGACACGTCCGCCGCGGTCGCGGGCTTGCGGGCGAAGCTGGCGGGACCGCTCGGCCTGTTGATCCACGACGGGAAGCCGCTCAGCTGGTTCGTCACCCTGGCCGGCCGCGCGCCGGCCGGCGCACCGCCGGCCGATACCCAGACGGTGACCGCGAGCCAGTTGCAGTCGCTAAACCAGGTCTTCGCGCAGTACCGCCTCTCCGCCCTGTGGCTCAGCGCGATTGGACTGGCGATCGTGGGTTCCGGCGTCCTGCTCACCTACGGCTGGCGCGACGGCCTGCGGATCTTTGCGATCCCGGCGGGCGCCTGCCTCGGACTCTTCGGCCTGCTGGGGTGGATCGGGCAGCCGTTGAACCTGTTTCATTTGCTGGGGGCGTTCCTGGGCGTGTGCCTGACGCACAACTACTCGATCTTTTCGGCGACCTCGGCGTATCGCCGCGAGCCGCCGCCGGTGTCGGTGCGCCTGTCGGCGCTGACGGCCGCGGCCTCCTTCGGCGTGCTGGCCACGAGCAGCATCCCGGTGGTGCGGGCCCTCGGCCTGACCGTGTCGCTGATGGTCCTGGTGGCCCTGCTGGTCATCGAGTTCGAGCACCTGTCCGGGCTCGGGAGGAAGCCATGAGCCACGCGCTGCTCCAGGCCTGGGAAAAAGTGCTGCGCCGGCACGGCCACCGGCGCGCAGTCGTGGAAGCCGCCAGCGGGTGCGCGGTGACTTTTCGCGAGCTCGACGCGGCCGCCGCCGCCTGGCGGGCGGCACAGGTGCCCGACCCGGCGCAACTGGCCGGGCGCGCGGTGGTGTTCGCGGTGCCGAACGGGATCGCGTGGCTGAATATCTTCCTCGGATTGCTGAAGGCGGGCGCGGTGGCGGTGCCGCTGGATCCCGGGGAGCCGGTCGCGGCACAGCAGCGCGTCGCCGGGTCGCTGCGCGCCGGCGCCTGGTGGGACGGGCGGGCCCTCGTGCCGCTGGCCGCGGCGCGCCGCTACCGCGACCCGGAGACCTGCCTGATCAAAGTGACTTCGGGTTCAACCGGCCGGCCGCGGGCGCTCGTGTTTGCTGCCGCCCAGATGCTGGCGGACGGGAGGCAGGTGACGGCGACGATGGGCATCACCGCGCGCGACCGGAACTATGCGCTGATCCCGCTCGGCCATTCCTACGGCCTCGGCAACCTGACGATCCCGTTGCTCGCGCAAGGGGTGCCGCTCGTGTGTGGCACGGCGGCGCTGCCGCAGGCCATCGCGGAAGACTTCGCGCGGTGGCGTCCCACGGTGTTTCCCGGCGTGCCGGCCATGTGGCGGGCGCTGGCGGCATCGGAGGTCTGGCTGCCGCACCTGCGGCTCGCGATTTCGGCCGGCGCACCGCTTGCGCCGGAGGTGGCGCGGGATTTCGCGGCGCGCTTTGGGCGGTCGTTGCACAGTTTCTACGGGTCCAGCGAGACGGGAGGCATTGCCTACGACCGTACCGGCCGAGCCACGCTGGCGGGCCGGGTCGGCACGGCGATGCGGGGCGTGGAACTCACGGCGCTCAGCGGACAGCGGCTGCGCGTCAGCAGCGCCGCGGTGACGACGCGCGGCGGCGCGCGCCGCCCGGACGGGCCCGGCGCGTGGATCATGCCGGACCGGGTCGAACTCGGCCCTCGCGGCGAGGTGACTCTGCTCGGCCGGCGCGGGACGACCGTCAAGGTCGCCGGCCGGCGCGTAAACCTGGCCGAGGTCGCGGAGCGGTTGCGCCGCCTGCCCGGCGTGCGCGAGGCCTGGGTGGGCCTGGCGGGCGGGCCCGACGCGGTGCTGGCTGCGGTGGTCGCCACCGAGCAGACCCCGGCGGATTTGCGGGCGACGCTGCTGCCGTTGGCGGCGGCGTGGACGATTCCCAAGAAACTGGTGACGGTGGCCGCGCTGCCGGTGACGGCGCGCGGCAAGACCGATGTGCGCGCGTTGCAGGCCCTGATCAGCTGACGCCGAAGAGCGTCGCCTCGATCTCGACGAGGAGCGGTTCGCGGCAGATGTCGGCCCGCAGGTAGGAAACGACGTCGGACGGTTTCAGGAGCCTTTGTTCCAACCCGGCGGCGATGGCCGCCTGGTCCCCGGCGTGGCGCAGGTAAACCTTGAAGTGTCGCTTCGAGCGGCCGGGGCGGTCGAGGTCGGGCCCGAGGCCGCAGGCGCGCGAGATTTCCGCGAGATTCTCCAGCGTGCACGCGAGCTGCGGCGCCAGTTGATGGGGGGCAATCGTGGCATGCCCGCGGATGGCGGCGGTGCCGGAAATGAAAACGGTGTGCGGGCCAGGCCCGGGGACGAGCGTGGCGCGGGCGAAGCTCGGCGCGCGCGGGCCATATTCCCCGGGGTAGTCGTAAGCGGACACCTGCAGGGGATTCTCGACGTGGCGGGGAGCGTGGGGACTGGCGGCAAACGCGATGGTCAGCGCGGCGGCATGGGTGCCGACGGCGGAGGCGGCGGGCAGCAGTTGCTTGAAGTTGGGGCCGTGGTGCTGTTCGAAAGCCAGCGAGCGGGCGCGGCTGAAGATCCGGTAATTTTCCAGGCCGCCGGCCCCCGGCGCATTGATCGCCGGCACATAGTTCCAGATCCGCGCCAAGTGCAGGCCGCGCGTGGCCTGGAAAAGGTCGGAATAGAGCCGCCGGGCGGCAGACTCGAGGTCGCCGGCCAGCGGCAACGTCGCTCCCCCGAGCAGCCAGGAGTCGCGCCGGAACAGGGCCAGGGCGCCTTCGCGGCCGACCGGCTGCGCCGGGCCGAAGAGATTTTCCGTCGCCGGGCCAGCCAGCACCGGCACCCCGGTGTCAAAGCCGGCGGCGGAATCCGCCCCGAGGGAAATCTTCAGCGGGAGGCAGCCGGGCGCGACGAGGGACGGGGAGTGGTTCACTTGGCGGAAAGGGCGTGCGCCGGGGGGAGGGGCTTCCGGCGGGCGACAAGGCGGCGCGCCAGCTGGAACATCGCCGCCAGGACGCCGAGCCCGGCGGCAGCCAGCAAGGCGGTGCGTCCCTGTCCTTGCATCAGGGCCTGCCCGCCGTACACGAGCACGACCAGGTAGCCCGCGATGACGCCCGTGGAAATGACGAGATAGGGGAGAAGCGGCATGCGCAGCACACCGAGCAGATAGCTCTGCAGCCAGAACGGCGGCCCGGGGGTCAGCCGCACCAGCAGGGTCAATTCCCAGGTGCCAACCGTCAGATCCGCGGGCAGGCGGATAGCGAAGTAATCCAACACGCGGATCGTGAGGGGGCGCAGGGCGCGGGCGGCCAGCCAGTAGGTGAGCAGCAAGTTCGCGACCACGGCGGCGACGCAACAGAGGATGACGGTGCCCGGCCCCAGGAGGGGGCCGAACACGGGCCCGGCCGCCAGGGTGAAGGGCATCAAGGGGAAACCCGCCGCCGGGAGCACGGCCATGGCCAGGAAGAATACCGCGGGCCCGGCCTCGCGCAGGGCCAGCACCGCGGTTTCAGCCGCCTGCAGCACACCGCCACGGCCGACCAGCACCGCCAGCCCGGCCAGGAGCACGGCCAGCAGCGCGCCAAGCAGGCGCCGGCGGTTCCGCACGGCGCGGTCGGTTGCAGGGGGGAACGTCACAGGCGCGGAGTATGCCGGTCAGAAATCGTCCACGTCAAAGACAGATCGCAGGGAGGCGCACAGACTCCTGTTGACGGGAGGAGGCGGACATTCAGGCTAGCGACAGCCTGGGCCAACGGACGGGCCCGATTCATGCTGATGCGGTTCATCATTTTCCTGCTCGGTTGCGGGTGCGCTGTCGCCTCCGGGGCAGACGAGACCCCGCAGCTGAAGCCTTGGGAGACGTCCGCCCTGACGGTCGAGACGGGCATGCTCTGGGAGGTCGGCAACCTGACGCCAATTTCGTACCGGCTGGTGCCGACGCAGTTGTCGTGGCGCTCCAAGGAGTTCATCGGCCGCGTTTTCGCCGATGGTTCCCGCCTGATGATCCGCCACCGCGTGGCGCTCATCGGGACCTGGGTGCAGCACGGGCCGGAGTCGCACTACGCCGGCTTCTCGGTTTCGCCTTCGGTCGAGTGGTGGGATGCGGCGGGCCGGTGGTCGCTGTTCACCGGTTCGGGCGGCGGGCTGGGCTGGATCGATTCGCGCGGCGTGGCGGGGGGCCAGGGCCAGGATTTCACTTTCAACTGGTTCATTCGCGGGGGCGTGGAATATGTGACCGCCCGGAACCTGCGGCTCAGCACGGGCATCATGTACCAGCATCTGTCCAATGGCGGCCAGACCGACCCCAATCCCGGCATCGACGGCCTGGGTTTCACGGTCGGGTACTCGTGGGCGTTCTGAGGAAAAGCCATGTGGTTCATCCTCCTTCAAGTGGCAGGCAAGGGCGCCGCGCTGGTCGTGGGCCTGCGGCATCCCGTGCTCGCGGGCGCGCTGTGGTTCGGTCCGGACCTGGTGCTGGCCTACCATGTTTTTTCCCCGCATGCCCAGGGCCTGTTGCGCCTGGCCCGGCGCTTCCACCCGCAGCGGCCGGAAGTGTGGCTGACCATCGATGACGGGCCGGATCCCACGGACACCCCGCAGATCCTCGCGCTGTTGGCGGCCCACGGCGCGCGGGCGACTTTCTTCGTGATCGGCGAGCGCGCCGCGCGCTACCCGGAAATCATCCGCGCCATCGTGGCCGCCGGGCACGAAGTTGCGCACCACACCCAGACCCATCCCCTGGCCACGTTCTGGTATGCTTCGCCCACCCGGGTGGCGCGGGAGCTCGACGCCGCCCTGGCGGTGCTGGGTCCGCTGGGGGTGAAGCCCACGCGCTTCCGGCCGCCGGCCGGCATCAAGAACCCGTGGCTGGCGGCCGCGTTGCGGGCACGCCGGCTCGAGGCGGTGGGTTGGAGCGCGCGCGGGCTGGAGATCGGGGCGTCCAATCCGCATGTCGTTGCCGACCGTGTCTTGCGCGACCTCGCGCCCGGCGCGATCCTGTTGATGCACGAGGGCACGCCCGTGCCCCAGGCGATCCGGGTGACCGCGATCCGCCGCGTGCTCGAGCAGCTGCAGGCGCGCGGCTACCAGTGTGTCATTCCGCCGGCCGCCCAGCTGGGCTGAGCCGGCGGCGGAGCCCGGGCAGCGCGCCGAAGGCTGCGCCCAGCGCCGCGCCGGCCGCGACATCGAGGAAAACGTGCTGGCGCGTGGCCAGCGTCGACCAGGCGATGCCGGCGCACCAAAGCCAGTTGGCGGTGCGTGCAATCCTTCCCGCGCCGAGGTGGCGGAGCTGGTGCGCCAGCCTGACCGCCGTGAACACGGCAAACGCGACGTGGAGCGACGGGCAGGCGTTCCCCGCGGCGTCGGCATTCTTGAGGAACGCGAACAGGGAGCCGGGCGCCCAGACGGCTTCCGGGGGAGGCACCTCGGTCGGCCAGAAATAGAACAATCCCAGCCCGCACCCCGCCAGGCCCAGCGCCGCGAAAAAGCAGGAATGGAGTTCCTCCCGCGTGACCTCCAGGCTGGGAGCGAGCGAAACGTAGAACCAGAGCGACAGGTAGAGCGGCAGCGCCGCGGGAAGGAAGGGAACCCAGCGGTCGATGAAAACCAAGGGCATCACCAGCGGCGGCCGGCCGGGATGATGGAGGACCCAGAAATAGGCCGCAAAAAATGCGGTCAGTCCGCCCGCCAGGCCGAGCAGCTTCTCCGGCCAGAGCGCCGCCAGGCGCGGAACGCAACGGCGAGCCCAGCCGGCGGGAGAAGGGGAGGACGGCAATGCCATGCGTTCAGCGAGTAGGGGCGGGCGGTCGCCGCGCCGCAAGCGTGCTTCGGCGGGGTTGCCGCGGGGAGATTGACGCAAGCCGCAAACTGGCTTGGCTGGACCCTCCATGCCGAAGAATTCCCAACGCCGGGGCAGCCGGACTCAGAGCGTGCGCGCGCTCGCCGGCACCGTTTTCATCACGCGGCAGATTCATTTCAATTCGGCCCACCGGCTCTACAACCCGACCAAGAGCCTCGCGTGGAACCAAAAGCAATACGGCCTGTGCACGAATCCGCACTGGCACGGCCACAACTACGTGCTGGAGGTCACGGTCAAGGGCCAGCCCGACCCGGTCACCGGCTACATCATCGACCTGTCGCGCCTGAAGCAGATCATGCACCGGGCCGTGGCCGACAAATGCGACCACCGCAACCTGAACGACGAGGTCGATTTCCTGCGCGGCATCATCCCGTCGACCGAGAACCTCGTGATCGCTTTTTGGCACGAGATTGCCCCGCTCCTGCCACCGCCGGCCCGGCTGCACTGTGTGCGGCTGTACGAGACGCCGCGCAATTATGCCGAGTTCTTCGGCCCGGCCCACCATTGAGGTCATAACGCACACCGAATGGAAACCACGGAACACACGAAAATGGAGGGCCCAGCTCCTGCTGGGCCGCGGCACATCGGGAGATGTGCCCTCCAGCGCCAGGCTTTCGTGCGTGCCGGGGTTCACTAGTCGATCAGGCGGTTCCGTCACCCGCCTGGCCCAACCAAAAACGAAAGTCCCATGAAACAGATGTACCTGCACCGCTCCAACTGCGGCAAGGAACCGCCAATCAAGCGGGCCTACGACCGGAAATTCACGCCCGACGCCGCCTATCGCGCCACGCTGCCCGACATGATGGAGGTCGCCAACGAGACCGTTCGGGGGGTGCACGTCCCGATCCAGCAGGTCGGCATCCACAACTTCAAGCTGCCGCTCAAGTACCGCACGAAGGCCGGCCGGATCCTGACGCTGGAAACCGCCGTCACCGGCACCGTGTCGCTCGAGGCCGACCTCAAGGGCATCAACATGAGCCGCATCATGCGGACGTTCTACGAGCACCGCAACGACGTCACGACAGGCGAATGGATGGGCAAGGTGCTCAAGGCGTACCTGCGCAAGGTGGTGGCCAAGGACGCGCGCCTGAAGATCGCGTTCTCCTACCCGATGGTGCAGCAGAGCCTGCGTACCGGGCTGGAAGGCTTCCAGTTCTACGACGTGGCGTTCGAGGGGGTGATGACGCGCGACGGCCGCTACCGCCGCTTCATCCACTTCGATTTCGTCTACTCCTCGGCCTGCCCCTGCTCGGCCGAGCTGACGGAACATGCCCGCGCCAAACGCGGTGCCTACGGCGTGCCGCATTCCCAGCGCAGCAAGGCGCGCGTGACCCTCGAGGAAGCGGAGGGCAGGAAGATCTGGATCGAGGACGTCCAGGCCCTTTGCCTCAAGGCGCTGCAGACCGAGACGCAGGTCATGGTGAAACGCGAGGACGAGCAGGCTTTTGCCGAGCTCAACGGGGCGTACCTGAAATTCGTCGAGGACGCCGCGCGCGTGCTTTACCTCGAATTCGACCGGGACCGGCGCATCGTGGACTTCCGCATCGCCTGTTCGCATCTCGAGTCCCTGCACTCGCACGATGCGGTCAGCGTGATCTGCAAGGGCGTGAAAGGCGGGTTCACCGCGGACTTCATGGATTTCGGCAGCCTGTTGTGCTGAAGGATCGTTCTCGTAATCGTAATCGTTCTCTTTCTCGATAAATTCTAAATCTGGAGAACGAGAACGATTATGAGAACGAGAACGAAAGAATCCCCCGTCGTCCTCATCACCGGCGCCTCGCAGGGGATCGGGGCGGCCATTGCGAAAGCCTTTGCCGCGGAGGTGAAGGGTGCGCGGCTCATCCTCGCGGCGCGCAATGCCCGGAATCTGGCGGACGTTGAGGCCGCATGCCGGAAGTTGGGCGCGAAGGCGGCGGCGTATGCCTGCGATGTGGCTGACGCGGCGGCGGTGCAGACGATGGCAGCCGCGGTGGCCAAACGCCATGGCGCCATCGACGTGCTCGTCAACAACGCCGGCGCGTTCGCCATGGCGCCGTTCGCGGAAACTAAGGTGGAGGAGTTTGACCGCATGATCGCCACGAACCTGCGGAGCGCGTTTCTCGTCACGCGGGCGTTTCTGCCTGGCATGCTGAAACGCAAGTCGGGCGACATTTTCTTCATGAGCTCGATCGCCGGGCTCGGGGCCTACCCGAACGCGACCGCCTACTGCGCCGCGAAGTTCGGCGTCACCGGCCTCGCCAAGGTGCTGCGCGCCGAGACCAGGGACCATGGCATCCGGGTCTGTTGTGTGCACCCGGGGGCGACGTGGTCGCCGTCCTGGGAAAAGTCGGGGGTGAAGCCCGAGCGCATCATGCCGGCCGCGGACATCGCCCGGGCCTTCCTCGACGTTTACCGCCTTGGCCGCCGGACCGTGGTGGAGGAAATCGTGCTAAGACCTCAGCGGGGAGACGTTTAGGAAGGGTGGCTATTGCGCCGAAGCCGGGCGCCGCGAAACCCGGTGGTTACGGTCGTTCGAGCCTGACTTAAATGTCAGTGAGATGGTCTAGTTTAGGCGCCGAAATCGGCCGAAAATGGCTTGTGCAAATGGTGCGACGGTTTTGCGGCGCAATCGGCTTGGCGGGACTCGTCGTCTCCGCCTGGGGCCAGTCCGTGGTGACGTGGTCGAGCAACTCCGACCAGCGTTGGAGCCGTTCGGCCAACTGGTCGGGAGGCAATCGCCCCGATACGAGCGGGGAGATCGCGCAGTTTGGCACGGGGAACCAGCTCAACCCGGAACTTAACAGCAACTCCTATACGGTGCGCGGCATCCGGTTTGGCGCCGGCGCGGACAGCTACACGGTGGCGGACGACAACGGCGCGCGGCTGCTCCGGATAGGCAATGGCAGCTCGGGCTTCATCGAGAATCTCTCGAGCCAGGCCCAGGCGATCGCCATCGCCACGCTCCAGTTCCAGAGCGATGCCACCCTCAGCACGGCCGGCGGGGGACAGCTTGCGATCAGTTCCAATCTCACCGGCAGCAATCGCGACCTGACCTTTGCCGCGACGGGCGACATCACGGTGACCGGCAACATCGCGACCGGAACCGGAACGCTGACGAAGGACGGCAGCGGCAATCTCAACCTCTCCGGCAGCAACACCTACACCGGCACCACCAACATCGACGCCGGCGCCATCATCCTGCAGGGCTCCGATGTCTTCGCCGATACGAACCGCGTCGACATTGCGACCGGTGCCTCTCTCCGGTTGAACGGCTACGACGATGCGATCGGCCGCCTGACCGGGTCGGGATCCGTCGATTTTGGCGGCGACGGTCGCCTGACCCTCGCCTCGGGCATCAGCTACTTTGCCGGCGCGTTCAATGGCAGCGGCGAACTCGTCGTCGGGGCGGGGGCCACCCTCATCCTGGGGGCGGACTTCATCAACCGGGATCTCCAGCTCACGCTCGATGGCGGCAACCTGTGGCTGGCGGGGCACGAGTTCACCCTGGGCGACCTTGAAGTCACGGACGATTCGATGATCGACTTCGGTTGGGGCGGCTTCGATTCGACGCTCGACGTGCTTTCCCTGGGCTTCGCCGCCAGCGACCTCGGCCTGACCGTCGCGAGTTGGAGCGATGCCGCCGATTTCTTCTACAGCCAGGCTGCTTACACCCAGGCCCAGGCTCCGCTCAACCAGGTGGAATTCCAAGGGTGGGACACGGGAGATACCAAGTGGCAACCCTATGACCGGCAAATCACGCCGGTGCCGGAGCCTGCAACCTATGGTGCGGTGCTCCTGGCGGTTCTGCTCGGCATCGGGTGGCACCGCCGCCGGAGCGCGGGGAGGGGTGAGGCTTCCGCTCGTTCTCATTCTCCTGATCGTTCCCTCGGTTCGATTGAGAGATTGAGAACGATTGGACCGTGCCAGCGCGGCCCCTACCAACCGGGCGGCAGCGAGACGTTCGCCCGATAGTTGGAATCGTTGTATGATGGATTCCGAACCGGGTGGTAGATTTTGTCCGGCAACGGAGTGGGGAACTGGGTGTAGATCCACATCTCGTAGCCATCCCAGGTGACGATCTCATCGCGGGCGTCGCCCGTGAGGTCGAGCGCGGCGTAGGCGTAGTTCGGGTGGCCATCGGCGGGAAACTTCACCACGCGCCGGCCCTCGCCGTCGTAGAGGCCGCCGGATTCGGAGTTGGTCGAGAGGCACCAGAATTCGCCGGGCCGACCGGTCCAGTTGACGGGCAGGATCATGCTGCCGTGTTGCACGGGCTCAAAGGTCTTCAGGATGTTCAGGTCGGCATCGAGGATGTTCACGATACCCTGGTTCGACCAGAAGTTGATCGTCACGGTCTCCAGTCCGGGCAGGTCGGGGCGGAAGTCGGCGATCGAGATGTTCTGCGCATGGCCGACCTGGTGGTGCTTCAGGACCTTTCCGCGCAGGTCGGTCGCGACGATTCCCTCGTCGCTGGCGGTAACGAGGACAATGGGTTCGGCGCCCTCCTTGAGCCGCACGATGGCGATGCCGTCGGCATGGTCCTGGATCTTGTCCTCGTTGTTCCACCGGGGCTTGCCGTCCGGATTGAGCAGGGCGTATCCCACCGCGAGTTCGTCGCGGCCATCGCCGTCCACGTCGAAGGGGAACGGGTAGTGTCCGGTGTTGAGCGCGGTCTGCCAGAGGGGTTCGAGCTTGTCGGTGAAAGCCCAGACGTTGCGGTAGCGGTCCTTGATGATCAGGTCGCGGCGCGCCCCGGTGCCACGCAGGTCGGCGAAGGCCAGCGAGTCGCCCAGGATGCGGGGATAGCGGGCCGGCAGGCCGCGCGGGTCGCGGGGGGTTTCGGGCATCGGCGCCTTGTATTTCGTTTTCCCCGTGGCGCCGTCGGCGACGACGAGCTCGAAGTCGCGCCCGTAGATGACCTCGTTCCTGCCGTCGCCATCCAGGTCGTGGATCTGGCACACGACGTCGTTGGTCAGCACGGTCTGCCAGCGGTCGGGAATGCCGTTTTGCCAGAGAATCTTTCCGTCGAGATCGATGGCCGTCAGGCAACCGACCTCGCTGTAGGCGTCAGTCGGACCATGGTGGCGCATCTGGCAGATAAGGATGTCGGTGCGACCGTCGCCGTTGAGGTCGCCGAAGCGCACATTGCGGCCGGTGCCGAAGGCGGGAGTGGCGATTTTTTTCCAGACGACTGCCGGCGGGTTGTGCTCCTGGAGTGCATGCTCCTGCGCGGCGGCCTCCGCCCGCGCGGTCGCGAAAGCCCGCTGCGCCGCGGGCGGACAAGTGACTGTGACCTCGAGAAACTGCGCCGGCACGTCGGCGGTCAGGCCGATCCTCCCCTGCGTGAAAGTGGTGTCGATTGCTTCGAGCACCGGGCCACCCACAAATTCCACGCGAAGGTGTCCACCCCCGGTAGTGACGCGGACGGAGAGGGACCTGCCGCCCAGCCGCCACTTAAAAGGTGCTTCCGCCAGGACGACCTCGTTGAGCACGCGGAACGACTTGCCGCCGTTGACCAGCTTGAGCACAGCCCGCCCCCGGTCGACCCCGGCGAAGTAGTAGGCGCGGTCGGTCTGATAGAGAAACGCCACGCCACACTGGCCCTCGTCATTGTCTGGTATGAAAGCGGCCTCGAGCGTGTAGTTGCGCCACAGTTCATCACCGGCCACCACCATGTTGTGCATGTAGCCCCGGTCCGAGGCCGAGGCGGTGTCGGTGTGCTGCATCGCGCGTTCGCCGTTTTCCTCGACGACGCGCCAGGCGCGCTGAGAACCCTCGCTGCGGAAATTGGACACGGCCCAGCCGCCCTTGGGGGCCACGACCGGCAGGTAGTGATATTCGACCATGGCCCCGATGACGCCCGCGGAGAACATGCCCGGGGGGAGGCCGCTGAAGTCGTCGCGGAACAGGATGGTATCGGCGACCTGAGACGAGGCCGTGACCGCGGCCATCGCGGTGAAGATTGCGGCCAGGGAGCGGATAGGCGGCGGGCGCATGGGGGAACGCTCAGTTTGTGCGGGAGACGAGGGTGGGCGTCAACGCAGGCGGTCGGAAGGCCGAGTCACCGGCCGGCGACTGGGTGGAGGGTCGGCGTTGGCGCCGACCTTGGGTTCAATTCATCGAATGCGTCGACGAGACGGCAAGGCTGCGCCGACTTGCATCCGGAAAAACTAAAAACCCAGCCTTGAAGTGTGGTGCGCCCACGCTTCATTCAAGGCGTGCCGTGGCCTTCGGTGACGGTGCGTGCAGCCGGTCCGTGGCGTCATTGCGGCCCGGGGGCCTTCAACCCGAATCAACCATGCATGGCGTGACCTTTCTCCAGGACCTTGCGGTGGTGATGCTGGTGGCCGGCGTGGTCATGGTGATCTTCCGCCGGCTCCGGCAGCCCGTCGTGCTCGGCTATATCCTGGCGGGGGTGATCATCGGCCCGCACACCCCGCCATACGCGCTGGTCCACGACCAGGCCACGATCAACACGTTGTCCGAGCTTGGTGTCATCCTGCTGATGTTCTCGCTCGGCCTCGAATTCAGCCTGCGCAAGCTCACCACCGTCGGGGCGCCGGCCCTGCTCGCAGCCCTGCTGGAGATCCTGCTGCTGTTCTGGGTGGGCTACGAGATCGGCCGGTTCTTCGACTGGGGCACGATGGACAGCATCTTCCTCGGGGCAATGCTCTCGATGTCGTCCACCACCGTGATCATCAAGGTGCTCTCGGAGATGGGAAAGATGAAGGAGGGTTTCGCGCAGCTGGTCTTCGGCATCCTCATCCTCGAGGACATCCTGGGCATCGCCATGATCGCGCTGCTGTCGGGCATTGCGATGACCGGCGCGCTGAGCCTGGGCGCGGTCGCCCTGACCCTCGGCAAGCTGGGCGTGTTCCTCGCGGTGACCCTGGTGGTCGGGCTGTTGCTGGTGCCGCGCCTCATCGGCTATGTCGCCCGGTTCAAAAGCAACGAGATGCTCGTCATCACGGTGCTGGCCCTGTGCTTCGGCGTGTCGCTGCTGGCGGTGAAGCTGGATTATAGCGTCGCCCTCGGTGCGTTCATCATCGGCGCGGTCATCGCCGAGACCCGGGAGATTCACCGGATCGAAGCGTTGATCGAGCCGGTGCGCGACATGTTCAGCGCGGTCTTCTTCGTGGCCATCGGCCTGCTGATCGATCCGCGCATGCTGGTCACCTATTGGGAGCCAATCCTGCTCATCACGGCCGCGGTGGTGTTGGGCAAGGTCGTGACCTGCTCCGCCGGCGCGTTCCTTGGCGGCAACGATCCGCGCACGTCGCTGAAGGTGGGCATGAGCCTCGCCCAGATCGGCGAGTTCTCGTTCATCATCGCCTCGCTCGGCGTGACGCTGAAGGTCACGAGCAGTTTTCTTTATCCCATCGCCGTCGCGGTGTCAGCGATCACGACCCTGCTCACGCCCTACCTCATCCGCACGGCCGACGGCACGATGGACGCCCTGCGCCGGCGCGCGCCGGAGCGGCTGACCCGCACGCTGCAGGTTTACACCACCTGGACCGGCCAGCTCGGCGCCCAGCGGAACCTGGCCCGGTCGCTGATGTGGAAATGGTCCGCTCACCTGGCGCTCAACGCGGTCCTGATCGCGGCGGTATTCATCGGCGGGGCTTTCCTCGAAGCGCATCCGCCGGCATGGTTCGGCCAGCCCGGCCCGCGCGGCGATTGGGTCAAGCCCGCGATCTGGTTTGCGTGCGTGCTCTGCTCGCTGCCGATGGTGATTGCCTCGGTGCGGAAACTGCAGGCGTTCGGCCTGCTGCTGGCGGAAACCCGCGTGACGCCACAGCGGGCCGGCAAAAACACCGCGGCCATCCGCTCCGTCGTCGCGGCGTTCGTCCCCGCGACCGGATCCGCGGCGCTGGGGCTGTTCGTGCTCATCCTGAGTTCGACGCTGTTACCCTCGTTCAACGTCCTGCTGGTCCTGCTGGCCCTGGCCGGTGTCCTCGCCTGGCTGATGTGGCGGTCGTTCAACCGGGCCTACAGCAGCGCGCAGGCGGCCTTGGTGGACACCTTCGCGCAGGCGCCGCCGCCGAAGCCCGATGCCCGCCCGGCGACAGAGACGTCACTGCTGGCGGAAGCGGACCTGGCCACGCTCACCGTCGCGGCGGGCTCGCCGGCCGCGGGGCAACTGATCCGCGAAACCGGGCTGCGTCTCCGGACCGGCGCCAGCATCGTCGCGCTGGAACGGCCTGGCGTGAAGCTGGTCAACCCGGGGCCGGACGAGGAAATCCACGCGGAGGATACGCTCCTGCTCCTCGGCACGGCCGCGCAGCTGGTGCTGGCGAAGCGGCTGCTGGCGCCGGATCGTGGCGGGACATCGTCATGACCAGCATTGAACTCATAGTCGTCCTTTTGCTCCTGATCATGGCCGTGCCGGATTTTTGCGCCTGGCTGGGCCGCCCGGCCCTGGCCTACCCGTCCTTCGTCTGCTTCGGCTTGCTGGTTGGGCCGATGCTGCGGCCGGAAGTTGCCAACATGGTCCGCGAGGCCGGGCAGATCGGCTTTGTCCTGCTGCTGTTTGAAGTGGGATTGGAAATTGAACTTCCGGTCTGGCGCGAACTGGGACGTCCGGGCCGCTATCTGCTGCGGTGGGTGCTGCCCCAGTATCCGGTCCTGCTCGCGCTGGCCCGCTTTGCCGGCTTGCCGTGGCTCGAGTCCTTCGTCGCCGCCGCGGCCCTGAGCGCCTGCTCGGTCGGCATGGCCCATGCCGCCTGGAAAAGCTATCCGGGACTGGGCGATGCCTCCCGCGCGTTTGTGCTCCAGGTCATGGCCCTGTTGGAAGTGCTCGCCATCGTGTTGCTGGCGGCGGAGACCACCGTGCTTGGCCGCAGCCCGACGTGGTTGCTGACGGCGAAGCTCGCGGGCATGGCCCTGGTGATCTATCTTTGCAGCCGCCTGGCCGCTCATCTGACGAAGCTGCTGCGGAAGGCGGTCGAGAAGGCCACCCACTGGCGGTTGCATTTTGTCACCCTCCTGGTGCTGGCGGTCTGCGCGGTCGGCGAGCGCTTTGGGCTGTCCGGGCCCAAGACCGCCTTCTTTCTCGGGCTGTTTTCGAGCCGGGTCCGCCACGATGGCCTGAGCCTGGAGGATTATCTTGCACCGATCAGCCGGCGTTTCCTCATTCCCTTGTTTTTTGCCTCGCTGGGCACCCACCTGCCGCTGGCGGCGCTGGCCACGCGGATGGCCCTGGTGGCAGTGATCAGCGCGGCGTTGATCATCGCTTTCCGCCATGTGCTTCACCGCCGGTTCGCCCGCACCGGCGGGGATGACCAGACCTGGCTGCTGTTTTGCCCGAATTTCACCATCGTGGCGCTGGCCGCGACCGCCCTGCTGGACTATGGCGATACGGAAGAAGCGGCCAGCTGGCTGTTGCTGACGGGACTGCTGGTGACGCTGGTCGCGGTCGTTGCACTGCCGCGCAGCGTCGGATACGCGACGCGGTCCCCTTGGGTCGTACCATCGGACGGAAATTAGCTCGGGAAGATTCACGGTCTTCCCCGCGCAATCGACACACCCCGGCGCCGGTCGACGTGCTCAAGGCCCGGGCTCGCCTAACGGGCGGGGGTGCAATCGAACTGTCGGGGCCAGGAATGGACGGGCATCCTGTCCGGTCCTGGCGCATCGGGTCGGGTCGTCGACAGCATCAGGTCGACAAGGTGCAGCCGATCGAAGCCCTGAGCCGGAACGATGCAATCGGAGGTGGAGCGACCTGCTCCCCAGGGCGCTTTCTTCGCCGCGGGCATCCTCAGCGCGTTGGGGAGCAACGCGCTCCACCATTTGGCGCGACCGATCCCATTCTGAAAATGGACCTCAACTGCATGATTTGGCTGAGGCGCCTGCCTTCCACCTCGCGGGGAAAGGATGGAAGCACAGGGAATGCGGGAGCCGGGATGCGTGGCGACAAAGCGATTCCCGCTCATCCTGCAGACGTCAAACCGCCCGGACGAAGCAGGGACCGATCAGGAATCGGCCGGTCCCTTGGGTCCGGCCTGCAATTCCTGGCAGGCGCGGATGAAGGACGCCGCGCTCCACGCCTGGAAGGCCTTGCCCATGGGCCGGCCGGTGGCGCCGTGGGCCCACTCGTTGAACTCCCATTCGTGGTCGCGGCCGGCGTGGTTGACCTCGGCCAGTCGGAGCAACTCGCGCGAAGCGACCTCGTGGAACCCGAGCCGGTGGATGAAGCGCACCCACATGCCGCCGATGAAGGGCCAGATGCCGCCGTTGTGATAGTGGTGCGGGAGGTTGAGCAGGTTGACGGTGTAGTAGGCGCGCCAGTCGGGATCGCCGGCCTGCACCACCGGATAGAGGTTGGCGACGGGCCACGGCTGGTTGACGCCCACGCCCCACATGAAGCGGAAGGCGATGCGCGCCCGGTCGACGTCCAGCACGTTCATCAGGAAGGCGAGGATGTTCGCGTAGGTGTCGCAGCGCCAGTTGAAGGCAAACGGCGTGATCTCGGCCAGCAGGTACTGGGCATCGCCGAGTCCCGACTGGCGGTTGGCGAAGCGATTCTGGGTCGGACCGGGATCGTTCTCGCTGGGTTTGGTCGTCGGCCAGAACAAGTCGAGGATGCGACTGCGGATCTTCTGCGACCAGCGCAGGTAGTCCGCGGCCCGGTCGAACTGCCCCATGAGCTCGAGGATGCGCCCGTAACAGACGTTGGTGCGGAACCAGAGCACCTCGTCGTAGAGCACGTTGTAGCTGCGGCCGAAGAGGTCCGTCCAGTCGCCCGCCTCCGGGATCTCGAGCAGGCCGTCGTTGTTGGAATCCTGCGCGCTGAGCCAGTTCATGATCGTCTGCAGGCGGTTGGCGTGGCGGTAGAGGAGGGAATGGTCCCCGGTGTGCTGGGCGTAGTTGTAGACGGCGATGATGACCCACAAGCCGCTGTCGATCGACGCGATGCTCCCGACGCCGGAGTAATCCGGCTGGCCGTCGTCGAGGCGCACGTTGGCCGGGATCTGGCCGGTGGGCGACGCGGCGTTGAGCAGGGTATCCAGCGTGGCGACCTGCGCCGCCCGGATATCCTCGTCATCGACATGCAGCGAACCCCAGACGGTGATCGCGCCGTCCCGGGCCCAGACGCTGCGGTAGTTGACGTCGGTCCCCGTCACGGAGTTGTCGGCCAGCGAACAGGCGGAAAAGCCGAGCGGCGTGATATTCTTCCGGAGGGCGACCAGGGCGCGTTCGTAGCCGGTGGCGATGAAGGCCTTCTCCTTCTCGTTCAGCGAGCCCAGTTTCGTGTCGGTGAAGAGCATGCGGAAGCCCGGCTCCAGCTTGGCGCGGGTGACGCGCGTCTTCTCCTTGGTCGGCAGCATGCAGACGATGCCGTAATGGCAGAGTCCGTCGAGGACGCCGTCCGCCAGGATCTGCCGCGAGCTGTACGTGGGGACATCCACGGTCGCCTCGTAGAGTTCCGGCAGCGCGTTTTCGACAATGATGCCGCGGACGCCGGGCAGGCGGAACATGCTCGCGTCATTCGCCGTGTCGCCCGCGACCAGCACCTGGTCCAAGGCGATGCCGAGGCGCCGGCAGAGCCAGTCGAGGGCGCCGCCCTTGGTCGCGTTGGCCGGCAGGATGTCGAGGTCGCGCGCGCTCGAGTAGACCACCTTCACCTGCAGGCCGGCCTGCGCCAGCTGGTGCTGCAGCTGCCGGATGGTGGCGGGGGTCGCGCGCTCGAGGAACCAGCTCGACTTGAAGTCGTGCTGGTACTCGTCGCCTTGCGGACGCATTCCCGGAAAGGCGGCGGCAATCTGCCGCACCCGGGCCAGGTCCCAGCCGGCCGTGAGGTGGTCGCGCAGTTCGTCCAGCATTCGCCCTGCCTTCACGTCATACACCTGCGTGCCGACGCCCCCGAGCCAGTAGTCGCCCGGTGGCAGCACGTCGTCGTCGATGAAGCGCCGCAGGTCATCGATCAGGCGCCCGCTGTTGTAGACCAGCAGGGGTCGGGCGGCGGGGTCGAGGGAGAGCCACGTCGCCTTGAACCGGTGGGTGGATTCGGGGTTGCCCACCAGCGTGCCATCGAGATCGGAGGAGAAGAGGCGGACCATGGGATTGTTGAATTATGATTTGCGGTTTACGATTGGGAAAGCCCGGGGGCTTCGTCCGAAGCCAGGGTGTCATCTATTCAGAGCGACTTTCGTCGCGTTCGGTTCGCAGGCAATGAGTGAAATCTTCCGGTCAGGGTCATGAATCGTGAATTCCCCTGGCCCGGACATTTCCAGTGTTCCCTGCGCCACCGACACACCCCGGCGCTGCGCACCAACCCACTTCATCCGGAACGATGCAATCGGAAGTGGAGCGACCTGCTCCCCAGGGCGCTTTCTTCGTGGCGGACCTCCTCCGCGCGTTGGGGAGCCGTTTCGGCAGGCTCAAGGCCCTGAGCTTGTGTCGAACGGGCATCGCGCTCGACCATTTGGCGGTCGTTGATTTCCCGCTGAAAGTCGGCCCCAACTGAATCGTTCCGGTTTCATGGAGGGGAATCCAATCCTGCGCAGCCGGAGGCCCCTCCAGGAAGAGGCGTGCCCGGCAGGGCGGGGTGTGTTGGTTCGTTTCCAAGGGTGAGATATTGCGGCTAGTCCCCATCATTCCACGGTTCATCCCACTCGTCGTCGGTGAAGGCCAGCGCGGTGGCGCGCGCTTCGACGAGGCTGATCAGCTGCTGGGCGATGCCGGTCCAGGTGAAGAGGCTGCGGGCCTTGTGTGCCCCCATGCGGGCGAGCCGGTGGGAGAGTCGCGGGTGTTTGAGCACCTTGACGATGGAAATGCCCAAGTCCTCCGCATCGAACGGATCGGCATAAAGCGCATGCCGGCCGAAGGTGACGGCGCGATAGAGCCCGCCATGGGTGGTCACGACGGTCGGCGTGCCGCAGGCCATGGCCTCGATTGCGGTCATGCCGAAGGGCTCGTAGCGGCTGCTGAGGACGAAGACATCGGCCGCCCGGTAGTGGTCGGCGAGTTCGGCATCCGCGACGAAACCGCCGAACCCCACCCGCTCCGCGAGGCCGAGCGCGGCCGCCCGCGCCTTGAGGTCATCGAGGATCCGCTGTTCATTGGGGTTGAGCGAGGTGCCACCGACGGCGAGATGCAGGCGGGCTTCGGGCTGGCGCGCGGCCACCACGGCAAAGGCATTCAACAGCAGGTCGTAGCCCTTGTTCCGGGCGAGCCGCCCGATGGCGAGGACGACCTGGCCCTTGAATCCGAGGCGCCCGCGGATGGCCTCGCGCGACGCGGCGCTGACCGGAAAGAACCGGTTGTCGTCGTAGCCCGGCGGAATCATGTGCACCCGCTCGGCCGGCGCGCCGTAATCCCGCAGGATCATATCCACCTGGATCGGCGTCGTGGCGATGACCTCGTCGCAGCTCTGGTAGAGCAGGCGCTCTTCGTTGATGCGCTGCGTGAAGTTGTACTTCTTTTCGAAGTTGGCCGCATCGTCCGGAAAATCCTTTTCCATCAGCAGTTTTTTCCAGAGTCCGAGCGAGTGGGGCGTATGCACATGCGGCACATCGAGCGCGTCGGCGAGGCGCTGCGTCGCGAAGCCGGCGTCCCAATAGTGACTGTCGAAGAACTGGTACCTGAGCCCGTGCCTCTGGATGAAGCGCAGGGCGTTTTCGGCCCATTCGGAAAGGTGGCGGACAAGGTATTCCTTGTCGTGGAAGTTCGGCCCGCCGCAGGGCACGCGGATGACGCGCACCCGTTCGTTGACGACATCGATCTCGGGTTGGTCCTCAAAGCGCCGGGTCCATATGTCCACTTCGAAACCGAGTTGGGCGAGTTTTTTGGCGAGTTCGAGGACGTAGACGACCTGCCCGCCGGTATCGGCCGCCCCGAGCGGCGGTTCGGCGGCGACGTAGCCGTGGGTGGAGACCATGCCGATGCGCGGGAGGGCGGATTCCGGCTTCAATCCTTGCATGTGGGTAACTGGGTGTTTTGCCGCCGCGGGCTGAGCAGAAAGCGGTGGCAGGTTGCGTTGACGCGGCCGTGACCGCGGGCCCGGCGGATCCGGGCGGTGACGCCGCTCAACATTCCCGTTCGGGTGCACCGAAAGCGTAACACGGGGTGGGGAGGTATGGAGCGACCCCGGAAAGAGAACATCCCGGCGAGTGGAAGGTGCCAAGTACTTTCTTTCCTCGCTCCGGTCCGGCCGACGGGGCCGCAGGGCTTGCCAGCGCGCTTTGGGGCTGGCAACAAACGCCCATGACGGTTGCGCGCCAGACCATCCTGGTCGTCGAGGACGAACAAGCCATCGCCGACACCATCACCTATGCCCTGCAGTCCGAGGGTTTCGCGCCCGTGTGGAAAAGCACGGGCCGCGACGCCCTGGCGGCGCACCGCGGGCAACCGGCGGCACTGGTCGTGCTCGACGTGGGCCTGCCGGACATGAGCGGTTTCGACGTGTGCCGCGAGTTGCAGAAAATCGGCGCGCCACCCGTGATCTTCCTCACCGCGCGCAGCAGCGAAGTGGACAGGATCGTCGGGCTCGAACTCGGGGCGGACGACTACCTGGCAAAGCCGTTCAGCCCGCGGGAACTGACCGCGCGGATCCGGGCCGTGCTCCGCCGCGCGGCGGTCCGGGGCGCAGCGCCCGCATCGACGGGCGGCATCTGGGCGCATGACGAAGCGCGGTGTCGCATTGCCTATCGCGGCCGGACCCTGGACCTCACCCGCAACGAGTACCGGCTGCTGGCAGCGCTGCTCGCGTCCCCGGGCCGGGTGTTCAGCCGCGACCAGTTGATGACCGCGGCGTGGGACGACCCCGGCGCCGCGCTCGATCGCACGGTGGACGCCCACATCAAGACCGTGCGGGCCAAGTTGCGCGACGCCGCGCCCGAGTCCGACCCGATCGTCACGCACCGCGGTCTTGGCTATTCGCTGCGCGAGGAATAACGCGAGGTTGAGAGTTGAGGGCGGAGTGCCGAGAGTTCAATCCCCACCAGCTGGCGCCAAAGCAACATTCCCTCCTCGTTCACCGCCTAGGTCTCCCAACCCTCAGCTCCCAACCAAGAACTTTGTGCGCATCCGCACGGCCATCTTCACGGTTTATGTGGGCGCATCCGCGCTGGGTTTTGCCGCCATGCTGGCGCTGATGCTGCGGGACGTGCGCCTGCGTTACGTGGAATCGATGCGACGCACGCTGGGCGACACGGCGGCCTACCTGGCGGCGTTTGCCACGCCGGCTTCGGCGACGGACGACTGGGTGCGCCGCCTCGAGACCCTCCCGCCGCAGGTGAACCTGCTGCGGGTGTTCGCCTGCGACGCGGGGGGGACCGTGGTCTTCGATTCGGCCGGACGCGATCGCGGCACGCGCTATGTCTGGACCATGACCGGTGGCGGCCGGTCGGCCTCGGAGAATTATTCGGTGGTCAATGTCGCCGAGGTGGACAACGAGCTGCGCGTGGTCGCGCCCATCCGCCGGGAAGGTGAGCTGGCGGGCTGGGTGGGGGTCGGCCGGCCGCTGGCCTCGGTCAACGCCGGCGTGAGCGCGGCGCGCTGGCGCCTGGCCGGTTATGCCGGGTCGATTGCCGCGGTGATGGTCGTCGCCGGGTGGTGGATTGCCGCGCGGCTGTCGTCTTCCCTGGAGCGCCTGACGATCTACGCGCGGAATGTCCGCGATGGCCGGCCGGCCGTGCCGCTGGCCTCCCGGGCGCGGGAAATTGCGGAGCTCAGCCGGGCATTCGAAGAGATGCGCGACGCGCTGGACGGGCGCCAGCACGTGGAGCGCTACACGCAGACGCTGGCGCACGAGGTGAAGGCGCCGCTCGCGGCCATCCGCGGGGCGGCGGAGTTGCTCGACGAAAACATGCCGGAGGAACAACGGCGGAAGTTCATGGCGAACATCCGCAACGAGTCCGCGCGCATCCAGCAGATCATCGAGCGGCTGCTGGAGCTGTCGTCGCTTGAGGCGCGCAAGGAACTCCGCCAGCAGGCAAGCCTGTCCGCCGCGCGCCTGGTCGGGGAGGCGGCCGACGTGGTGCGCTCCTCGGGCACCGGCGCATCCGTGGAACTCATCGTGCGCGAAGGAGACGAGGCGAACGTGCGGGGCGAGGCCGTGCTTTTGCGCGAGGCGTTGGTGAATCTCCTGCGAAACGCCTTCGAGTTTTCGCCGGCCGGCGGCCAGGTGACCTTCGGCTGGTCGGTGGAAAACGGGCGGGTGGTCTTTGCGGTCGAAGACAACGGCCCCGGCGTGCCGGACTACGCGCTGCCCCGGGTGTTTGAGCGTTTCTATTCGCTGCCGCGTCCGGGCACGGAGCGGAAAAGCACCGGCCTGGGATTGGCGCTGGTGCGCGAGATCGCGCACCTGCACGGCGGAAATGCCACGCTGGCCAACCGGCCGGGGGGCGGCGCTCGCGCCACCCTGTGGGTGCCGCAAAGCGGTAAGCTTTAAGCATTAAGCTTTGGGCGGGTCGCGTGGCGGAACGCGTGGGGGCTTTGCGCTTAACGCTGGGCGCCAATTGCTTTTCCGGTCGATTTCATCCTGCCTTCACATGGGCTTCATGCGGGTGCCGCACGATGGGGGCATGGAAAACGCACCGCTTTCGCCGATTCCCCCCGCCACGGCTCGCCGTCGGCACACGGTCACGCTCAAGCTGCTGTTCATCGCCGGGCTGGTGTTGGCGCTGCACCTGCCGCTGGGCCTCATCAACGGCCTGCGCCAGGAACGGGCCCGCAACCGGGAGGAAGCCAATGCCCGGCTAAGCGCCCGCGCCCTTGAAGTGGCGCCGCGCACCGGGCGGACGGAGATGGCGACGGCGCCATCCTACAATCCCGCGGTGGCCGCCGCGGAGGGATATCGCATGGTCGAGCGCTCGCTGAAGCACAGCGTGCTGGTCCTGACGCTGGTCTTCGCGGCGTTCTTCCTCTTCGAGACCCTGGCGGGACTCCGGCTGCATGCGGTGCACTACGGGCTCGTCGGCGCCGCGCTCTGCCTGTTCTACCTCGCCCTGCTGGCGCTGGGCGAAGTGCTGGCACCCGGGCCCGCCTACGTCGGCGCGGCGGTGGCGTCATCCCTCCTCATCGTTTGCTACAGCATCTCGATCCTGCGCAGCCTGGCCCGGGCCGGCACCATCGCCGCGCTGCTCACGGCCGAGCATGGCGTGCTCTACGTGGTGTTGCGCATGGAGGACTTCGCGTTGCTCGCCGGCACCGCTTCGCTGTTCGCCGTCCTCGCCGCCGTGATGTTCTTCACTCGCAACGTGGACTGGCATGCCCAGGAATCCGGCAAGGGCGCCGCGGCCTGAGTTCACCCTGGCACCCAACTTTCACCCCCCGCCACCATGATCACCTGGACCGAAGCCGCCCACGAGGCCCTGGAAAAACACCTCGCCAACATCACGCCCGAGCTGGTGGCGCGCGGCCTCGTGCCCGCGGACGTGGCCGCCCGCTTGCGCCGCCGCATCGACGACGAACTGGCCGCAACCGGCCTGTCGGTTGCGGGCCGCGTCGAGGTCGAGAAGGTATTGCAGCGGCTCCAATCCGACGGACCGCAGGACCCGGTGTCGCCGAAGAAGGGCTGGTCCGGCGTCTGGCAATGGGTCGGCTGGAGCGCGCTGGCGGTCTTTGGCGTGTTGCTGCCGGGCGTCACCCTGGGTTTGGAACTGGCGACCGACATGTGCCGCAACGAGTTCTTCGATCCCCTGCCGTCGCCGTGGCACGTGATGGCGGTGAGCCTGGTCGGGCTGGCGAACCTGCTGGGCCTGGTCGTGGCCATGCGCCGGTCGGTGGGCGCCGAGGCCGCCCGCTGGGTCGGGGTGCTCAATGGCATCGGGCTCGGCGTGGCGGCTTGGTACAGCCTCTGGTTCCTGCCGATGTCGCCGATCGCGGTCCTCGCGATCATTTTCTTCGGCCTTGGCCTGCTGCCCCTTTCGCCCGCGCTCTCGCTGGTCGTCGGGTTGATCCTGCGGGCCAAGCTGCACCGGCGGGCCAGTGAGGCCGGCCGGCCGATGGTGCGGACCTGGCCATGGATGCTTGCCGGCGTGGCCGCGATGGTGGCCTTGGAGATTCCGCCGCTCATCGAGAACTGGGCGGTGCGCGCCGTCTCCGATCGCTCTGCCGACCGGCAGGAGACCGGTTTGTGGCTGTTGCATCACGTCGGCAGCGAAGATCGGCTGCTGCGCGGTTGCTATGACCAGTTTCGGAACCGGGAATTCAACTTCAACCCGCGGACCTGGCTGGCTGGCGAGGTCTCCGCGGCGAATTACCAGGAGGCCTACTTCCGCGTGACGGGCCGCCCCTTCAACCACCGGCCCCCGCCCGTCGGGAGGCTGGCACGGTTCGGGCGCGACCGGGGAGACCAGGAATGGGTCTGGGACGAGGGCTTGGGCGGCGAAAACGTGAGCCAGCGCCTCAAGGCGCTTTACCTCACGCAGTCGCGGCTCGATGGCAAAGTCGAGGGCGACGCGGCGGCCGGTTACCTGGAATGGACGATGGTGTTCCGCAACGACCACGAGGTCCAGCAGCGCGAGGCCCGGACGCTGATCCAGCTGCCACCGGGCGGGGTGGTCTCGCGCCTGACGCTTTGGGTCGACGGCGAGGAACGCGAAGCGGCCTTCGGGGGCCGTAGCCAGGTGCGGCAGGCTTACCAGGCGGTCGTCAGCCAGCGGCGCGATCCGGTGCTCGTGACAACCAAGGGCCCCGACCGGGTCCTGGTCCAGTGCTTCCCGGTCCCGCCCAAAGGCGGCCAGATGAAGGTGCGCCTGGGGATCACGTTCCCGCTGCTGCTCGGCAACCTGTCCTCGGCGCAACTGGCCCTGCCCCGGGTTCTCGAACAAAATTATTCGGCGGCGCCCGGCTTGAAGCATTCGGTGTGGATCGAGTCGCCGCAGGCGCTCACGTCGACGCTCCCCGCGTACCAGGCGGAGACACCGCGCACGGTTGCCCATGCCCTCCGCGGCTTGCTGGAGCCGAAGCAGTTTGCCGCGCCGGAGTCCACCGTGACGGTGGCGCGGGATCCGGCCGTGACGCAGTCCTGGCTGCGCCATCCGCTGGAGCCGCAGCACGTCATTTTGCAGACCGTGGCGCGCCGGCCGGCGCCGGCCGGTCCGGTCGCGATCGTCATCGACGGGTCGCACGAAATGGGTCCGGTGGCGGCGGAGCTCGCCGGGGTGCTGGCCAACCTGCCGGACAATACTTCCGTGCGTCTGTGGGTGGCTGGCAGCCCCGTGCGAGCCTGCCCGGCCACCGAGCCGCGGGCGGCGGGCGCCTGGCTGGCCACCGTGGGGTTCGAGGGCGGACAGGATTCGACGGAGGCCCTGGCCCAGGCGGCCGATGCCTTGCGCGCAGGTGGATCGCTACTCTGGATCCATGGCGCCCAGCCGATGACCTGGCAGGATTCGGGTGCCTTGGAGCAGGGACTGGCGCGCCGGCGGGAGCGCCTGCAAATCCTGGCGCTGGCGGCTTTGCCGGGGGCGAACGTGGTGCTCGAGAAACTGGATTCGGCCTACGGCCTCGCGGTCGCGCCCCGCTTGGGCAGCGTTCGCGAAGACCTGGCGCGGACGTTGGACCGGCTCCGCGAAGGCGAGATCGCGGCAACGCGCCGCGTACTGCCGGCGAGCGAGGCGGCGGTGACGGGACCGGAGGCGACCTCGCACTTGGGACGGCTTTGGGCGGCAGATGAGGTGGCGCGCCTGCTCGCGGGTGGGCAGGGCAACCGGGAGGCAGCGGTGAAGCTGGCTGTCCGGATGCAATTGGTCACGGCGATGACGGGCGCGGTCGTGTTGGAAACGAAACAGCAATACGACGTCGCGGGCCTTGAGCCGGTGAACTCTTCGACCGTGCCCACCGTGCCGGAGGGCGGCAGCACCCTGGCTGTCTTGGTTGGCGCCCTGGCGCTGGCGTGGTTCTGCCGCCGGCAGCTCAACCGGCATTCCCTGGCGATGAATCCCGCCGGCCGCGACCGGAAGCCGGCCACATGAGCGCGTGGGTCGATCGGCAGGAATTCGTGGTTTCGCCCAGCAAGCCCCGCCGAGCTTCCCCCGGCGGCGGTCAGCGTCCTTTTGAACCTTGAGGGTGTGCCGCCTCCGGGACGCACCGGCTTTCTCCAATAAAGATCCGGTGCTCCCGGGGGTGTTAGCCCGGACATTTCACACCCAGAGGTGTGAAACATGCGCCCTGTCGGGCCGACCTTGTCGGGGCGCGCCGCGACAAAGTCGCTCCGCCCGGAGGGCGGACGGATATTTTGCTGATGGGATCGCCCCAGACTGTGAAATGTCCGGGTTAGAGCGGTTTAAGTTGCGTTGTAGCCGCTCGGCAAGGTGGAGCGGGCTGACCTCAGCCCGCTGGTCCTGGGAAACGGCTCCGGCCGGCCGGCGCCAACCCGCGCCTGGACGGGTTGGATTTCCCCGGATTCCCGCGCCTGCCTTGGACCGACCGCGCGGTACCTGTTGCAGAAATCCAACCCGTGGGTGGTGCCCGCACCCCTCGCGCGGCACCAAGGTCAGTTGGTTCAACCGAAATTTAGCATTCCTCGGCCGGCGCGGGCTAGCGCGGCTTTCTCCGGGATTTGCGCAGGTGCCAGAAAAGCACGAGGGCGACGATGCCGAACAGCGTCATCAGCAGGTCGCTTCCCTGGTCGGGAACGGTGGGTTCGGTGGGTCCACCGATTTCGGCCGTGGCACTCAACCGCCTCAGCTCGAAGCCGTCGGTGACACCGTTCCCCTGGACATAAAAGTCGATCGTGTTGAGTCCGGCCACGAAACCGCTGGACAGGTCAACGATCTTGTTTGGGTCGTAGTCATAGTAACCGCATGAATCGATGCCCAGGAAGCCGCTGCCATTGAGCGTGAAGCGATTGAGCCAGCTGCCGCGGTCCGCAAAGCCCTGGCCCGTGTCGTCCGCCGCCCATTGGAAGACCAGGTGGACGGTGGTGGGATTGTAGCCCGTCAGGTCGAATGTCTGGCGGAACACGAACTGCGTGTAGGCGCCGATCCAGCCGTTCGTGCCCGACGAATTGTTCGCGATGTAGTCGCCGCGCCCGGGCACCGAGACGGCCGGGGCGAAATCCCCGGCGCCGGTGAGGAAACGCGAAGGGTCGTTGCCGGTATCCGTGGCGGTCATGTGGTAGCTGACCAACCAGGCCAGGGGGTCGCTGGTGGACGCGAAGGCGAAGTCGACCGGGGTGGCTCGCACGATTGGTGCGAGCGCGAGGGCGACCAGCGCGGCGAGCAGGGGTGTCGTTTTCATGGGAGCAGGGATTTGATGATTCATCTCGCATTCGAGCCGGTCCGGAGGCCGCCGATCGGTCGCGGAATCCAGCTGGGGAGTCGAAGCGAGTTGTTCTGCATTACTTCTACTAACCGGGCCCATGGTGGCAGCTTCGCTTGTGCCATGCCGCCGGCCTTTTCCACGCCGCGGCGCGAGCGTCCTCTAATTTCCGGCCGCGACGCGGGATACCCGACCATTTCCCTGCTCCGCTTCGCGGGCGGCGGAAGGGAGGTCATCGGGAAGTGTAACCGGATCCGACATTCGCGCGGAAAATTGCTGCGCATTTCTTGTGCCGTCCGGAGGAAGGACAATCTTCGCGCAGCAATGCCTCTGGTCCCGGCGGCGCGCGCGAAACTACATTGCCAGCAATGGCGCGGGGCGGCCCGTCCCGCGCGGTGCCATGAAACTACTGCTCATCAGCCCCCGGACGCCGGACACCTTCTGGAGCTTCAAGCACGTGCTGAAGTTCGTCGCGAAAAAGGCCGCCTTTCCGCCCCTCGGCCTGCTCACCGTCGCCGCCATGCTGCCCCGCGACTGGCAACTCAAGGTGGTCGACCTCAACATCGACCGGCTGGACGATGCCGACATCCGTGATGCCGATTATGTCCTGCTCAGCGCGATGATCGTGCACCAGGAATCGGTGCGCGAGGTCGCGCGCCGATGCGCCGCCCTCGGCCGCAAGATCGTCGCCGGCGGGCCGCTCTTCACGACCGGGCATGAGGATTTCCCCGAGATCCCGCACTTTGTCCTCGGCGAGGCGGAGGAGATCATGCCGCAGCTCGTGGCCGACCTGCGGAGCGGCGGGTTGCAGCCGGTTTACCGCGCGGCGCGGTTCCCGGCGCTCACGGAGACGCCGGTGCCGCGCTACGACCTGGTAAACCTGCGGAACTACGTGACGATGGCGGTCCAGTTTTCGCGCGGCTGCCCCTACGATTGCGAGTTCTGCGACATCATCGTCATGAACGGCCGCGTGCCGCGCACGAAATCCCCCGCGCAATTCGTGGCGGAACTCGAGGAACTGCGCCGACTGGGCTGGCGCGACATGGTCTTCGTGGTCGACGACAACTTCATCGGCAACAAGGCCCGCACGCGCGGGCTGCTGCACGCCGTGATCGAGTGGCGGCGCCGCACGGGCACGGGCATGGGTTTCCTCACCGAGGCCTCGATCAACCTGGCCGACGACGCCGAACTGCGCGGGCTCATGGTCGAGGCGGGATTCCGCAAGGTTTTCGTCGGGCTGGAGACCCCGTCGGTGGCGTCCCTCGACGAGTGCCGCAAGCTCCAGAATTCCGGCCGCGACCTGGTCGCCGCGGTGCGCACGATCCAGCAATCGGGACTGGAGGTGATGGGCGGGTTCATCGTGGGTTTCGACAGCGACACCCGGGACATCTTCAAGCAGCAGTTCGATTTCATCCAGAAATCCGGCGTGGCCACCGCCATGGTGGGCCTGCTCACGGCCCTGCCGCAGACCCGGTTGCACCAGCGGCTGCAGCGCGAAGGCCGGCTGCTGGCCGACAGCACGGGGAACAACACCGCGGCGGTGTTGAACTTCCGGCCCGTGCTCAACCGGCAGCTGCTCGAAGGCGGCTACCGGGAGCTGATGCGCCGCCTTTACGAGCCCCGCAATTATTACCGCCGCATCCGCGTGTTCCTGAAGAACCACCGGCCGGACGCGGCGCGAATGCGGCTGTCGCGCGCCGACTTCGGGGCGTTCTTGAAGTCCTTCTGGCTGCTCGGCGTGTGGCACCGTGGCCGGCTGGCGTACTGGTGGTTTTTCCTCGGGACGCTCGTGCGCCGCCCGCGGCAGTTCCGCATGGCCATCGAACTCGCCATCCTCGGCCACCACTTCCGCCGGGTGGCCGCCACGCTCTGAAGCCGGAACGATCCAGCCCCAAGCCGCAAAACACGTTTTGCTCCGGTCAGGAAGAAACGGTGTGGTTGTAGCCCCGGGGGTCGGTGACCCCGGACCGGCCTCAGCGAGGCCGGCTACAGTGCCGCTGCTTCCTGGGGGTGGAAGGTGGAGCGACTTGACCCCAAGGCGCTGGCTCGGAGCGGGTTCGCCGCAACGCGCTGGGTCAACGCGCTCCACCATTTGATGGTCGGCGATCTCCCAATCGCCGACAAGGACTCACGAAGCGGGCGAACCTGCAGCGGGTTGCCCCTCGACCGGCTCGGGTTCCTGAGCTGGTCGGATGGAGAAACCGACGTCCGCCCATTGCATGGTTCCGGCTGAAGCGGCTCCCTGCCGCAGGTTCACTCCGCGCGCAGGGCGACCATCGGATCGACCCGGGTGGCGCGGCGGGCAGGGAACCATGATGCGAGCAGCGCGGCGACCGCGAGCACCGCGGGCGCGAGAGTGAACACGAACGGGTCGATGGCGGCAACCTGGTACAGCATGGAGCTGCAGGCCCGTCCCACCCCAATCCCCAGCAGCAGCCCGAGCCCGAGACCGGCCACGGTCATGGCCGCGCCTTCCTGCAGGATCATCCGGCGCACCGCGCCTGGTTCGGCGCCCAGCGCCATGCGGATGCCGATCTCACGCGTGCGGCGGCTGACGGAATATGCCTTCACACCGTAGATGCCGATCACGGCCAGCAGCAGCGCGAGGCTTCCGAACAGGCCAAAGGTCGTGGCCCCCGCGCGCACGAGCCAGAGCTGTGCGCTCTCGTCGAGATGACGGGCGTAAGTCTTCACGCCAAAGACCGGCAGGCCCGGGGCGGCCGCCCGGATCTCGCGGCGGATCGCCTCGGCGAGGGCGCGCTGCGCGGCCGGGCTGGGATCAGCCGGTCGCACATGGAAGTGCGCGTTGCTTTGGTAGGCTTGGACGAAAGGTTGATAGTAGCTCCCTTCCGGCTCGTCCGAGAACAGCGTCCATCGGGTCGAGCGGACAATGCCCACGATTTCCATGCCGGCGTTGGCCGACGCACCGTGGCCGTCACGGCCGGCGACCTGGATGCGCTGGCCGAGGGCGTCAGCACCCGGGAACAGCTGCCGGGCCAGGATTTCATCGATGATCACCACCGGCGCGCCGCCCTCGAGGCTGGCTTCGGCCGGAGTGAAGGCGCGACCCCGGAGGAGCGGGAGGCCCATCGCGCGGAAGTAGTCCGCGCCGACAGAGGTCCAGCTGGCGTTGTAGGCCCGGCCCTCCGCGGCGGTGGCCGGCCGGGCGTCGGGCGGAACGTTGATGCTGGCCCGGCGCACGGGGTGGCCGATCTGGACGTTGCCCATCGGCACCAAGGCGCCCAGGGCGCACGCTTCCACCCCCGGCAGGGCGGCGAGGCGATCGCTGACTGCTTGCAGCGCGCGTCGCCCGCGCGGACCGCCATAGCCGCCGAGTCCGGCGTCGACCTCCGCAATCAGGGTGTCATTGGCCCGGAAACCGGTGTCGACGGCGGCGGCGTTGAAGGCGCTGCGCACAAAGAGCCCGGCGCCCATCAGGAGGGCCAGCGAGAGGGCGAGTTGCACCACCACCAGCGGATGGCGCGGCAGCCACCGCCGGCGGCGGGGAGTCGGGTCCTGCCCGGTCTGCGCCTTGAGGTCGCCGAGGAAATCGCGGCGGGTCAGCGTGAGCGCAGGTCCGAGCGCGAAGGCCACCGTGGCGAAACTGCAGAAACCAAGGGTGGCGGCCAGGACCGCGGGATTCAGCGCGCCGCGGAGGGAGATTTCGAACGGCACCAGGGCGCCCAGGGAATTGACCAGCAAGCTCGCGGACCAGTGCGCCAGCAGCAAGCCGGCGGCGCTGCCTCCCAGCGCGAGGACAAAGCCCTCGGTGAGCAGCTGGCGGACGAGACGGTGGCGGGCGCCGCCGAGGGCGAGGCGCACCGCGATCTCCTTCCGCCGCGCCGTGCCGCGCGCCAGAAGCATGTTCGCCAGGTTGAGGCACGCCACGAGCAGGACCATGCCGGACATCCCGAGGAGGAGCGAGCCGAGGACCTTGATCTGCGATTCGTTGGACGGATTCGTATTGGCCCCGAGGCGCGGCGGGCGCGCGACAAACATCGTCTGGTCCTTCTGGGCTTCCGGATAGGAGGAGGCGAGGCGCTCCGCGATGGTGCGGAGGCTGGTGTTGACCGACTCGATCGAATCCCCGGCGCGGATCCGGCCAAGGAGGAACAATGGCCGCGCGTCGACGTGTTCCAGGCCGCGATGGCCCGCCTCTCCGAAGTCGTTGGTCAGTTGGTCGAAGTTGCCGAGCGGGAAATAGAACTCGGTGCCGAAGAGCATCATGGTGCCGGTGAAGTGCTCCGGCGCGATGCCGACGACGGTGAACGGGCATTCGTTGATGCGGACGGTGCGGCCAACGAGGCCGGGGTCGAAGCCGGTCTTCCGCCAATACTGGTAGCTGGCGATGGCGACCGGAATATTGGCGCCGGGCTTCTCCTCGCTGGGCAGGAACGCCCGGCCGGCGGCGAGATTTACACCGAGGACGGAGAAATAGTTGGCGCTCACGATCGCGGCGAACGCGCGGCGGGCGGACCCATTCTCGCCGATCCCCACCATGGTGAGCTGGTAGGCGAGCAGCCCGTCGAAGCCGGATACCTGCGCGGCCAGGTCGCGATAGACCGGGTAGGAGGCGAGCCGGAAGGAGCCGGGGTGCTTGGTGTCCTCGGTATAAAGCTGCACCACGCGGTCGGCGTCGGGATACGGCCGCGCGCTCCACAGCAGTTCGTGGACGAGGCTGAAAATGGCGGAGTTGGCCCCGATGCCGAGGGCGAGGATGATGATGGCGGCGGCCGTGAAGCCGGGCGAGCGACGCAGCAGGCGGACCGTATAGCGCAGGTCCTGCAGGAGAGTTGTCATGGCGAAGGCCGGGGTCCGCCGACGACGGGGGACACCGGGATGCGGTAAGAACCCGGCTGCGATCCGGAAAGTTGCAGCCGGGGCGTGTTTTCAAAATCCGATTGGATGGCAAGGTCGCGAATTCCTCCACACGCCGTCGCTGTGCGCCACCTCTCTCATGGAGGGCAGCCCAGACCCACGCGGCCGCAGTCCCCTTATGAAGCCGGAACGATCCAGTTCGAGGTGGAACGCGCTGACCCCAGCGCGTTGCGGCGAAGCCGCTCCGAGCCAGCGCCTTGGGGTCAAGTTGGGTTTCCCCCGATATTTCGGACAGTGGTGCAGGGGTGATTTAGTTTAGTTGGGATTCAAAGTTGGCTGGACTG
>DASZPS010000158.1:0-13142 GCA_035549955.1 Lacunisphaera sp. | reverse complement strand
GAATCCATCGAGCGCGAACAGGTTCGGCAGCCGGATCTTCTCGTTCTCCCAGCCGGTGAGCTTGCCCCACCCGTGATAGCGGATCATCAGGCACGAAACTGCGACCCGCAGGGCCAGCAGGCCGAGATCGGCGTTGAGCGGGATGAACGGAAGGCCGAGGAATTTCTTCATGGGGCAACGGGGTGCCCCTATCTACGTCGATTCCATGCGGCGTCAAACGCACCCAAGATCTGGACGCGCCGACCGTGGAACATGGGATGCGCCTCATCCCGTCACTCCTCGCGTTCGCGGTGGTGGTCGCCATTGTCGCGGCGACCAACGTCCGGATGCCAGGCGGCGGCCAAGGGATCAGCGTGGCGATCGTCGCATTCCCGCGGCCGGCAGGGACGTCGCTTGCGGCATGCTTCACCAACCTTTCGGACCAACCCGTGCGGTTGTTGCAGTCCATGGATGGACGAACTACGGCTGGCACATGCCGTTCTACCTGACGGAACTGCGGGGGCTCCTCCGGCAAGGCGAAAAGATCGAGATGCCCCTCGCTCTGGGATTCGCCGAGGTCGAGGCCGGCGTGCACACCGCCGTCTTTACTTATCAGAATCTGGCAAACGCGCCTGTCGCTAAGCGCGAGCCTTGGAAATATCCTCCCGCGCTGTGGACAGGTTCGATTTCATCCGCACCGGTCCAGATTGAATTTGAACCGATCGAAGGTGCGCCGGGTTAATTTGCCATCACGGCGGTTACCAGCCAGCCAGCCGCGAACCGGCCTTACATTCGTGACTGATCCGAAGCGATACCGCGGCCATCGTTGTGCCTGTGACCAAAACCTCCGCTATGATGTTCAGCGTGTCCGTGCCCCGATCGATCCCAGCCGTGTCCGCTGGCGCCTCCCGGCGATGATGGGCTGCGCGGCGCCTGGTCGATCACCAGGCCGCCCAAGTTCCCCGCCGGGTTGCCTGACGGCGTCGTGTAGGGCGGCAAGGGCGAGTCGAAAAAGGTGTAGGTGATCGGACCCAGCCCGACGGGATGGTAATACCGTCGGCCATATCCCGCGGAATAATAGGGGCGCGCATAGGCGGCGCGTCGCTCGGTCGCTGCAAGGCGCTCTTCCAATTCCGTCCGCCGCATCCGCTCCTCCTCCTGCCGTGCCAGTTCCTGCGCGACCTGCTCCTTGAGCTGGATCCGGGCGATCGCCAGTTGCTCGGCGCAGGTTACCTCCGGATAGCGGCGCGCGAAATCCTCCCAATATGCGACGCGATACGCGGCGGGGGCATGCTTGAATTCGGGATCGGCCAGCTTCGCGTCACGTAACGCCGTGCCCTCGGCCAGCGATTTGGCTCGCCGGGCCTCCCGCTCGTCCCGCCGCCGGTCTTCCCGGGCCACGAGGACGGCATGCTCCTCGGGTGTTCTCAGGGCAACATGTTCCACCCGTCCATTCTGCAGCACCACCTCGCCCCGTTCATAGTAAAGGATATCCTTCCCCCCCGCCTGCGCCCGGCCGCGGGGGAGGCCCAACGTCGCGTGCACTTCCGCCAGCGTGGCCCCGGGTCCGATCTCCCCCGCCGCCAGCGGGGAACCAGCCGCGAGCGCGATCATCAGGCAGAGGGCAGGCGTTTTCATGGGGAGTGGGACCGCAAGATTCTAGTCTGGTTCAACCATGATGCAAATGCCTCCTGCCTCCCGTTCCACACCCAGAACCGGATTGAATCAACCGGATGGCTGCCGCAGCCTCGATCCATGCGCATGCGCGTGATCGCCACCGGAGGCACCATCGACAAGGTCTATTTCGACGCCGCCAGCACCTACGACGTGGGCGACCCGCAGGTGGGGCCCCTCTTCAAGGAGGCCAACGTCACCTTCGATTACACGGTCGAGTCGGTCCTGCAGAAAGACAGCCTCCATATGACCGATGCCGATCGCGCGCTGATCCGGGAGCGGGTCGCCGCGGCCCCCGAGCGGTTCATCCTCATCACGCATGGCACCGACACCATGACGGAAACCGCGGCCACCCTCGCGGACCTCCATGACAAGGTCATCGTGTTCACCGGCTCCATGGTCCCGGCCCGGTTTCGCCAGAGCGATGCCCTCTTCAACCTGGGCTGTGCCGTCGGCGCCCTCCAAGTGCTGCCTGCGGGGGTCTACATCGCGATGAACGGCCAGGTCTTCCCCGCCGCGGAGGTACGGAAAAACCGCGCCCAGAGCCGCTTCGAGCCGAAGAAATGAAAAAGCCGACGATCGGGGAACGGAAACGCATGTGCACGGGCAAGCGCCGCTATCGCACCCAGGGCGACGCCCTCGACGCCGCCCTGCTCGCCGGTGTCGAACGCCAGCGCTCGGCCTACCGGTGCGCGTTGTGCGGGCACTGGCACCTGACTTCCCGATGAGCGCCCGCGGATGGTCGCCGGTTTCCCAACCGGCGACAAGCGTCCGGCCGGCATCTGATCTCCCGGTTTCGAGCCGGCCCCCGCAGGGACAATTTCGCGATTTTCATTTGGAACGGGGACCGGCAACTTTGCCGGCCATGCTCCGCCTCGTTCTCCTCTGCTGCCTGCTCGGAGGAGCCGTGCGCGCCCAAACCAAACCGGCAGAGGCCCCGGCGAAGCCCGCAGACACCGTCACCCGGCCCCCCGGCGGCTCGCAGCCGCCGGCCGAATCCGCGGAGACGCCCGACTTCGAACCCCGGACGATTGCCACCTGGCTCGAGGTGCAGGTCGAGTTGTCGCGCCGGGGGTTTTCCTGCGGCTCGATCGACGGGGTGCGGGGGCTGCAGACCGCGGCCGCGCTCAAGGCCTGGCAGAAAAACGAAGGGTTGAAGGAAACCGGCGACCTCGATCGTGCCACGAAGGAGTTGCTCAAGCTTACTTCGCCCGTCCTCACGGAGTACACCTTCACCGCCCTGGACCTCGCCGGCGTGCGGCCGGTGCCCACCACCTGGCTCGGAAAATCGGAGCTCGACGCGTTGCGCCATGGGACGGCGTTGGAACTGGTGGCCGAACGCCACCGCACCAATCCCAAGTTGCTGCTCAAGCTGAACCCCAAGGTTGACTGGGAAAACATGCTTCCCGGCCAGGTGCTCACGGTCCCCGACCCCGAGGCCGCGCTGCCCGACGCGAAGGTCGCCCGCATCCACATTTATCTCGCCGAAAAGATTCTCCAAGCCGTGGACGAAACCGGCCGCGTACTTTTCCATTGTCCGGTCAGCATCGCGCGCAACGTCGAGAAGCGCCCCGTCGGCGAGTTGTATGTCGTGGTGGTCATTCCCGACCCCAACTACACGTTTGACCCGGAGGTTTTTCCCGAGGTTCCCGAGGCCGCCGAACTTGGCCGCAAGCTCATCATCGCCCCCGGCCCCAACAACCCGGTCGGCGTCGCGTGGATCGGCCTCGACCGCACGGGCTACGGCATCCACGGCACGCCCGATCCCGAAAAGGTCGGCCGCACCGAATCGCACGGCTGTTTCCGCGTGGCCAACTGGGACGCCCGCGCCCTCCTGCAACTGGTCTGGGTCGGCATGCCGGTGATGGTCGACGAATGAGACGGCAATTCTATTTCAGTTGGATCCCGGCACCAGCAGTGACCTGCGCCCGTTGCATGAACTTGCTGGCCAGGGTGCATTCCAAATTGCTGTCATATCGCTCCAGGGCCGCCGTTTTCAGATAGCGCTCCCCCGCCTGACGGTCTCCCGCTGACCAAAGGGCCATTCCGACATAGAAATTGGCCTCACATTCTTGATTCAGCCGTTCACGGCGGTTCTGCACCTGTTGGGCCGCATTGACCAAGGATTCCGCTGAAATGCGCCCGCTGAGATACATGCCGATGCGCTTGGGCCATTCATCCGGCCAGTCCAATACACCCTCGAGATATTCGGTTTCCTTCCTTCCCTGCCGGCGGAGAAACACATCCAGCTGAAAACTTGCATAACTCCACCTGCGCATATCCCTCTCTTCCTTAGCCAGGGCAACGGCCTCGCGATACTCAATTTCAGCTTTTTCATCCTGGTCGAGCACCTCCAGCAGCACGGCCCGGATCTGGTGGCGAAAAGACCAGTCGTTCTCTAGCGCCACCACGCGGTCAGCGTCGCGCAAGGCGGCTTCCTTGTCACCGAGCTTCAAGTGAATCCACATGCGGCTGGAATATGCCTCAGGTCTCTGCGGTTCCAATTCGACGGCCTTGTCGAGCGCCAGCAAGGCTGCACCTGGGTCACCCAACCGCTTCAGGGCTGCTCCCAACCTCCAGTGGCCCTCGTATGATTTCGGATCCGTCCGCACCGCAGCCGCGAAGTCCGCCCGCGCAATCTCCAGGTTGCCCAGGGTCAAATGGGCCCAGCCCCGGAAAACATAAACCTGCGCCAAGCCCGTTGGGTATCCGCTGCCAATATGCAGGCTGAAGTCGTCGATGGCGCCCTCATAGTCATCGATCGCTTGTCGCGCCGCGCCGCGCGACGAATACGCCCGAAGGGCCTGGGGCTCGAGATAGATTGCCGTGGTGAGTGCTTCGATGGCCCCCAGGTAATCACCCGCCACGAGGCGAATCTCACCCATGCCAAAATAAATGCTCACCACGTTCGGATAGCGCCCGCGGGCCAGGTCGAAGTTCTGGCGCGCCTCGGCCAGCTGGCCGATCGCCTGTTGCCGGATGGCCGCATCCAGCGTCAGACGGACGTTGTCTGGCGCGAACCGCAGCGCGTCTTCCAGTGCCTTCAGCGCCCCGACCGAATCCTTTTGCATGAAAAGTCTGTGTGCCTTGGCCAATAGTTCATCCGACACCGGGGCGCTCACTGGCTGGACCTTCGCCGGGTCTTTCCGTTCTTTGCCGAAGTAGGCCGCCAGATCTTGCTGCAAGCGCACATAGAGTCGGTCGAAATAAACTTCCACGTCGGCCCGCCGGTAGCCGGCGTCCACAAATTCCTGGATCACCTGTTGCGTATTCCCGGCCATCTGGGCGCGAGCGCGGCCCACGATCCTTGAAATGTCCGCCAAATCACCCCCCGCAGCCATTCCACAGGTTTTATAGACCTGTTTGAAATAGTCATGGAGCGACTTTTCCAAGGGGGTCGCCGGGATATAGTCCTCGCGGGAAAACCTGGTCTCCCACTCCCCGGCCAGCTTTTCCACCGGGCTGAGTGCAGGCGCGGAGGTGTCGACCTGCAGGCTTGCCGCGTTCAATCCGACCGAGACCAGCCAGCACATCAACGATGGCAGTAGCAAACGCCGGACGCCTGTCCGCATCGTCGACCGAGGCCGCTGCCACCATCTCGCTGCCTGCATGGATCCAGCATCAGTACGACGGCGCTCGGCGGCAATTCGCGAATCAAACGGATCGGCAGGATGACGCTTTCCAGGTTTGCGGTTTGGGTTGGTCGGCATTGGCTGCAGGCATCCTTCATGACCAAGCCCATGCTCGCCCTCGTGGCGACGACCCTGTCCACCCTGCTGCTTGCATCGTGTGCGGCGCCACCCTCGCCCCCCACCCCCGTCACTCCGGGCATCGTCTCCGCCCACGGCCGCCTGCGCACCGCGGGCAACCGCATCGTCGGCGAGGACGGCCGGCCGGTGAGCCTCGCCGGCGTCAGTTTCGGCTGGAGCCAGTGGGAGGCGGCCCGTTTCTACAACGCCGGCACCGTAAACTGGCTGAGGGACGACTGGCATGCGGCCATCGTCCGCGCCCCGCTCGGCATCCACGAGGAGGACGGCTATCTCCAGCATCCCGGCCGCAACCTCGCCCGCTTGACGCGGGTGGTCGACGCCGCCATCGCGGCCGATCTCTACGTCCTCATCGACTGGCACGACCACAACGCCCACCTCCACGAGGCCCAGGCCGTCGCCTTCTTCACCGACATGGCGCGGCGCTACGGCCAGTACCCGCATGTCATCTACGAGATCTTCAATGAACCTTTGGCCAAGGCCTCCTGGGCCCGGGAGGTGAAGCCGTACGCGGAGAAGGTCATCGCGGCGATTCGCGCGATCGATCCGGACAACCTCATCGTCGTCGGCACGCCCAACTTCTCGCAGCAAGTCGACGTCGCCGCCGCCGACCCGATCAAGGATCCCAACGTGGCCTATGTGCTGCATTTCTACGCCGGCACGCACAAGCAGTCGCTGCGCGCCCGCGCGCTGAAGGCCCTGAACCTCGGCGCGCCGCTCTTCGTGACCGAGTGGGGCACCTGCAATGCCGATGGCGGCGGGCCGATCAATGAAGCCTCGGTGCGCGAATGGCTGGCCTTCCTCCGCGATAACCAAATCAGCCACTGCAACTGGGCCGTTTACGACAAGAAAGAGACCGCGGCGATCGTCCGCCACAGTGCCGCCTCGAAAGGCGGTTGGGCGGAGAGCGATTTAAGCCCATCCGGGAAATATGCCCGCGACCTGGTTCGCGGCTGGTCCGCGCCTTCCTCCCCATGAACTCCCCTGCCTCCGACCGCCGTCGCTTCCTGAAACAAGCGGCCCTGCTGCCCCTCGCCACCCTGGCCGCGTCGCCCGCGCGGGCCGACCTTCCGGGCCGGCCACGTCCCGGATCGGGCCGGCTTAAACTCAGCCTCAATGCCTTTTCCTTCAACGGGGTCCTGCTCGATGGCCTCGCCGGCAAGCCCGGCGGCAAATCCCTCTTTGACGTGCTCGATTTTTGCGCCCGGCAGGATTTCGAGGCCCTCGATCCGACCGGATACTACTTCCCGGGTTATCCGGACGTGCCGCCGCGGACGTACATCCGCAAATTCAAGCGCCAGGCCCATCGCCTCGGAGTGGCCATCAGCGGCACGGGGATCCGCAACGACTTCGCGCAGCCCGATGCCGAAAAGCGCGCCGCCGATGTCGCCCGCGCGAAGGCCTGGATCGAGATCGCCGCCGAGCTGAGCGCACCGGTGCTGCGGGTATTTGCGGGCGCCGTGCCCAAGGGCTACGAATCGAAATGGGATGAGGTGGCGGGGTGGATGATCGACGCCATCCGCGAGTGCGTCACCCATGGCGAAAAACATGGCGTCATCGTCGGCGTCCAAAACCACGGCGACATGCTCAAATCCGCGGCCGAGTGCCTCAAGGTGATCCAAGCCATCGAGTCGGATTGGTGCGGCCTGATCGTCGACACCGGCAACATGCTCACGGCCGACCCCTATGCCGACCTCGCCCAGGTTGTGCCCCACGTGGTCAACTGGCAGGTCAAGGAAAGCATCTACAACAACGACCGCTCCCGACCCGCCGATCTTTCGCGGCTGTTCCGGATCATCCGCGGTGGAGGCTACCGCGGGTATGTGCCCATTGAAACACTCGCGGTAACCGGCGTACCCTATGATCCCTTCACAGTGGTGCCGGCTTTTACGGAGCAGGTGAAAGCGGCGATGGCGGCAGCAAAATAGGCAGTCTGCGAACGCCTTTTGGGGCGCCGCAAATGCCATCGCCCGTTGGCGCAAGTCGGAACAAGCTGGGCCCCTGCCCGCCGTATATTTACCGGCACCAACCAGGACTCCGGCAGTCCAAGCGGTATGGCCCACAATTCCTCCGCTTCACCCGCGGCCGCGCGCACTGCCGGCGAAAATCTTCCGATACTTTACGTGAAGCCCGGCTGCCCGTGGTGTCATGAAGTCATCGATTTTCTGACCGATCACGGCATTGGTTATCGCGAGGTGGATGTGACCCGCGACCCGGCCGCCTTGCAGGAAATGCAAAAGAAGACCGGCCAGGCCAAGGCGCCCTCGCTCGATTGGCACGGCAAGATCCTGGCCGACTTCGGTCTCGCCGAGTTGAAGCCATTCCTCCAACAGCAGAACGTGAAATTCGAGGATAGCTGAGGGAAGCACGGCGCGGGAGGAGCGTCGCGCCCGAACTCCCCTCTCGAGCCGGAACCATGCAATAGAAGGTGGAGCGACTTGATCCCAAGGCGCTGGCTCGGAGCGGCTTCGCTGCAACGCGCTGAGGTCAGCGCGTTCCACCTTTTGGTGGTCGGCGATTTCCCAGCCGCAGCGCAGGCTGCGCGACTGGTCCCGGGTTCGCAGCAGCGAACAACAGGACATATCGCCGACAAGGACCCACGAGGCGGGCGAACCTGGCGTCGGTGTGGAAACCGACGCCCACCTATCGAATTGTTCCGGCTCGAGAGGGGTGGCGCGCAGCGCCGGGGTGTGTCAGGACTGGGTTCGATTGCCCCACCGACGTTTTCGCCAATCGGGAAAGCGGCGACCACCTTCCCCTCCGGCCTCTGCAAGGCCGGCTACACCAAGTCGGGGGCGTAATGCCCCTCCTACGACACCTTCGGGCCGCTACTCCCCCGCATGGCCTTGCATGTACATCCAGACGGCAATGGCCCCGACCAGGAAGAACACGGCCACGGCGACCGTCATCCAGAGATTTACCTTGGTCGTCCGCTTTTGCGGATTCATCAGCGGGCGTTGGTCGTGTTGGTCGAAGCCCATGGAAGTGGTGGTGGTTTGGGAATTCCTTTCGCGGTCAGTCGCCCAGTTTTGGGTTGTCGACTCCCAGCGCGTCGGCGAGGTCGGTCAGGTGCTCCTGTTCCTGTGCGATGATCTCACGCAATACTTCGCCCAGTGCGAATTCGCCCATGGCATCCGCCTGGCGGATTCGTTCCCGGTAGGCCTTGATGGTGTCGGTCTCATTTTGCAGGTCGAAGCGCAGCATGTCCTCGGGCTTGTCGGACAATTTCACTGCCTTGGGCACGGTCACGGGGGTGCCGTTGAAATAGTCGATCTGCTTGGCAATCTTCAGGGCATGCTCGAGTTCCTCGCCAGCGTGCTTCTTGAGCTCGTTGGCAATGGCCTGGAACTCCGCGCCCTTCATCGTCTGGCTGTAGACGACATAGGCGATCACGGCCTGGAATTCCCGGGCGAGATCCTCGTTGAGCAGGCGGACCATCTCTTCGCGGCTGATTTTGGCATTCTTTTGCATGGTGGGTTTGGCCGACACGGCCTCTTCCAAGACGTGACAGCCCCGGGCCGGGGTGGTTCGCGACTTTGTCGCCCCCCACTGGGTTGACTCCCCCCGTTGCGCGGGTGGTAAATACCCCTTCCTTTCGTCCGCATGCTTCGCCTCCTGCTCCCGCCCAACCTCGATGCCGCGATTCCGCGGGACGCAATTGCCGTGCGGGTGGAACTCGACCTGGCGTCGCCGCTGCCCCCCGCCCTCCTCCCGGGTCTCGCCATCCTGCAGCGCATCGGCGTCAAGCCCGAGCCCGCCTCGCTGGTCCAGCTTACCCGCGCCCAACTGCGGGAACTCGTCTCCGCCCTCGCCGGGCAGCCGGTGTTTTTCTACGGCACCCTGCCCGAGGTCCCGCTGGCGTGGCATGGCCAGGAGCTGTCGGGCGTGAGCGAAATGCTGGGAAAAATCGCCGAACCGAAAAAGGGCGCTGGAGGGCCCGCTTCCCTGCGGGCCGCGGCTCGCAGGGACACGAGCCCTCCGCCCAAACAAAACCCAGCGCCCGCTCCCCCCACCCCGCTCATCGTCGACGGCTCCGAACACTTTCTCGCGATCAGCCTGCCGGCGAAGGAATCGGCGCACTACGATGCCGTGCTGGAGTTCCTCCGGCACCACCGCTTTGTCCTCGATCCGCTCAACCGCAAATGGTGGCTGCGCGACCGCCACCGCGTGTTGAACCTGCTCGCCACCGAGGGCCGCCTGCTCCGCGAGGATTTCGGCGCGGAGTTCACCGAAAACTTCAACCGCAACACCGCGAACCTGCGCACGGCCGCCCCCACCGCCGAGGTCACGGAAACGCCCGACGCCTACGACGTGCGACTCGGCATCGACGCGGGTGAGGCCACGGAGGCCCAGGTGCGCGAAGCCATCGCGAGCGGCCGGGGCTATGTGGAGGACGGCCGCCACATTTTCCTGCTCGACGCGAATCGCCTGGAAAAGATCGGCGCGGTCCACCGCGCCCTCGCGGGCGACGCGAGCGACCCCGGCGGAGCCAGCCGCAAACATCGCGTCGCCAAGGCCCGCGCCACCGAGGTCAATGACCTGCTCGAGGAACTTGCGCCGCATTTCCAAGCGCCCGCCACCTGGCGGGAACGCAGCGCCGCCTTGCGCAACCTCTCCGCGCTGCCGCCGGCGCCGGCCCCCGCGGCCCTCGATGCCATTCTCCGGCCCTACCAGCGCCTCGGCGCCGCCTGGCTCTGGCACCTCTACCGGCAGCAACTGGGCGGCATTCTCGCCGATGAGATGGGCCTCGGAAAAACCTTGCAGGCCCTGGCGCTGGTCGCGGCGGCCCGAGGCTCCCACCAACGGACGGCGTGGCGGTCGCCGCACCTCGTCGCCTGTCCCGCCTCGCTCGTCGAAAACTGGCGGCGCGAAGCGGCGCGCTTCGCGCCGGAGTTGAAGGTCTTCGTCCATCACGGCACGCGCCGCCTCGCGGGCAGGGACTTCGCCGCCCACGATCTCATCCTCACGTCGTATGGCACCCTGGCCCGCGACGCCGTGCTGTTCGAGTCGGTGGAGTTTGACCTGATCCTGGCGGACGAGGCGCAACACCTGAAGAACCGGCGCACGCAGGCGGCGCAGTCCCTCCGGGCCCTGCGCGGCCGCGGCCGGTTCCTGCTGACCGGAACCCCGCTCGAGAACTCGCTCGATGACCTCCGCTCCCTCTTCGAGTTTCTGATGCCCGGGTTCCTGACGCGCGTGCCGGCCGGCCTCAAACGCGACGAGCGCAGCTGGCACGACGCGCAGCTGCGCAACCAAACCGCGCCCTACATCCTGCGCCGCACGAAGGCCGCCGTCGCCCCGGAGCTGCCGGAGAAAATCGAACAGACCATCTGGTGCGAGCCAACCGCGACGCAAGCCGCGCTCTACCGGCGCCTGCAGGAGGACGGCGAACGCGAACTCCTCGATCTGGCCGCCCGGGGGCAGTCGGAAGGCAACCTGCGTTTCGCGGTGTTTACGCAACTGCTCCGGCTGCGCCAGGTGTGCTGCGACCCGCGGTTGGTGCCGCAAGCGCGCGAGGCGACGGCCGCCGATTCCGCCAAGCTCGACGCTTTTCGCGAACTCCTGGCCGAAAGCCTCGATGAAGGCCACCGCATGCTCGTGTTTTCCCAGTTCACGGCCCTGCTGGCGCTCCTGCGTGAGGAACTCGAAGCGCAGGGGGTGGCGTTTTGTTACCTCGACGGATCGCTCCCTCCGAAGGCGCGCCAGGCCGCGGTGGACAGGTTCCAAAACGATTCGACCATCCCCGTCTTCCTCATCTCGCTCAAAGCGGGCGGCACCGGCCTCAACCTCACGGGGGCCGATGTCGTGGTTCACTTCGACCCGTGGTGGAATCCGGCGGCGGAGGCGCAGGCCACCGACCGCGCCCACCGGATCGGCCAGACGAAGGTCGTAACCAGTTACAAGCTCATCTGCGCCGGAACGGTGGAGGAAAAGGTCGTGGCCTTGCAGGACACCAAGCGCGCGCTCCTGGCCGACGTCTTCGAGGCCAGCGACGCTGCCGCTGCCCAGCTCAGTCTCGCCGATCTAAGGGAGCTGTTGAAGTAGGCGAGCACCTGGATCAACGCGACGGAATGTAGGGTCGGCCCTTGGAGGCTGTCTCGCAACCTTCCTGTGGTGGTGGCATGAAGGGTGCAGCGTCGGCAAGATGCGCCAAATCCTCGCTGCCGACTACGATCAGATTCATTTGCTGCCCCCGTGTGTGGAGGACTGGGTGGGGCCGGAGCACCCGGCGAGGTTTGTGCGGGAGTTCGTCGCAGCGTTGGACCTGAAGGCGTTGGGGCTGGACACGCTCAAACGCGAGGAGGGGGGCCTCAGCTACGAGCCGGCGCTGTTGTTGAGCGTTTGGCTGTACGGATACCTGCGGCGGGTGCGCAGCACCCGCGCCGTCGAACGGGCCTGTCGTGAGGAGATGGGTTTTGTCTGGCTCAGCGGCAATCACCGCCCGGACCACAACGCGCTGTGGCGGTTCTGGGATGCCCACCGCGAGGGCCTGCGCACGCTCTTTCGCCAGAGCGTGAAAGTGGCCTTCCAACTTGATCTGCTCGGCCTGGCCGTCCAAGCCCTCGACGGCACCAAGATCATGGCCGCGTGCCGGGGCCGTGGCGGCTGCGATGAAAAGGACTTGGCGGAACTGCTCGCCCAACTCGACACCGAATTGACCGAACGCGAAGCCGAGATTGCCCGCGCGGGAGCAGCTGCGAGTGCCGCCGGCCTGCCGGTCGGGTTGCACCGGGCGCAGACCCTGCGCACGAAAGTGCGCGACGCCCTCGATCGCGTGCGCTCCGGGCAGACCAAGCACGCCCATCCCCTCGAGCCCGACGCCGCGCGCATGGAATGCGACGGGCGTAACCGTTTCGGTTACAACGCCCAAGCGCTCGTGGACGCGAAGGCTCAGGTGATCGTGGCCGCCGCGCTGACCAATGCGCCCACCGATACCGCGCAACTGACCCCGTTGCTCGCGCAAGCCACCGCCCTGCGCGCAGAGATTGGCGCTCAAGCGCAGCCGGCCACCGTCGCCGACGGCGGGTACGCCAGCGGCGCCCAGTTGGCCGCCGCGGCCGAAGCCGGCCACGAGGTGCTCACCCCGCTGCCCAGCGCCAGCAAGGACGATTCCCATCCCTATCACAGCGCGCACTTCCGCCATGACCCCCAGCGCCGCATCGTCGTCTGTCCCCAAGGCCGGGAGTTGCCGCTGCTGCGCGTGCGGGAACATCGGGGCCATCAGATCGAAGTCTACCGCAGCGCCAAAGTCTGCAAAGACTGTCCGGTGCGTTCGCTCTGCACCACCAGCCGCCACGGCCGCAGCATCGACCTTGGCCCCGGCCATGCGCACCTCGAAGCCCTGCGCGCCCGCTGGAAGAAGCCCGGCACCGCCGAATACTACGAGCTGAGAGCGGCCACCGTCGAACCGGTCTTCGCGCAAGTGAAGCAGCAGATGGGCTTCCGGCGCTGGACGGTGCGCGGCTTGGAGAAAGCCGGCATCCAGTGGGCGATGCTTTGCACCACTTGGAACCTGCAGGTGATCTACCGGCGCTGGCGCGGCCCAAACTCCAGCCCCAGCGGCCCGGTACCCCCTCAGAACGCCCCGAGAGCGGACCGTGCGCTCGCGGCCGTCCCCGCCTGCCGGGCCTTCCCACAAGAATCTTTCCTTCCGCTCCTCCACCTTTCCCCCACCGCGTAATTTGATCCCGTTAAGCAGAGGTTGCGAGACAGCCTCCTTGG
>DASZPS010000157.1:0-26727 GCA_035549955.1 Lacunisphaera sp. | reverse complement strand
CCTCCAAAATCTCTCCGTGGGCGGCCTCCCGGGCGGGGCGCCGAAACTGCAGGTGGTCGGGCCGGTCATCCTCACTCTGGCCACCGGCACCATCCTCAACTGCCCCAGCGGCGCGACGGATCACCCGGAATGGCTGGAACTACGCGTGTCCGCCGGCGGCCTCACCGTCAGCGGCAACAACCCGTTCCACGGCAACGTCACCTGTCCGAGTGGCACCGTGACGTTGAATGCCACGGCCACACTGACCGGCCGGGTCATCTGCGACCGGCTGCTGCTCAACGGCAACAGCGCGCTGATCGAACCGGTCGTCCCCTAACAAGGCGGTTCGCCGAAACCACCCCGGTCTTCCGCCCCAAGCCCTCGCCGGCTTGGGGCGTTTTTGTCGCCGATCTTGAAGCGAGCTCGCTTGCGGCGGTGCGCCGGGGGCGAAAACCGGCGATCATTGGCGGGATCATCTCCTCAGAGCGGGGAGGCCGACGCCACCGCCGCTTCACCGCGCGGGAAGCAGATCTTTCCCACGGCCTCGTCAAAGTCCTTTGCGCCGCGGAGAATGTCGATTTCCAGGCGCAGGTAGTAGCACGGCAGGGGAATCTTCCGCGCGGGATCGAGGCGCACGGCGTCCTTTTCCGTCGTGATCAGCAGCTCGACGCGTTTCGCGAGCGCCTCGGCAAAGACCGAGCTGAGATCGTCCGACGTGAAGCGGTGGTGATCGAGGAAGCGTCGCGTGTAGTCCAGCTTCGCGCCCGTTTCCCGCAGGAAAGCCTCGAAGCTTTCGGGCGCGGCGATGCCGCTGAACGCGCCAACATGCTTCCCGGCCAGCGCGCTCAAAGGCAGTCGTTCGCCCCCGTCGAGGCGCTGCAGGTACTGCGGCTTGTGTGCGCACTCGATGATTTCGGCTTCCGGGTTGAAGCGGCGGATCATCGCCTCCAGTTCGTCGTCGCGCACGCCCTTGGACTTGGTCAGGAAGACGTAGGAGGCCCGCTTGAGGTGCTTGATCGGTTCACGCAGGATGCCGCGCGGCAGGAGGAAGCCGTTGCCAAACGGATTCGTTTTGTCGACGAGCAGCAGGTTCAGCCGCCCCTTGAGCGGCAGGTATTGGAAACCGTCGTCGAGGACCAGCGTGTCACACCCGAATCGCTTGATCGCATACGCGCCGGCCTTCACCCGGTCCTTGTCCACCAGCACGACCACGCCCGGCAGGTTCCGGGCGAGCATGAACGGCTCGTCGCCAGCCAGCTCGGAATCGAGCAACACGGTTCGTCCGTCGCTTACGATGCGCGGCGGCGCGTCCTCGGTGTTGTTCAGCCAGAACCACCATTTCTTCCAAAGCGGCGGCGCCTTGCTCTTGTAGCCGCGGCTGAGGATCGCGACCTTGCGGCCGCGCTCATGCAGCGCCCGGGCGAACTTCTCCACCACCGGGGTTTTCCCGGTGCCGCCCACCGTCAAATTCCCCACGACCACCACGAGGCAGCCGAGCGGCTGGTCGCGCAGGATGCGGTTGCGATAGAGCCAGAGCCGGAGCTGCACAATGCCGCTGAACAGGTAGGAGCACAGCTGCAGGAACCCGCCGAACACCACCGCCAGGGTGTCCTCCCGTCGCCCCATGATAACGTCGATGGCAAACTGCTCGAATTCATCGGCCTTATGACGGAACCAGCGATTGGGCATGAGCAAAATTGGCTTTGACGCTTGTAAGGGGTGACTAGTCAGGTTGTGTTAGCCGTTGGTGTCCGCACATGCAACACCAGCCTCACTTTTCACCATGAGCTACAAACTCTTCATTCCCGGACCGATCGCGGTCTCCGAAAAAACGCTGCGGGCGATGGCGCAACCGATGATCGGCCATCGCAGCACCGACTTTGTCGCGCTCTACCAGTCGATCCAGCCCGACCTCCAGGCCCTGGTCTACACGCAGGATCCCGTCTATCTCTCCACCAGCAGCGCGTTCGGTTCCATGGAAGGTGCCATTCGGAACCTGGTGAAGAAAAAGGTGCTCTGCTGCATGAACGGCGCGTTTGCCGACAAGTGGAACGACGTCGCCCTCCGCTGCGGCAAACAGACCACGGCGCTGAAATTCGAATGGGGCCAGCCGGTCGACCCGGCCAAAGTGAAAGCCGAACTCGCCACCGGGGCGTACGACGCGATCACGCTCATCCACAACGAGACTTCCTGCGGCTGCATGACTGATATCGCCGCCGTCATGGCGGTCGTGCGCGAGTTTCCGGACGTCGTTTCCATCGTCGACACCGTCAGCTCCTTCAGCGCCCTCGCGATCAAGAAGGACGAACTCGGCATCGACGTCTTCATCACCGGCTCCCAGAAGGCGCTCGCGCTGCCCCCGGGCCTGTCCTTCATCTCCGCCTCCAAGAAGGCGCTGGCGCGCGCGGCCACCATCACCGACCGCGGCTATTACTTCGATTTCGTCGAGTTCCAGAAGAACCACGAGAACGGCATGACGCCGAGCACGCCCGTGATTCCGCTCATCTACGGGCTCAAGTCCAAGCTCGCCGACATCAAGGCCGAGGGGGTCGAGGTTCGTTATGCCCGGCACGCCCGCCTGAACAAGACGGTGCGGGAATGGGCCCTCGCCAAGGGCTTCAAGCTTTTCCCCAAGGAAGGCTACGGCTCCGTCACGCTCAATTGCTTCGCCAACACGCTCAACGTCGACCTGCCGGCGCTGAACAAGATCCTCAAGTCGAAGCACCAGCTCGTCATCGACGGCGGCTACGGCAAGCTCAAGGGTACGACGTTCCGCATCTCCAACATGGGCGACGAGACCGACGAGACGATCGCCGCCCTGCTCAAGTCGCTCGACGCGGCCCTGGCGGAGCTGGGGGTGAAGTAAGGGCGGCTTTCCGTACCCTCCCAAAGCGCGCCGCCTGGCGCGCTTTTTTCGTCGCCTGCCCGCTCAGAGGGTCCTTTCTTCGGGAACCGTGAGCTGGCGCATCACCCTGCTGCACCTCGTCGGGCTCGCCGCCATCCTGCATGCGGAGGTGCGCATCACGCCGAGCGAGACCGATCGCGCCATCGCCACGTTCAACACGCCACATTGTGTCTATCCACTGCCCGCGGGCGCGACGAACGACCGGCATGAACTGCTCCTGTGGATTCCCGGGACGCAACCGCCGGGCAAGGAAAACCCGGGACCTGGCGCCGCGGGACGCTTTTGCGAGGTCGCGACCACGCTCGGCTACCGCGCCATCGTGTTGAAATATCCCAATGACGAATCAGCCGCCGTGGTCCGGTCAGACCGCGACGCTGACGCCTTCGAAAAATTCCGGATGACGATCATCGCCGGCGGGAAGTCACCGCACCTTGAGGTGCCGCGCGCGGAAAGCATCGAGAACCGGCTGGTCAAACTGCTAGCCTACCTGCGTACGCACCGCCCCACCGAAGGCTGGGAGCAGTTCCTCACGGCCAGCGGGGATATCCGCTGGGAAGCCATCGCCTTGGCCGGCCAGTCCCAAGGTGGTGGTCATGCCGCCCTGCTCGGCATCACACACCGGGTGGCCCGCGTGATTTGCTTTGGCGCGCCCAAGGACAACAGCCTCGCGTTCGGCAAGCCCGCTGCCTGGCTGCGGGCCGAGCCACTGACCCCACGCGGCCGTTTCTTTGCGCTCAACCATCAGCAGGACCACCAAGGCTGTTCGCCCGCCGAACAGATGGAGAACCTGCGCGCGCTGAAGCTCGACACCCTGGGCGCGCCCGTCGCTGTGGATGCCGAACTGCCGCCCTATCACCATAGCCATATCCTGACCACCAACTACCCCGGTGGCAAAGTGGCCTCCAAGGAGGCCCATACGACGGCCATCAGTCCGCGCAACGAAGCGGTTTTCGGCCCCACGTGGATCTACCTGCTCACGGAAAAAGTACCGTGACCGCGCGTGAGGTGCCGGCCGGCGGCATTTTCGCATCGCCTCGCCCTGCCGATTGCCGGACCTTGTCGGGATGAAGCTCACCTCGGCAATCCGGGCCCTTGCTCTGCCGGTGTGGCTGATGGCTAACGCCGCGCCGTTGGCAGCGGCGCTCCCGGTCGACAACTATGAGCTGCGCCGGAACGAGGCTTACAAGCTCACGGACGACCAAAAGCCCGCGGAAGCCGAAAAGGCGCTGCTCACGCTGCTCAAGGAGCGCCCCAACGACGGCGGCGTCCTATTTGCCCTGGGCCGGGTTGCCATGCAAAAAGCGGGGGAGCAGGAAGGCGGCAAACGCCGGCAACTGATCATGGAGATGCGGGACTACCTCACTCGCGCCCGCGCGGCCGGCTTTGACGATCCGTTGATTACCCAGTCGCTGCAGCAGACCAATCCCGATGGCACGGAGAACCTGCCCGTGCTTTCGAGCCGAAAGGACCTGAACAAGCTGCTGGCGGAAGGAGAGAAATATTTCGAGCAGCGCAACTTTGCCAAGGCCCTCGAAAAATATGCCGAGGCCTTCCAGCAGGACCCGACCAGCTATATCGCCGCGCTGTACGCCGGGGACGCCCAGCTGTCGGCGGGACACCCGGAAGAGTCCCTCGAATGGTTCAACCGGGCTCGCGCCATCGAGCCCGACCGGGAAACGGCTCATCGGTACGGCGCTGACGCCCTGATGCGGTTGCGACGCCCGGACGACGCGTTGCCGCTCTATGTTTCCGCGGCTGTCGCCGAACCGTATAATGGCTATCCTTGGCGGGCGCTGAACAACTACTGCCAGGCGAGTTTGATCAAGCCGTGGACGGCGCCCCGCGAAATCCCGACCGCCAGCGTGACCGGGACCGATGACGGGAGAAAGCTCGGACTCCCGGAGGAGTTCACCGCCATCGACATGGCATATGGGGTAGCGCGCATGGCCTGGCAGCAGGAGCACCGCGCGAGGAAATTTCCGTCCGGCGCCAAATACCGGCTCACGCTCGAGGAGGAAGCCTACGCCCTCGACACCGCGCTCGCGACCTACCGGGAACTCAAGCGTAAGCCGGTGGAGCCGGGCGACACCTCCGCGGCCGCGATCCGAAAGATCGCCATGTATCTCGATCACCTCATTGCAATCGACGACGCCGGCCTGCTGGAGGCGCACATCCTGCTCGTGCGCGGCAACGCGGAACTCGCCTAGGACTACGCCGCGTACCGCTCGACCCATCGCCAACAGCTCCACGACTATCTCACCAAATTCTACCTGCACCTGAGATAGGTGGGCCGGCTCCCCGGGAGAACCGGCGCCGCCGCACGCCGTCGGTTTCGTTGGGAATGCGCGCGCCGATTCCGCCGCTGGCCGGAATTTTTCCGCGCCGCCAAAATTGTCCGTCTCCTGCCACACTTTTCCCACCGGCAATTCGTAATTTTTCCGTAACCAAAATCGCGATTTCGCGGTCCGATTGAAAAAGTATTGCTTGTCATTCACGTTCGCGCGGCCTAACCGCTCGCCCCCACATGAAGTGTCTCATCATCGCCGAGAAGCCCTCCGTCGCCGCCGACCTGGCGCGCGCGCTCGGCAAGGTGCCGAAGAAAGGCGACCACTATGAGAACGACGAGTACGTGATCTCATCGGCGGTCGGCCACCTGGTGGGACTGCAGATGCCGGAGGATATCGACAAGAAGAAGTACGGTTTTTGGCGACTCGAAACCCTGCCGATCATACCGGAGGAATTTGAGCTGCAGCCGCTGCCCGACGGCAAGGAGCGGTTCAACCAGCTCAAGAAGCTCCTCGCGCGCAAGGACGTCACCACCGTGATCAATGCCTGCGACGCCGGGCGCGAGGGCGAGCTGATCTTCACTTACATCTACCAGCTCACGAAGTGCAAAAAGCCGTTCCAGCGGCTCTGGATGTCGTCCATGACCAACGAGGGCATCCGCGAAGCCTTCAAGAACCTCCGGACCGCCCAGCAGATGCAGGGCCTGGCCGACGCTGCCCGCTGCCGGAGCGAGGCGGACTGGCTCATCGGGATCAATGGCACGCGCGCCATCACGAAGCGCATGTTCGGGTCGCGCGCCGGCAATGTCGCCTCGGTGGGCCGCGTGCAGACCCCCACCCTCGCCATCGTCTTCAATCGCGAGCTGGAAATCCGCAATTTCAAGCCGCGCGGCTACTGGCGCATCACGGCGAAGTTCGGGATCGCCAAGGGCGAGTACGAAGGCGCCTATCAGCGCCCCGACTTCCGGAAGTCGGACGATGAACATGACCGCGTGGACCGCGTCTGGAACGAGGAGACGGCCCGGTCCATCCTCGCCGCCTGCCAGGGCCAGCCCCCGGCATCCGTCGCCGAGGAGAAAAAACCCGCGACGCAAATCGCCCCGCGGCTTTACGACCTGACGACGCTGCAGCGTGAGGCGAACAGCCGTTTCGGCTTCCCGGCCAAGCGCACGCTGCAGATTGCCCAGGCCCTCTATGAGCGGCACAAGATGATCACCTACCCGCGCACCGACTCGCGGGCGCTGCCGGAGGACTACATCCCGCTCGTCCGCCAGACTCTCGCCAACCTGCATGGCGAACTCGCCACCCATGCCCAGCGCGTGCTCGATTCCGGCTGGGTGCAGCCGAACAAGCGCATCTTCAACAACGCGCAGGTGTCGGACCACTTCGCCATCATCCCCACCCAACACGAGGCGAAGCACCTGGACGAAGCCGAGGCCAAGCTGTTTGACATGATCGCCCGGCGATTCGTGGCGGCCTTTCATCCCGTCGCGGAGTTCGACGTCACGACGCGCGTCAGCACGGTCGCAACCCATGCGTTCAAGACCGAAGGCAAGGTGCTGACGGCGCCCGGCTGGCTGGCCGTCTACGGGAAATCGACGGTCGACGAGGAATCCGCCGAATCCAAGGCGCTCCCGGCGCTTTCGCCCGACGACAAGGCCAAGGCCAAAACGTTGTCCGCCGAACTGCACGCCGAGACCACGAAGCCACCGCCGCGCTACTCGGAAGCGACGCTGCTCTCCGCCATGGAGGGCGCCGGCAAGCTGGTCGACGACGAGGAACTGGCCGAGGCCATGAAGGAACGCGGCCTGGGTACGCCCGCGACCCGTGCCGACACGATCGAGGGCCTCGTCAACCAGAAGTACCTCGACCGCAACCAGCGCGAGCTCGTGCCGACGGCGAAGGCCGAGCAACTCATCCAGTTCCTGGGTGCGGTCAAAGCAGAGGATCTCACCAGCCCGGCCATGACCGGCGAGTGGGAATTCCACCTCCGCGAAATGGAGCACGGCAAGTTCCCGCGTGAAAAGTTCATGGCCGAGATCGTCAAGGAGACGAAGGGCATCGTGGAACGGGTGAAAGGCTTCGAGGAGGACGATTCCGTCGCGCGCACGACCGAAATCATTTCCCCCACCGACGGCAAACCGCTCAAGGAAACCCTGCGCGGGTATAAATCGCAGGACGGCGAGCTCATGGTCTACAAGATCATCGGCGGCCGCCGCCTCGAGGAGGCGGAAGTCAAGCAACTCATCGAAACGCGGCAGCTCGGCCCCCTCGATGGCTTCATTTCCAACAAGACCCGCAATCGCTTCTCCGCCATGCTCAAGCTCAACCTCGTCGAGGAGGAGAAAAAGGGCGAGATCACCAAGAAGTGGAAGACCGAGTTCGACTTCGGCGACAAGGTCGACATCGGCACCCTCACGCCGATCTGGACGGATGCCCGGACCGGCGCCGAGCTGTGCGAGAACGGCAGCAGCTACATCGTGCGCGAGAAAAAGCCCGACGGCACCTGGGAGCAGACCTTCCGCATCGGGCGCATCATGTGCCAGAAGCCGATCCCGGCCGAGCAGGTCATCAAGCTGGTGGGCGAAGGCAAAACCGACTTGATCGAAAACTTCATTTCGAAAAAGGGCCGCCCGTTCAGTGCGTTTCTCAAGCGCGACGGCGGCAAGTTCACCTGGGAATTTCCCCCGCGCGCGCCCAAGCTCGACAAGGACGGCAACCCCATCGTGCGCAAGGCCAAGCCCAAGGCCGACCTGTCCCAAGCCACGGTGATCGGCGAAAGCAAGGTCCACCCAGGCGGGCAACTGGTTGAGCTCGGCGATGCCTACTACGTGCGCAAGCCCGACCAGGACAACCGCCAGGTCTTCAAGCTCTCTAAGAAACTGTGCGAAGTGGAGCTCCCGGTCGAGCAGGTGAGAAAGCTCCTGGAAGACGGACGCAGCGACCTGATCGAGGGATTCGTCTCCAAGCGCGGCAACAAGTTCAGCGCATACCTCGTGCTCTCGCAAAAACAGGACAAGGCCGAGTTCGAGTTTCCGCCGCGGTGACGGGGGCGACGGATTCCAAACCGGCGCCTTGAACCGGTTGGCACCGAAGCAACCGCCTACGCTTCGGCGGGTTAAGCTGGGATTAAGAGAAGCAAATGTCGGCTAACGACTTGCGCTTTGGATGAAACCCGGGAACCGTGAGGGCGTCCCAAGCCCCACATGATTCCTGTGCGCCCCATCGTCTTCGCTGCCCTCGCCTCCGCTTCCGTCGGCTTGGGCGTGCTCGCTTACAACGAACACAATGGCCGCCTGGCTGCCGAGGAACTCAGCCAGTCATTGCAGGCCAAGCTGGCCAAACTGGCGAAGGCCAAAGCCCCCGCCGTCCAGCTGGCCCCCACAATTCCGCAGGCGACGTTTCCAGCCGGCATTTCCGCCCCGGCCGAACCTGCCGAGGGACCTGCTGCAGTGACGGCACGCGCCGATGGCCCGCCGGCGATGGCCATGCGCTCGCCCGCCGACCTGGTGGGGTTGCTGGATTCGCCGGAGGTTCAGCAATTGTTGAACCTCCGCAGCCGTGGTGCGCTCGATGGGCGTTACGCCGCCCTCTTCAAGCAGCTCAACCTGCCGCCCGACCAGCTGCAAAAGTTCCAGCAACTCCTGCTCGACAAGCAGAGCACCATGCGTGACGTCATCACGGCCATGCGCAGCCAGGGCCTCATGCCGGGACCCGATTCGCGCGACCAGATTCGGACGCTGGTGCAGAATGCCAATGCCGAGATCGACAGCCAGATCCAGGCCACCTTGGGCTCCGCCGCGTACGCGCAATACCAGACCTACGAGCAAACCCAGCCCCAGCGCAACACCGTCGACCGCGTGCAGCAGCGCTTGAGTTATTCCAGCCAGCCACTCACCGACCAACAGGCCGCCAGCCTGGTCAATATCATGGCACAGGAAGCGCAGGCGGCCCAAGCAGCCGGCAATGGCAATGGCGGCGGCAATCGCCGCGGTTTCGCCTTTGGCGGTGGTGGCGGTGCCCCCATCACAGACCAGACCATCCAGCAGGCCAGTTCGATTCTTTCCCCCGCTCAATTGACCACCCTGCAGGAATTGCAGGTGGAACAACAGGCGCAAGCCCAGCTTGGGCGGCGCGCCCGCGAGACCTTTACGGGGTCGCGCCAGCGCCCGCCAGCTCCCGCGGCCACCCCGGCTCCCGCCACGAACTGAGCGGCGGGCGGGAAGGCGGCGGCCTGTCTCCGCATTGCTTGGCGGAACCTCACCCACGGCAGCCGGTATTTTTGACACGGTTGACCGGGAATAGGCTTGAGGCACTTCCGCCCCGGGAGCTTACTATCCGGCTGCCATGATCGTCACGACCGCCCAACTCTTCAAACACGCCTACGGAAAATACGCCGTCGGCGCGTACAATATTAACAACGCCGAGCAGGCCATGGGCCTCTTCAAGGGCTGTGTCCAGTCCAAGGCGCCCTTCATCATCCAGATTTCCAAGGGCGCGCGCAAATACACCGACAAGCGCATGCTGGAAGCCATCATCCGCGCCGCAGGCGAGATCTTCCCCGAGGCGATCTTCGCCGTTCACCTGGACCACGGGGACGAGGAGACGTGCTACGATTGCATCAATTCCGGCTTTTTCAGCTCCGTCATGATCGACGCCTCGCACGAGCCGTACGCCAAGAACGTCGAAATCTCCAAGCGCGTGGTCGACGCGGCGCATAAGAAGGGCATCTCGGTCGAGGCCGAACTGGGCATGCTCGGCGGCGTCGAGGAGGACATCAAGGTCGAGGACGGCCATGCCACCCTCACCAACCCGGCCGAGGCCGAGGATTTCGTGAAGAAGACCGGCTGCGACTGCCTCGCGGCGGCCATCGGCACTTCGCACGGCGCCTACAAGTTCAAGGGCAAACAATCCCTGCACTTCGATGTGCTGAAGGAGATCCAGAAGCGCATGCCCGGCTACCCGCTCGTCATGCACGGATCGTCCTCCGTCCCGCAGGACGAAGTGAAGCGCATCAACGCCGCTGGCGGCACCCTCGGTTCCGCAGTCGGCGTGGACGTCAACGAATACCTGCCCGCCGCCAAGCTCGGCGTCACCAAGATCAACATCGACACCGACGGCCGCCTCGTCTGGACCCGCGTGCACCGCGAGTTTTTCCGCGACAAGCCCGCGGAATTCGACTTCCGCCCGCCGGGCAAGATCTTCATCGAGGAGTACGCGAAGTTCATCGCCAGCCGCAACCAGCTGCTGGGCAGCGCCGGCCAGCTCGACGACCTGCGCAAGTCGCTGGGCAAATAAGCGACTGCCAGTCCGCTCCCTCACGCCGCCCCCTTGGGCGGCGTTTTTTATGTCGGCCGTGGATTCTGGGTGGCACGTGTCCAGCTGGCCCGATTCATTTCAGGCGCGGTGTAGTCACGCCTTTGGGATTCCTCCTTTTGCCCTCTTCTCCCATCCTCTCCGTGTGCTCCTGGTCTTCCTCCATGGTCCGCCCGCCTCCGGCAAATATACCGTGGGACGCGAAATTGCCGCACTGACGGACTTCGAGCTTTATCACAATCACCTGGTGGTCGACGAGGTGCTCAAGGTGCACGTTTTTGGCACGGCCGAGTTCGTCGCCGCCCGCGACCAGGCGTGGCGGCTCCATCTCGGCGCGGCCGCCCGCGATCCGAACCGCCGCCTGATTTTCACCTTCAATCCCGAGAACACCGTTCCCCAGGCCTTTGTCGACTGGCTGTTCCATGAGGTGCCGGCCAGGGGCGGCCACCTGTATTCCGTCAGGCTGGAGTTGAGCGAGGAAGCCATCGAGGACCGCCTCGCCAGCGAACAGCGGCGCGGGTTCCGAAAGTTGACGGACCACGCCCTCTACCGGCAGCTGCGCGACAGCGGGGCTTTCGCCACTCCGCGGATCCCGCGCACCGACCTCGTGCTGGATAGCGAACATGCTTCGGCAGTTGAGTCAGCCCGCCGCATCATCCGCCATTTTCATTTCACCTAGCCAGGGCTGCGTTCCCGCCCCACGGGCCACCCGCGCCAGAATCTCTTTGTGCCTCCCGGGGCTTCGTGGTGGAAACCCTCCATGCCATCCGATTTCGACGTTCGCCTGCGCGCTTGGTGTGAAGTCGTGGTCCGGATCGGCGTCAATCTGCAGCCGGGGCAACCCCTGCTCATCACCGATCCGTATGATCTGCTGGGAGTACACCCCGATGCCGAAGTCTTCGCCGCCGCGATCCGCAGCGTCGCCGGCCCTCGAACCCAGATCCTGCAGGCGCATCCTGCCCGGTTGCGGGCACTCGCCGAGGGCGACGATCAGAAAGGCTACGTCACGCTGGTCGCGACGCACGCCGCGTGGCTGCGCCACCACCTCAAGCGCGGCGGGGCCTTTCTCTTTCTTACGGGTGGCGCACCGCAACTGTTCCAAGGGTTGCCGGCCGCGCGCCTGGCGCGCTTCCACGCGGTGAAATGGCGCCTGCTCGGTCCCATCATCCAGCGCCTGGTGCGCGGGGCGAGCCAGTGGACACTTTTGCCTGCGCCCAGCCACGATTGGTCCTCCGCCGCCGGCTTGTCTCTGCCCGGTCTCTACGAAATCCTGTCAGCCGCGTTTCGGCTCGATCAGTCCGATCCCTGCGCGAGCTGGCGGACACAACTCTCGACGCTGGCGGCCCGCCGCGATGAGCTCAATGCCGCCCGGTACCGCCGCATCCGCTACCTGGGTCCGGGTACCGATTTGACCCTCGAGCTCCCACGTTCCCACGTTTGGTGCACCGCCCAGTTAACCACCAAGGCTGGCGTGCCTTTCGTCGCCAATCTTCCCACGGAGGAAATCTTCACCGCCCCGCACAAATCCTCGGCCCGTGGAACCGTGCGCGTGGCCCGGCCAATCGTGCATGGCGGCAAGGTTATTGACGGCATCCAGCTTGAGTTTCGCGACGGACAGGTGGTCGGCGCTTCCGCCCGACGCGGTGACGATGATCTCCGGCAACTATTCGCCACGGACGATGGTGCCCGAGGGGTCGGCGAGGTGGCCGTCGTCCCCCACCCGCCGGCTTGGTCAGCCAAGGCCCGTCTCTTCCACCACACACTGTTGGATGAGAACGCCGCGCCCCACATCGCGCTTGGCGACGCCTACCGCTTCTGCAGCCGTGCGCTGGTGCCGCTTGCCCTCAACCGCAGCCAGATCCATGTCGACCTGCCCCTGGACGCTGAGGTCGAACTGAGTTAACCACAGAATGCACAGAATGCACGGAAACCAACCAGCTTGAGCGGGAACCATATCACCCTTTCTGTGTATCCCGTATATTCTGTGGTTATTCCAAGTGAGTGATCCCGTCGCAGAACCCGATCCCGAGTTCCTCCGCCGCGCGCAGGCAGGCGACGAGGCGGCGTTTGGCGCGATCATGCGGGCCAACTACGAGCGCACGTTTCGCCTGGTCTGTGCGATCCTGCACAACGAGGCGGACGCCCGCGATGTCTGCCAGGACGTCTGGCTGACGGTCTGGAAACAGCTGGCCACTTTTCGCGCGGAATCACGTTTCAGCACCTGGCTTCACCCCATCGCGACGCGCCGCGCGCTGGATCATCTGCGCAAACGCCGCCGCTGGTTCGACCGCTTCCTGCCGTTTGCCACGAGCGACGACAACGCGGTGGAAGTGCCGGAACCCGCCACCGCCGAGGACGCACGGGAAAAGGCCGAGGGCAATGAAACCGTCGCCCGGGTTCGCGCCGCCCTGGCCACCCTCCCGCCCAAACACCGTGCCGTGCTCGCCCTGCGGGAACTCGAGGGGCTTTCGTATGAAGAAATCGCCCAAGCCACCGGCATTCCCGCCGGCACTGTGATGTCCCGCCTGCACCACGCCCGCCGCCTGCTGGCGGAAAAGCTGAAGGACAGCCTAACTTCCGACTCATCAGGCTGATCCCCGGTGAATACTTTTCCGGTGCCTTCCGTCTAACCTGTAGCTAACCTCCCTCCTGCAGCCATCCATGAAAACCATCCGCCTCGCCCTGCTCGTCGCCCTTTTCGGCGGACTCACCTTCGCGGCCCGCGCGGCCGACCGCGCCTTCCTTCAGGGCATCCTGATTGCCGCTTCCCACGATGCCGGGCAGACTGATCGACGTCTCGCCCAATATGAGCCAACGCTCCGTCGTATCCTGCGCTTCGAAAGCTTCAAATTCCGTGGCGACGATACCGGCAGCTTCGATGTCCCGGGCTCCGGCAGCCTGATGATCAGCGACGGACACGAACTTGCCGTTACCACCGAAAGTTCCGATGGCAAGACCGTCCACGTGAAAATACGCTGGACCTCGGGCGGCCGCACGCTGATGAACACCGGCCTCGTGCTCCGGTCCGGCGTCCCCGCCGTCCTTGGCGGCCCTCCGACCGACAAAGGCGAGGTGTACGCCGTGATCCTGATCGCGCGGTAAACCCATTCGGCGCACAACCGATGGCCAGCACGACCCGAAGGCATCCGACAAATTTATCACTTGGCGCGACCTCGTCTGTCGTTCGGGCGTGATTGCACCGCTCGAGCTCGGCATGAAACAGGAGGAATTGATTGCCGCCTTGGGTCCACCCGACGATGAGTCGACCTTCAGAATGAAAGGCAAACCGCTGATCCTGAAGTACGCCGACGTTGAATTCCATTTTGACGATAAGAACTACCACCGCCTTTGCTGATTCACAGCGAAACTGAGGACGGCACCCAAGTGAAGCTGAGCATCACCGAAGTCCGGAAACCACCGCAACGGGCTTAAGCCCGCTCGCCGCGCAGCACGCGCTCCACGGCGTGGGCAAAATCGGCGACGTCGTAGGGCTTCGACACCATGCCGCGGAAGCCGTGGGCTTGGTAGTTCGACAGCACGAGGTCGTTGGAATAGCCGCTGGAAACGATGGCCCGGACACCCGGGTCGAGCTTGATCAATTCCTCCAAGGTCTGCCGGCCACCCATGCCGCCAGGGATGGTCAGGTCGAGGATCACCACCCCGTATGGCTCGCCAGCCGTCATTGCACGACCGTACTCATTGACTGCCGCGGCACCGTCCTTCACCGCGACGCCCTGGTAGCCGTAACGTCGCAGGATCGAGCAAGCCAGATCGCAGATGAATTGCTCATCGTCCATGACCAGCACCCTGGCCTGGCCGTTCGTCAGCGCGCGCGCCGGTTGGTTGGCGGCAGGGGCCAGCGAGGTTGACCGGTCAACCTCGGCGGCGGGAAGCCAGATATGAAACGTCGTGCTCTTGCCCGGCACCGACTCGGCGTTGATGTGCCCCGCGTGTTTCTTCACGATTGAATGCACCGTGGCAAGGCCGAGGCCGCTGCCGTGCTTCTTGGTGGTAAAGTAGGGATCGAAAATCCTGCCCAGGTCCGCCGCCGCAATGCCCGGACCACGGTCCGTGATATCCAACCGCACATAGCGTCCCGGCGCCAGCACCTGCCCCATCTCGGCGCCAACCTCCTGGTTCACCGCCGCGATCATGATGTCGCCCCCGTCCGGCATGGCCTGCATGGCATTGATGACGATGTTCTGCACCACCTGCCCGATCTGGCCCTTGTCCACGTTGGCGGGCCAAAGTCCGGCGGGCAGGTCAAACCGGCACCTGACTTTCGAGCCATGCAGGGCAAATTCGGCCACCTCGCGCACCACTTCGGGCAGCGACACCGCGGCGCGGATGGGCGCCCCACCCTTGGCGAAGGTCAGAAGTTGTTGCGTGAGATCACGGGCGCGGACCGCCGCCTTTTCCGCCTGGCCCAGTGACCGGGAGGCCTCCTCCCCCAGTCCGCCCTCCATCCGAATCAGGGAGATATTCCCCATGAGCACGGTGAGCAGGTTGTTGAAATCGTGCGCGATGCCACCAGCGAGCAATCCCAGCGATTCGAGTTTGCCGGCCCGCGCGAGGTCGGCCTGCAGCTGCACCTCGCGCTCCATCTGCTGGCGGATCTGCGCGGTCTGGCGCTGCACCTGCCGGTGCAACACGGTGATCCAGCCAAGGAAGGAAAGCGCGCCCAGCGCCAACACGCCCGTAAACGCGAGGATGCGGGTCCGCGTCCACCACGAGGGCGACTCCAGCACCGCAATATCCGGCGGCGACCGCAAATGCAGCGCGAAAGCCTGGGGCCGGGCTTGCTCATCGAACTCGAGATCATAGACCCCCGTCAGTTTCAGGCGGCTGCCCAGATCGGGGCTCACGAATGATGCCGGCGTCCGGTCCAGTTGCGCGACAAAGATCGCATGCGGGGCTTGGATCGTGAGCTGGGTCTGCTCCCCCAGTTTCGTGCTGCCGATCAAGTTGCCCGTGATGGCAACCAACAAGCCGTCGAGCGAAGGCGCGGGCTTTTCCTGCGGGTCGAAGGTCTGGGGCGCGGGCTCCTGGCCGACGCCCCGGGAACGGTACACCGCTTCCCGCAGCGTCAGGCGGCCGGCCTGCCGGCCGAGAAAGCCCACGGCTTCGATCCGTTCGCCGGGCTGCAGCGGCGTGGTTTCGCGCGACAACACCATCAGGCTGTGGCCGTTTTCCTCGAGGTGGATCGAATGCCCCGGGGAATGCTGCAGGACGACCCCGGAGACGCGCACGCGACGGTTGAAGGACTGCACCGTTTCAAATTGGCCGAGGCTCGCCAGCGAGCGGCTCGGCAGCGAAAACAGATCCGTCGGCGCCGCATCCTCGACCTGCACGTAACTCACCCCCGGAACCATGAGTTTGATGCCGGTCAACTTCCGCTGGCTGTCGACGACGGCGGTACAGACCCCGAGCACCCGGATGACCGAACCGGTCATGCTGGACACGTCGTCGGTCAGGGGGAGCACCGCGATGAAGTCGCTGGTCGCGGTGGCCAGCTCCAGGTAGTTCCAGCCGTCCTGCTGGTAGATCCGGCGGAGATAGCCGCGCATTTCCACCCACTGGTTTTCTTCGACGCCGGTCAGGGCGTGTTCGATCGAAACGGGACGGGCCAGTGGCAACGAAGCATCGCTGACCCGTTCGAAAGTGGACGCCACCACGACCGGCGCGAATGCCCCTGCCGCGGTGACCCCGTGCACTTCCACGTTGCGACCCGGCGAGCGAACCGCCGAGGTTGACTTGTCGCGCTGGATGCAGATGCCGCCGCTGGAATCGTGGATGAAGAAAAAGGGCGAGGACTGGTGCGACCAGGTGACCACCCCGGTGAGAACGACCGGCAACCCCCGGTTCGCCTCCTCCGCGGAAAGGCGCATGACTTCGGCAGCCAGGCTGATCCGGTCGCTGTCATGGAGGGCGCCGCCGTCACCGCTCTCCTTCTTGCGGTAGGTGCGGACAATGGCTTTCTCCAAGCGCAGGTAGGGCCCTAGCGCCACGGGATACCCGACCGCCTCCACCATCTCATCGTTGGCGACGGGGCCCATCTGGCCACTGATGACATCGAGCTGGCCGCTGCGGTCCCGGATCCGGAGGGAGCGGTCGGGGTCACGATCCACCAGCGACCCGATGACCCGCACCAGCTTGCCCGGCGGGGCCTTGGCGAGGCTGGTGATCGGCGTGATGGGCAGCGAGAATCCGGGTTCATCCGCCAGGCTGTGCAGGACTGTGATTTTTTTCAGGGATGGCACCATGATTTCGACCTGGGCCAGTTCACCGTCCGGGCCCACCTTCGGGTTGTACACGCCTTCCAGCCTGACCTTCATGTTCGTGAGCAAAGGTGTGGATACCGCCGGATCGACCAGCACCCAGCAATACACGAGCGAGCCGTTCAGGGCCACCGTCAGGCTCATATGGTCATCGTTGGGGCGGCGGACCCGGTCCACGTAGCCCTCCAGCGTGACCAGTTTCACAATGTACTTCGCGTGCTCGCTGATGTGATCGGTCACGTCGAGTGCCCGCGGTGGCTCGGTCTGCTCCCGCGGTTCGATGGTCGCATGCTCAAAGTTGATGTCCGCATTCGGCGGGACGAGGGTGCCTGTGGCGGTGATGGCTTCGCCCGCCTTGAACGGATAGGCATTCGTGCCATAGGGCACATACGCACCCGTGCCCTCCTTGTCCTGGACGAACAAGATTCGCCACGCCGCATCGAAAAACGTGACGGTGCAGTCCAATCGAATTTCGATCGGCTTGGTTTTTTGCTCCGGCGTCAGGTCCCAATACTGCTGGATGGAGGTGACCACCGGGGGCCGGTCAGGCGCGGGACCGGCACTTTCGGCTCCGGACGCCTGGGCGCGGAGGACCGGTGTCATCAGACAGGTCAAACTGAGCAGGCTGATGACATGTCTGGCTTGCGTCCAATGAAGGCACAAACAGGAGGTATTCTCGGCCCAGAACATGTGTCGCGTCCACTTATCGTGTGTCCGCACTCTATTATCGGCTTAAATGACGAATTCGGAAGATAATACTCTTCGGTAGGGCCGTTCGGCCCTAGTCCGGACATTTCACACACATGAGCGATCCAATCAGCAAAATGTCCGTCCGCCCTCCGGGCGGAGCGACTTTGTCGCGGCGCGCCCCGACGAGGTCGGCCCGACAGGGCGCATGTTTCACACCTCTGCGTGTGAAATATGCGGGCTAGTGGCTTGGGATTCTTGCGGAATGACTCCTAAAAAACCTGCAGCTCGGCCTTGGCCGCCGCTTCCAATCGGGCGATGCCGGCATCTACGCTCTCATCGGTTGGGCCCTCGACCAGCAGGCGGAGTTTGGGTTCGGTGCCCGAGTAGCGCACGAGCACGCGCCCTTGCGTCCCGAGTTCCGACTCCAAGGCGCGGATTTCGCGCGGCAGCCGCGCCAGCGATTCGAGCGGCAGCTTTTCGCGAACTTTCAGGGCAACAGATTTCTGGGGGAATTTCCGCAACCCGCGCCGCAACACGGAGAGCGGCTGCCCGGTCGCAAGCATCACTTCGATTACCTTGAGCGCAGCCACCAGCCCATCCCCGGTCGGCGACACTTCCGCGCAGATGACATGCCCGGAAGATTCGCCCCCGAGAGTCGCGCCTTCGGCCCGCATGCGCTCAATGACGTAGCGGTCCCCGACGGCGGTCCGCAAAACCCGGCCACCGGCCGCGCCGACCGCGGCCTCGACGCCCAAGTTGCTCTGCACCGTGACGACGAGGATGTTCTTCGCCAGCTTTCCCTGCCGCAGCGCGTGCAATGCAAGGATCGTCAGGATCTCATCGCCATCGAGGACGTTCCCCTGCTCGTCGCACAGGATGCAACGATCGCCGTCCCCGTCATGGGCGATGCCCAGCTTCGCGCCGCTGGCGCGCACCGCCGCGCACATTTTCTCGGGGTGTTCGCTGCCCACGCCGGCGTTGATGTTTGATCCGTCCGGCGCGGCTCCGATCGCCACGACCTCGGCGCCGCAGGCGCGCAGCGCCGGCCCGCTCGTGTCGACCGTGGCGCCGTGGGCCATGTCCAGGACGATCTTCCAGCCGGTCAGGTTCACGTGAATTTGCCCGGCAATTCCCGCCAGGTAGTCGGGCCGGGCGTCCAGGCGCTGCAGCGGTCGATTCCCGTCGGGAACCCGCCGTTCCGGCAACAACTCCTCGATTCGTCCTTCCATCTCGTCGCTCAGCTTGACGCCGTCCGGGCCGAAAAACTTGATGCCGTTGTCCGAGGCCGGATTGTGCGAAGCTGTGACTACAATTCCCAGCGCCGCGCCGCGCGTCGTCACCGCCCGGGCCACAGCAGGAGTCGGCAGGATGTCCAGCGCGACAGGTTCGTACCCGCCGTGACTGAGGCCGCCGGCCAGCGCCTGGGCCAGGGACGCGCCCGAGTGACGGGTATCGCGCCCGATCAGGATGCGGGCCCCGGGCGTCGCGTTCGTTTCGCGCAACCAGGCGGCGGCGGCGGCCCCCAGTCGCCAGGCGAACTCCTCGTTCATGGTGGCGGAACCATAGGGCGCGCGCACACCGTCCGTCCCAAAATAACGTCGTTTCATGTCCGGTAAAACTCGCGCGTGGCGGCGATCTTGGCCTTTACCGCACCGCCGCCCAGCAGTTCACGCGCAAGGCCCAAGCCCTCACGGATGCCGTGCGTGCGGCCAGCCACATGGAGCGCGGTCGCCGCGTTCAGCACAATGGTGTCCACCAAACCAGCCGGCCCGCGGCCGGCGAGGATGGCGTCGACCGTGGCGAGGTTGGCCGTGACATCGCCCCCCTTGAGGTCGTTGAAGTCCGCGGTCGGCAGGCCAAACGTCTCGGCACCCCACACGCCCCGCATTTCGCGCAGCCGGCCGACGCCTCTCACGTGGTTGGGCGTGGCGGTCGTGATCTCGTCGATGCCGCGATCGGCTGCGATGGCCCCGTGTCCGACCAGGCCGGCGGGTTGACCCAGTTCATCCAGGGCGAGGGCCAGTTTCTCCACGAGGGTCCGGGAGTAAACCCCGAGGAGAATATGGGCCGGCCGGCCGGGGTTGATCAGCGGCCCGAGGATGTTGAAAACCGTGCGCCGGCCCTGCGCCGCCAGCGCCTTGCGCACCGGCCCGATGTGTTTGAAAGCGGGGTGATAATTGGGCGCGAAAAAGAAGGCGAAGCCGAGTTGCTCCAGCGCGCGGCGGGATTTTTCCGGGGCGGCCGCGATCTCGACGCCAAGGCCAGCCAGGAGATCCGCGCTGCCGCATTGCGAGGTGATGCCCCGATTGCCGTGCTTCATGACCGGCACCCCGGCACTGGCGAGCACCAGCACGACGATGCTCGAGATGTTGAAGCCCCCCGCGTGGTCGCCGCCCGTACCGACAATGTCGATCGCGTGCGGCGCGATGGCTTCCACGCCGGGGTTGACCGCCAGGGCCCGGAAGGCCTCGGCGAACCCCGCGATCTCGGCGGGCGTTTCGCCCTTGTCCGCCAGCGCCAGCAGGAACTTCGCCTTGGGTTCGTCCGCCACCTCGGCCGAACCCAACGCCAGGGCCGCGGCCTGGACCTCCTCGGGCGCGAGATCCTGACGCACGTTCAATCGATCGGTGAGCTCGGTCAGGACAGCCATGGTCGTGCGAGCAAAACAAAAGCCCGCCCACGGCAAAGCAAAAACTCGACAGTGCCGGGCTATTCTGGGAGCACCTGCGAGTGAGAGTCCGCCTTCGTCCCACCCACTTTCCCGCCCTCGTCGTCCTCTTCCTGGCTGGCGCGATGGCCCGCGCGACCGAAGCTGCGCCGGCACCGGTCGCTGAACTCAGCACGGGCGATGCCATCGTCCTTGGCCTGGTCGAGGGCGTGACGGAATTCCTCCCCATTTCGTCCACCGGCCACTTGATCATCGCCAACCAGTTCCTCGGGTTGGAATCGGAACAGCAGCTGACCGACAAGTCCGGCCAGCCGCTCTGGCACAAACCGCCGTCTCCGAAACACCCCGACGGCGTTCCCCTCACCTTGAAACTGGCGGCGGACACCTACGCGGTTGTGATCCAGGTCGGCGCCATCGGGGCGGTCGTGGCGCTCTATTGGCAGCAGTTCTTCCTCATGCTCGGCGGCCTGCTGGGACGCAGCAGCGCCGGCTTGCGGCTGCTGCGGAACATCATCCTGGCGTTCCTGCCGGTGGCAGTGGTGGGCTTCGCCTTGCATGACGTGATTTCGAGATACCTGTTTTCGGTCTGGGCGGTGATCGCTTCGCAGGTTGCCGGCGCGTTCCTGATGCTGTGGGCGGAACGCTGGCGGGAAGCCCGCGCCGGGGTCGGCCGGGAAAAGGGGGATGCCGCCGACCTCACCCCGAAAAAATCGCTGGGCATCGGCCTGGCCCAATGTCTGGCGCTCTGGCCAGGCATGAGTCGCTCAATGGTCACGATCGTCGGGGGCTATCTGGCGGGTCTTGGCCCCGCCCGCGCTGCGGAGTTCAGCTTCCTGGTCGGCCTGCCCACCCTGGCCGGGGCCGCGTTGTACAAGGGGATTCAATCGGGTCCCGCCATGATCGGGGTGTTTGGCTGGACCAACGTGCTGGTTGGTGCCGCGGTCGCCGCGATTTCGGCCCTGATCGCCGTCAAATTCCTCGTGCATTTCATCTCCCGCTACGGCTTGGCGTTATTCGCCTATTATCGCATGGTTTTGGCCGCGATCCTGGTCGTTGTTTCCCTGCTTTGACGCTCGGAAAGTGCCTGCGACTATAACACTTGACGGTCATCGGGCCGAACCTTACCAACCTCGTCTTTACACAGAAAAATACGCTCGTTTTTACAAGCCAACCGCATTCCACTAACGCACCTTTTTTATGGCCAATCCGAAACGCAAACAGTCCAAGCGCCGCAGCGCCAACCGCCGCGCGGGCAATGCCTATATCGCTCCCCAGTTCGCCAAGGACTCTGACGGCGGCGCCTTTCGCCCGCATCGCGTGAACCCGAAGACGGGCATGTATCGCGGCCGGCAGGTGCTCAACGTCGAAGTCTGAGCCCGCCCGTTCTCCGGACAGCCTTTCCGCCATCAACCCCGAAACGGCCAGTCCTGCGCCCGGCCCTGCCCGTATTGCGGTCGACGCGATGGGCGGAGACCTCGGCCCCGCTGAAGTCGTCGAAGCCGTCAGGATCGTCCTGAACGACGAAACGATCGAGCCCATCACGCTGGTTGGCGACCAAGCCGTCCTGCAACCCCTGCTCATGTCCGCCGGCCTCGCCGGCCACGCCAAGGTGAGCCTGGCGCATGCGTCCGAGTTTATCACGATGGAGGACAAGCCGCTGCGGGCCATCGCCAGGAAAAAGGATTCTTCGATGGTGCGCGGCTTCAACCTGGTGAAGCAGGGCGAGGCCGCGGCATTGGTGAGTTCCGGCAATACCGGCGCCCTCATGGCCGGCAGCAAACTGATCATCGGATCGATCAATGGCGTCGAACGCCCGGTCCTGGCCGCGGTTATACCGCGGGAAGGCGGGCATTTCATCCTGATTGACGCCGGGGCCAATCCCGAGGCGCGCCCCGAACACCTCGTCCACAATGCCATCCTCGGCGCCAATTATGCCAAGGTCATCCTGGGCGTTTCCGACCCTCGCGTCGGCCTTTTGACCATCGGCACCGAGGAAGGCAAAGGCACCCCCCTCATCACCGAGGCTTCGACCCTGCTCAAGAAGATCAACGGCGTCATCAACTACGCCGGGCCGATCGAAGGGTTCCAGGTGTTCAAGGACACGGTGGACGTGGTGGTGTGCGATGGTTTCGTCGGCAATACCTTGCTCAAGACTTGGGAATCGCTGGCCAAGTTCATCAGCGGCCTGCTGCGCGAGGAGATCCAGCGCAACCCGATGCGTTACGTCGGTGGCGTCCTTGCCAAGGGCGCCTTCGGTGTCCTCAAGGCGCGCATGAATCCCGACCGCTACGGCGGCGCCCCCCTGCTCGGCGTCAGGGGCAACATCCTGAAGGCGCATGGCTCGAGCAATCGCCACGCCTGGGCCAGCGCCATCCGCGCCGCCGACAAGATCATCCGGCAGGACCTTTACCAGCATATCGAGGCGGATGTGACGCGCGCCAACGCCCTGATCGCGCCGACGGCCAATGAGCCCGCGAACGCCACCTGATTTTCCCATGGCCTCAGTCATCATTGCCGGAGTCGGCTCCTATGCACCCGCCAAGGTGCTCACGAATCACGACCTCTCGAAGATTGTCGATACCTCGGACGAGTGGATCTTCACCCGTTCCGGCATCCGCGAGCGTCGCATCGCGGCCGCCGACGAGGCCTGCTCCGATCTCGCCATCAAGGCCGCCACCGCCGCCCTGGCCGATGCCAAGGTCAACGCCGCGGACATCGACCTGCTGATTGTCGCGACCTGCACGCCCGATCACCCGCTGCCCTCCACCGCCTGCCTCGTCCAGCACAAGCTCGGCGTGCCGGCCCATGCCACCTGCTTTGACATCGCCGCCGCCTGCTCCGGCTTTCTCTACGCGCTGGAGATCGCGTACGGCCAGTTGCAGACCAATCGTTACCGACGGGCGCTCATCATCGGCGCCGAAAAGCTTTCCACGATCACCGACTGGACCGACCGCACCACCTGCGTGTTGTTCGGTGATGGCGCCGGCGCCGCGGTGTTGAGCAAGGTGGACCAGCCCGGCATCGGCATCATCGGCACCGACCTCGGCGCCGACGGCGAATTCGTCGACAACCTCTACATTCCCGCCGGCGGCAGCCGGGCGCCGGCCTCGGCCGACTCGGTCGCCAAGCACGACCATTGCATTCGGATGAACGGCCGCGAGGTGTTCAAGAGCGCGGTACGAGTCATGGAGACCGTCGCCCGGGAAATGATGGAACAACACGAGATCACTCCTGACCAAATCAGCCTCGTGGTTCCCCACCAGGCCAACATTCGGATCATTGAGGCCCTCGCCGGCAACCTGAAGCTGCCGCTGGAGAAATTCTATGTGAATCTCGACCGCTACGGGAACACCTCTTCGGCCACGATCCCGCTGGCCCTCGACGAGGCCCGTCGCGCGGGCCGCATCAAGTCGGGTGACCTAACCCTGCTCGTCGCCTTTGGCGCTGGCTTGACCTACGGGGCCACTCTTATTCGATGGTAAATTACATGTCCATGCGTCGCTCCTTCCACGCCTTCAGCTTCGCCGCCCTTGCCCTGCTCCTGATGGTCCCCGGCCGGTTGTCGGCCGACTTGGTCTGGACTCCGGAGGGCGGCTGGAAGGTCCAAGGCGGCGTGCTGACCTCCTTTGGCGGCGAGGAAGGCCGGAATGCGTTGGACGCGATGAACAAGGCGCGCGCGGCCGAGGAGGCCGGGCGCGACGGCACTGCCCTCAAGCACTACGGTGTCGTGACCAAGAAGTACCCGAATTCCGTCTACGCCGCCGAGGCCCTGTACCGCATCGGCCTGATCAACCAGAAACGCCACAAGTACCACAAGGCATTCGAGACCTACCAGGTCCTGGTCAGCCGCTACCCGAACTCCGAGAAGTTTAACCAGGTTATCGGGGAGCAATACCGCATCGCCTCCGACCTCTACGAAGGGAAACGTTCCAAGGTGTTCAGCTGGCTGCCGGGATTCAAGGCCCGCGAACGCGCCTTGGGTTATTTTGAGCTGATCGTCCAGACGGCGCCCTATAGCGACTACGCTCCCCTCGCCCTCATGAACGCCGCCCGCGGCTACAAGAAGATGGGCGAAAACGAGGCCGCGATCGACGCGCTGGATCGCATGATCAACACCTATCCGCGCAACGTGCTCACGCCCGACGCGTACCTGAAGATCGCCGAAACCCACGCTTCCCTGGTCGATGGGCCGAATTACGACCAGTCCTCCACGCGCGAGGCCATCACCTACTACGAAGATTACATGATTCTTTTCCCGGGTGACGCCGGCATGGCCAATGCCGAAAAGGGTCTGGCCGAGATGAAAACGGTCCTGGCGAACAGCAAGCTTACCATCGCGGATTACTATTTTAAGTACCGCCGAAACTACAAGGCCGCCAAGGTCTTCTACAACGAGGCGATCACGGTTTATCCCGATTCCCCGGTCGCGAAGGAAGCCCGCGAGAAATTGGTGACGGTGGAGGCGAAGCTTGCGGAACAGACTCCCCCCGCGGCCGGCGAACAAAAAGCGCCGAAGCCCGCGCCGGCCAAGAAACCAAAGCGTTTCTGGATCTTCTGAGCCGGGTTTTCCCGCCCCAGTCTTCTGCGCCGCGAGGAACCAGCGCCATGCGTGACCTCCGTTTTTCGTCCGCCCTCCTTGGTCTGCTGGCCACCATCCTCTGGCTCTCCGGTTGCGCCGGCTACCAGCTGGGGACTGGATCGACGCCGAAATTTGCCACGCTCTACATCGCGCCCGTCACCAGCGAAGCATTGATTCCCCAAGCCCAGGCCCTGGTCACAACGGAATTGCGTGAAGCTTTCATCCGCGATGGGCGCGTGCGCCTGGTGAATTCCGCCGATGAAGCGGACGCGGTGCTTACCGTTGCGCTCGCCGCCTACAATCGCGCCGTGGCAGTCTCCCGGCCCGACGACACGGGCCTGGCCCGCCGGTTCGACGTCAACCTCACCGCGAGGGCCACTTTGACCGACAACCGCACCAAGCAACCCCTGTTCACGCAACGAGCGCTCGAAGCCAGGCGGGGAGTCTTCACGGACAGCGGACTGGTGCCCTCCGAATACCAGGCCCTCCCCTTGCTCGCTGGTTTGATTGCCAATGAGGCGGTGCATGCGGCATTGGACACGTGGTAGGGCCGGCCTCTGACCAGCCCCGTTCGACACCACGCAATGGATCAAATGCAGCGAGGGTCGGCACTGGCGCCGACCGAACGCGCGAGGTCGCCGCAAGCAGCGACCCTACCTTCAGCCCCTCGCCAAGCACTCCGTGATTGAGCCTTCCCCCGCCTCTGTCATCCCTCGTCTGTCCTCTGGCATCTGATGTCCCTTTCTCCCATACTTGCCCCTTCCCTGCTCGCCGGCGATCACGCGAACCTCGCCGCGAGTGCCCGCCGCGCCGCCGAAGTCGCGCCCTGGCTGCACATCGACATCATGGACGGGCATTTTGTCCCCAATCTCACTTTCGGCCCCGAAGTCCCGGCGGCCCTGCGGCGCGCCGGCCTGAAGAGTTTCTTCGACGTGCACCTGATGCTCGCCGAGCCCCACCGGTACATCGAACCGTTCGCCAAGGCCGGGGCGAACAACATCAGCATCCACATCGAGCCCGCTTACGACCATCGCGCCACCCTTGCGCGGATCCGCGAACTGGGCTGCCAATGCGGCATCGTGCTCAATCCCGACACACCTGCCGCCGCGATCGAACCCTTGCTCAACGCCGTGGACCTGGTGCTCGTCATGACGGTGCAACCCGGCTTTGGCGGGCAAGCCTTCCGCGCCGACATGCTGCCCAAACTGCGGGAGATCGACAGCTGGCGGCAGGCGCGCGGATGCAAATTCCGCCTTGAGGTTGACGGCGGTGTCGACCTGACCACCGCCGCGCAGTGCCGCACCGTCGGGGCCGATACCTTTGTCGCCGGCACGTCTTTCTTCAAATCCAGTGACCAGGCCGCGTTCGCCTGGACCATTGCGGGATTCTAGCCGTGGCCCCGGCGTGCGAAATTCAGCGCGGGGACTACCTGCTGTCGGATGACCCTGCCCGACTCCAGGTCGAGGCGATCCATGCCTACCTGACCACTTCGTATTGGGCCGCTGGCATCCCGCGCGGGACCGTGGAACGGGCGCTGGCCAATTCGCTTTGCATCGGCGCTTACCTGGCCAATCGCACCCAAGTCGGACTCGCGCGTTTCGTCACCGATTCCGCGACCTTCTGCTACGTCTGCGACGTCTACGTGGTGGAAGAGCACCGCCGCAAGGGCATCGCTCCGGCCATGCTTGCGCTGGCCGTCCGCCATCCCCGCCTGCAGGGCCTGCGTCGGTGGAATCTCGTCACGGCCGACGCGCACGGGCTCTATGCGCCGTTTGGCTTCAAGGTGCCCGCAGCTCCTGAGCGCTACATGGAGCGCCTCGATCCCGATGTCTACCGCCGGATGGCGGGCACCGGGCAGCTACCTGGGACCAGTGAATCACCTGGCCGCTAGCCCGGACATTTCACAGTCTTGGGCGATCCAATCAGCAAAATGTCCGTCCGCCCTCCGGGCGGAGCGACTTTGTCGCGGCGCGCCCCGACAAGGTCGGCCCGACAGGGCGCATGTTTCACACCTCTGGGTGTGAAAT
>DASZPS010000156.1:0-11814 GCA_035549955.1 Lacunisphaera sp. | reverse complement strand
TTCTCGAGGTCGATGATGGTGATGCCCTGCCGGTGGTCGAACACGTAGGGCTTCGAGCGCGGGTTCCAGCGCTTGGTCTGGTGACCGAGGTGGACGCCGGCGTCGAGGAGGTCTTTGGGAGTTACGTTCATTGGATCTATGCCGTGACGAGACACAGGTCGGCCAATGGGGCCGCCTTGCGATCGTTACTATCGTTGAGGGTTGATGAGATTAAGGAACAGGAAGGGCCGAAAACAGACAGCGCCCCCAGCCTTGGCAAGTCCGATTCCGTGTTTTTTGGGCGCAGTCGGCTGCACCCCTGCTCGGGGTCAACGCTGTTTCTTTCGCAATAACAAGCGCTGCAACAAGATGAACACCAGCAGCAACCCACCCACGATGATCCGCGACCACGCGGAATCCAACCGCCCATCGAAGGTGATAGCCGTCTGGATGGTGCCGAAGATCAACAAGCCCAGCAAGGTGCCGAACATATGGCCCCGGCCGCCGGTCAGGAGGGTTCCGCCCATGACCACGATGGCGATGGCGTCCAGTTCCAGCCCGATGCCGCGGCTGGCGTCGCCCGAACTGATATAGACGGTGGCCACGATCCCGGCGAGGGCCGCGCAGAAGCCGTTCAAGGCATAAACCGCGATCTTGGCGCGGCCAATCGGCAGGCCCATGAGCAGCGCCGATTGCTCGTTTCCGCCGATGGCGAGCAAGGTGCGCCCAAAACGCGTGTGGTGCGCCGTCACCCAGCCCATGGCCATCGTCGCCACCAGGAAAAGCGCGGTCGCGGGAATTGCCACCCTACCCAACACCCATTCATAGCCGGAGATCCGGCCATAGAATTCATGGCTGATGTTGAGCTGGTCGGTGCTGATCCAGAATCCCGAGCTCCGCGCCAGGAACATTCCCGCCAGCGTGATCAAGAACGGCGGCAAACGGAAAAAATAAATCAGCCAGCCCATGCCCGCCCCGAAGGCGCTCCCCGTCGCCAGCGCCAGCAGCCACGCCACCAGCGGCGGCACGTGCTGGCGTTCGATCAAAGTCGCGACAAAAATCGTGGTGAAGCCAATCACCGCACCGACCGACAGGTCGATTCCGCCGGAAAAGATCACCAGCGTCATGCCGACCGCCGCAATGCCGAGAAAACCGTATTCCGAAAATAGGTTAACAAAAACCCTGGCCGACAAAAAACCGTCATAGAAATGCGCCGCCGCTCCGAACAGGGCGACGAAGATCGCACCGGTGGCCAGCAGCGGCAGGTGGCGGGCGAAGGCCGACGAGGTTTTGGTCATGACCGGAGGGCCCGCTTCCCCGCGGGTCTGTCGCCCACCACAATGGGCCCAGCCGCACACGATGGTTTCCCCACCCACCCCGTCGCTCCGCGCCACCCCTCTCGAGAGGGGCCCCAATCCTTCGCGGCGCAGGTCTTGATTCCCCTCTCGAGAGGGGTGCACGCAGGGCGGGGTGTGTTGTTCACGCCGCCTCCTTTTTCGACCACAGGCCCGCGAGCCAGCGGCCGGCCTTTTCGGATTGCAGGATCGCGACGACGACGATGACCAGGGCCTTCGGCATCAAGGCGATGTCCGGCGAGACTCCGAGGTGATACATCGTGGTGGTCAGCGTCTGGATCAACAGGGCGCCAACCGCGGTACCGAGGATGATGAAGCGCCCGCCGGTGAGCGCCGTCCCCCCGACCACCACGGCAAAGATCGCATCCAGTTCCATGTTCTCGCCGGCCCGGTACGCATCCGCCGCGCGAATGTTCGCCGCCGCCAAAATCCCCACCAATCCCGCGCAAGCCCCGCAAAAGATGTAGGCCAGAGCCTTGATGCGCGCCGCCGCCAGGCCGGCAAAGCGGCTCGCCGTCTCGTTGTCGCCCACCCCCTCGATGAACAACCCCAGCGCCGTCCGGCGCAACGCGAGCTGCGCGGCAACGTAGAGCACCCCCACCAGCAGCACGGCGAATGGCACCCCGAACAAATACCCGTTGGCGAGATAGGAGAAACCGTCGCTCTTGATCGGGATCACATTGCCGTCGACGATGAGCTGCGCCACGCCGCGGCCCGAAACCATCAGGATGAGCGTGGCGACGATCGGCTGCACGCCTAGCCGCGCCACCAACAGGCCGTTGGCCGAGCCCGCCAACAGGCCGGTCCCGATTGCGGCCGCGAGGGTGACCGCCAGCGAGTGCCCGTCCCGCAACAACACCGCGCACACCGCGCCGCTGATGGCCACAACGGACCCAACGGACAGGTCCACTCCGCCCGTCGCAATGACGAGCGTCATGCCCAGCGCCACCAGCATGGTGCGCGACCCCTGGCTCAGGATGTCGACGGGCACGCCGTAGAGATGCCCGTCGAGGAGCGTGACCTTGAGAAACCCAACGTCATGGATGGCATTCAGCAGAACCAGCGCCGCGAGCCCCACCAACGGCCAGAAGACGGGATGCTTGGGTTTCATGGGCAGTTTGAAAATGTAGGGTCGGCGCTTGCGCCGACCTCGTGGGCGAATGCGGGAGCAACGTCCCGTCGACGGCCCAGGTCGCCGCAAGCGGCGACCCTACATTGAAATACACGCCGTTCACTCATGCGTCCCCGCCATCAGGCGCATCAGGTTTTCGGAATTCAGCCCCGCGCCGGCGACCTCGCCGGTCAGCCGCCGCTCGCGCAGCACCAGCACGCGCGAACAGTTGCGCACGACCTCGTCGATTTCCGACGAAATGAACAGCACGGCCAGCCCGTCGGACCGCAGCTGGGCGATCAGCTGCTCGATTTCCTGCTTGGCACCGATGTCGATGCCCCGCGTCGGCTCATCGAGGATGATCACGGCGGGCTGCGTCGCGAGCCAGCGCGCCAGCAGGACCTTCTGCTGGTTGCCGCCGGAGAGGTTCCTGATCGGGGTCTCCGCGTCGGAGGTTTTGATCCGCAGCGCCTTGATATAGTGATCGCACAACCGTTCCTGCTCGGCGCGGCTGAGCGCCCGCAGCATGCCGCGCTTGCCCTGCAAGGCGAAGATCAGGTTCTCGCGCACGGACAGGTTCGGCAGGATGCCCTCCGCCTTGCGATCCTCGGAGCAGAACGCCAGCCCGAGCCGCACGGCGTCGCGCGGCGACGCCAGCCGGACGGGCGCGCCCTTCACGCTGATTTCCCCGGCGTCGCGCGCGTCGATGCCGAACAGCAGCCGGGCGGTCTCGGTGCGACCCGAGCCCAGCAGGCCACCGAGGCCGACAACCTCGCCCGCCTGCAGCGAGAGATCCGCGGACGCGATTGCGCCGCGGCGGGCAAGTCCGCGGGCCGCCAGCACCGGTTGCGTCGTGGCGGGCGGAGCGGCGGCGTGGCTGGTGAAATCGGCCGCACTGACCTCGCGCCCAAGCATCTTGCCCACGAGCTCCAATCGCGTCAGCTCCGCCGTGGCATGCTCGCCCACCAGCTGGCCGTTGCGCAGGATGGTCATCCGGTCCGTGATGGCGTAAACCTGGTCGAGGAAATGGGTGACGAACACGATGCCCATGCCCTCGCCACGCAGCTTGCGCATGATGCCGAACAGTTCGGCCACCTCATGTTCGTCGAGGCTGGCGGTCGGCTCATCGAGCACCAGCAGCCGGGCCGAGGTGTCGAGCGCCCGGGCGATGGCCACCATCTGCTGCATCGCCACCGAAAGGGAACCCAGTTCGGCGTCCACATCGCACTCGACCTCGAGGCGGGCGAGCGCGGCGGCGGCACGCCGGCGGATCGCCCGCCAGTTGAGGAAGCCGAGGCGTCCCGGCTGGCGCCCCAGCGTGATGTTCTCGGCCACGGAGAGCGACGGCACAAGGTTCACTTCCTGGTAAACCGTGCTGATGCCCAGTTGCTCGGCCTCCTTGGGCGCCGCGGGCTGGATCGCCTGCCCGCCGAGGCGCAATTCGCCAGCGTCGGCCTGGTACACGCCGGTCAGCACCTTGATGAGCGTCGACTTGCCCGCGCCGTTCTCGCCGAGGAGTGCGTGGATCTCGCCCGCGCGCACCGTGAAATCCACCCCGGACAACGCCACGACGCCGGGGAACTTTTTCCCCACGCCGCGGAGTTCGAGGAGCTCGTGGTTCATGGCCAATGGAGGCGGGGTGCCCCCACCCCGCGGCTTGACGCCCTCGAAACCGAGCTGCGGGGTGAGGGCACCCCGCCTCCAGGAAGAACTGAATTCTCCGCTGCGCTCAGGAAGAGAGGCATCGACGCTCGAAACAGCGGCTTAGTACTGCCGGGTCGGCAGGGCCGCGGCGGCGTTGGTGGCGTCGAAGAGCTCGTCCTTGTTGAATGACTTGCGCTCGACCTTTTCGCCGGCCTTCAACTTCTCGATCGTGTCGTAAACCTTCGGCCCGAAGAGCGGGTTGCACTCGACGACGCAGTTGATCTTGCCGTCGACGACGGCCTGCACGCCCTCGCGCACCGCGTCGATGGAGACGATGATGATGTCCTTGCCGGGCTTCAGGCCCGCCTCCTCGATGGCCTGGATCGCACCGAGCGCCATGTCGTCATTGTGCGCATAAACGACGTCGATGTTCTTCCCGTGCTTCTTGAGGAACGCCTCCATGACCTCCTTGCCGCCCGTGCGCCGGAAATCGCCGCTCTGTGAATCGATGATCTTCAGGTCGGGATACCCGGCGATGCCCTCGGCGAAGGCCTTGCGGCGGTCGTTGGCCGGCGCGGAGCCGGGGGTGCCCTGCAGCTCGACGATGCGGCCCTTGCCGCCGGTCTTCTTCGCCAGCCAGGCGGCAGCCATGCGGCCTTCCTCGAGGAAGTCGGAGCCGATGAAGCAGGCAAAGAGCGACTCGTCCGCGGTCTGGATGGAGCGATCGGTGATGATCACCGGGATGCCGGCGCGCTTGGCGTCGCGCAAGACGGGGTCCCAACCGGTTTCCACCAGCGGGGCCAGGACAATGAAGTCGACCTTCTGGGCGATGAAGGAGCGGAGCGCGCGGATCTGGTTCTCCTGCTTGCCCTGGGCGTCGGAGAACTTGAGGTCGATGCCACGCTTGGCGGCCTCGGACTTCATCGACTCGGAATTGGCGGTGCGCCATGCGCTTTCCGCGCCCGTCTGGGCGAAGCCGACCTTGAGCGCCGCCGGGGCGGCCACGGCCACGGCGAGGCTGGCCGACACGACGAGGGACTTGAAGACAGTGGGGATTTTCATGCGAAGGGGGTCGGGGTTGGAGGATTCAAGGCAGATAGAGAGGTTCATCCGGCGGGCGCGGCAAAGCCCGGGGAATATGACTGTAAAGCAATTTGGTCGTTCCGCTGCAACCCCGCATCCGGTAGCAATTCGGCGTGTTTACCCTCGGCATTGATTACGGCACAAATTCGGTGCGCGCCCTCGTAGTTCGTTGCGCCGACGGCGCGGAACTCGGGAGTTGCGTTGTCAATTACCCCTCCGGCTCCCAAGGCATCCTGCTCGACCCACGGGACCACCACCTCGCCCGGCAGCACCCCGCGGACTACCTCTTCGGCTTGGAAAAGAGCGTCAAGGGCGCCCTGGCGGCGGCAAAGAAGACGCGCGGATTCTCGGCTGACAAGGTGATCGGGCTCGGCGTCGACACCACCGGCTCCAGCCCGATCCCCGTCGACGCCCAGAATGTCCCGCTCGCGTCAGCCAGGAAATGGAAAAAGAACCTCAACGCCCAATGCTGGTTGTGGAAGGACCACACGAGCTGGCGCGAGGCGGCCCGGATCACCGAACTCGCGGCGCAGCACCGCCCGCAGTTCATCGCCAAGTGCGGCAACACCTATTCCTCCGAGTGGTTCTGGTCCAAGCTCTGGCACTGCCGCAACGTCGCGCCCGCCGTCTTCGAGGCCGCCTATTCCTGGGTGGAACTTTGCGACTGGGTGCCTGCCGTGCTCGCAGGCGTGACGGATCCGCGCCAGGTCAAACGCGGCATCTGCGCGGCCGGCCACAAGGCGCTCTACTCCGCCGACTGGGGCGGCCTGCCGGACAAGGAGTTCCTGGCGCTGCTCGACCCCGCGTTCGCCGACCTGCGCGACCGGCTCTACGAAAAGGCCTACGATGCCAACGAATCGGCCGGGCCGCTTTGCCCCGAATGGGCGAAGAAGCTCGGCCTGCGCGCGGGCATCCCGATCGCGATCGGCGAGTTCGACGTCCACTACGGCGCCATCGGCTGCGGCGTGGCCGAGGGCACCTTGGTCAAGGTCATCGGCACCTCCACCTGCGATTGCGGCGTCGTCTCGGCGCAAAAGACCGTCCCCGACATCCCCGGCATCTGCGGCATCGTCCCCGGCGCCATCCTGCCCGGCTTCTACGGCATCGAGGCCGGCCAGTCGGCGGTCGGCGACATTTTCAAATGGTGGGTCGAAGTCGCCTGCGAAGGCAGCCCCGCCAAGCACGAGCGCCTGACCAGGCAGGCCGCCGCCCAAAAGCCCGGCCAGAGCGGCCTCCTGGCCCTCGATTGGCAGAACGGCAACCGCACCATCCTCGTCGACCCGTTGCTCACCGGCCTCATCGTGGGCTGCACGCTGCACACGACCCAGGCGGAAATCTACCGCGCACTGATCGAGGCCACGGCCTTTGGTGCCCGCGCCATCATCGAGCGCATCCGCGAATACGGCGTGCCGATCGACCGCGTCGTTTGCGCCGGCGGCATCGCCGAGAAAAACCCGCTGCTCATGCAGATCTACGCCGACGTCACCGGCTGCACCATGCTCGTGTCCGGTTCCAGCCAGGCCTGCGCGCTCGGCTCCGCCGTCTCGGCCGCGGTGCTGGCCGGGGCGCACCCGGATTTCCCGACCGCCCAGCGGAAGATGACTTCGCTCAAGAAGGTTTCCTACAAGCCGAAGCCGGCCGCCCAAAAGACCTACGACGAACTCTACGCCCTTTACCGCCAGCTCCACGATTCCTTCGGCGGCCGGAACAAGTCCGCCGACCTGTCGGGCGTGATGAAGGACCTGCTGAAGATCAAGGGCGAAGCCTGAATTTCCTCAACCAATCGTTCTCGTTCTCGTAATCCTAATCGTTCTCTCCCGAGAGAAAGAGAACGAGAACGATTAAGAGAACGATTTTCCCTCTCTGACATGAATATCCCCATCGCCCGCCTCCTCGCCGTTGTCACCTGCCTCGCGACCGCCTTGGCCGCTCGCGCCGCCGACGCCACCGCCACCCTCGCGCTCGACGCCACCAAACCCGGCGCCGTCATCAACAAGAACATCTACGGCCAGTTCTCCGAACATCTCGGGCACTGCATTTATGAAGGCATCTGGGTCGGCCCCGACTCGCCGATACCCAACACCAAGGGCTACCGCAACGACGTCCTCGCGGCCCTGAAAACCCTGCAGGTCCCCCAGCTGCGCTGGCCGGGCGGCTGCTTCGCGGACGAGTATCACTGGCGCGACGGCATCGGGCCGCGCGAGCAGCGGCCCTCCATGTTCAATTCCCACTGGGGCGGCGTGGTGGAGAACAACCATTTCGGCACCCACGAGTTTCTCGACCTCTGCGAAATGCTGAACATCGAGCCGTACATCTGCCTCAACGTCGGCAGCGGTTCCGTGCAGGAGGCGATGGAGTGGGTCGAATACATGACCTCGCCCGCCAGCTCGCCCATGGCCAACCTCCGCCGGACCAACGGCCGCGACCAGCCGTGGAAGGTCCCCTATCTCGCCATCGGCAACGAGAGCTGGGGTTGCGGGGGAAACATGACGCCGGAGTTCTATTCCGACAATTACCGGCGCTATAACACCTTCGTCAAAAACTACGTCCCCGGCGACGGCAACCGCATCCAGCGCATCGCCTGCGGCGCCAATGGCGAAAACTACAACTGGACCGAGGTCCTGATGAAGAACGTGCCCGGACGGCAGATGAACGGCCTGGCGTTCCACTACTACACGCTGCCCTCCGGCTCCTGGCAGGGCAGCAAGGGTTCCGCGACGAACTTCGACGACGCGGAATATATCCGCACCCTGCGCAACACGCTCAAGATGGAGGAGCTCATCGCGAAGCACGGCGCGATCATGGACAAGTACGACCCCCAGAAGAAGGTCGGCATGGTCATCGACGAATGGGGCATCTGGACCGACGTCGAACCCGGCACCAACCGCGGGTTCCTCTACCAGCAGAATTCGCTGCGCGACGCCATCCTCGCCGCGATCAACCTGCATCTCTTCCAAGCGCACGCCGACCGCATCACCATGGCCAACATCGCCCAGATGGTGAATGTGCTCCAGGCCATGATCCTCACCGACAAGGAGAAGATGCTGCTCACGCCCACCTACCACGTCTTTGAGATGTTCAAGGTCCACCAAGGCGCGACGTCGCTCCCCCTCACGCTGACCACGCCCGACTACGCCGTCGGCGACGTCAAGATTCCAGCGGTCAGCGCCTCGGCCTCGAAGGACAAGGACGGCAAAATCCATGTCTCGCTCTCCAATGCCAACCCGAACGCGGCCATCATGGTCACCGCCACCCTCACGGGCGTGACGGCGAAGGCGGTCTCGGGCCGCGTCCTCACCGCTCCAGCCATCAACTCCCACAACACCTTTGCCGCACCCGACCTCGTGAAACCCGTGGCGTTCGACGGCGCGAAGCTCACCGGCAACACGCTCACCATCACCCTCCCGGCCAAGTCGGTGGTCGTGCTGGCACTCGAATAAAATCCCACCGTTTCCTGTAGGGTCGGCGCTTGCGCCGACCTAACGCGCGAGGTCGCCGCAAGCCGCGACCCTACAACAACAAATTTCCATGAAACTCCTCGCCACTCCCGAAATCTGGTTCGTCTGCGGTTCGCAGCACCTCTATGGCCCCGGCCCGCTCAAGCAGGTCGCCGCCAACGCCAGGGAAGTCGCCGACGCCCTCGCCGCCTCCAAGGCCCTGCCGCTAAAAACCAGATTCAAGGCGCTGCTCACCACGCCCGACGAGATCACCAGCGTGATGCTCGAGGCCAACAACGACGCCAATTGCGCCGGCTTGGTGCTCTGGATGCACACGTTCTCCCCGTCGAAAATGTGGATCCGCGGCCTCAGCGTGCTGAAGAAGCCGTTCCTCCACCTGCACACGCAGTTCAACCGCGACCTCCCGTGGGCGACGATCGACATGGACTTCATGAACCTCAACCAGGCCGCCCATGGCGACCGCGAGGCGGGGTTCATCCACACGCGCATGCGCCTCGGCCGCAAGGTCGTCGTCGGCCACTGGTCCGACCCCGAGGTCCACGAGCGCATCGCGGCCTGGCAGCGGGCCGCCCGCGCCTGGCACGACTGGCAGGGCGCAAAGTTCGTGCGCTTCGGCGACAACATGCGCCAGGTCGCCGTCACCGAGGGTGACAAGGTCGCCACCGAAATGAAATTTGGTTTCGCCGTGAACAGCCATGGCGTCGGCGACCTCGTGGCCGTGGTGGATGCCGTCGCGGACAAGGATATCACCGCGCTCTGCGCCGACTACGAAAAGACCTACGCGGTCGTCCCGGACCTGAAGAAGGGCGGCAAGCGCCACGACGAGCTCCGTTACAGCGCACGGCTCGAACTGGGCATGGGCAAATTCCTCGAGGACGGCGGTTACAAGGGCTTCACCGATACGTTCGAGGACCTGCACGGCCTCCGGCAGCTCCCGGGCATGGCCACGCAGCGCCTGATGGCCGCAGGCTACGGTTTCGGCGGCGAGGGCGACTGGAAAACCTCCACGCTCGTCCGGGCCATGAAGGTCATGAACGCCGGGCTGCCCGGCGGGACCTCGTTCATGGAGGATTACACCTATCACCTGTCGCCGAAGGGCCATCAGGTGCTTGGCGCCCATATGCTCGAGATTTGTCCGTCTATCGCGGCCGGCAAAGTTGCCGTGGAAATCCACCCGCTCGGCATCGGCGGCAAGGAGGACCCGGTGCGCCTCGTGTTCGACGCCCCGGCCGGCGACGCCCTGAACGCGTCACTCGTCGACCTCGGCAACCGGTTCCGCCTGATCGTCAACGAGGTCACGGCCGTGAAGACGCCGAAGCTCCCCAAGCTGCCCGTCGCCCGCGCCGTCTGGGAGTGCAAGCCGGACTTCAAGACCGCCTGCGCCGCTTGGATCTACGCCGGCGGCGCCCACCACACGGGTTACAGCTACTCGGTCACCACCGAAATGCTGGAGGACTTCGCCACCATCGCGGGCATCGAGACCGTCGTCATCAACGCCGGCACGACGCTCAGCCAGCTCAAGCAGGATCTCCGGAACAACGAGGTGTACTATCACCTGGCGCAGGGAATTAGGGTGTGACCAATCGTTCTCGTTCTCATAATCCTTCTCGTTCTCTCTAAACACCAGCCCGAGAGAACGATTACGATAACGATTAAGAGAATGATTTGAAGCCATGCTCACCGAACTCAAACGCGAGGCCTACGAAGCCAACGTCGCCCTGCCGAAGCACGGGCTGATCAACCTCACCTTCGGCAACGCCAGCGCCATCGACCGGGCCAAGGGCATCTTCGCCATCAAGCCCAGCGGCGTCGAATACGGCGATCTGCGCCCGGCGGACATGGTGCTCGTCGACCTCGAGGGGAAAAAGGTCGAGGGGAAGCTCAACCCCTCCTCCGACACGCCCACGCATCGCCGGCTCTTCCTCGCCTTCACGGAGATCGGCGGCGTGGTGCACACGCACAGCTCGCACGCCACGGCATTCGCGCAGGCCGGGCGCGAGATCCCGATCTTCGGCACGACGCACGCCGACTACTTCAACGGCAACATCCCGGTCACGCGAAAGATGTCAGCGCAGGAAATCGGCGGCGGCGCTTACGAATGGGAAACGGGCAACGTCATCGTCGAGCGCTTCGCGAAGCTCGACCCCGCCGACTTCCCCGGCGTGCTGGTGAACCGCCACGCGCCCTTCACCTGGGGCAAATCCGTCGCGAAGGCCGTCGAGGTCGCGGTCGCCGTCGAGTGCATCGCGCATATGACGCTCATGTCCCTCGCCCTCGACTCCAAGCTCAAAACCATCGAGCCCGAACTCCTGAAGAAACACTTCAAGCGCAAGCATGGCCCGGGCGCGTACTACGGGCAGCTGTAGCGAGCTTGCGCTGTTCGGCTCGGGCCGCCGTGGCAAACAACATCGCCGCCGACTCGCTAAGCCGGGATCATGCAGTTGGTGGGCGTCGGTTTCCACACCGACGCCAGGTTCGCACGCCTCGTGAGTCCTTGTCGTCGATATGGAAATCGACGACCACCTTTCGGTCGGTTAGCTACCGAGCGAAACGGCGCTTCAATTGCATGATCCCGGCTGAGCCCGGACATTTCACAGACTTGGGCGATCCAATCAGCAAAATGTCCGTCCGCCCTCCGGGCGGAGCGACTTTGTCGCGGCGCGCCCCGACAAGGTCGGCCCGACAGGGCGCATATTTCACACCTCTGGGTGTGAAATATGCGGGTTAGAAGGGATCCGGAACCGCAAACGGGTGCAGGGGCGCCCTTGCTGCGCCCACCGCGGCCCCTGGAACGCGGTCCCGCCCGGCAACCCCGTGTTGAAGTCGAGCGTTGCCCGACTCCGGTGGGCAAGACTGCGCCCTGCGATCGGGTCGAAAACGATGGTGCTCAGGTTTCCAACCCTGGGCACAATCAGACGGGACAATCAAATGGGCGCGGGTCTCACCTTGCATCATCAACACGGTGGCAGCGCTGTTGGATTGTGTCCGACCCCGCTGTCACGTCAACCACCGCACCTCGGGAGTCGCGAGGTGCTAGGTGAAGCCTGAGGTTGCCCTGATTTGACGGACAGTGGACTGGGGATCAAAACCCAAGGAGTCCACATGAAGACGCAGATCACGAAACCGGTAGCGGGCAGGACCCCCTACAGTGAGGAGTACAAGCAACAGGCCGTGGAAAAGTGGC
>DASZPS010000155.1:0-40951 GCA_035549955.1 Lacunisphaera sp. | reverse complement strand
GGGCGTCGGTGTGGAAACCGGCGCCCACCCAAAATCCCTCCGAGCGTTGCGCCCCTCCCGCGCCTTCGGCTTTCGGGATTTTCTTACCGACTTCGCTCTTGCCGCCCCTCGGCGGTGGTCCAAGATTCCCCTCCATGGCCAATCAAGAAATCTACGTGCGGGGCGTGAACGATACCGAGGCCCGCGGGCCCTTCAGCATGGAGCAACTGGCGTCCCTCGTTGAGGCCGGCCAGGTCACGCAGGACACCTATTATTACGACGCCACCACGGAGCAGTGGCTGCTGGTGACCAGCAACGCCGAGATGAAGGCCGTGCTGTGGCCCGAGAAGAAGCGCATGGGTTTCAAGCACAAGGAATTCAAGGCCGTCAACGAGGACAAATCCGAGAGCGCGCCGCCGATTACGGTGCAGGATTTCCTCAACGCGGCCGAAGGCAAGACGGACGAGACCAAGGGCAAGAAGGACAAGAACGTCAGCATGATGGCTGCGGCCATTTGGGGCACCCGCTCGGCGGCGATCATCAGCCTCGCCAGTGCCGTGGCCCTGATCCTGCCCGGCGCTGACGCCCTCAGCTCGATGGATTTTGGCAAGATCATCCTGTTTCCCGGAGTTCTCCTGGGCGCGACCGATGCCGTGATCGGGCTGCTCCTGCTGCTTGGCGTGATCCAGATTTACCCCTTTGTACGATTTCGCGCGGTGTTCGGCCTGGGTTTCCTCGGCTTCCTGTTCATGACCCAAGGCCAGCTCACCCCGATGATCGCGGTCGCGGCTGGTTCCGTCGGACTTTATTTCTGCACGATTTTCCTGAGCTATATCCCGCTGGCGGTTGCCGCCCTGTTGGGTCTCGGCGGGATGGCCATGCTCGCCACGATGTCGTACGCCTGAGCGCGGACCGGCGTTGATCCGCCCATGCCGCCGCTCCCGATCCTGTCCCGGTTCCAGCGGCTTTGGCAGCATGATATCTGGGCCGCGGGCCTGTCTCGTGATGTTTCGCTGCGGGGCCGCTTCTACGCCCTGTTGCGCGTCTGCTCGATCACCATCTCCGGGTTGCATGAACTGCACGTGGCGATCCGCGCCGCCGCCTTGAGCTACAGCTCGCTCCTCGCCCTGGGGCCACTCATCGCAATCGCCGTCCTGATCTCGGGATTTGCCCTCGGCAACCGCGACCCCGCCATCGTCGCGCAGGGGATGAACCGCATCATCAGCTTTATCGCCCCGCAGGTGGCACAGTATGACCGCGCCACCGAGGAAGAGCGGGCGGCTGAGAGCAGCAAGCAGCCCGCCAACTCGCGACCGGCGGAGTCGGGCAAATCCGCCGCGCCGGCGGCGGAGGTCACCGTACCCCCGGCGACGCCCGAGATGGTGCAGCTGCTGAACAATTTCATCACCAGTTCCCGGTCCGGCACCGCCGGCCTTCTCGGTGTCCTGACCCTCTTCATCATCGTCATCGGCCTGTTCACCACGATCGAGAACACCTTCAACGACATCTGGGGCGTGCGCCGTGGACGAAGCTGGATGGCCCGCATCGTTTATTACTGGAGCGTAATCACGCTCGGCGCCCTCCTCTTCTTCACGTCGCTCACGCTGCTCTCCGCCGGTGCGTTCATGAACGTCTTCTTCGAGAAGGTCCCTCTCGGCGCGCAGCTGAAAAGCCTCTTCGTGTGGATGCTGCCGTCGGGCTCGGTCCTTCTCCTGGTGGTGATTCTCACGCTCTTTTACCGGCTCGTGCCCCACACCCGCGTGCGCTGGGGGGCGGCGCTCATCGGGGCGGTGATCGTGACCGCACTGCTCTTCCTCAACAACTACCTCGCATTCCTCTATTTCAAGCGCGTCGTCCTCTCCAAGAGCCTCTACGGCTCGGTCAGCATCATGCCGATCCTCATGATCGGCCTCTACATCTTCTGGTTCTTCGTGCTGGTCGGGGGACAGATCACTTACGCGGTGCAGAACGTCCGTTACCGCAGCAGCCAGACCGCGTGGCACAGCCTAAACCACGCCACCCGCGAAAGCATGTCGCTCGTCGTCCTGCTGCTCATCGCCCGCCGCTTCAAGGTCGCCGCGCCCGCCTACGCCGTCAGCGAGCTGTCCACGCTCATCCGCGTGCCTTCGCAGATCCTCAATGAGAGCCTCAACCGCCTCTGCGACATGCGCTTGATCACCGAGCTTCCGCCCGCCGATGCCGCCGACCCGAACGACTTCCGCTACCAGCCGGCGCGACCGCTCGAACAGATCACGCTCGAGGAATTCCGGCGCGAGTTCGAGAACTACGGCGAGGCGCCCACCTCCGGCCTGCTCGACCACGTCGACCCGGTGCTCGCCCTTTACCACAAGCGCCTGGCCGACACGCTTCCCGGCATCCTCGGCGGCGAGAACCTCGACCAGCTCATCGCGAAAATGGAGCCGACCCAGACCTACGCGCCGTTCCCGGTCGCCGGACGATAGCGTGCCCGCATCCCGGCAGGGCCGGGTGTTACCGCCCTATTCGCGCGGCCGGTTGTAGTACGCTTTCCAATATTCGGCCCGCAGTGCCTTCAGTTCCTCGGGCGTATCGAGCCCTGTCAGCACAAGCATGTCCAAGACGTCGGCGACGTCATTCAGGTCACGCTCGGCGGTTTCGGCCGCCTCCTTTTGCTTGGCGCGATCAACCAGCGTGACGCCAACCAAGGGAAGGCGTTGGCCGTTAAGCGCCTTGTCCAGCGGCGTGATATGCTTCTGCACGAGCCGTTGAGCGCGGCCTTCCGGAGATTCCCAAGGCTCCTGCTTGGTGACCCTGGCGGGCGGCGCAATGCGTTGGCGGGGCAAGGGCTTAACTTTTTCCCGGGTGCCTTCCACGACCATCTTGGGTAAATTGATGGTTGGTGTGGCCACCGAGGCTGGTGGTGGCGCGGGATGAGGGGTTGCTTCTTTGGGTGTCTCCTGCGCCGCTGCCACCACAGGCCGTCGCGCGACCTGCTTTTCGAGGTAGGCTTGGCGGATGGCCGGGTCATAGACGCTCCAACCCGAAAGCAGCGCTTTGCGAAGCTCCGATTTCGCTTCCGCGAGGTCCGCCGATTCCGGGAGCGCCAGTGCCTGGTCGGGAATCAGGAAACAAAGAAGAACCGGCCCAATGGCGCGCAAGGCGACGTGCATTGCCTGATTGGACTCCGCTTCCCGGAATCTGTTCAAGACATGCTAAAAACTTCGGGGCAAAACTTTCCCGTTCCGCTCGCCGAAATGTCGCTGGCCCAACGAGTTTGCTTTTGACAATTTCGCGGAAGCGGCGCTTTGATTCGGAAACCCCGCCACCGCCAAATGTTCAATCAACTGCTGGGACTTTTTTCCAACGACATCGGCATCGATCTGGGCACCGCCAACACGCTCGTTTACGTGAAGGATAAGGGCATCGTGCTCCGTGAGCCCAGCGTGGTCGCGGTTTACACGAACTCGCGCCGGGTCCGCGCCGTGGGCGATGAGGCGAAGGTCATGCTGGGCCGCACGCCGGGAAGCATCACCGCCATCCGTCCGATGAAGGATGGCGTCATCGCCGACTTCGACATCACCGAGGCGATGCTCCGCTACTTCATCCGCAAGGCCAACGGCGGCAAAACTTTCCCGCAGCCGAGTGTCTGCATCGCCATCCCGAGCGGCATCACCGAAGTCGAAAAGCGCGCCGTCATGGAGTCCGCGACCCACGCCGGCGCCCGCGAAGTCCATACGATCCCCGAACCCTTCGCCGCCGCGCTGGGCGTCGGCCTGCCCGTCGACGAACCTGCCGCCAACATGATCGTCGACATCGGCGGCGGCACCACGGAGATCGCGATCATTTCGCTCAACGGCATCGTATTCTCGAAATCCATCCGCGTCGCCGGCGACGAGATCGACCTCGCCATCATCAACTACATGAAGCGGGCCTACAACCTGCTCATCGGCGAACGCACGGCGGAAGAAATCAAGATGACGATCGGCTCCGCCTACCCGCTCGACACGGAACTGGCGATGGAGGTCAAGGGCCGCGATTCCGTCGCGGGCCTGCCCAAGACCATCCACATCACCTCCCAGGAAATCCGCGAAGCGATGGGCGACACGATCGGCGCCATCGTCGAGGCGGTGCGCGTCACCCTTGAGCGCTGCCCGCCCGAACTGTCGGCGGACCTGGTCGACCGCGGATTCGTGATGGCCGGCGGCGGCTCGCTCATCCGCGGCATCGACAAGCTCCTCTCGGAAAAGACCGGCCTGGCCGTCACCGTGTCCGACGATCCCCTTTCCGCCGTCGCCAACGGCACCGGCGTCTTCATCAACAACATCGAGGACTACCGCCGGATCGCCGCGGACCTCTGAGCGCCATGACCGAAAGGCAGGCAGGCAGGTGGAAGCAAATCCGTGCAAGGGGCCTCCCAATCTATTGCGCTACCCAAGCGGCATGGATGGGCGCACTCCTATGTCTGGTAGTGACGCTGCAAACGTGGCTGATTTTCGGTCGGTTGCCGGACCTCAAGAGCGCGTGGCCTATAGTCGCGCTCCTCTCCGTCGTCTGGGGCTTTTTCGCCATCGGCCTGTGGCACAAGAAAGAATACGCCTACCTCCTCCACATGTCGGTTGACCGAGACTTGTCGCCGGCGGTTGGTCGGCGCTAGGTAAGTGCCGTGCTTCCCCGTCGCTTCGACCAGGCCCGCCCGTTCCTCACGCTCGGCGTCATCCTGCTCGCGTGGATCTTCCTGCCGTTGGGTGTCAAGGTCTTCACCCGCGCCACGTTTTTCGAGATCCAGGCGCCGCTCACGGTGGCCGACTCCTTTGTGCGCGACCTCCAGGCTTTCTGGTCCAATCGGCTTCATTCCAAGGACGAGCTGTTGAAGGCCGGCAAGGAGGTGGCGGGGCTGGTCGCGCGGTACGAGTACGCAGTCCAGACGAACAGCCACCTGGAAGCCGAAATCATGCGCCTGGAGAATCTGCTAAAGATCCCGTCGATGCCCGATTTTCGCTTCGAACCGGCGCGGGTCGCGCTGCGCGATTTTTCGGGCTGGTGGCAGCGGCTGGTGATCCGCAAGGGCACCAACTACGGCATCACCGTCGGCGCGCCCGTGGTGTTCGCCGGTGGCGTGGTTGGCCGCATCACTGAAGTTCATCGCTACACTTCGGTCGTGGACCTGATCACCAGCCCCACCTTCCGCCTCGCGGCATCCGTCGACGGGGACAATCGCCCGATCAGCTACCAAGGCGGCCTGAACAGCTCCTTTTCCGCCCCGCGCGGCGTCGTCGACTTTGTGCCGCTCGACATCTATGCCCCCGCCGGCGCTCCGAAGCGGTTGGTGACCTCCGGCCTCGGCGGGGTCTTTCCGCCCGGCCTGGTCATTGGCGATATTACGAAACTCGAACCCAGCCCGGATGGCCTGTTCAAAACGGGGGAGGTCTCGCTCGACCAGCGGCTGGGCACCCTCACCGAGGTCACCGTGCTCATCCCGCTCAATCCGGAGGAATGATGAAGCCGCCGCCCAGATTAGTGAAAGGTGGGCGCCGGTTTCCACCCCGGCGCCTGTCGTCGATCTGGAAATCGACGACCACCGTCTGACCATGCGCCGCTACGATCCCCGCTGGCTCATCGTCACCCTGGCGAACCTCCTGCTTTGGTGGCTCACCGGTCTCGCCAACCACTACATCGCCGGCCTGGCCGTGCACTTGTCGCTGGGCGGGCTGCTCGTTGCCTATGGCGCGCTGCGCCTGGATGCCCGGCATGGCTTGACTGCCACGATCCTGACCGCGCTGCTGGTGGATGCGCTCGAACCCGTGCCCTTTGGCACGAGCCTGGTCCTTTTTTCGCTGGTGCACGCCACGGTGCTTTACGGCCGCCAGCAATTTCCCCGCGAGGGCGCGATCATCGGCATCGTCGTGGCACTGCTGGCCAACCTGTTTCTATTCATTGCCCTGTCCTTCCTCATGGTTGGTCAAAATCCGCATCCCGCCAGCGCGTGGCTGCGGATCTTTGTGGACCTCTTCTTCTCGCAACTCGCCATCGTGCTCGTTGCTCCCTGGTTCCTCGCACTGCAGGATCGATCGATGGAACTGGCGGAAATCCATCCGGAGACCGGCAGGCAGATCGCCCGCTAGCGCGGGTAAATTCCAAACGCCAATCCGCCAAACCACAGACAAAGCTCAAATGCCAAATTCGGCACCACACTTTGCCGCATCCTGATTTCGCTTTTTGGTCCTTGGTGTTTTCTTTGGCGTTTGGAGTCTGGCATTTGAGATTTTCCTTCCATGACCCGCCTCATTGAACGCCGCACCCACCGCAACCCGCGCCTCATGGTCTTCCATGGCGCGGTCGTGGCGCTGGTGGCGATCCTGACCTGCGGCCTGGCCTACCGGCAACTGATCAAGACCGGCCTCTACACCGAGCGGGAGCGCCTCCAAAACCTCCGCCGGGTCATCTCTCCCGGCCCGCGGGGCAACATCTATGACCGGGACGGCCGCCTGCTCGTCGCCAATCGCCCCCGTTTGTCCGTCGTGCTCGACCTGGCCGAGCTGCGACCCGAATTCCGGGCCGAATACCGCCTCCTGGCGGCCGCCAACAAGGCCCGGCCCCTGGCGGAACGGACCAGCAGCGACAAGTTGGAGAAACTCGCCCGCGCCAACGTCGCCCAGCGCTATCTCGACCGCATCAATCGGATCCTCAAACGCGACGAAAAGGTCAGGTCCGCCGACCTCAATCGCCACATCGACCAAACCCTGCTCCTGCCCTACATCCTGCTCGATGACCTCGCCCCCGGGGAATACGCCCGCCTGATCGAGCGCCTGCCGGTCAATTCGCCGCTGCAGGTCTACACGTCCAGCACGCGCTACTACCCGTACAACACCGCCGCCGCCCACACGCTGGGCTACGTTGCGGTGAACAGTGACCCCGAAGCCGAGGATTTCCCCGGCGAAGAGCTGATGACCTTCAAGATGAAAGGCTCGATCGGCAAGGCGGGCTTGGAAAAAGTGTTCGACGACGAGCTCCAGGGTGAATCGGGTGGCGCCATCTATTTGGTTGATCCCGCCGGCTTCAAGATGCCGGGCGCGGTGGACAGCAAGATGCCCGTCCAAGGCCACAACATCACCACCAGCCTCGACATCGACCTGCAACAGGCCGCCGAGGCCGCGATGAAGGATGGCGAAGGCAAGGACCGCACGGGCGCCGCCGTCGTGCTCGACGTGCGCACCGGGGAGGTGCTGGCACTCGTTTCCAAACCCGATTACGACCTCAACACCTTTGTCCCGCGACTCTCGCACGACGAGGCCAAGGCCATTGAAGATTCCGGCGGCTGGTTGAATCGCGCGATTCAGGGCCAGTACCCCCCGGGTTCGACCTTCAAGATCATCACGGCCATCGCCGGGCTCCGCTCGGGCGCAATCGACCCTGTCGAATCGCATTCGATGTGCCCCGGCTTCCTCATGCTCGGCAAGCGCCGCCTGCCCTGCTGGAACCACAACGGCCACGGCGAACGCGACGTGCGGACGGCCATCCGCGATTCATGCAACGTCTTCTTCTATAAATTTGGCCTGGAAATCGGGCCGGAGTTGATTGCCGCCGAGGCCAAGCGTTTTGGCTACAACCATCCGACCGGGATCGAATTGCCCTACGAATTCAGGACTCCCCACGTCGCCGACCCGGAGTGGAAACTGGCCAACATGCACGAACCGTGGGTGCCCGGCGATACGACCAACACGGCCATCGGCCAGGGCGACACCCTGATTTCCCCGATCCAGGCCGCCTGTTTCGTCGCCTCCTTCGCCCGGGGTGAGACGCTCACCAAGCCCACCATCCTCCATGATGAGAATCGCGCGGCGCAGCACAGCCCGCCCATTGGCCTCTCCCCGTCCGACTACAACGCTGTGCTCGAGGGCATGGAGCAATGCTACCAGATCGGCACCGGCCGGCTGGCCCGCGTTGACGGCCTGCGCGGCGCCGCCAAGTCGGGCACCGCCCAGAAGGGCAAGATCGAACTCGCCTGGCTCGTGTGCTTCGCCCCGGTCGAGAATCCGCAGGTCGCCATCGCCATCGTCATGGAGGGCGAGGAAGGCGTGGCCTTCGGCGGCGGCGCCAACTCCGGACCCGTCGCCCACGCCATCCTCCAAGCCTGGAAGGACAAGCAGGACGCCAGCCTCGTGCAGCCGATCAAGATTTCGGTGAAGTGATGCATACAAGGTAGGGCGGGGACTCCGTTCCCCGCCGCGAACAAAATGATATTACCGCAGCGAAAGGCTCTCGGGCATATGACACCCGCTTGGGTCAGAGGCAGCCCCGTTTTTTTCATCACCCAATGTGCCGCCCAGCGATCGAAGAACACGTTCTGCCATGACGATATCGCCAAACTGATATTCGCCGCTGCTGCCAACTACCACGAACGCAACCGTTGGCACGTTCATCTGATGCTGCTGATGCGAGATCACCTGCACGCCCTGATGTCGTTCCCCCAGGTCGAATCGATGTCGCAGGTATTGCGCACCTGGAAACACTATCTCTCGCGGCAGCATCATCTCGAATGGCAAAGGGACTATTTCGACCATCGTATACGCGACCCCGCTGGCCTGCAGGACAAGGCGGCATACATTCGACAGAACCCGGTTCGAGCCGGCTTGGCCATCGACCCTGGCGAATGGCGTTTCGTCTGGTCACCCGCCTCATAACGCCCGGCGCGGAGCGGAGTCCGCGCCCTACCTTTTTGCCGCCTTCCTGGCCTGTTTCGCCCGCCGGAACACCGTACGCGGCTCGGGCCAGGTTTCCCGCCGGCCATAACGAAGTCGTTGCAAGTCCGCGTGCACCGCCTGGCTCTCCACACCACGCGCCGCCTCCGCCCCGATCTTCCGCAGCCACTGCCCGGCCATTCGCCGCACCGGGTCGTACTCGTCCGGCCGGCGCCACTGCCGCCAACGCTGCCAAGCCCATCGGCCGAAACGCCACAGCAGCGCGCCTGAGATGATGATCACCATTGTCCAACCGATCGTGCGCCGCACCCGTTCGCCGCTCCACGGTTCGCTTACCCATAATTTCAGCCGACGGCCGATTTCCTCCAACCGCGCCTTCAGCACCGACCCCGAATCGGTGGTGAACGACTTAACCTGCTCGATCATCTGCACCTGCTGGCGGGAGTCGAAATTCACGATCCGCCGGTACCAAAGCACCCGCAGGCTGTCCACGCGGGCACCCCAGCTCCGGTCCTGCTCCTGGGCCACGCCGGCGAGATTGGCCTGGGTCCTGACTCCGCCGCCGCCGGGAGTGGGATCGGTTCGGAGCCAGGCGGTCCGTCCGTCGTAGATCTCCGCCCAGGCGTGCGCGTTGGAGTTCTTCACCATGTAATAGTTTTCGAACGCATTGAGCACCCCGCCGTGGAAACCCACCACCACGCGGGTCGGATGCCCGGCCGCACGCGCCAGCACCGTGAAGCCGGCCGCGAAATACTCGCAAAATCCCGGCTCGTTGGAATCCAGCCAGCGCACGATGTCGTCGGTGCCTTCGCCCTTGGGAATGCGCACCGACAGGGCATAGGCGTGTCGCGCGCGGATCCAGCCGGTAGCACGACGGGCAAATTCCTCGGCGGGCAACGTGGCACCGCCGGTGATTTCCGCCACGATCCGGCGCAGCACCGCGTCATTGGCCTCGCCCTGCGGCCCCCGGAAGGTCAGACGGGGATCGTACTGGATCGTATCGTCCGCCCGCGGCGGATCGGCCTCCGCCCGGCGCAGCAGGTCCGGAAACCGCACGTCGGTCAGCGTCGGGGTCAGCACCACCTCATCCATCTGGAACGCGCTCATCGTCATCGGCTCCGTGCGCAGGGCAATGATCCGGTTACCCACGCTGTATTGGAGCCGGACGGGGTCGCGCAGGCGGAGCTGGCCAAAGCTGCCGGGCAGCGGCAGAAACCGGCTCACGCCCGGCTCGACGTAGAACGTCCATACTCCGCCGACCGAATTGACGGTCCGGCCCAGGGGCCGGCCCCGGATCTGTTGCGCCACACGTTCGCTCCGGACCATCTCGGCTTTGAGGCCGGCGGACGATTTAAAGCCACCCGGCCCATACTCATCGAGCACCAACAGGCGCCAGTACGGCTCCTCGCGCAGTCCGCTGGCGTCGGTCAGGTCCACGCGCATCGCCACGCTGTCGTCGCGCAAGAGCTCCGTCACGTCGCCAAACCTGACCGTATCGCTGAATCCCGACCGGCTTTTCCGGGTGATGTAGCGGTCGAGGAAGAATCCGCTCGCCATCTCAAAGCGCGGGATGATGAGGAACAGGAGGCCCGACATCGTCACCACGGTGAGGAAAAGCACGCTGGCGAACGCCAGGAGGCGCCAGTCGGCCACGGCGCGCAGCCGGCCGAGGAAGGGGCGCCAGCCCAGCCGCGTCCAGGCCGTCTCCGCCTCCGCCGTGCGCACCGCGCCGGTTTCCGCCGCGTGAATGAGATTGATGATGAAGAGGAACCCGAGCGCACAGGCCGTGAACACCAGCAGCAGGAACGCGAAGCCCAGCGAGACTGTGAGCACGCCCGCCACCACGATCAGGAACAGGCCGAGCACGAGGAGCTGCAGGTCCTCGCGCTTCCGCCGGTAGGCCGACGCGCGGTACAGCACCAGGAGGATGGCGAGCCGGATCAGCACCGGCAGCGTGTCGGGACTGAAGTACAGGTCGATGGCCATCGCCGCCACGATGGCCGGCACCGCGAGTTTCCAGAGGATCGGCGGCAGCCGCCCCGGCAGCTGCGGCCACAGCGTCACGGCCACGATCACGGCGCCGGCGACGCCGACCAGGCCCAGCGCCTCGATGTCGAGGAAGAACACCGTCCACAGCGAGACCAGCGCCATCGCTCCGCCCAGCAGCCATTTCAGGCGCAGGAGCTCGTCGAGGTTAAGCTGACGCGGTTTGATGGCCGTCGACATAGGCGCTGACCCCGCGCGCCCCCTCGGGCGCGAAGGTGATGAGGTTGTGGTGAAGCGATGGAGGCGGGGTGCCCTCACCCCGCGAGGCATCGCTGGCGCGGGGTGCTCCCGCCCCCGCGGGACCGCCGCCAATTCCCGGAAATTCCAGGCGCGCGAGGTCGTCGAGCCAAGCCTCGACATCGCGCATCCGGCGCGTTTCGCGCAATGGCCCGCCATTCAGCACGACGCCGCGCAACCGGCCGGCGGCAAACAGGTCTTCCGCGAGAGTTCCGGCGAAACTGCAGAGCAATTCGAACTGGGCCTCACGCGTCCAGACTTCGCTGGTGGTGTCCACGCTCAGCACGAACCCGTCACGGCTCTCGGCCGCGAACTGGCGCACCATCATCTGGCCGAGCCGCGCGCTCGCCTTCCAATGGATGAGCCGGTGCGAGTCGCCCTGTTGGTATTTGCGCAGCGCCAGGAGATCATCGCCGGTGCCGGCGCGGGCCGTGCGCCGGCCCTGCATGCCCGAATGCGCGGCCATCGCCCCGGTCCACTGGTATTCCACCTGCGCCGGCCAGACCAACACGGTCTGCCGCAGGTCGGTCCCGATGTTCTTCTGCAGGAAACCGAAGGGGAAAAGCGAGCCCACCGCCGCCAATTCGAGCAAGGCCTCGCCCCGTTGGGCCGGCTTCAGGCCCCAATCGAGCGTCACGGACCCGCCCGGTTCCAGCCGTTCGCGCAGGTGGACGCGGCCGCGGGTGATGTATTTCTCGGCCGCTTCGAGGATTTCCCGCATTTTGAGATTTTTGCCATCCGCGTCGGGCTCCGGCACCCGGCGCGGCTGCGTCGCCAGTTCGAACCACAGGCTGTAGGTCGGCAGCCAGCGTTTGCGGTTGCAGGCCTCGATCGTCACCAAGGTCTCATGGCCGGCGCGCCACGGGCCCTGCGGCCGGATGCGCCAGCAGAGGCCCATGAAATTGAACCACGACAGCAGACCGCTCAGCAGCAGGCAGGCCAGCAGGAGCGACAGGGTGATGAAAAGGATGTTGCTCGCCGTGTTGTAGGCCGCGGTGCCAATGCCCATCGCCAGGGCCATCAGGAAAAGTCCCGGCACGGTCAGCGCGATGCGGTGCCGCTTTTTCGGGAACACCAGCAGCCAGAGCAGTCCGTGCCACGAAAACTCCCGCCGGGGCCGCGCCGGGGCACCGGGGCCGTCCCACGCCGCCGCGTCCGCGGCGGCGACACTGAACATGGCACGCTCAACATTCACCATTGGCGGCGGCGGCAAATTTGAACGCCAGGCGTTGGGCGCTGCCCGGTCACTCCGGGACCGGGATGGAATTGATGATCCGCCGCAACGCGGCCAGCACGGTGCGGCGCTCCTCGAGCGCATCGGAAGTCTGGCGGGCCAGCGAAAGACGATGCGCCAGCACCGGACCGGCCGTTTCCTGGATGTCCGCGGGGATGACGAAATCCCGGCCCTGCACGAGCGCCCGGGCCTGCGCCGCCACCCGCAGCGCGAGGCCGCCGCGCACGCTGACGCCGGCCTTGAATTCCACTTCCGTGCGCGTCGCGGTCACGAGCTTCAGGATGTAATCGAGCACCGAGTCCTCCACGAAAACCTTGCCCGCCAGCGCCTGCATGCGGAGGACGTCGGAGCGCGTGACCACCGGATTGAGCGCGATGGCGTCGTAGCCGACCCGGGGACGGCGGAGGATGTCCATCTCGTCGCCGGGCTGCGGATAACCCATCTGCAGGCGCATGAGGAACCGGTCCATCTGGCTCTCCGGCAGCGGAAACGTGCCTTCGTAGTCGACCGGATTCTGGGTGGCGATGACCATGAACGGCGCGCCAACCGAGTGCGCCTCACCGTCGACCGTGACCTTCGCGCGGTCCATCACCTCGAGGAGGGCGGATTGGGTCTTGGGCGTGGCGCGGTTGATTTCGTCGGCCAGCACGAAGTTTGCGAACACGGGGCCGGACTTGAACACAAACTCCTTGAGCGTCTCGTCGTAGATCGAGATGCCGGTGACATCGGTCGGCAGCAGGTCGCTCGTGAACTGGATGCGCGAAAACGCGCAGTCCATCGAACGGGCGAGCGAGTAGGCGAGCGTGGTCTTGCCCACGCCGGGAAGATCCTCGATCAACAAATGGCCTCCGGCCAGCAGGCAGACCAGCGACTGCTCGATGACGTCGTCCTTGCCGCGGATGGTCTGCCGCATGTTGGCCTTGAGGCGGTTCAAAGCCTCGCGCGTGGAGGCGACTTCGGTGGCAGGCGCAAAATCACTCATGCGCGGCAAGCTAGCAGCGGCTGCTTTTGGGGCAAACGGATTTCCGGTGGCGCAAGGGAATGACAACTCCCTTACACGCGCAGTGTTAGAACGGCGACCGGTTTGCATTCGACGCCATCCTACTTACCTAGCCGCTACCCCATGAAATCCGCCCTTCTGCCCCGTCTCGCCACGCTTGCTGCCGTTCTGCTCATCACCCGCCCGGCTTCCGCTGCGTCGGCCTCAACCTCCCTGCCCCGGGCCACCCCGGAGTCGCAAGGCATCGCTTCCTCCGGCATCGAGGCGCTGATCGACGAGGCCGACGCGAAACAATTCGGCGTGCATGGCATCATGATCCTGCGCCACGGCAAGGTCGTCGCCGAGGGCTGGTGGACGCCGTACTCGGCCGAGGAAACGCACACCCTCTTCTCCCTCAGCAAGAGCTTTACCTCGACCGCCATCGGCCTGCTCCAGTCCGAAGGCCGGCTCAACATTCACGACAAGCTCGTTTCCTTCTTTCCCGAGGACGTGCCCGCCGATGCTTCCGACAACCTCAAGAACATGCGCCTGCGCGACCTCCTGATGATGTCGACCGGCCAGCAAAAAGAGGACGTCGACCAGATCAACATGAACGCCGCGGACAAATCCGGCACGAAACAATTCCTCGCCGCGCCGGTGAAACAAAAGCCTGGCACCCTCTTCTACTACAACTCCCCCGCGACCAACATGCTTTCGGCCACGGTCCAGAAGGTGACCGGCCAGACCCTGCGCGATTACCTCATGCCCCGCATCTTTGAGCCGCTCGGCATCGCCGATCCCGAGTGGCGGGTGCTGCCCCAGGGCTTCAACGACGGCGCCGGCGGCCTGGCCCTGCGCACGGAGGACGTGGCCAAATTCGGCCAGCTTCTGCTCCAACGCGGCGAGTGGAACGGCCGGCGTCTCGTCCCCGCCGACTGGATCGACCTCGCCACTTCCCGCCAAGCCTCCAATGGCAGCGCGCCGGACGGCGATTGGGACCAGGGCTATGGCTTCCAGTTTTGGCGCTGCGTCCCCGGATTCTACCGCGGCGACGGCGCCTTTGGGCAGTTCTGCATTGTCATGCCCCAGTACGACACGGTGGTCGCCATCAACAGCGGCACGAGCGACATGGGCGGCGTCATGAAAATGGTCTGGAGCAAGCTGCTGCCCGAGCTCCGCGCGGCCGCCATCCCGGAGAACCCCGAGGCGCAGGCGAAACTCCGCGCGCGCCTCGGCGGCCTGTCGATTCCCGTGCCGGCCGGCGCCGCGGCGTCGCCGCTCGCGGCCCGTTCCTTCGGCCGCACGTTCACGTTCGAAAAGAATGACGCCAACCTCGAGACCGTCAGCCTGACCGCGGCCGCCGATGGCGCCGTGACGCTCAAGGCCCGCCGCAACGGCGAAGACCAGAGCATTGTCGCCGGCAACGGCAAGTGGGTGCGCGGCACCTTCCCCTTTCAACCCGGCACGAACCAGCCGGTCGCCGCGTCCGGCGCGTGGACCAGCGACGACACCTTCACCGTCAAGCTCGCGCAGTATCGCACGCCGTTCATCATGAACCTGCAGTTCAAGTTCTCCGGCGACCAGGTCACCGTCGAACAGAAGATGAACGTCGGCTTCGGCAATCGGCCCCCGACCATGATCACGGGCAAGGCGCAGTAAAGCTCGATGCCCGCCGCAGGAGGGGCTTTACGCCCCGACTGGCGCCGCGCGGCTCATTCGGTCGGGGCACAAAGCCCCTCCGACGGCAAAGCACCAGTCGGCCCGGGGGCCTACTTCAACTCATACGCCACGACCGTATTCCGGCCGAAGGTCGGCACGTAGACGGTGCGCGTCTTGGCGTCGAAACCGATGTCGGCGGAGGAGATCTTTTCCTTGCTCGTATCGAGCAGCGTCTCGCGGGAACCGTCGGCGCCCGCGTAGTGGATGATCCCCGGCCAGTAGGTGATGACAAACCCACCCTTGCCGTCGCTCTCCAAGCCGTCGCCATTTCCCTCCATGCCGGCGCTGACCAGCTGTTTTTCGTGGTTCTTGCCCAGCCGGTAGAGGCTGCCGTTGTCGAGGAAGTAGAACTGGCCGTCGTAGACGTGGACGCCGTTCGGCCCCTTGAGGCCGTCGACCAGCACCGCGGCTTTGCCGTCCGTGATCGTGTAGATCTTCTTGTCCTTCGAATCGGAAACATAGACCACGCCCTTCGCGTCGACCGCGACATCATTGAGGCCATGGGCGCCAGCGACGGGGATCCGATCCACGATCGCGCCCTTTTCCACGTCCACCACGACCACGCGATCGATGTCACCGACGTAGAGTTTGCTCCCCTGCAATGCCATTCCCTTGGGGGCGCTCAGCCCGTTCACCCAGTCCGTCGCGATGACCTTGCCATCGAAGCCCAGCTTGCCGATCGATCCCTTTTGGTCGTCGGCCCACGGCTCACCGTCGATGTTGCTCACGTAGAGGATGCCGCGCCTGGCATCGACCAGGACAGACTCCGGCACTTTTAGCGTCGGTTCCGTTTCCCACTTTTTCACGAGGCTGGGCGCGGCGGCGGACAAGGCAGCGGCGCCAAAAGCCGCCGCGAGGACAACGAAGGGTCTTTTCATGGGGTGAGGGGTGCGCGCGACACGGAAGCCCGGCGCGGCGGAAAGGCAAATCGGGGCGGGCGCCGGGCAGGGCCATTGTAATACTCGCGGCGCCCTTGTCCTTTGCCGGCGAACCTCACAGCACCGGCGTGAGCGCAGTGCCCACGGCCTTGTACAGGCGCGTGATGATTTCCTTTTGCGAGAGCGCGCCATCCGCGCCCGGGAACGATCCCACGTCGCGGTGGAAATCGTAGAACCGGGGATCGTTCGGGGGCACCTCTTCGGCGCCCGGCTTGAGTTCGAAACTGGAGGTATGCTGCAAGGGCCAGACATCCAGGGGGCCGAGAGACATCACGCCGTCAATCAAACCGTTCACGACGTCCAACCCCAGGGGCAGGCGACGGCGGGCTATGACCCAGCTGTTCTCGGGCCGCATGTCCCGGTCGATCTCGATGCGCAGCGCCTGGGCGAAGTCCTCATCCTCCACCAGCAAGCCTGCCTCGCAGTTCAGGTTTTCCGAGCGCGGGTCGAGGTTGTACGACCCGACGAACGCCAGGCGGTCGTCCACGACCAGCGATTTGGCATGCAGCGACAGGAATGGCGGCGGCGCCTGCGGACCCGCCCGCTCCCGGGCACGCGCCGCCATCGCGTCGTAGTGGGGAAAAATCAGCGGGCGCGCGGCAGGCTGGCGCATGAACTCGTGCACCTGCAACCCGAGGTTGTCGATGTACTCGCTGCGGAGCCGGTAATTCGCCGAGTAGGCGGGCAGGTTGTCCGTGGACGCGAAGCTGTTCGTGGAAACGCGAATCACGAGCCCCGGATTCCTTTGCTGGATTTGCGCCATGAGCCGTCGGGCCGCTCCGCTCAACACCAAGTAGGGCGTCTGGATGGTGACGCGGCTGCGCGCCCGCTCGAGCGTTTCGCGCAACTCCCGGGTGATGCGGGCGGAGGTGGACATGAAGCCCCGGCCTTTGCCCGGCTCGTCCGCAATGAACGTCGCCCGGCCCGCGCTCCGCAGACGGGAGGCGAATCGCTCGGAGATGAGCGCGGGGTCACTGGCCGACCGGTCAAGGGCGGTAAAGAGGCCGCCAAAATCCCAGTCCTCGCGGCGCGGGTAGCGACGGAAAGCGCCACGGGCGATAACCCCGGCCACATCCGTCAGCTGGTCGCTGGGCACGACATGGCGGAAATGCCAATATTCGTCGAATGACGCCGCGGCCGTGCGGGCGACCGGTCCCACGGCCAGCACATCGCGGTCACGGTAATTCAGGCCGGTGGAATGGTCGTAGTAGTGGTTTTCGTTGTTGCGCCCGCCTGTCACCAACACGGCATCGTCAAAGACCATGACCTTGTTGTGCATGCGCTGGTTCACCGAACGGAATGAAGTCACGCCGGCCAGGAACAGCTGGAGGCGGGACGGCTTGATGCGTGAGGCGGCGGGACGATAGTGCCGCAGCTCGAAATTCGGATGGGCCGTCGCCAGAAATGCCACGACGTCGGGCTCCTGGTCCGAGAAAAGGTGATCCGCGATGATGCGCACCTTCACGCCGCGTTTCGCGGCCTCGAGCAATTCATACATGAGCAACCGGCCGCATTCGTCATTCGACCAGATGAAGGTCTGCACTTCGATCGACTTTTGTGCGTGGCGAATGAGATGCACGCGGAGCAGGAGGGCATCGTAGCCGTTCTCGAGCAGGGCGACACGATTGTGGCGGGTGGGGTCACCCGGATTGGCGGCCGCCAGGGCCTCGGTCGCCGCCCGGCCAAGCGGCGAATCACCCAGCGGGTTCGCCGCGCGAATCGCGATGACCGGCAGCAGCAGGAGAAACATCCAGGTTCCGGGGACTTTCGCCAGGCGCATGCCCGTGATTGCCCCGTTTTGCCGCAACAGGCCAGTATTTCCTGCGCCGGCGTCCCAGCCCAGGGTCGCGCAAGGCTCCGCCAACGGGCGCCGCCGGGCTTGTATGGCCCGACGATTCCGCCCACCGTCATGCCATGACGCCCGAAGCCGCCGCCCATGTCGAAAACGTCCGCCTCTCCTCCGCCAGCATCTCCGCCGCCCTCGCCGGGCGGCGGCCCAGGATTGCCCTCATCCTCGGTTCCGGCCTCGGCGGACTGGCCGGCCGGGTGGAGAATGCCACCACCCTCGCCTACCGCGATCTGCCCGGATTCCCGCACCTCACGGTCGCGGGGCATGCCGGCCAGCTGATCTGCGGCGAACTCAACGGCGTCCCCGTAATCGTGCTTAACGGTCGCAAACATTTTTATGAAACGAGCGACGCTTACCCGCTCAAAACCATGGTCCGCGCCGTCAAGGCCGCGGGCGTCGACACGCTTTTCCTGTCCAACGCCGCCGGCAGCCTCCGCCCCCACATCAAGGTCAGCGAGCTGATGCTCATCACCGACCACATCAATTTCCTCGGGCTCAACCCGCTCGTGGGACCCAATGACGAAACATTCGGCCCGCGCTTCTTCTCGATGACCGATGCGTGGGACCCCGGCCTCCGGGCGAAAATCCTCGGGGTGGCGAAACAGGTCGGCGTCACCTTGCACCAGGGCGTCTATGTCGCGTTCCGCGGGCCGTCGTTCGAAACGCCGGCCGAGATCCGCATGGTCCAGGGCTGGGGCGCTGACGCCGTGGGCATGTCGAGCGTGCCCGACTGCCTTATCGCGCGCCACTGCGGCATGAAGGTCGCCGGCATCTCCTGCATCACGAACATGGGCGCAGGCCTGTCCGCCGAGAATCTCACCCACAGCCACACGCTGGAAAACGCGAGCAAGGGTGCAGGCGCGTTCGAACAGCTCGTCTTGGCGGCGGTGAAGGTGCTGTAGGAGGGGCTTTACGCTCCGACGGGATATCAGTTGCGCAGCGGTCGGGGCGTAAAGCCCCTCCTACAATTCTTGCGGCCTCCGGACTATCACCCGGTTTTGGCTTGGTCACTCTTGTCTGGCACGCCAGCTTGCCACGGGCCACCCTCAACCCCGTACATCCAGCTCTCGCGCACACGCACTCCCATGTCCACCCCTCCCGTACCCCCGGTTGGCCTGACGCAGTCCAACCTCAATGTCAGCAAGGAGGGCACGTACTTCACGTTCGTGCTCATCCTTTCGATCCTGTTCTGGCTGGCGATCGCCATCACGATCATCGGCGCGTTCTATGCCGTGTTCATTGGCTTCTTCATCTGGCTCGGGAGCGGGCTGCTGACTGCCTACCTTCGCTCCGAAGGCGTGCGCGTTGACGAACGGCAACTGCCGGAACTGCACGCGAGCTTTCGCGCCGTGTGCCAGCAGCTGGGCGTGGTCCATCCGCCTTCACTTTACGTGATCCAGGCCGGTGGGTTGCTCAATGCGTTTGCGACGCGCTTTTCCGGCCGCGATTTCGTGGTGGTCTATTCCGATTTTCTCGAGGCCCTCGGGCCGGCGTCACCGGAAATGAAATTCGTGCTCGGCCACGAATTGGGCCACATCAAGAGCCGTCACATCATCAAGTCGATTTTCCTCGCGCCCGGGATGTTCTTCCCGCTGGTCGGACCCGCCTATCGCCGCGCCTGGGAGAGCTCGTGTGACCGCTATGGGGCGTTTGCGGCCCAGGACGTCGAAGGCTCCGTGCGGGCAATGCTCATCCTAGGCGGCGGCAAGCAACACGGCCCGTCGCTCAATGCGGATGTCTTCGCCGGCCAGCACGTCCAAGAGCGCGGCTTTTTCGTCTCCCTGCATGAGTTGACGTCAACTTACCCGACCCTTTCGCGCCGCGTCACGGACCTGCTGGGCCTGAAGACCGGCCAGCCGGCCCGCAGTCCAGACCGCAATCCATTGGCCTATTTCATCGCCCTGTTCATGCCCGGCGGCAACCTGGCAGGCGGCGGCGCTGCCGGCGCGATGATGATGATCGTGGTCATCGGTCTCCTGGCCGCCATGGCGATTCCCGCATTTCAGAAGGTGCGCCAGACCTCCCAGCTCAAGACAACCAGCGCCAGCTTTCCGCCGCGTTTGACCAGGTGACCTTGGAAAACGGCAAGCCGCCGGTCAATTTATCCGAACTGATCGGCGCCGACAAATACATCAAATCGGCCCTCATCTGCCCGGTGGGCGGCCACTACGAGATTCCGGAAGGAGCCAAGTCCGGCGAAGAAATCTTCTGCACCGAGCATGGCACCATGCAGGAGATCATCGAGCGGTTCCAATCCACCACCCATCGTTAGCGCCAAGTTACCCCACCCACGAGATCGCCTGGATTTTCCTCGCGAGTTCGACGTCCTTGGCGGTCACCTTGCCGCCGGCATCGTGGGTATTGAGGCGCACGACGACGCGATTGTAGACATTCGTCCAGTCCGGGTGATGGTCCATGGCCTCGGCTTCAAACGCCACCCGGACCATGAACGACATCGCCTCGCGAAAGGTGCCAAACTTGAAGGCTTTCGCCAGTGCGCTGCCCTCCGCCGCCCAGCCCGGCAGCCCGGCAAGGGCCGCGGCGATTTCAGCGGGAGAAAGTGGCTGGGCCATGGTGTCCAGATACTCACCCCCAGTGCCGATGCAAGTTCCCTCCGCCCGCCATCCCAGCTGTCGCCAACTGCGCCAGGCGGGACGTGCCATCGCCGGGCCCCCGCGCAGGGCCGTATCCTTGCCCAGTCCGGCCCTGGTGGGGTTGTCCGCCACCGCCTCGGCGGCGGCGAAACCTTTGTGCGAAGGTAGCTTGTCAAACCTGCTGTCGCCGACCTATATCGCCCGTTTCCGCATGTCGTCCCGCCCTCCTGGCAAGATTCCGCAGCATGTCGCCATCATCATGGACGGCAACGGCCGCTGGGCCAAGTCGCGGGGCCTGCCCCGGTTGGAAGGACATCGGCGCGGCGTGGAAACCGTCCGGACCGTCGTCGATGCCGCCCGGGCGATCGGGATCCGTTATATCACGCTTTACGCCTTCTCGATCGAGAACTGGAAGCGCCCGCCGGAGGAGGTGTCCGGCCTGATGGGCCTCCTCGACTACTTTCTCAAGCGGGAGTTGGACAACCTGATCAAGAACCGCGTTCGCCTCCTCACCATCGGCCGGACGTCCGAGCTTCCGCCCAACGTCCAGCGCGAATTGAACCGCGTGATCGAAGCCACCAAGGACTTCCAGGAATGGACCCTTGTCCTCGCCCTCAACTATGGCTCGCGCACCGAGGTCGCGGATGCCGCGCGGGACTATGCCGTCGCCGTGCAGTCCGGGCGCGAGAATCCCACGGACAGCTCTTGGGAAAACTTCAGCCGATACCTCTACACGGGCGTTGCGGGCATTCCCGAACCGGACCTGCTCATCCGTACCTCCGGCGAGCAGCGCGTCAGCAATTTCCTGCTCCTCCAATGCGCCTACGCCGAGATGGTCTTCACGCCGGTGGCCTGGCCCGATTTTGGCCAGGCTGACCTGCAGGCCGCCGTGGACGAGTACAGCCGGCGCGAACGCCGCTATGGCCTGACGACCGAACAGCTCAAGCCCGAGCGGGCTTGAAAAAACCAAGGAACAGAGACCCCGTGAATTTTCGCTGCCCGTTTCTCCCCACCCGACTCCGCGGTTCGCGGCCTGCCCCTCCCCCGGTCCCTGGTCCCTTGGTCCCTTAGTCTCCTCTCCATCGTGGTTTCCCGCATCCTCAGCACCGTTGTCCTCTGGTCCGTCATTATCGGCAGTCTCTGGTTTTTCGGGGCGCACGGGGTCGTCGTGCTGGTAACGCTGCTCTCCGCCCTGACCCTCTACGAATTCTACGGGTTGGCGGCAAAGATGGGGGCCCGTCCCTTCCGCTGGATGGGCATTGCGTTCAGCGTGTTGATGACCGCAGGCCCCTATTGCAGCTTCTATTTCACCGGGGAGCATGGCGGTGGTTTCCAAGGCGTCGGCGCCGCGCTGCTTGCGATCGGCCTGCTGGTGGCGGCGACGATCGTCACCTGCTTTCGCGTGCTTGGCGAACGCGACAACACCAACCGCGTGGAGACCATCGCGGCCACGATGATGGGACTCCTGTATGTGCCGCTCATGCTCCAGTTCCTGGTGCTGATGCTGATGTTCGACGCGGACAGCAGCGACAATCTCACGCTTTGCATCTGGACGGTGGTCGTCTCGAAATTCTGCGACATGGGCGCCCTCCTGACCGGCATGGCCATCGGGAAGCACAAGATGTCACCCAACATCAGCCCCAAGAAGACGTGGGAAGGCGCCGTGGGCGGCGTATGCACCTCCGCGGGCGTCGGCGCCGCCATCGCGTTCTTTGCGGCGGGTCACCTCCCCGAAAGCATGACCCCGCCCGTTGCGGCCCTCCTCGCAGTGCCGCTGGCGGTCACGACCATCGTTTCCGACCTCATCGAATCAGTCATCAAGCGCCGGGCGGATGCCAAGGATAGCGGCGCCATGATCCCGGGCATCGGCGGGGCGTTCGACCTCATGGACAGCCTGATCCTGACCGCCCCGGTGGCGTACTTCATCTTCCTGTTTCTCGAGTGAGGGGCCAGCCCGTCAAAACCGCAGGAGCGGCTTTACGCCGCGATTCGCTTGTCCCATCGTCGTCGGTCGGGGCATAAAGCCCTGTCACAGTGTCCGAACCCACCAGAAAACGCATCGTCCTGCTCGGGGCGACCGGTTCCATCGGCGAAAATACGCTGCGAGTCATTCGCGCCCACCGCGAGCGGCTGGAACTCGTCGGCGTGGCCGCCCATCACAGTGCGGCCGAATTGGGCAATATCTGCCGGGAGTTCGGCGTCCGACAAGCGGCGCTTTACGACGGCGCAGCCGCGAACCACGCCAAGGCAGCCAATCAGCTACCGACCGGGACCCATTTGCATGTTGGGATGGAAGGTTTGATCAACCTCGCCACCCTGCCCGAGGCCGATTTCGTATTGATTGCCGTCGTCGGCACCGCCGGGTTGCGGCCGGCCCTGGCGGCCATTGCCGCCCAAAAGACCATCGCGCTGGCGTCGAAGGAAATCCTCGTCATGGCCGGCAAGTTCGTGATGGCCGCCGCCCGCGAGCACGGAGTGCGGCTGCTGCCGGTCGACAGCGAGCATAACGCCGTCTTCCAGTGCCTCCACGGTCACCCACCCGCCGCGGTCCGCCGGCTGTTGCTGACGGCGTCCGGCGGGGCCCTGCGCGACTGGCCGGTGGAGAAACTTGCCCAAGCCGCGGTGGCGGACGTGCTCAAGCATCCCAACTGGGCCATGGGAAGGAAGATCACCGTGGACTCCGCCACGTTGGCCAACAAGGGCCTTGAACTTATCGAAGCCCAATGGCTCTTCGGGCTCCATGCCGGCCAATGCCAGGCGGTCCTCCATGCCCAAAGCATCGTCCACTGCCTGGTCGAATTCTCCGATGGCTCCATGCTGGCCCAGCTCTGTCCCCCCTCGATGACTTTTCCGATCCAGCATTGCCTGTTTTACCCCGAACGGGCGCCCGTGGGCACCGAGGCGGCCCTGCCATTGGAAAAGATCCTGTCCCTCGACTTCGCGCCGGCCGACGAGGCCCGCTACCCTTGCCTGCGCCTGGCCAGGGAGTCGATGAAGGCCGCCGGCACCGCCCCTGCCATCTACAACGCAGCCAACGAGATAGCCGTAGCCGCATTCCTGGCCGGCCAAGTTCCGTTTCTTGCGATTCCCAGGATTATTGAACACACTTTGTCCCGCTTGAAAACCGCTGAACCAGATTGCCTCGAAACCGTCATTGCCACGGATTTGGCTGCCCGCGAAACCGCCACCGCCTTCCTGCCCTCAGCCCGCTAGATTTCATGTTCCCGCTCTTCATCGCCCTCTTCCTCATCACCCTTTCCATCTTTGTCCACGAGATGGGACATTTCCTCGTGGCCCGCTGGCGGAAAATGGTCGTGCCGCGCTTCTCCATTTTCGGCATCGGCAAACCGATCGTCAGCTGGAAGTGGCGGGGCGTCGAATATTGCATCTGCTGGCTGCCCATCGGCGCCTACGTCATGGTCCCGCAGCTGACTGACCTCGGCGAATTCGAAGGTGAGATCCCGGAGGAGGCGAGAAACCTCCCCCCCGTCCCCTACCTCTCCAAGGTTCTCGTTGCCGTCGCCGGTCCCGTCGCCAACCTCCTGTTCGCCCTCCTGCTCGGCTGCGTGGTCTGGATCGTGGGCGTGCAGGTGCCGCCGGAATACAATCGGACCGAAATCGGCGATGTCGCCCGCGAAGTCCAGACCAGCGAGGGCAAGACGGTTCCGGGACCCGCGGCAGCGGCGGGCTTGCAGACCGGTGACGTCATCCGCCGGATCGACGGCCGCGAGGTCTCCACCTTCCCCGATGTCTACAACGCCATTGTCCTGGGTTCCAAGCTCACCCCCGATGGCCGGAGGGTGGCGGAGATCACCTTCGAGCGCGCGGGCGCGACGCTGACAAGGGAAGTCTTTCCCGTGATGACCGGGACGACCGACTCGTTCCGCGACATCGGTATCCGGCCGCGGACCAGCCTGGTCGTGGGGCGGATCGAGGAGAATTCCCCAGCCGCCCTGGCCGGATTGGCCGCGGGCGATATTATCCTGGCGGTGGACGGACAGTTGTTGACCAAACCCGACGAGTTGCGGGCCCATTTCCAAAAGAAGAACAACGCGCCCAGCCAGCTGCGGGTGAAGCGGGGCGACCATGACATCCTCACCACCGTCCAACCGCGCCTCCAAACGGTGCAGGGCAAACCGGTCTACCTGATCGGCGTCGCGTGGCTGATCACGATCCACCCCACGCCCCTGGCGCAGCTCGGCAACGCGCTGGACATGATCTACCAGACGCTTTCGAGCCTGCTGAATCGGAATTCGGACGTGGGTCTCAGGCACGCGCAGGGCATCATCGGCATGGTGGACACCCTCGAGGCCGCGGCCGCCTACGATTTCGTGTACGCGCTGGCGTTCGTCATCGCGATCAATGTCTCGCTGGCGATTCTCAACCTGTTGCCCATTCCCGTATTGGACGGCGGCCACATCATGTTCGCCACGATGGCAAAGCTCCGGGGCCGGCCGCTCAGCCCCGCGGTGATGCAACGCGCCGTCGCCGCCTGCTTCTTCCTGATCATCGGCCTGATGGTTTACGTTGGCTACAATGACATTCGACGTGCCTTGCACGATCGTTTTGGCGCCACGGAGCAGGCCGCGCCGGCCAAGGCGGCGGAACCCGAGAAGCCGGCCCAGCCCGCCCAGCCGGGAAAGTAGCAAGTATCAAGCGATCAAGTAACAAGGAAGACCGGCGAGCCGGCTGCCGTCGCGAATCTTGCCACCTGTTACGTGATACCGGTTACTTCTCTCCTTCATGTCCTACTGCGCCTCCCGCTTCGCCACCATCCGCCGCCGCACGATCGAGGTAAAGGTTGGCGCGGTGGGCGTCGGTGGCACCAATCCGGTGCGGGTCCAGTCCATGACGACCAGCGATACGCAGGATGTGGCCGCCACCGTCAGGCAATCGATCGCCCTTGCTGAAGTCGGCTGCGAAATCGTCCGCATCACCGCCCCGAACGTCGCCGCGGCGAAATGCCTCAAGGACATCCGCGCGCAATTCACCGCCGCGGGCTTCGGGCATATCCCGCTGGTGGCCGACATCCATTTCCTGCCCTCCGCGGCCATGGAGGCGGTGGAACACGTCGAGAAAGTTCGCGTTAACCCGGGCAATTACGCCGACAAGAAGAAATTCGCCGTCAAGGAGTATACCGACTCCGACTATGAGGGCGAATTGCAGCGACTGCATGACACGTTCTCACCGCTGGTGAAGCGCGCGAAGGAACTCGGCCGCGCCATGCGCATCGGCACGAACCACGGTTCGCTCTCCGACCGGATCATGAACCGGTACGGCGACACCCCGCTCGGCATGGTTGAGAGCGCGCTCGAGTTTCTCCGGATCGCCCGCTCGCACGATTACCACGCGATCATGCTCTCGATGAAGTCGAGCAACCCCAAGGTCATGATTCAGGCCTACCGGTTGCTCGTCGAGCGCATGGCGCAGGAAGACATGCACTATCCGTTGCACCTCGGCGTTACCGAGGCGGGCGACGGCGAGGATGGCCGCATCAAATCCGCCATCGGCATCGGCTCGCTCCTGCTCGACGGTCTCGGCGATACGATTCGGGTCTCGCTGACCGAGGATTCGGTCTACGAGATACCCGTGGCGCAGGCGATCGCGGCCAAGGCGATGAGTCTCTGGCAAAAGCCAAACTCCAAACGCCAAACGCCAAATACCCCGGACCCTGGATCCAAGACCCAAGAACCAAACTTCGATTCGATCGATCCCTACCATTTCACGCGCCGTGAGCCCGCCGCGATCCAGCTTTCCGAACGGTGTTTGGTGGGACCCGAGCAACCACCGCGCGTGATCGTGCGCATCGCCTCCGTCGCCCAATTGGCCGACGCCGCCCGGGCGCTCTCGTCCCCCCAGCTGAAGGACACGCCCGCCGAGGGCCTGTTGGTCCCGGTGAATACGCCTGGCGATCTGGCCGCGCTTTGCGAAACCGCCGCCCACACGATGCTCCCAGTCGAGTTCCTGGCGCTCGAACTCGCCCCCGCACTTGCTCCCGAGGTGTTGCAGCCTTTGCTGGCCTTGAGCCAGGGACGCCTGCTGCTGATGCGGAAATTCGCCGTCGGGGAAAACGAAGTTTTCGCCGCCTTTGTGGAGGTGGCCCGGCGGCATGGCCAGTTCCTCGCCGCCGAAATCGCGCCGAGCGATATCCAAGGCTACCGCAACGAGTTAAATCAGGCAGGTGACCTGACTCTGTTCTTCACCTTATCGAGTTGCGACGCCGCCGCCGGTCACGCGATTGGCGCCTATCGGCAGCTGGCGGAAGCGCTCCGCCTCGCCGGATGCCGCGCCCCGATCTGGATCCGCAACACGACCGGCACGGCAGTGCTCCCCGATCCGAGTTTCCTCTCGAAGCTTCTCGAAGCGAGTTTCCTGACCGGCAGCCTGCTGTGCGATGGCCTCGGCGATCTGGTGAGCATCGAAACGGAGGCCGATTGCGCGCGCGCGACCAAACTCGCCTACAATGTCCTGCAGGGCGCGGGCGCGCGCATTTCGAAAACCGAGTTTGTCGCCTGCCCCAGTTGCGGCCGCACGCTCTTCGATTTGCAGACCACGACGCAACGCATTCGCGCGCAGACCGGCCATCTCAAAGGCGTGAAGATCGCCATCATGGGCTGCATCGTGAACGGTCCGGGCGAAATGGCTGACGCCGATTTCGGCTACGTGGGCGGTGCGCCCGGCAAGATCAACCTCTACGTCGGCAAGAACTGCGTCCAATACAACATTCCCCAGGCCGAGGCCGACGCCCGCTTGATCGCGCTCATCCGTGAACACGGCAAGTGGGCCGAGCCCGAGCCGCACCAGCTCTCGGCCGTTTGACGGACCGCAAGGCTGGCGGACACGAAGCTGCCACGGAAATCGCCTGGGGACGGCGCAGGCATCGGGACCGCTCCTCCGCAACGCGCGCGCGGCGTCGAACCGTCAGGTTGGCGCGCATGCCAACATTGAAAATATTGCGAAGCTGCGCGCAAAAATTGTCACTGCAACGTTACGCGGCCGCGAGGCGCGCACGATTTCAGAGGAGAAATCCGGCCCCGCGCCGCGGCACATTTTCGCAACATCAAAATGCCAAAAGTTATGCTCCGCGCGCGTGTGAACAAGATGTCGGAAAGTTGCCCTTGAAACGCATTTTTTGATTCACGTTACTCGCAAAGTAATTTTTAAGTGTTCTCTCTTTCAGGTTGTTCATTGCCAACTCCGCAGCGCACCCGGTGCCAGGTTCATTCAAGGTTCTCCCCAGACGCAGGCTACCAAAGTCCTCCGCCCAGCAGCTCCCGTTGCCGGCCGGCAGGCCCCCGACCCCCTTTTCCCTTGATTGCAGCGGCACCAGACGAAGCGGAGATTCGGCGACACGTCCTGAAGTGTGAATAAAACCGTCACCTTTCGTCTCCTTCCCGTCACCGCATGCCCCTCTCGCCCCTCCAGACCAGCCTCTGGGAAACCGTCAAGTGCGACCTCAAGGGCCTGTTCCCTGACGACGTGTTCCAGATGTGGTTCGAGCCGATTCGCTGCCTTGAGACGACCGAGGATGCCGTGACCTTGGGCGTGCCCAACGATTTCGCCGCGATCTGGATCCACGACAACTACCTCGACCTCATCTCGCAACGCCTGCGGCTGGCGGCCGGGCGCCTCGTGCAAGTCAACCTGCGCAAGATCGAGCAGGCTGGCGCGACCGCCGCCAAGCTGGCCGCCGCCGCCCCGGCCAAACCCGCCGCGAAACAGCGCCCCGTCCGCTACGACGAACGCTCCGCCGCGGCCGGCACGCTGAATCCGCGGAACACCTTCGAGAATTTCGTCGTTGGCCCGAACAACCAGCTGTCCCACGCGGCCGCCCTCGCCGTTTCCCAGGCGCCCGCGCAGGCCTACAATCCGCTCTTCATTCACGGCTCAACCGGGTTGGGCAAGACCCACCTGATGCACGCCATCGGGCACAGCATCCTCCAGCGCAACCCCGAGGCGAAGATCGCCTACCTCTCCACCGAGAAGTTCACCAACGAGTACATCCACGCGATCCAGGAGAACGCGCTGACCAAATTCCGCCAGAAGTACCGGAGCGTGGACGTGCTGCTGATCGACGACGTGCAGTTCCTCGCCGGCAAGGAGCGCATCCAGGAGGAGTTCTTCCACACTTTCAACGACCTCTTCGAATCGCAGAAGCAGATCGTCATTTCCAGCGACCGTCCCGTCACCGAGATCGCCACGCTCGAGGCCCGCCTGGTCTCCCGCTTCCAGTGGGGCCTGTCCGCCGACATCTCGTCCCCCGACTTCGAAACCCGCGTCGCGATTCTCAAGACCAAGGCGGCCACGCTCAAGATCGAGCTGCCGATGCCCGTGATCGAATTCATGGCGCAGCACATCTCGAAGAACATCCGCCGCCTGGAAGGCGCGCTGATCAAGATTTCGAGCTACGCCGCGCTCACGGGCAAGACGCTCGACCTGGCGACCACCGAGCATCTCCTGAAGGACGTCCTCATGGAGGAGGCCCAGAACCGCCTCAATATCGAGGGCATCCAGAAGCGCGTGGCGGACCATTTCCAGATCCGCCACTCCGACATGACCAGCAAGCGCCGGCCCAACGCCATCGCGTTTCCCCGCCAGATCGCCATGTTCCTCTGTCGCCAGCTGACCCGCCATTCCCTCCAGGAAATCGGCGACGCCTTCGGCGGCCGCGACCACGGCACCGTCATCCACGCCTGCAAGACCGTCGAGAACATGATGGAACAGGACGATACCGTCCGCGGCAGCGTGGATTTCCTGAAGACGCAGTTGTCGAAGTGACGCCCCGCGTCACCGGTTGAGAGTTGAGAGATGAGGCTTGAGGGCTATGGTTTCGTCATCCGTAAGATAGTCAGCCCTGCGGTTTGACTCTCAACCCTCAACTACCGACTCTCGACTCTCCGCCATGTCCCTCACTCCCGAACAGAAACAAGCAGTCGCTGGCTGGGTCGCCGCGGGCGACAATCTGTCGGCCGTCCAGAAGAAGCTCGCCGAGCAATTCAAGATCTCAATGACGTACCGGGATGTGCGCTTTCTCGTCGATGACCTCGGTTTGGAACTGAAGAATGCCGCACCCAAGACGGACGCCACCGACGTTACCAAGGCGCCGCCGGCCAAATCCCCTCATGGAGGCGGGGTGCCCCCACCCCGCGAAGGGCAGCCGGGGGAAGCCCCCGACGACGAGAGTTTTGCCGAAGACGAGGGCGCTCCAGCGACCCCGCCAGCCGGCGCAGGCGGTTTTTCGCTGGAAGTCGATCGCATTATGCGGCCGGGCACCATGGTCAGCGGCTCGGTCACCTTCAGCGACGGCGTCAGCGGCAAATGGGCCCTCGACCAGATGGGCCGCCTGATGCTTGAGACCGCCCAGAAGGGCTACCAGCCGAGCGCGGCCGACGTGCAGGCGTTCCAGCGCGAATTGCAGATCCAGCTTCAGCGACAGGGCTACTGACCCTGCGGGGCGGATTCATGGTGATGGACTATGAGGCGGCAATTCCCGGCTCCAATACCTTTGGCTTGAATGGTTTCCACCTCACCGGTGACCTGGGCGCGCATTATTTCAGCAGAGGTGCCGATGAACAGTTCGTCGCCGGCGTGATCGCAGGCTTCACCTACACCCTCCACCTCAGCATCAATGCCAATATTTCCGGCCCCGGCGGCCTCGATTCCTACCAAGGCTCGATGTCGGGCGTGTTCAATTGGACCTTCCCGGGCTCCGCTGCCGTCCCGGAAGCCGTCAACACTGCCGGCTTGATGGTCCTTTCCCTCGCCGGGCTGGCGATGCTGCGGGGCAAGCGCGCTCGCGACTGAGCCGGTATCATGCAATTGAAGCGCCGTTTCGCTCGGTAGCGAACCGACTGAAAGGTGGTCGTCGATTTCCATATCGACGACAAGGACTCACGAGGCGTGCGAACCTGGCGTCGGTGTGGAAACCGACGCCCACCAACTGCATGATCCCGCCTGAGTCGGTCGATCGCTTCACCGGCCGCTCCTGCAATCGCGGGAGCGGCCGTTTTACTTTCCGACGCAACCCATGTGGATGGAGCCGAAAGCGGGGCTTCCCCTACAAACCGGAGCGTTGACCGCATGGTGGGTGCAGATATTATTCCGCCATTCCGGCGGACACTTTGCCCGCCGGGCTACCCCAAACGAAGGAGGCTCTTCTCATGGAAAAGCTGCGTCAATGGATCGACTGGGCGGAAGCCCACCCCAAGGTCTGGCTCGATTGTGTGCGAATCTATCTCGGGCTGGGCCTTTTTATCCGCGGTGTCTTTATCATCTCCAACACCCGCGCGGAATTCGTCCAGACGCTACTTGGGCGCCTGGATTTCCCATGGATCATCACCGTGGGCCTCCTGCACTATATCGCACTGGCGCACCTCATCGGCGGACTGATGCTGACCGTCGGGTTGCTCACCCGCATTGCGGCCTGGGTGCAGATCCCGATCCTGGCCGGCGCGATCATTCTTCACCGGGGAGAAGGCCTGATGACGGGCGGCCAGTCGCTCGAATTCTCGGCGCTGGTGCTTTTCCTGCTGGTAACCTTTGCCATCAGCGGCGCCGGGCCGGTGTCCGTCGACAACGGGATGCCGAAGCTCAAGCCGGCACTGACGCCGTGAGGTTCAGGCCGGAAATCGTGAAATCGAAAATCGTGAAACAGTAATCTTGAAATTGACGACCGGGGTCTCCGGGCGCGGTAGGATCAAGATTCGAGAGTTTGGATTTCACGATTTTCAGTTTTCAAGCTTCCTCTTCCTACGGCACGCCGGGGCCCAGGTTCGCCAGCAGGAACGCTTCGATCCGTTTGTAGATCTCAGTGCGCTGCTTCTCGTTGCCGTAGTTGTGACCCAAGTTGGAGATGAAAAAGCTTTCGGGCTTCCGCCCCGCCTTCTCCAATGCCGCGATCATGCGCTTGGCCTGGTCCTGCGGCACCCGCGCATCCTTTTTGCCCTGGATGATCAACACCGGGACAGCGATTTTGTCGGCAAAGTTCACGGGTGACGCCGCCCACAGTTTATCCTTGTCCTTATCAGGGTCACCCAGCTGCTCGCGCCAGTGGCGGCTGGCCGATTTGTATTCGGCGACGTCGCTATCCTCGAGGAAAGCGGACCAATCCGTCACGCCCGCGATGGAAATGCCGCAGCGGTAAAGGCCTGGACTCCGGCCCAGGCCGAACAAAGTCGAATAGCCGCCATAACTCATGCCCATGATCGCCAGGCGCTTGGGGTCGGCCACGCCCGCGGAAATGGCCCACTGCGCGCCATCCTCGATGTCGTCCTGGATCTCGCCGCCGATCTGCCGCTTCGCCTCGCGGTAGAGCTTGTCCCCGTAACCGGTGGAACCCCGATAGTTCATCTGCAACACGGCATAGCCGCGATTGGCGAGCATCTGTACGAGCGGGTCGAAACCCCAGACGTCGCGCACCCAGGGCCCGCCGTGCGGCATCACGACCAGGGGCAGGCCCTTGGGCTCGTACCCGACCGGCACGGTGAGGTAACCGTGGATCAGCAGGCCGTCGCGGGCGGGATATTTGACCACGAGCGTCTGCGCCATCTGCGCCGGCTTTATCCAGCCCATGCGCGGAGCCACCTCCTTGAGGGTGTGCTTGGTGAGGTCCATCACATAGTAGGAGCCCGGATCGCGGTCGGAGTACGCCAGCCAGAGCATCCGCTGTTCGTCCTCGCTGGTGTTGACCAGCATATTGGCGGTGTCCGGAAGCCCGCGATCGATCCCGACCTGCTGCATCGCGAAGTCCCGGTCGAGCCACTTTACCCGCCCCATGTCGGCGACGTAGCGAACTCCGACCAGGGTCTTGCGCTTGCGTGACAGGATCGGGCTGGCCAGCGGCACCCCGTCGATCGACGGCACAAAGGATTCGGGTACGATATCGTAGACCGGATCCTGCACCACGGCCGCGCCGAGGGTGCCGTCCACTGGATTCAAGCGGTGGATCGCCCAGCGCTCGTCGTCCGTCAGGTCCGCGACAAAGACCTGGTTGCTGGCGGCGTCGAAGCCGATGGGGCGCATCTGGCCCCGCCGCCGCTGCAATGGCAGGATTGTTTTCCATTCGGATTTTTCGTCCGCGCGATAGACGGCGCCGGAAAGTTCGCCGTGCGAAGTGATGCCCAAGCGGGCGACACCATCGAAATCCAGGCCCCATGACGCCACCTCCCCGGGATTCTTGACTTCGAGGAAGGCCTGGCCGGTCAGTGTGTGCACTTTCACGATATCGGGCCGGTTCGGGCTCCCCCCGCCCGTTTCATGCCGGTCAAGCATCAGGATGTTCTGGTCCTTGTCATTGAAGGAGTGGATCACTTCGCGGAGGCGCGAACTGGCCTCATAGCTGATGATCCCGCCCACGGCCCCGGTGATTTTCACCCGGGTGTTTTCGTAACCGCTAACCGCCATGTTCTGGCCCCCATTCCAATTGGTAGCGGTCACGCCATAAATCGCATTGTCGTAAACGACGGTGGTGACCACCAGTCGCTCGTTGCCGATCCACGTGAAGCTACCCACCGATTTCACGGCACCGTTGGCCAGTTCGGCCTCACCCAGGTCCAGGCGGGACACCTTGGACTGGTTGTCGAGTTCGATAAAGTGCATCGTGGACTTCCCGGCGTAGTCGCGGATAAAGGCCAGAATCTTGCCGTTGGGTGACAGGCGGACGCGGGACGCGCCGGGGGTTCGCGTGAAGTCCTCGATCGGCAGGCGCTCGATGGCGAACATCGGAACAACCAGCACCAGGCAGAAGAGAAGGCTACGGGACAATGGCATCGTGAGGTTCGAATTCAAACCGACGCAGGCGTCGTTGCAAAATCAAGCCGACTTCGGCCAGTCCGACAACACCGCAGGTTTGGCGCATCCCGGCCGCTTGAAAGCGCTCCAGCATCTCCCGGGTGTCGGCAAGGTTGGAATCGGGCCGCATGGCCGCCTCAAATCCCGCCCGCCGCAGCGGGCATTGCGACGGCAGGGCATTTTGCCGATACGCCCTCGCCGTTTTGACAAGCCAAAGGCGCCAAGCGAGGCGCAGGCATGGATCGCCCCGCCCCGCTCCGCTGGCCCGGCGCTGACCGGTCAAATTGAGCCGCCGCCCTGGCTTTCATTCAGCATCCGGCGGAATTCGGCCTCGTCGATGACCGGGACGCCGAGTTCCTTTGCCTTTTCGAGCTTCGAGCCGGCTTCCGCGCCTGCCAGCACAAAGCCAGTCTTCTTGCTGACACTGCCACTGACCTTCCCGCCCGCCGCGAGGATCTTCTGTTCCGCCTCCTCGCGCTTCAACGTCGGCAACGTGCCCGTGAGCACGAAAGTCTTGCCGGTAAACACGCCGGCGGTGACCACGGTGCCGGCCGGGTCGATACCCAGCGCCTGGAGCTTGGCCAACAGGCGCCGGCCGGGTTCGCTTGCCAGGAATTCCTTCACGCTCGCCGCCACCGCGGGCCCGATTTCGCTGGGCACACCGGCCAGCGGGCCGTCGCTGAGTGCCTTGAGCTCGGCGTCAATCTCGGTGCGCCGGGCTTTGCGGCGGTCCCGTTCCGCCTCGTCCTTCGCCGGGTTTTTCTTCGAGTTTGGGCTGTCGCGGTCCTTTTCCTCCTCCAGCGCGGCCTTGCGCAAGACCTGCCGCAGCAATGCCGAGTCCGCCAGCTCGGCGAAGTTCCGGTGGCGTCGCCCCAATTCGCGCGCCGTGGTCTCACCCACGTCCGGAATGCTCAGGGCATAGATCCATTTTTCAAGGGGCAGCGTCCGCGCCGTTTCGCGTGCGGCCACGACTTTCGCGGCGTTTTTCTCCCCGAAAACCCGGGGTTCGTCGGTCGTGCCCAAGTTCAGGGTCGCGAGCGTGTTTTGGGCGACGTCGTAGAGGTCCGGCGGATCCTTCACCAGGCCCAGTTCAACGAGCTTGGCCGCCACCACCCCGCCCACGCCATCGATGGCGAGGGCGCGGCGGCTGCAGAAAAAACCGAGGCGTCCGGCCCGCTGGGCGCTGCAATCGTAATTCTGGCATTTCCAGGCCACGCCTTGCGCCTCCTCATCCGCCACCACCAGCTTGGCAATCCGGCCCCCGCAGACGGGACATTTGTGACCAACTGCCCCGGGTAGGTCGTATTCCGGTGCGCCCGGCGCGCGCTCTTCCGGAAATGAGCGCAGCACTGCCGGGATAACCTCACCGGCCTTCTCGATCTCCACCAGGTCGCCAATGCGGATGTCCTTGCGCCGGATCTCGTCCTCATTGTGCAACGTGGCCCGCGCGATGGTGCTGCCGGCCAGCAACACGGGGTCGAGTTCCGCCACGGGGCTTAGGATGCCCGTCTTCCCAACCTGGATCGTAATGGCTTTGAGCCGCGTGCGGGCCGTGTCCGGCTTGTACTTGTAGGCGATGGCCCAGCGCGGCACCTTGTCGGTCGCGCCGGCTTCGCGCTGTTGCTCGACGTCGTCGAGTTTGACGACGGCGCCATCGGTGCCGTACGCGAAGCCCCGCCGCAACTGGTCGAGTTCGCCGATAGCGGCCCAAGCCTCGTCGATGCCCCGCGCGTGCCAGATGCGCTCGACACATGGGAGCTTCCATTCCTTCAACCGCTGGTGGAGCTCGGTCTGCGAACTGATGACCGGCGGCTCGCAGTAGCCCAGGCTGTAGAGGACGATCGACAGCCTGCGCCGGGCGACTTCGGCCGGGTCCAGTTGCTTGATGGTGCCGGCGGCGGTGTTGCGCGGGTTGGCGTAAAGCTCCTCGCCGGCGGCCGCGCGCTCCGCGTTGATGCGCTCGAATTCCGCGGCCGTCAGGTAGATCTCGCCGCGAATTTCCACGATGGCCGGCACATTTCCGCCCGCCAGCACCCGCGGCAGCGAACCGATCGTGAGCACGTTGGCGGTCACGTCATCGCCGACGTCACCCTTGCCCCGCGTGACCGCCCGGACGAATTGGCCCTTTTCGTAGGTCAGGCTGACGGCGAGGCCATCGATCTTCGGCTCGACCGTGAATCGCAGGTCCGCCGTGCCAAATAGCCTGGCCAAGCGCGTGCCGAAGGCCCGAAACTCCGCTTCGCTGTAGGTGTTTTCGAGGCTGAGCATCCGCTGCCGGTGGGCGACTTCCTTGAATCCCTGCAACCGGTCGTCACCCACCTTGGCGGTCTGGGAATCCGCCTGCGCGAACTGCGGAAACTGCTTCTCCAGGTCGGCGAGTTGCCGCTCGAGTTGGTCGTATTCAAAATCCGAGATCTCCGGCTTGGCCTGCCGGTAGTAGAGCTCGGCATGGCGCGCCACCTGCGCGCGGAGGTCAACGATGCGTTTCTGGGCCTCGGCGGGGGTCATGTGGCGAAATTAGGCGGTGGTTCAGAACAGAGTTCAACCCGAGCCTGACCCAAGCGGATTGGCCACAAAAAGCACAAAAATCAGAAGCCCCAAATCCACCTTTCAACCGAGTCTTCATTTTTGCGCTTCTTGTGCTTTTTATGGCCGTTCTTTCTCCGGAGTTTGGTCGGCGACCGGCTTGGGGCGTTTCTGCCATAGCGCAGTCTCCATCAGCTTCCGGTACCACGTCCACCGGGAGTAAAGCGCCACGGCCACGACGGCGCCGATCGTGTCGGCCACCCAGTCGTGCCAGTCGGGGCTGCGAATGCCGTGGGTCAGGGTCTGCCGGAACTCATCGCCCATGCCGTACGCCGAGGCCAGGACCAGCCCCCACCACAGGCCCAACGCCGGCCAGCGCGCCACCCGTGAAATCCGGGCGATCGCCGTCGCGAGTGCGCCGTAGGCAGCGAAATGCCCGAGCTTGTCGAACTCAAGCCAGCCGACGTCCGAGGGCACCGACGCCGGAAAGCCGGAGCAAAGCGTGATCGTCACGGCCAAGGCGAACGGCCATACGGTTTCGCGGTGAAACTTGGGTTTCGAGGTCGTCATGGGCTTGGCGAAGGGTGAGTGAACCGCTCCACCGCCTCTCGGCAACGATTGAAATCCCGCGGAGCCGGGTGCGGCGATTGCCCGTCCCTTTCCCGACCTGAACCTTGGGCGCTTCGGGCCAAACCACGCGTCGTTCCGGCCAATAAATGGAGCGTGGGCTGGAGGACGCTGGGGTATGCTGCGACCGGTGAAGCAGCCCCCCTCCAGTCCGGGCCGGCCGGTGTCCCGTCGCACCGTTCTGAAAGTCGGCTTGGTCGGGCTCGCCGGCGCGGCAGTGGGCGGCGGCTCGACCGCGTTGCTCGGCCGCTTGGGCCGGATTGCCCCGCCCCCCTGGCGGTTTTTCACCGCCGCGGAAGCCGGGCTGCTGATCGACATCTGCGAACAGCTTATCCCGGGGGATGACACCCCCGGCGCCACCGAAACCGGCACCATCCACTACATCGACCGACAGCTCTGCGGGGTGTTCGCGCGTCACCAGGCGACCTACCGGCGCGGACTCGAGACTTTCCACCAGACCTGCCTGCGCGAGCACGGACAGCCGTTCCAGGCGCTCCCAGCCGACAAGAAAATCGCGGTCCTGAAAGCGATCGAGTCCGGCCAGGCCCCCCAGGATCTCTGGGTTGAACCGACGCCGCAGGCCTTCTTCAACCTGGTCCTCGCGCACACCATGCAGGGTTTCTACGGCAGCCCGCGGCATGGCGGCAACCGCGACTACGCCAGCTACCGGATGCTCGGGCTGGACTATCCGCCCATCGTCGGACGCAACCGGGAGGGCTGACCATGGCGCTCAAGCACGTGAATGCGATTGTCGTCGGCGCCGGTGCCGGCGGCGGGATCGTGGCCAAGGAGTTGAGCGAGGCCGGCCTGTCGGTCGTCCTGTTCGAGCGCGGGGGCTGGGTGAGCTTTGAGGAACACGGACAGGACGAACTCCGCAACCAGCGCACCACCGTGCTCGGCAACGCCTACGGACCCGACGACCGGCACCCGCGCGTGCACGAGGAATCGCCGGGCCGGTGGAGCATCGTGCCGCCCAACCACTGGGCTTACGGCAACAACGCCGCGTGCGTCGGATCCGGCACCGTCAGCTACGGCGCGATGGCGTGGCGTTTCCATGAAACCGATTTCCGGATGCGGTCAACCTATGGCGCCCCGGAGGGATCTTCGCTGGAGGACTGGCCGATCAGCTACGCCGACCTGGAACCTTTCTACGAGAAGGCCGAATGGGAAATCGGGGTGGCAGGCGACCGGAACGGGAATCCCTTCGCCGGACCCCGCCACCGCGACTATCCGATGCCGGCCTTCCCCTACAATCGCGAGGGCCGCCTGCTCGAGGCCGCCGCACAGCGCCTCGGCCTGCATCCCTTCCCCATCCCGATGCTGCGCAACTCCGTCCCGTATGCCGGCCGTGGCGCCTGCGTGCACAACCGCGCTTGCTGCGGCTATGCCTGCCCGATCAACGCGAAGAACGGCACCCAGAACACCGTCATCCCGCGCGCCCTCGCCACCGGCAACTGCGAGCTCCGCACCCACACCATCGTCAGCGAGATCGTGGTGGACGACCATGGCGTCGCCCGCGGGGTGAGGTATTTCGATGCCGAGGACCGGGCCCAATACCAGACCGCCGACCTCGTGGTCAGTTGCGGCGGCGCCATCGAGAGCGCGCGGCTTCTGCTCAACTCCAAGTCCCGGCTGTTCCCGGATGGCGCGGGAAACCGCCACGACTGGGTGGGGCGCAACCTCCAGGACCACGCCTACTCCGGCGCCCACGCCCTCTTCGAGCAGGAGATCTACGACGATGTCGGCCCGGGCGCCACCATCGCGGTCGGCGATTTCAGCCATGGCAACCCCGGCCTGCGGAGCGGTGCCGTGCTATGCAATGAGTTCATCCGGCCGCCCTACGCCTTTTCCGGCATCCGGCCGCCCGGGGCGGCGCGCTGGGGCCGGGAGCACAAGGAGTTTCAGCGGCGTTTCTACAAGCGTTGCGGCGGCGTCCATGGACCGGTGCAGGAAATGCCGATGTTCGCGACGCGCGTGCAGGTCGATCCCGTGGTGAAGGACCACTGGGGGATCCCGGTCGTGCGGCTCTCCGGCAACCGGCACCCCGCCGATCTCGAAGTCGGGCGCTTCATCGCGGGCAAGGCGGAGCAATGGCTCAAGGCGGCCGGCGCCGTGCGCACCTGGCCGGCCCTGCCGGGTCTCGTCCAACGGAGCGGGCAGCACCAGGCGGGCACCTGCCGGATGGGCAACGACCCCGCCATCTCCGTCACGAACAAACACGGCCAGGTGCATGACATCCCCAACCTGTTTGTCGCCGATGGCGGCCTGCATGTCACCAACGGCGGCTACAACCCGGTGCTCACCATCATGGCCCTCGGCTACTGGGTGAGCCACCACATCAAGGCCCGTTGGAAGGAAGGGAGACTGACATGACCCCGTTGGACTGGCGCCGCGCAGTCGTCGCCCTCGGCGTTTATGGCGGCACCTTCCTGGTGCTCGGGGCCATCGGGAGCCTGGGCTACTATCACTTCGGCAACCCCCGGAACACCTGCTCCTCCTGCCATGAAATGACCGGGGTTCACTCCGACTGGTCGGCTTCCGCCCACCGCACGCTGCACTGTCGCAACTGCCACGGCGGCTCGCTCACCCTCGATGGGCATGCCCTCCAGGCCCACATCGACCGCGTGGTGCGGCATTTCACCGACGCACCGGACCAGCGGGTGCGCCTCAAGGCGGAACACGTACCCGACCTCCACGAATCCTGCCGGCGCTGCCACCCGCAGGCGTATGCCGACTGGCAGGCCAGCCGGCATTCGGCCACCTACGCGCGCATCTTCCTCGATCCCGACCGGAACCGCGTGGCGCCGCCCGCCAACGACTGCTTTCGCTGCCACGGCATGTTCTTCCAAGGCGACATCGGCGAACTGGTCACCGCGCCCACCGGCTCAGACGCGTGGTCCTTCAAGGATCCAGCCATGGCGACCCAGCCCGCCATCCCCTGCCTGGCCTGCCACCAGGTTCATGTGCCGGCTGGAGTTACCTCGCTGGCCAGCCTGTACGATCATCGCGAGAAGACCCACTATCCCGCCGACCGCCTGCCGGTGGCGCGCATCTATCAAGGCGATCGCACCGTCCGGGTTTCCCGGGATCCGCGGCAGCGGGTGTGTCTCCAATGTCATGCCCCGTTGGCGAACCACCAACTCGGCACCGCGGACGACCGCACGCCGTCCGGGGTGCATGAGGACCTGAGTTGCCGCGATTGCCACTGGGGCCATGACACGTCTGCCAAGGCTTCCTGCAGCGCCTGCCATCCGGCCGACTCCCATTGCGGCCTGGACGTGGAGAAGATGGACACCACGTTCCTCTCGACCGGGAGCAAGCACAACATCCACACGGTGGCCTGTCGCGACTGCCACCCGCAGGGCATTCCCGCCCAGGCAACACGATGGAACCAGGAATGAGCGGTGGCGGGCGAAGGATGGCGTCCCCGGCGTGACTCGAACACGCGACCGTCGGTTTAGAAAACCGATGCTCTATCCGGCTGAGCTACGGGGACAAATTCAGCCCGGTTTACTGGTGGTTTCCGGACCGGATTGCAGCATTTTTCCCGGCCGTCCCCCGGCGTCGCACGACAGGACGGCTTGGGAGTGTTTCAAACCACGGAGATTGACCACTAATGCTTCGCCTACCGGCTGCGCTTCAAGATCCCCTCCGCCTAATCGGCTGCGGCTCTGGTTCCGGGGAGCGGCTAATCGCCGCTGAGAGCGGCACGAGACCCGTGCTTCGTCGGCGATTAGCCGACCCCCGGAACCCATCGTGGAGCCAATGAGGCGTAACGCTTCAAGTAGCGCAGCCGGTAGGCGAAGCATTAGTGGTTAAACCGGATCGGTGGGATTGACGACATGCACTCGTCCGCCAACGTCTCGGAGCGACGGCGGAAGCCTTGGTGCAAGGGCGTTTACACGTCCGCGCCCGAAATCCCCGGCCGCCATAAATAATGACTTGCCTACCCCCGGCGCATGGGGCTTCTTCGCCCTTCCGATGAATAATCGGGCTGTAGCGTAGCCTGGTAGCGCGCTTGCATGGGGTGCAAGAGGTCGTGAGTTCGAATCTCACCAGCCCGACCATTCATGGGATGTTTTTTGGGCCGGTAGCTCAGTTGATAGAGCGCGTCGTTCGCAACGACGAGGTCGTCGGTTTGATCCCGATCCGGTCCACCAACCTTCGCTCCACGAGCTACGGCTCGGCAAGCCAGCCAGTCTAAGGGTGATCCAAGAAGAAATCTTGCGATGCCCTTGAGCCGCGCCGTAGCCCGGAGGGCGTAGGCGGGCCCCGGCAACTTCTAACGGGCCGTCTTCATCATCATGAACGGCTTCGCCTACGTCTATATTTTGGAGTCCCTTGCCCCAGCCGGCGGTTTCTATGTCGGCCTGACCGACAATCTGGCCGCCCGGCTGGCCAAGCATAATACTGGTGGCGTTCCGCACACCGCGAAGCGAAGACCTTGGCGGGTCAAGACGGCCGTGGCCTTTCGCGACCGAAGCAAAGCAGCAGCTTTCGAAAAGTACCTGAAATCTAGTTCGGGCCGACCCTTCACCAAGAAGAGGTTTTGATTCTCCGGTTCGGAGTCGAACGCCTCTGCAAGTCGTCCCTCCAGCTGTTGGCGATAAGACGATTTCCGCTTTTTCCTCGGCCAGCGCGATTTAACCGGGACGCCATCTTGGCCCTCAATTTGCTATTGCGGCCCAACGGCTGCGGGAGGAATACAACCCTCCCGCTCCTTTTAACCTGAACTAGAAAATAAAAACATGAAATC
>DASZPS010000154.1:0-3236 GCA_035549955.1 Lacunisphaera sp. | reverse complement strand
GATCAGCTTCCTCGCCCGCCTCTGCGGCCTGGGGGGCATCAGCGACCGCATCCGCGACATCATCGCCCGCATCCGTGCCCCCATCGAACGCGCCATGGATCGCGTCGCCGACTGGATCCGCCGCACCGGCCAGCGGTTCCTCAGCCGCGCGCTCGGCGGCGACCCGAATGCCACGCCGCAGCAGCGGCTCGACCGCGGGCTCACGGAAGCGACCGCTGCGATCAACCGGCTCAGCGGCTCTGCCATCGGCGAGGCTGTCATCCGTCCGGTCCTCGGCGCCATCCGCCTCCGTCACAATCTCCAGAGCCTCGAACCGGTCCGGGACGGCAATGTCTGGGCAGTCGACGGCGTCGTGAATCCCCGCGGTCGCGGTCGTTCCAACAAACAGGTGGCCGCTCCCGGCGGGGCGGCGGCGGCCCCGGGAGCCGGGACGGTCGCGAGCCCCTTCGAACTCGTCTGGCCGAAACGCCGCTTGAGCAGCTACTCGCCCCTGTGGCTGGTGCCACGCAACGTGGCCAACGGGCGGACATATTCCCAGGCCCAGTTGCAGGGCATGCCGGGCGCCGTGCAATTCCAGCCGGCGGCCCGCCGGGCCCTCTTCGCGAGCGGCGAGACCATCGGCGTCACTACCGGCTACCGCACCCAGCCCAATTGGCCCACACCGCCCTTCGGCCCGGCGCCCAACTCCCGCCCCTCGAGCCTGCCCAAGCTCGAGTCGTTCAAGGATAAATTGCGTGAACACGGCTACGACCGGGAGCGCGGCGTTGACGGCGGGGAAACCGATGCCGATCACGTCTGCGAGCTGCAGATGGTCGGACCCACCGGCGACACCTTCGAGAATCTCTGGCCCCTGAATTCGTCGGAAAACCGCTCGAGCGGATCCACCCTCAGCAACACCGAGGTGACGCTGCCCGATGGCGCGACGCGGCGGATCCGCGATCTGCCACGGCAGGCCTACTACTTCCGGATTCGCAGCTTCAGCCGGTAAATGACCATGAGTCCGCCCCCCCTCGTCTCCTGCCTCATGCCCACCGCCGACCGGCGGCGGTTCGTGCCGCAGGCCATCGCCTATTTTCTCCGGCAGGACTACCCGGCGCGCGAACTGGTCATCCTCGACGATGGCCCGGATCCCGTTGGCGACCTGGTGCCCGGCGATCCCCGCATTCGCTACGAGCGCCTGTCGCGCCGGCCGAGCCTTGGGGAGAAACGCAACCTCGCCGTGGAGCACGCGCGCGGCGACATCCTGTTGCATTGGGACGACGACGACTGGTTCTCCTCCGATCGCGTCCGCCGGCAGGTCGACGCCCTGCTCGGTGCCGGGGCAGAGATGGCCGGCCTGGACCGGCTGTGGTTCTTCGATCCGCTGCGCCGGGCGGCGTGGGAGTACATCTATCCCCCGCATGGCCCGCCCTGGGCCGCCGGGGGCTCCCTCTGCTACCTCCGGGAATACTGGCGCGCCCATCCGTTCCCCCCGATGGGCGTGGGCGAGGACTCGCGCTTTGTCTGGGCCAAGCGCGGGGTGCGCTTGCACCTCATGGCGGACAACTCGTTCTACGCGGCGCTCAATCACGACCACAACACCAGCCCCCGCCGGCCGCACGACAGCCGCTTCCAAGCCCGCGACTACCGGCTGCTTGCGACCCGCCTCGGGGACGACCTCGCATTCTACGAAAACCGCCCGCTGGACCGAACCGCTGCTCCCATGACCCCCACCCGCCCCACCTTCAGCCTGTGCTACACCTCGCGGCGCCCGGCCAGCATCGCGCCTGTCATCCGCCAGTGGCGCGAGCGCGCGGCGCAGCCCGACGATCTTGAAGTCGTGATCGCCATCGACGCCGACGATTCCGCCAGCGCGGCCGCCGCACACGACGTGCCCGGCGCGCAGGTGATCGTCCAATCCACCGCCCCATTCAATTGCGTCCGCGGCTGGAACGCCGCCGCCGCCGCGGCGCGGGGTCGTGTGCTGCTGGCCATCGCCGACGACATCGAACCGCCGCCGCAGTGGGACCATGCGCTGCGCGGGCTCGCCCCCGGCTGGATGGAACGGGAAACCGTGGTCCTGACCGAGGACGGACTCTACCGCACCGAATGCCACCTCGGAATCGTCTCCCGCCCCCGCTACGAGCGTCTCGGGTACCTGTTCTTTCCCGGGTACGAGAGCATGTACTGCGACGTGGACATGGCCGAGCACGCGCGGCGCGACGGCGTCCTGCTCGATGCCCGGCCCCGGCTGGTTTTCCAGCACCACCACAGCACCAACGGCCGGCGCGTCGCCGACGCGGTCGATGCCGCGCACTCATCGCCAGGCCGCTATGGCAACGGTGCCGCCTTGATCCGGCAGCGCCGGGCCGCGGGTTTTGCGCCACCCGCGCCAGCCGCCGCGGTCACGACCCCGGCACCCGCCCCGGTCGATCCGGGCTTTGCCGCCTACCTGCAGGTCGTGCGGGACGATTTCTGCCTGTCCGAGGTTTTGGGGCGGTTGTACGAGGAAGGCGTTCGCGCCTTCTTCGTTTGTGTGCCCGACCAGCACTGGTCGGGCAGCGCGACACCCGAAAGCGACATCGCCGGCGTCCAGGCCGCGGCCAACCGGCTGCGGGAGATGCCCCGCACGCGGGTCGAATTCGCCCTGTTTCCCGTCGCCCCGCACCGGCAGGCACGCTCCACGCGCGTGGCGGTTGAAACCGCGGTCCGCAACGCCGCGCTGGCCTGGGTGCGCGGGCAGGGCTTCCGCCATTGCCTCGTCGTCGACGATGACGAGCTCTGGCGGCGCGGCCTCCTGCGTCGGCTCGAGGAATTTGTGCTCGCCCGCCGCCCCGGTGCCGTGGCCTGCCAGATGACTCCGGTCGCCGGCGTGCCCGGCTGGCCGATCGGCCACAATCGCGACCAGATCACCATCTACCTTGACCTCGAGCGCGGGAATTTCCGCTCCTGCCGCAGCCCCGCCGCCCCCAGCCTCATCCTGCCCGTGAATGGCGTCATCCATTTCACCGCGGTCAAGCGGACCCGGGAGGAACTCATCGCCAAGATGCGCGACTCGGGCCACTACGACGATCCCTCGTACGACTTCGAGGGTTGGATCCACCACACCCTTCCGCGCCTGCAACCCGGCAGCCGCAACGCCCATATGTACCGGCCGATGCAAATCTGGCCGGAAGTCCGCACCTGGACGCCCGAGGAGATCGCCGACATCCCCGATTCCCTCCACCCGTACCTGGGCGGCATGCCGGTGCCCGCGG
>DASZPS010000153.1:0-35476 GCA_035549955.1 Lacunisphaera sp. | reverse complement strand
AAGTCTCGACTACCCGCTCCCACCGCGCCTGGCAAACCCGCTCCCGGCTCCGACCGCGAGTTCTGCGACTCACGGTCGGACCGGTCCACCCCATGCCGTCTACGAATATCCACGGGGGACTTACATAAACGACCGGGAGCGAGGCTCCCGGTCGTGTCTGAGTTCAAACGATCGGCAAAGAAGTCCATGCGCGCGCAACTCTTGTTGGCAGTTCTGATGTTCGCCTCTGCGATCTCCCCGTGTCCTGCGTCTGAGGCGGAAGATGTCGCTTTGCGAGGTCTCGAAGCAATGAATCGGAATCAAGGCGAGCAGTTCATCTCTGTAGCGCACCCAAAGCTGATTCAGAAGTTTCGCGACATGATGCTGGCGCGCGTCGAGAAGTCGGTTGCTTCAGGGAGCATCCCGAAAGAGCTGAAGGATTGGTATGGCGTTTCGAGCGTCGACGAGATGCGAGCACTTCCGTTCGAGCTCGTAGCTCACATTACAGTCGATCGGATGAGCGATTCTGAGCCAGCCCGTCTCCGACAGATGATGCGGACTGCGCAATTCGCTGTCGTGCGCAGTAAGGTTCTCGATCCCGATAGTGTGCTTGTGACTATCAGTGTGGACGTGGGCGATGGTCGTCAGCCCAAGACGGTCGATGTGATCAGCAGAACCGCCGACAAGATTTGGAAGTATTGGGGCTTTCCTGAACTCGCGAAGGAATGAAAAAGATGCCGATCCAGCCGCCACAGACATCTATCCTGCGCAGCCACGAGCGAATCCCGCGGCCGCGGGATTGGGCGCAGCAAGTCTGCGCCCCTACATCTTTTGCGGGGGCGGTCAAGGGGGTCAGGTCACGGATTGCGAGATGGGAATTCTTGATCGGCCAATACTCAGCCCGTTCGGTTTGAAACAGCAGGTGCCCTCGTTATCGGTCACCTGATCCTCTGTTCGGGCTTCGTTCGTGGAATTCGTGAAATTCGTGTCTCCCGGGAGTTGATTGGAGACGCCAACTCACCAGCCAAGTGAGCGGTCGGAACCAGCGGAAAACAATGGTTCTCTCGCTGCGCCCTCGGCGCCCTCCGCGTCCTTCGGGTTGCAGCGGCTATCGCCGGCTGAAATGACCGCGCAAGCGCGGCCCCTACCGGATCGTTCCGGGGCGACCCTAACCGGGCCCTCGTCACTTCTGGTGGAAAGGCTCAACAGGTCCAGTCGTGTGGCCTTTGCACCGTGGCCGGGGCCCGGAAACGCTGCGTACGGTCGGGGCGTAAAGCCCCTCCTGCGGCCTGAACTTCGCTTTTGGCGCTGCTCTGACTTTTCAAGATTCTCGATTTCCGATTGCTGATTTCACGATTCCCAACCCTTCGGGGCATAAAGCCCCTCCTACGGAGAGGCGAAAAGGGGACGGGCGGTGGCCGCGAGGCCACCGCCCGTGGACAAACCTGACCTACTGAAGAATCGCCGGCCCGAACGAGACGGCAAAATGCGCCCTAGTTTTTCGCCACGGGACTGACGGTCGGCGGGAGGTCGGTCACCGATTTAGGTGCGTCGGGACCCGGGCGGCAAAGCCAGCGGACGACGTCGTAGGTGGCTTCGGCGAGTTGCTGGGGCAATTCGACGTGGCCGTAGTGCGTCATCAGCGGATCCCAGTTGATCAGGCGGATCTCGCCCGCGGGATTCACGCGGCGGTACTCGGTGGCGAAGAAGACCTCCGGCGACTTCATCGGGTCCTCCGGCACCCAGTGGTTGCGGTCGTAGTGCGCGGTCGTCCACACCATCCGCTTGTAACCGTCCATCCGCGTATAGTGCGTCGAGAAAAGCTCGCCACTCACCTCTTCCAGACTGACGCCCCAGGGATTGCCCGTCTTTCGGAGCAGGTTGTCGATCGAGACCTCGATCCAGCCCTTCTTGTCGATGCCGCCGCCGTGCTCGAGGCTCTGGATCTGCTGCTTGAACTGCGCCCGGCGGCGGCTCTCGGCCTTGATCCACTTGTCGGCAATGTCGTAGGTGGAGTCGCCCGGCTCGTAGAGCGGATTGAGCCAGCGGCTGTACCCGCGGGCGTAGGTCTCCTTGCTGCGCCGGGACAAAAGTTGCAGCGCCATGGGCTCGCGCTCCGTGACGCCGGCGGTGGTGCGCTCAGACGGGAAACCCGGGATGGCGGGCCGCTGGACCGGCTTGCCGGACGCCTTCGCGCGCGCTTCCTGCACGAGGTCGAGCTTGGCGGGACCGCCCGAACCCCAGCCCAGGTAGCGGCCATTGGTGCGGGCGCGCAACTCGGGATCGTTGTTGGCCAGCATCGCCATCTCGCCCGAAGTGGAATGGCCGATCAACAGGATGTCGCCCGTGGTGTTCTTCAGGATGAGCTGCTTCAGCCCCTGCATGACATTGGCGTTCGTGAGCAGGCAGTTCCGGACCTCGTATTCGTCCATCGAGAGTTCCTTGTCCAACAGGTAGGCGGGCTGGCGCTTCTCGCTGTTCACCGGCTCGTCCCAGCCGCCGTATTTGAAGTTCCCGGGGATGGTGACGATCATGACGTTCAGCTTCTGCGCGAGATACTGTCCCCAGCCGGGCCGGTTCTTCAGGTCGACATAGAATTCGTACACGTTGGCCGCGCCGCCGTTCATGATGATGAGCCACGGGTATTTCTTCGCGTCGGGATCGAGCGACGTCAGGCGCAGACCGGTGATGTCCCAGTCCAGGTTGTAGTGTTTGTACCGCTCGACGATCCAGTCGGCCTTGTAGCCCAGCGTCGCCGCCGGGATCTTGCCGAGGTCGCGCGGGTCGAAGGCCCCGCCGGGGGCCGCGAGCGCGAGCGCCGTCACCGTCGTGCCCCCATCCGGCAGGGCCCAGCCGAGGGCCATGAAGTCGTCGGTGGCCAGCGAAACGTAGACGGCCTTCGGGTCGTCGAGAAGTTTCCAGATCTTTTTCTCGACGGCGGGATTGGCGGCGGAGGCGGAGGCAGCGGCCGTGAGCGCAACCAGGCCGGCGAGACCAATGATGCGGGCGATTCTGGCGCCGCCTGCCGCCGCCAGCAGGGCCATGGCGGGCAGGAGAGCCCTTCCTACTTTCGGGCCATGGGAGTCGGAGCGGGGAAAAAGGGCTGAGGTTTTCATAGGGAGGTGAGGGTCATGGTTGCGGAATCCTGTTTCATCATCCAATCGGTGACGCCAACGATCGCGGCGGCGAGCTGCTCGGGGACCTCGACGTGGGCGTAGTGGGTGATGTTGAGGTCCCAGCCGATGACGCGGATCTTGGCCTTGGGGTTGCGCAGGCGGTATTCGGCCGCGATGCCGACGTCGCCGCCCTGCGCCGGGTAGATGGCGTTCCAGTGGCCGTCGAGCTTGCCGACGCACCAGACCATGGTGCGGTAGCCTTGCGCCGGGGAAAAGCTGGTGGAGCAAAGGTCCTTTTGCACTTCCTCAAGGTCAACCTTCCACGGGTTGCCCGTCTTCTTGAGCGCCTTTTCGATGCCGACCTCGACCGCGCCTTTCAGCGCGAAGTTGTCGCTGTGCTCGAAGTCCTCGAGCGGCTGCTTGAAATTGGCGCGGCGCCGGCCCTCGGCGTCGAGCCACTTGGTGGCGATGTCCAAAACCGAATCGCCGGGTTCGTAGAGCGGATTCGACCAGCGGCTGTAGACGCGGCTGTAAACCTGAGGTGTGCGACGCGCGAGGCTGTTGAGCCAGAAATCGCCCGGCTTCGTCCAATCGCGTCCCCCGCCCTCGTCGCCGGCGCCGCCGGTCAGGGTCGGCGCAGGCTTGTAGGCGGGATCGGCGTCCTTCTTGGCAGCAATGACGGATTTCACGCGCACCGGCCCACCGGAGCCCCAGCCGAGGAACCGGCCGTTGAGCCGGGCCTTCAGTTCAGGGTCACCCTGTGCCAGGTGCGGCAGTTCGCCGGAAGTCGAATGCCCGACCAGCAATAGGTCGCCGGTAGTGTGCTTCATGAGCAACTGCTTGAGCCCCTGGAAAATCACCCGGTTGGTGAAGACACTGTTGTACACCAGCACCTCGTCAGGCGTGAGATCGCGGTCGAGCAGGAAGGCCGGGTCGCGCTCCGCGATGGGTTTTTCCCAACCGCCGTACTTGAAATTGCCCGGAATGGTCACGATCAGGACGTTGCGCTTCTGGGCGAGGTACTGGCCCCAGCCCGGCCGGTTTTTCAGGTCAATGTAGAACTCGTACACGTTGGCCGCGCCGCCGTTCATGATGACGATCCAGGGATACTTCTTCGCCTCGGGATCCAGCGAAGTCAGCTTCAGGCCGGTGATATCCCAGGGCAGGTTGTAGCGGGTGTAGCGCTCGACGATCCACTCCGCCTCGTAGCCGAGCATTTTCGGGTCGATCTTCGCCACGTCGCGCGGGTCGAAAGCCCCGCCCGGCGCCGCCAGCGCGAGGTCGGTGACGTGCTTGCCGCCGTCGGGCAGCGTCATCTTCAGCGCGCGGAAATCGGCCTCGGCCAGCATCACGAAGGGTTTGTCCTGGTCGAGGAGCACAGAGATGGAGGGGCCGGCGAAGCCCGGCAGTGCGGCGATAATGAAGGTGACAGCCGGCACGAACCAGTCGGGGCGTAAAGCCCCTCCCACATTCGGGCAAAGGGTGCGGAAGACGGAGGATTTCATGGCGATGGGAGCGGAGGGTTAATTGAACCAGCGCACGACGTCGTAGAACGCGGCGGCGAGTTCCTTGGGTTTCTCGACGTGGCCGTAGTGGGTCATGGGCACGTCCCAAACGATGATCCGGACTTTCGCGGAGGGATTCTTGAGCCGGAATTCCTTCGCCAGGAATACTTCCCACGCCTTCGCAGGATCCTCCGGCAGCCAGTGGTTGCGGTCGTAGTGGCCGACGCACCAGACCATCTGGTTGAAGCCATCCATGCGGGTGAAGGCCGTCGAGAACAGGTCCTTGCTGACCTCGTCAATATCGATGCCCCAGGGATTGCCCGACTTCGCGAGCAACACGCCGATCTGGCGCTCCACCTCGCCCTTCTTCCCCCACCCGCCCGCCGAGTGCTCCATGTCCTGCAGCGGCTGCTTGAACATCGGGCGGCGCACGCCCTCGGCCTCCATCCATTTCTGGCCGATCTGGAGATGGGACATGCCGGGCTCGTAGAGCGGATTCAGCCACCCGCTGTAACCGCGCGCATAACCCTGGGCGTCGCGGCGGTTGAGAATCTCGAGCGGCTTCATGGTGCCCATGCCGCCCTCGGTGTCGCGCGCGCCGGGTTCCTTGGCGGCCTGGAGCGCGTGCGCCCGGGCCGGGCCGCCCGAACCCCAGCCGAGGAAGCGGCCCTTCAGCCGCGCCGCGAGCGCCGGATATTCGTACGACAGGAACGCCAGTTCGCCGGACGTCGAGTGCCCGATCATGAAGATGTCGCCCGTCGTGTTTTTCATCACGAGTTGCTCGAGGCCTTTCATGATAAGCCGGTTCGTGAAGATCGCGTTGCGCACCTCGCTTTCCGCCTTGGGCAGATCCCGGTCGAGCAGGTAGGCCGGCTGGCGGTTCTCGTCCTTGATCGGCTGGTTCCAGCCCCCGTACTTGAAATTGCCGGGAATGGTGACGATGAGGACGTTGAGCTTCTGGGCGAGGTACTGGCCCCAGCCCGGCTGGCTCTTCAAGTCGACGTAGAACTCATACACGTTGGCCGCGCCGCCGTTCATGATGACGAGCCACGGGTAATTCTTGGCGCCCGGGTCGAGCGAGGTGAGGCGCAGGCCGGTGATGTCCCAATCGAGGTTGTAGTACTTGAAGCGCTCGACGCACCACTTGGCCTCATAGCCGAGGGTTTTCGCGGGGATTTCTTCGAGGTCGCGGGGATCGAACGCCCCGCCCGGCGCGGCGAGGGCCAGGGCCGTGACCGACTTGCCCTCGTCCGGCAGCTTGAAATCCGCGCCAAGCGCGAGGAAATCGTCGCCGGCCAGCGACGAGTAGATCTTGTCCTGGTCGAGGAGCGCGTGGATTTTCTTTTCCAAGTCGGCCGGAGCCGCCGGGAGCGAAGCCACCGCGCAGAGCGTGGCGGCGAAACAGATCAGTCGGGAATGGGTGCGCATGGTGGAGGAGGTTGAAGCGGGCTGGGCCCGGGCGGCCGGGCACCGTGGCAGGGGCGCCGGGCGCCCCCGCGGATCAGAAGGACCGGGTCAGCGTGAACTGGAAGCGGCGCTCCGGGTTCACCGTCAGGAGCGTCTCGCTGCCGTCGCCGCCGCTGCGCGCACGGAAACTGAGGTCATCGGTGACGTTGAAGATATCCAGCTTGGCGCGCCAATCGGCGAGTTTGTAGAAGAAGCCGACATTGATCAACCGGGTCGGCGGCAGGGCGAGCAGCCGCCAGCGCCCGGAGAACGTGGAGGCAAAGTAGTTGGCCGTGACGGTCGCGCCCCAGCCGGCCGGGTGCGTGTAAACGGAACTGATGCCGAACTGGTTCTCCGGCAGGCCCTGCTTCTCCGGATACTGGTCGGCGATGGCCTGCGGCACCGCCAGGTTGAGCTTGCCGCCATAGCCAAACGCGTTGGCCGGATAGATGACCTTGCCGGTGGCGTCCACGACATCCTTGAAACCCAGCCCGCTCGCATTGATCCAGATCGTGCCGGTGCGCACCGGGGTGTAGATGGTTTTTTGCACCAGGGCGTAGACGGAGAAACTGAGCGCCTTGCTTGGCACCCATTTGATCTCCAGCTCCGTGCCCCGCGTCTTGGTGGACGACACCTCGGCGCCGAGGAGCGCCGAGTCGGAATTGGGCGCCACGTCGGTTCGCGTCTGTTCGTAGGCCGAGACCGTCGCAAAGACCTTGTTTTTCAGCAGGCTCGTCTTGATGCCCGCCTCCAGCAGTTCGCCCTCGCCGATGTGGCCCGCGGCGATGATGGCGGCGTCCATGCTGTTGTTATTCGACTCGAGCGTGAGGCTGGAGCGGGCGGCCGTGAAATAAGGCATGAGACCCTTGAGGCCCTTGTAGCTGACACTCGCGCTCCACGACTTGCCCGAATCCCAGCCCTTGGCGTACACGTCGGCCGTGTTCATTGCGCCCGGATTGGCGGAGGTGCCGGTGTTGGCGTTGAAGGAGGCGTAGTCGGTGTTTTCCGCCTCGGAACCATCGATGCGCCCGCCGACCATGAGGTTCACCTTGGAAAACAGGTCGATGTCGAACATCAGGCCGAGGCCCATCTCCGTGTAGAACGTGCGGTAGTTGCTGGTCCAGGGCGCGCCGTCCTTGGTGATGTCGGCGTTGTCGAACGCGTGGGCAAAGATGTCGTAGCTGTAACTCGCCTGCGACGCGTCCACGCGATAGCCGCCGCCGAAATCGCCGCCCCACCGGTAGCCGGTGGCCCGCGTGCCGCGAAAATTCAGCGAAGCGAGGCTGTTCACCGCGATCCAGTGCGGCAGGCCCGTGAAGCGCCTGGTCACGGTGGCTTTCTCCTCGACCACGTAGACGTCCTGTTTGCCGCCGCTGGGGGTGTTCGAGATCTTGTACTGGTCCTGGCTGTCGAAGAACACCTGGTTCTTGAAGGTGAAGTCCTGGTCCTTGTCGTAAATCAGGTCGAAGTAGCCGACGATGAATTCCGCCTCGAGTTCCCGCTCAAACGCATTCGCATGGCTGTAATCGATGGTCGCGGTCCCGACCGTGCGCGGGTCGAGCACGAAGCCGAGCGGCAGTTGGGCCGAGGCCGGCAGGGGCGAGCCGATGCCCTGCGCGCGCAGCAGGCCCGTGGGATCGGCCTCGGGATGCGCCACGAGGTAATCGTACATCGTCTTCGGGATGCCGGCCACGGTGGGAAAGGAACCGAGCGCATACGGCTTGCCCGTGGCATCGACCGGCCAGTTGTAGCGCTGGGCGAGCGGCGCGTTGTTGCTGCTGATGTTGCCGCGCACCGTCGAGCCCTTGTAGAGCTCGTAGTAGCCGATCACGCCGTTGTGGTTGGCGTCGAGGTCGAGGAGCGGCGTGCCCGTGATGACCTTGCCCGTGTCGATCCATTCCTGCGTGATGCGGCCGGGGAACGCCCCTGACGTGCCGCCGAGCTGGTAACTGAAACCGGTTTCCAGGCGCAGCTTGCCGACGGCCTCGTCGACGCTGATCGCCGCCTGCAGGATCTTTTGGGTGACCCCGACGTCCTTCACGAACGCGTTGGAGTCCTCATAGAGCCCGTAAACGTAATACCCCCCGCGCTTGCCCGCGACCTGCAGCGGTCCGCCCATGCCCGTCGTCGCCTCGAACTTTTCGTAGCTGCCGGCGATGACCTGGGAGACGCCTTCGTTTTCGCGCAGGTAGCTGCCGGTCTTCGCGCGGCCGGCCTTCGGCACCATGTTGGTGTAACCGCCGATCTTGCCCATGCCGTAAATGGGCGACGGCGGCCCCTTCACCACCTCAATCTGGTCCATCGCCGCGAGGACCGACCGGCCGTGGCCCTGCAGGTTGATGCGCTTCATGCCCCGAAAATAGGTGTCGGCCGGGACATTGCGGACGTCCACGCCGCCCTGGATGCCGAAGCGCGTGACGGTGAACACGCCCGGCACGACGCGCACCAGGTCCTCGACGGCCGAGAGCGACATCTTGTCGATCACATCGGCGCTGATCACCGACACCGAGCGTGGTGTCTCCAGGATGGTCTTGTCGAAGCCGAAGGCCGACTGGCTCGGCGTCGAAGGCAGCACGCCGAGCGGATCGTTGACGTCACCGTCGGTGACAAATTTTTCGAGCACAAGCACCGGCTCGGCCGGCTTCTTGTCATCGGTGGAATGGGTCTGGGCCGGGACCGCGGCGGGGAGGGCGAGGACCGAAGCAACGAGCAGGGCGGAGGTGATTCTGGACATGGCTGGGATGGGTGTTGCTGGCGTGGTGGTGTCGGGAACGAACGCCGCCCTTTGAGCACGCGAGGTGCCACGGCCCGCCCCCCGCGCGCGCTATGAATTCTTTTCTTAGGGGGGGCGCAGCAGCGGTGCGCGGCAGCAAAATAAATCACGTGTGCCTTCCCTTGGACGCATTCTTCGCGCCGGGACCGCCCCGGTTGACTAAATCCGCAGGTCGTTGTCATCTTGGTGAGGATGACCGCCTCGCCGCCGGATGATTTCGCCGCCCGCCTCGCCGCCAGCGTGGCGGACGGCAGCTTTGCCCGGCTCACCCTCGGCAAGCCGAAAGCCGGTGATCCCACGCTGCAGAAAATCCTGATCCGCCCTGTTGCGCTCAAGGCGGGGCCGCACCTCTCCTTCGTCTGGCGCCACGACACGCGCGACATCACCAAAAACTTCCCGCCCGATGACGCCCTGCGCGAAATCGGCCGCCTGATCGGCACGCAGTTCCACAGCGCACATCTCGCGACCACAACGCAGAGCGTGCAGCTCGAGTTCAACAAGAAGGGCGAAGCCCGGCTGCACCTCGGACGCTCAGCGGCGCCGTTTGCCGACACCGCCCATGACCGGACCAAGCCCCGCCTGTTACCCGCGGAATCCCGCGACTGGTTGCAGCAGCTCGGCGTCACCAATCCCGCCGGGCTGGTCCGCGAGGGTATGGCCGACAAGCACCGGCAGATCCACCAGTTCGTCGAGGTGCTCAGCCATCTCGCCGCTGACGCTCCGCTTGCCGACGATCGGCCCATCGAGGTCATCGATATGGGTTGCGGCAAGGGCTACCTGACCTTCGCGACCCATGACTACTTCGAGCGGGTCCTGCACCGCTCGGCCCGCGTGTGCGGCGTGGAAGCCCGGCCGGAACTCGTCGCGCTCTGCAACCAGGTCGCGCACGACACCGGCCGGCCCAAGCTCTCGTTCATCAATGGCACCATCCAGGACGCCGACCTGCCCAACCCGGACGTGCTCATCGCCCTTCATGCGTGCGACACGGCCACCGACGATGCGCTCGCCCGTGGCATCAAGACGGGCGCGGCGCTGATCGTCGTTTCGCCCTGCTGCCAGAAGGAACTCCGCCCGCAGCTGACAGCCGCCCCCGTGCTCGCTCCCGCCCTGCGCCACGGCATCTGGCAGGAGCGGCATGCGGAATTCGTCACGGACGCGCTCCGCGCCCTGTTGCTCGAGTGGGCCGGCTACGACACCAAAGTCTTCGAGTTCATCTCCACCGAGCACACCGCGAAGAACCTGATGATCGCCGCGACCCGGCGCCCGGGGATCGCCCGCGAAGAGCCGGCGGCGCTGAAGGCACGCGAACTCGCCGCGTTCTACGGCATCAAGACCCAGGCGCTGGCCCGGCAGCTCGCCTTTCCGCTGTGATCGTCCGTCGAGATGCCTCGCGCAACGGACGCAACGGTCGCAACGTTGGAACCCACCTTGGCGTGCTTTGCGTCCGTTGCGTGAGGCGCCATCTGCCGCCAACCACATGACTTGGGAATTGCTCGATTGGGAAATCCTCGACCGGCTGCGGGAGACTTTCCTCTCCGGCGACAAAACCGCTGGTCCCTATTGGCACACGATCACCGACCTGGAGTGCTACGATTTCACCTACGGCGAGCGCATCGGGTGGAAATGGGATGCCGTCCTGCGCGAATTGGACGTGCGGGGCTGGAGGCCCCCGGGGTGCAACGCGGTGACTGCAGCGCGTCCCGAGGGGCCTGAGGCCAATCCGGTCCAGCATCCGACGATCCTCGATTGGGGTTGCGGCAGCGGCATCGCCGGCCGCCGGGTCGTGGCCCATTTCGGCGTTGGGAATTTCAGCCGGCTTCTGCTCCACGACCACTCCGCGCTCGCGCTGGACTTTGCCGAACATCACGGCCGGAAGGCATTCGCAGGCCTGACCGTTGAGCGGGCAGACGTCCGCTTTCTGCGCGGCGATGAACCCATCGACGTGCTCGTGGTCAGCCATGTGCTCAACGAACTCGATGATATCGCCCGCGCCGAGCTCACCGAACTCTGCGCGCGGGCCCAAAGCGTCCTCTGGGTCGAACCGGGCACGCACGAAGTCAGCCGCACGCTGGGTGGCTGGCGCGAGCAGCTGCGCGACACGTTTCAACTCGTCGCCCCCTGTCCGCATCAGGCCAGCTGCGGCATGCTGCGACCGGGCAACGAGCGGCACTGGTGCCATTTCTTCGCCTCGCCCCCGGCGGGGATCCACGCGGATTCCGGCTGGGTCAAGTTCGGCCAGCGCGCCGGCATCGACCTGCGTTCCCTGCCCTATTCCTTCCTGGCCCTTGGTCGCCCTCCGTCCTCTGTCATCCGTCCTCCGTCCTCTGGTTTCTCCCGCATCATCGGCGAGCCGCGCCTCTACAAGGGCTACGCGAAGATCTTCAATTGCGATGCCGGCGGCGTGGCCGGGCTCATGCTGCAAAAACGGGACGCGCCGGAGCTGTTCAAGGCGCTCAAACATGGCGCGGATTGCTCGCTCCACCACTGGACCCATGAAAATGGCCGCATAACCCGGATTGAGCAGCCAACCACGAACAAACACGAATAGACACGAATCGTGAAACCCGAGGCTGGATATTTGTGTTCATTAGTGTCCATTCGTGGTTAAAAAAGATTTCCCATTCCCATGATCACGCTCCGCGGCATCGAGAAAGTCTATCCCCTCAAAGGCGGCGTCTTCTACGCCCTCCGCAACATCAACCTCACGATCGATGAGGGTGAATTTGTCTCCATCATGGGCCCGTCGGGCTCGGGCAAATCGACGTTGCTCCATATCCTCGGCCTGCACGACAGCGCGTGGGGCGGCGAATTCATGCTCCGCGGCGAGCCCATCCACAAACTCGACAAGAAAAAGCGGTTCGAGGTGCAGAAGAAGCACATCGGCTTCGTGTTTCAGAGCTATCACCTGCTGGACGACCTCACGGTCTACGAAAACCTCGAGATTCCCCTGTCCTATCGCGACATCCCGAAGAAGGAGCGCGAGTCCGTGGTTTGCGACGTCCTCGACCGCTTTGGCATCGTGGGCAAGAAGGACCTGTATCCCAACCAGCTCTCGGGTGGCCAGCAGCAGTTGGTCGGCGTAGCCCGCGCGCTCATCGCCAAGCCCTCGCTCATCCTGGCCGACGAACCCACCGGCAACCTCCATTCCGACCAGGGTCGCGAGATCATGAGGCTGTTCAAGAAGCTCAACGAAGAAGGCACTACGATCATCCAGGTCACGCACTCCGCGGACAACGCCACCTACGGCTCGCGCGTCGTGCGCCTGGCCGACGGCGTGATGGTGAGCTGATCGTTTGGTAGGTGCCGTAGCGGCGGTGTGTGATTGCCGGCTTGGAAAACGCAGGGGTACTGTAGCCGGCCTCGCTGAGGCCGGTCCGGGGTCAGAGACCCCGGCTACACCCGTTCCATTATCGGGATTGCCTAATCCCGTCGCTGAGGAGACCGCGTTGACAGCCCAGCGATGCCTCAATCGCATCTCATTACGGCCTAGTGTCTTACAATTACCGATCACACTGGCACAAGGGTTGCAAACCAGGCAGGCAATCCATTCATCATGCTCCTCCCCCGGCGCCACTTCGCCCTCTTTTGCACTTTCGTCCTCGCGCTCTCACTGCTGCCCATGGAGGCGGCAGAGGGAACCTTGACGCTCGACGAGGCCATCCAGCGCGCGCTGGCCAAGAACTTTTCCATCAAGGTCGAGCGCTTCAGCGCCGACATCGCCTTGGCGCGCGTGACCGAGTCACTCGGCAAGTTCGATCCCGTGATCAGCGGCAGCTACAACCATGCGGAAAACCACAACCCGCTCCTGTCCTTCGATCCTCTTACCGGCATCCGCGACAGCACACGCGACGAGACCGACTCGTACGACGTAGGCGTCGGCGGCCTCCTGCCCTGGGGCATGACCTATCGGCTCGGCGCAACCACCACCAATGCCCGGGGCACATTCAACAGCTTCGCCGACAATTGGGATTCCTTCCAAGGCCTCTCGGGCCGGCAGCCGTTGCTGCGCGACTTCGGCTTCGGCCCCACCCTCGCCTCCATCCGCATCGCCCGCACCAATCGGGCCATCAGCGACTGGGAACTGCAGCAGGCGGTCATCGATACGGTCACGCGCGTGACGTACGCCTACCACGACCTGAATTTCGCGCACGCCTTCCTGCGAAGCGCCACCCGTTCGCGCGATCTTGCCATCCAGCTGCTCGACGAAAACGAGAAGCGCTACAAGGTCGGCAGCATGTCGGAGTACGATGTCACGCAAGCCCGCCAGCGGGTCGCCGGCCGCGAGGAAAACGTCTACTCCGCCGAGCGCCAGGTGCTGACCGCGGAAAACGCGCTCAAGCAGTTGATCACGGACGACAACACCACCTCCCTGCTCGGCCAGCGGGTGAACATCGAGGCGCCCGCGCCGGCCGCGCTGGTCACCGTGGATCCCGTGGCCGATTTCCGCGTCGCGCTCGAAAAGCGTCCCGACTACCAGCAGGCCAGGCTCGCTGTCGAGCGCAGCGACATCAACTCCCGCCTCCAATTCAACCAGCTGCTGCCCCGCGTCGACCTGGTCGGCAGCTATGGCCACAATGGCTACGACACGACCCGCGCCGCGAGCCGGCAGCAGGTGCAGGACAAGGATTATCGCAGCACCAGCTGGGGCGTCGTGGTTTCCGTCCCGCTTACCTTCACCACCGAGCGCGGCCGCTACCGCGCCGCCAAGCTCGCCCAGCGGCAGGCCGAGATGCAGCTGCAGCAACTCGAGCAGGCGATCGTCGTGCTTGTCGGCAACGCCGCCGGCCAGATCGAAACCACCCAGAAGCGCATCAAGTCCAACCAGCATGCGCGCGAACTCGCCCAGGACACGCTCGACGCCGAGGTGAAACGACTGCGCGTGGGCCAGAGCAGCACGTTCTTCGTCGCCCAGCAGCAGGAAATCCTCTCCAGCGCCGAGGTCCGCGAGGCGCTCGCGAAATCCGACTACGCCAAGGCGGTCGCGGAATACGACCGGCAGCTCGGCGTCACCCTCGAAAAGCTCAACATCAAGATCGAAGGGATCGGGAAGTGAGGGGAAAACTGCAGCGGCGGCTGCGGAACTGTTCCTGAGCGAATCTGGAGGGCCCGCGTCCCTGCGGGCCGGCTCGCAGGGGAATTCAGGGTGTTGTCCTGCTTTGCCGGTCATCGCGGGGCTGGAGAAGCCAGCCGGCGAACGTTGCGGAAGGGAGCGGCTGAAGGAAATCGATTGTAGCCGGGGTCGCTGACCCCGGTCGTAATCCTTGCCGCGTCCGATCCGGGGTCAGCGACCCCGGCCACATCACACCCCACTCGCCGTCCACTTGAACACCAGCACCGACAGGCCGGGCAGCGTCAGGCTGAGGGAGTGCTCGTAGCCGTCGGCCGGGGCGGTCGACGCCTGTTTGCCCCCCAGGTTGCCCACGCCGGTGCCGCTGTAGTAGGTCGCCTGCGTGTTCAGGACTTCGCGCCAGAATCCGCCGTGGGGCACGCCGACATTGTAGCGGTTGCGCACCACGGGGGTGAAGTTCCCGATCACCAGGTAGGCCGTGCGCCCCTGCGGATCCAGCCGGAGGAAACTAAGGACGCTCTGGTCGCCGTCGTTGGCGTTGACCCAGCGGAATGACTCGGGGCGGTAATCGGTCGCGCAGAGCACGGGGTCACCCAGGTACAACCGGTTTAGATCGCGTACCAACACCCGCACGCCGTCGTGTTCGGGGCATTGCAGCAGATGCCACTCGAGCCCGGCGTCGTAGTTCCACTCATGCCCCTGGCCGAATTCGCCGCCCATGAAGAGCAATTTCTTGCCCGGATACATCCAGATGAAGCCGTAGAGCGAACGCAACGTGGCCGCCTTGTCGCCGTGGGACGACGCCCCCATCTTGGTCAGCATCGACGCCTTGAGGTGCACGACCTCGTCGTGCGAATACACCGAGATGAACCGCTCGGAGTATTGGTAGACCATCCCGAAGGTCAGCTTGTCGTGCGACCACTTCCGGTGCACGGGGTCCTTCTGGAAATAGACGAGCGTGTCGTGCATCATGCCCATGTTCCACTTGTAGTCGAAACCGAGCCCGCCGTCCTTCGTCGCGTGGCTCACCATGGGAAACGCCGTGGACTCCTCCGCGATCGTCATGGCCCCGGGATAGTAGTGGTGGACGAGGTCGTTCACTTGGCGGAGGAACGAGATGGCCTCGAGGTTTTCCCGGCCACCATGGCGGTTGGGGATCCACTCGCCCTCCTTGCGCGAGTAGTCGAGGTAGAGCATCGACGCCACGGCGTCCACGCGCACGCCATCGATGTGATAGCGCTCGAACCAGGCCAGCGCGCTGGCCACGAGGAAGCACCGCACCTCGTGCCGGCCGTAATTGAAGATCAACGTGCCCCAGTCCTGATGCGCCCCCAGCCGCGGGTCGGCATGCTCATAGAGATGCGTGCCGTCGAATTCGGCCAGCGCGAACGCATCGCGCGGGAAATGCGCCGGCACCCAGTCCACGATGATGCCGATGCCGCGCTGGTGGAGGTAATCGACGAAGAATTGGAAATCCTCCGGCGTGCCCCAGCGGTGCGTCGGGGCGAAATAGCCCGTGACCTGGTAGCCCCACGAGCCCGGGAAGGGAAACTCCGCCACCGGCATCACCTCGATGTGGGTGAACCCCATCTCGCAAACGTAGTCCGCCAGCATCGGGGCCAGCTCGCGGTAGGTATAGGCGCGGCCACCCTCCTCGTAGTTTCGCTTCCACGAGCCGAGGTGCACCTCGTAGATCGAGATCGGCCGGTCAGGATTGCCCGCCGCGGCGGCGCGCTTCGCGAGCCAGTCCGCGTCGCCCCATTGGTAGCGCGTGGTGTCGCAGACGATCGCGGCGTTGTTGGGCGGCGCCTCGAAGCGCGTGCCGTACGGATCGGTCTTCATCCGCATGTGGCCATGGCGGTCCCAAATGGCGAACTTGTAGATCTCCCCCTCGCCCACGTCGGGCACGAACAACTCCCAGACGCCCGACCCGCCCAGCGGGCGCATGGGATGATAGCGCGGGTCCCAGGCGTTGAAATTGCCCACGAGCGAAACCCGCGAGGCGGAAGGCGCCCAGACCGCAAAGGCCGTGCCGGGCACGTCGCCCATCATGCGCGGATGCGCGCCGAGTTTCTCGTAGATGCGGTGCTCGTTGCCCTCGTTGAAAAGGTAGAGGTCGTGCTCCGACAGCGACGGCAGGAACGAATAGGCGTTGTAAACCTGGTGAATGTCGCCCCACGAGGTCTCGTAGCGCAACTGGTGCCGGAAGAGCTTCTTGCCCGGGATGAACACTTCGAAGAATCCCTCCGGGGCGAGCAGCTCCATCGGGTGGGCCGGGGTGCCCTTGGCGTCGAGCTCGATGACCGAGCATTTGACCGCGCCCCGGCGGAAGGCCCGGACGACGACCCCGGATTTGCGCTTCACCTTGGCTGGATGCATGCCGAGCCAGCCGTGCGGATTTGCCTGATGGTTGTGCAGGAATGCCTGCAGTTCTGGTGCCGGAATAATCACGTTGGGGGGTCGAGAGAGTCTGTGCAGCCGGTTGGCCTCGTCTAGCCGAAAGCAGCGGCAGACAAAAACGATCGGGACGCGGGCCCTCCATTGATTCGTCCGCATCGGACGGCACCGGGACCCATCTTCCCTGTCAATTCGTGGCCAACCTTCGCTCCGGGAAATCTCGTTGCACCGTCCTTCTCCCCCCGCCACTCAAATTCCATGCCTTCTGCCCGCGCCCGCCGCCCGTTCCTAGCCGCCAGCCTGGCCCTCTGCCTGTGCGCCGGCGCCCTGCGGGGACAAACGGTCCAACCCGTGGTCACCGGCCAGAACTCCGTCTACGACGACGCCACCAAGGAAATGGTTGTCACGGGCGACGCCCGCATGGTTTTGGGGAGCACGGTGCTGACGGCCGATGAAATCCGCTTCAACGCGGCCACCCAGGTCGCCACCGCGCACGGTCACCTGGTGATCACGTCCGGCGCCCGCCGCCTCGTGGCGGACGAGGGAACCTACCACACGCCGACCGGGAAGATCACGGCCCGCAACCTTCGCGTGGGCCAGTTTCCGGTTTATGTCTCGGGCGAGAGCGTCGAGGGCACTTTCGATGAGCTCGTATTCAACCACGCCACCGTGTTTTTCCGCGAGAATGCCGGCTACACGCCGTCGGTGCGGGCGGAACGCCTGACCTACGCCAAGGGCAGGATCGTCCGCGCCGAAGGCCTCGGGGTCGGCGTGCTCGGCGGCCACTTCCTCCGTTTCCCGAAGTTCGAGCAGGCGCTCGACGCCGACTTCATCTCCTACGTCACGGCTCGGCTGGGCTACCGAGGTCGCCTCGGCGTCTTTGCCGAGCTGGGCGCTCACATCCCGCTCACCCCCGACGTCAAGCTCGGCGCCGACGTCGGTCTCTATTCGTCGCGGGGCGTGATGGCGGGCCCGTCGGGCCGCTACCATGACATCCATGGCGACAGCGTGGTCGATGGCTTTTTCCGCTCCGGCTACATCAATGACAGCGGAGACCGCCGCACGGACGTCCTCGGCGATCCGGTCCCGCGCGACCGGACTTTCTTCTCCTGGGGCCATCGCCAGAACTACGGGGAGCATTTCACGCTGAACGGCGAGTTCAACTATTGGAGCGACTCCGAGGTGCTGCGCGATTTCCGCCACAGGGAATTCGACGAGGTGCAGCAGCCCGATTCGTTCATCGAGGCGACCTGGACGAATCCCAACTCCTCGCTCAGCGCCTTTACCCGGTTTCACCCCAATCACTACCACCGCGTCCAGGAACGCCTGCCCGAGCTGCGCTTCGACCTCTTTCCCACGGCGGGCTTCCTCGGCGCCTACCGGCGCTTCAGTGCCAGCGCGGCCGTGCTGGAGTCCGACGCCTTTGATAACACCGATCCCCGCCTGCGCACGACCCGCTTCGACGCCTACTATGGCGTCGAGCGCCCGATCGCCCCCACCCCGTGGTTCACGTTCACGCCCGTCGCCGGCGGCCGCCTGACCCACTACACCAACGCGCTGCTCGGGAAGGACGATTTCACGCGCGCGATCGGCGAGGTCGGGTTCGACGCCCGCCTGCTGGCCAGCCGCACCTTCGACACGAAAAACGAGATTTGGGAAATCGACGGCCTCCGCCACCTCGTCGAGCCGAAGCTCTCGTATCGCTACGCCCCCGAGGCCGCCCACGGCCGGGCTTACATTCCGCCCATCGACCGGCGGGTCTTCTCCACCTACCTGCAGCCGCTCTCGATCGGCGACTCGCGCAACCTCGACGATCTCACGGCGCTCAACACCGCCCGCCTTTCCCTGAACAACACCTTCCAGACCCGCGACCCGAAGCATGGCTCGCGCGATCTCGCGACGCTCAACTTCGCCGCCGACTACCGCTTTGACCCCGATGCCGGGCAGCATCCGCTTTCCGACATCTACACCGAGCTGACCCTGACCCCGGCTCCCTGGGTGCGCTTTGACTTGTTTCACCGGTTCGATCCCCATGCCAGGCGCCAGCCGGAGATCAACACCGGGGTGACGCTGATCGACCAGGAATGGTGGTCGCTGCGCCTGGCCACCCATTTCCTGCGCGACGACTACGACGAATACTTCCTCGATTACCGCCACCGGATCAACGAGTCCTTCGACGTCACCGCCCTCTTCCGCTACGACGGCCGGCGCAACCGCTTCAATGAGCAGAGCTATGGCGTTTGGCAGCGCCTCGGCCAGACCTGGGCGGTCAAGTACGAGGTGTCCTTCTTCGCCGGTCCCCGCCGGGAAAGCGACTTCGCCTTCAACGTCGAGGTCGAGCTGCTGAAGTTCTGAACCAACCTGACGGCAGGCAACGGAGCAAACAGAGAGTTTGCTTTGTTCTCTCTCCGTTCCCTCTGTTTCCTTCTGTGAAGCAATGAACCCCGCGATTGCCGCGAACCAGCAGCGTCTCTTCCTCGCCTTCGTGGCCGAGCTGCGCCCGCACGTGGGCCGCGACAGCGCCCTGCCCCGCCGCATCAAGGAATTGTTCGCCCGGCACCGGGCGATTGGCTCGCGCGACCGGAAGCTCTACCGGGAACTGGTCTACACCTACCTGCGCTTTCTCCCGTGGATCGACCCGTTGCTGGACCACGAGCCCGGACTCGCGGCGAAGATCACCGCCTGGCTGGCGCCCGAGCTGAAGCCCACCTCCGCCTACCGCGCCACCCATTGCGGCGACTGGCCGGCGGTGCCCGGAACCCTCGTCGATAAGGCGGCGGTCCTGACTCGTCTCACCGGTCCGCTCGATCCGGTCGAGATTTCGGATTCCTCGGCGTGCTCGCTGGCCGAGGCGCCCAGTTTTGTCCCCGCGGCCCTCCTGCCCGCCTGGTTCCACGCCCATTGTCCCGCCGCGTTTGAATCGCCGCACCTGGACGCGCTTAACAGCCGCGCCGGAGTGTGGGTCCGCATCCAATGCAACGACCGCGCGCTGGTGCTCGACGAGTTCCGCGCGCGGCAGTGGACGTTCGACCAGCCGGCGGACTTCCCCGACGCCCTGTGCCTGCCGCCCAATGCCGAGGTCGCCAGTTCCGACGCCTACCGCCGCGGTTTCATCGAGATCCAGGACCTTGGCTCACAGCTCGTGCTGGCCTGCGCCCCCATCGCTCCCGCCGGCCGCTGGCTCGACGCCTGCGCCGGCGCCGGCGGCAAAACCCTGCAGCTGGCGCGCCTGCTCGGTGATGCCGGCCACGTCGACGCCACCGATATCCGGTCCGACATCCTCGAGGAATTGCGCGACCGGGCCCAGCGCGCCCGGCTGACGAATGTTCGTATTACGAACAATCCCGAAGCGACCTACGACGGCGTCCTCGTCGATGCGCCCTGCTCGGGCAGCGGCACCTGGCGGCGCCAGCCGCATCTCAAGTGGTATGTGAAGCCGGACAGCGTCACGGCTTTCACCATGACGCAGCGCGCGATCCTCGAGGCGCACGCGCCCCGGGTGAAACCCGGCGGACTCCTCATCTACGCCACCTGTTCGCTCAGCAAATTCGAGAACCGCGAGGTCGTCGCCGCTTTCCTCGCTGCGCATGCCCAATTCAAGCCTGAGCCCTCCGCGGATACCCACGGCGGAACATTTGACGGCCTTGGCACCCTGCTCTTGCCGGGCACCCGCAACACGGATGGATTTTACGTAGCGCTTTTGCGCCATGCCTGATGTCGCACGCATTCCGAGCTGTGGGAGGGGCTTTACGCCCCGATGGGATATCGGCTTCGCGAACGGTCGCGGCGTAAAGCCCCTCCTACATTGCCGAAACCTACTGCGCCGGTCGCGTGTTCTAGTCTACGTTACCTGCATGACTATCGCCAGCGCCGCCACCGCCCAGGAAGCCGTCATCCTGCTGCACGGCATGGCGCGGACCGACAAGTCCATGGCGAAGATGGCCGCGGCGCTGGAAGACGAAGGCTTCGTGGTCCTCAACGTCGACTACCCCTCCCGCGAAACCAACGTGGCGCCGCTGGCCACCAGGGTAATTCCCGCGGCACTGGCGGATCCGAAACTCCAGGACGCGACCCGCATCCATTTCGTCACCCATTCGCTCGGGGGCATTCTCGTCCGGCAGTACCTGAAGTCCAACCGCGTCGAGCGCCTCGGCCGGGTCGTCATGCTCGGCCCGCCCAACCAGGGCAGCGAGGTCGTGGACAAGATCGGCGACTGGCGCACTTTCACCGCGGTCAACGGACCCGCCGGCCGCCAACTGGGCACCGGGGCGGACTCCGTGCCCATCAACCTGGGCCCGGTGGATTTCGAACTCGGCGTGATCGCCGGCGACCGCTCGATCAACTGGATCCACAGTCTCTTCATGCTTCCGGGTCCGGATGACGGCAAAGTCACGGTCACCCGCACGAAGGTCGCCGGAATGAAGGACCACCGCGTCCTCCACGCCACGCATCCGTACCTGATGAAAAACCGCCGGGCGATCCGGGAGACGATCCACTTCCTGCGGCATGGGAAGTTCATTCTCGAAACACGGCGGTGAATTCCCGCCAACCCCAGCCGGAAATCCGGGCATGGATTCAATCAGTGTGAATCTGTGTCCATCTGTGGTTTCGCCTTCTGGACTGCTCCCTTCACGCATCTGTCTTGGCCCGGTTGCCGCGCTTTCTAACGTCGAACCTGTCATGGCCCTCGAACTCCGACCCAACTGCGAATGCTGCGACAAGGATCTGCCGCCTGAGTCGCGCGAGGCTTACATCTGCACCTTCGAGTGCACCTTTTGCCTCGAATGCACGCGCGACAAACTCGGCTACATTTGCGCCAACTGCGGCGGCGAACTGGTGCGCCGCCCCATCCGCCCCGTCGCCAAACTCGCCAAAAACCCGGCGTCGGTCGTCCGCGTCCTGCGCGACAAGCCGTGCGTGCCGGCAAGGTGAGGGATCGTCCTTCTGAATGTGGGAGGGGCTTTACGCCCCGACAAGGTGGGCGTCGGTTTCCACACCGACGCTGTCGCCGGTGTGGAAACCGGCGACCACCCCGCCAATTTGCCGGGGGCATAAAGCCCTCCGGCAGGCGCAACCCCACCAACCCCGCTCTTGCGAACCGCCGCCGGGGCGATTGCTTCCCTCCCATGCCCAAGATCCCGCTGGAGGACAATTTCAACGACGTCATCGGCAAGGCCCAGCGCGGGCACAAGCTGACCGACGAGGCGCTCGCCGAGGCCGCCGGCGTCACGGTCGCCGAGGTGAAGGCCGTCAAGGGTGGCGAAATCCGCGACCATGTCATCCAGGCTGTCGCCCAACCGCTGCACCTCGAGCGCAATGCGCTGCTCGCGATCGCCCGCCGACAGTGGTACCCGGAGCAGCCACTCTTCCCGCGCGGGTTCGCCATGTTCAACACCCCGCACGAGGACATGACCGTCAACGCCTACCTTGTCTGGGATGGCAGGACCCGCCAGGCCGCGGCGTTCGATACCGGCTCCGACGTCCGGCCAATGCTCGACACCCTCGCCAGCGAAGGACTGACCCTGCGCTACATTTTCCTCACGCACACGCACGATGACCATGTCGCCGACCTGCCCCGCCTTGCCGCCACCGGCGCGGAAGTCTGGGCGAGTGAGCTCGAACCCGCGCCCCACGCCGGAGCCAAAACCTTCCAGGAAAACGCGCATTTCCACCTGGGCGAGGTGTCGATCAAGACGCTCTTCACGTGGGGCCACTCCCCGGGCCAGACGTCCTTCTTCATCACGGGACTTGCCTGGCCGCTGGCGATCGTTGGCGACTCGCTGTTTGCCGGCTCGATGGGCGGAGGCCTGGTGTCCTACGAAGCCCAGTTTCGGAACAACAAGACGAAGCTCATGAAACTCCCGCTCGACACGGTATTCGCCTGCGGCCACGGCCCGCTCACCACCCTGAAACAGGAAAGGAAGCATAATCCGTTCTTCGCCCGGTGACCCAAGACAGGATTTCACGGAAGGAAACGGAGGGAACAAAGCAGGGCCTTGACCCGGCGTTGGACCTCCCGACTTTCCTTCGTTGCCTTCCGCTAAGCTGATGAAGGAGCAACACGACCCGTACGCCGCATTACGGTACTCGGGCTACCGGCGCTTCCTGGCGGGCAACTTTCTCTCCAACATCGGTCGCCAGGGCTTGAGCGTCGCGGTCGCGTGGCAGGTTTACCAATGGACGAATTCCGCCACGGCCCTTGGGCTCGTCGGCCTGGCCAACGTCGTGCCGCTGATCGCCCTCGTGCTTCCGGCCGGCGCGCTGGCCGACCGCTTCGACCGACGGCTCCTGGTCCAGCGCAGCGCCGCCGTGTCGGCCCTGCTGTCCCTGGCCCTCGCGGCGACGGCATATTTCCACGAGTCGGTGCCGTCCCTTGCGCTGCTCCAGCACGCCAACGATCTCCTGCACCGGGTCGCGTTGGTCTTCGAACGCCATGCCGATGCCGCGTCGCTCCATTTCGATCATCCCGCGCTGCCGGTGGTTTACCTGATCCTTTTTTGCCAGTCGGTGGTCCGCGTGCTGGCCGGGCCATCCCGCGCCGCGCTCGTGCCGCTGCTCATCCCGCCGCCCGCCCTCAGCAACGCGGTCAACTGGAGTTCCAGCACGTTCGAACTTGCCACGGTGGCCGGCCCCGCGCTCGGCGGCCTGATCGTCGCCTTCTGGGGCGCCCCGGCCGTGTACGCGCTGGATGTGTTCACGTCCCTGTCTCTCGCCCTGCTTCTTGTCGGCGTGAAGCTCGTCACCCCGCCCGCCGACGGCCAGCGCCCGGCGCTGGGGATGCTCGCCGGGGTCCAGTTCATGTGGCGCAACCAGACCGTCCTTGCCGCCATGTCGCTCGACCTGTTTGCCGTGATCCTGGGCGGCGCCACGGCGCTGCTCCCGATCTACGCCGACCAGATCCTGCACGTCGGCCCCGCGGGGCTGGGTTGGCTGCGCGCCGCGCCGTCCGCCGGGGCGATCTGCATGGCGCTCTTCACCGCGCATCGCCCGAGCGCGCGACGCCCGGGATTGCTCATGCTCTGGTCCGTCGCCGGTTTCGGCGCCGCGCTGACCCTGTTCAGCTACTCCACGGTGCTTTGGCTGTCGCTGGCCGCGCTGTTCCTGAGCGGCGTCTTCGACAACTACAGCGTCGTCGTGCGGCACTCGCTCGTGCAATTGATGACGCCGGATGCCCTGCGCGGCCGCGTGACCGCCGTGAACCAGCTCTTCATTGGCTCCTCCAATGAAATCTCGGCCCTGCGCGCCGGCCTCAGCGCCGCGCTCTTCGGCCCGGTGGCGGCGGCCGGCGTCGGCGGCATTCTCACCCTCGCCGTCCCCGCGATCATCGCGCTGCTGGCGCCTTCGCTGAAGCACGTCCCGCCCCTGCACGAGATCGCGCCCGAGTCCGAGGAAGACGACAGGCCGCTGTAGCGCCTGCGACCGGATCTGCTGATCGCGGGACGACCGCCGCTCCGAGTTTTCCGGGATGAGCGACGCCGGCTAGGCGAAACGCCGGTGTAATTCGCCGTTCGGTTGCCGGCGCGGGGGAATTTCCGCGCGCTCCCAGTAGGCGGCCAGGTGCACACACATCGCCCGGAGGTCCTTCAGGTGGCTGGGCTTGGTGAAATACGTGTTCGCGCCGAGCTCGTACGCGCGCTGGACATCGCTGGCTTCCGCCGAAGTGCTCAGGACGACCGTGGGAATGACACGGTAGCCCGGGTTGTCGCGAATCCACTCGAGGACATCGAAGCCTGACATTGATGGCATTTTGAGATCGACGACGATGATGTGGGGAAACGGATGGGCCAGGCGGTCGGCGAACGCACCCTCGCCTCTCAGGTACTTCAGCACGGTGACCCCGTCGGTCGCACGCCGAGCCTGGATGTTGACCTTGGTTTCCGCCAAGGCGTGCTCCAACAGGCCGTAGTCCAAGTCGGAGTCCTCGGCGATGAGGACGGTGATTGGCTGGAAGGAATGCCAGGGGCCCATCCAGAACACTGGACCCGTTGCTCGCTCCGAAAAAGGGGGCCGTTTCCGGATGTTTTCACCGGAGCAAATGCCGTTCCATCGCCATTTGCCGTGGAATTGGCCGGCGAAATTTCGGGGCTTGCAGTGCCCTGGAAATTGACCCGAGTTGCGCGCTCATTTGCTCCGGTGCGGTAGCCAAGTGGTAAGGCCGAGCTCTGCATAAGCTCCATTCGGCGCTTCGATTCCGCCCCGCACCTCCAAAAGTTAGGCTCGCCCGGCGAACCATAACTTCTTGTCACGCCGCAGTCCCGCAAGCGCGGGACGAAGGCGGGCGGAGGTACGAAACGGCACCGGACACCAAAACGGACGCCAATTTCTCCACTTTTGGAGAACTTGGCGTAATCGGAACTAACCCGCCGACTACCCGCTAACCCAGCGGAACCGTTTCCGGCCATCGTCGTGATTGCCGCGCGATCATGAACGCACGATTCCGCATCACCCGTTGAGGCAGCCGAGGAGGCGCGTCCTATTGCGTCGATGCTCAGGTCAGGAAGCGCACCAGCTTTAAAACCTCGGACTTACGTTGTCGCCGGGGGTCGCTGACCCCGGAAATCATACCGCGACAATCGATGCGGGGGCGGCGACCCCGGCGGCGCGAAATGGTGCTGCGTTTCCCCAAATCGCCCGCCGTTACCCGAGCTCACCCTTGCACCACCCGCCAAGCTCGCCCAGAAATCCGCTGCCGACGCCATGAGCCTGGAGATGCCACACCTACTTAGCAAAGTCCGGCTGATTCATGTCCCTTTCATGCTGATCGCGGTCAGCTGCGTGACCGGCTACTCGCTTCTCAATTGGCTCCTGGTCGTCGAAGCGGGATTTACCGGACTCGGGGAGGATTTGGTGAATTTCTGGCTGCCGTTTGCCCTCCCCTGGATTCCGATCCTGCATTGGTTGCGACCGCAGCTCAAAGTTCTGGCTTTGCCCACCGGACGCACCGACTGGCCCGTGCTCTTCCAAGTTGTCGCGGCGTTCGCGATCGCTGCGCCCACGATCATCAGTCAGCATTACTTGGCCACGGCCACTGGCAGCAAAACGGATCTCAGAAGCATCGGCCAGGTCCCCTTGATGCCCGCGACCAAATACTACGCGGTCAAGGAAGTCGTTTTCGACCGCGCCGCCACTGCGGGAGACACCGGGGCGCGTCTCATCGGCAAGCACAACGAGACACTCGAACTCATCGAATACCTGGCGTGCCCGATGGATGACCCGAGCCAGCGCCCCGGGTCACCGGGCCGAGTCTGGCTGGGCCAGGTTTACAGGAAACAGGTCAGCAGCAGTCTCTCCTCCGATGATCAGGAACGGGAATTTCGCGCCCTGATCGGCCAATCCGAGCAGAACTTCCGGGAATTGGATCCGGACACGTTCACTTACTATGAGCGGGTTGGGATCAGCGAAAACCGGAAGGGTTTGGAAGCTGCCGTGGCCCGGAGCAAGCGCTTCGCGCCGGGCGCGCCGATCACGATCCTGGTTGCCCATCGCGACCCGTTTGCCGAGCGAAATGGCAACAAGCTGCCGTGGGTTTTCGGCAGCATGGGAATCGGAGCCACGGTTTGGTTCCTCCTGGTGGCTTTTGCCCCGGTTGATCGCGCGGAAATGGACCGGCGGCTGCTCGGGGAGAAGACCAGGCCCGCTCCGGTGTTGGCCGGGTTGCGTTTTCTGGTGCCCACCCGTGACTGCCTCGTCACGCCGATCCTCCTTGATCTCAACCTCCTCGTGTTCGTCGTGATGGTGTTTTCGGGGCTGGGCTTCATTTCCTTTTCCGCCCGCGACCTGTTGGATTGGGGCGGCAATCTGAGGGGAGCAGTCCTGGAGGGACAGATCTGGCGATTGTTCACCAGCCTGTTCCTTCATGCGGGGTTGATGCATCTGGGCGGCAACCTGTTCGGCCTGGCTTTCGCCGGCCTTTTCCTCGAGCCGATCTACGGCCGCGCGCGGTTCACTGCCTGCTATCTGGGGAGCGGAATCGCCGCGGGATTGGCCAGCATCTTCTGGCATGCCTCCACCGTAAGCGTGGGCGCCTCGGGTGCGATCTTCGGGCTGATGGGATCTGCTCTCGCCTATTCGGCGGGGAACCGTTCCGAATCGGCCTTCGCCGTCAAATCACTCCTCGGATTCATCCTCATTTACGTTGGCTACAATCTCTTTCTCGGCCTGGTCGGGGCCACCGACAATGCCTGCCATCTGGGCGGCCTGGCTTGTGGCTTGGGGTTCGGAGGAATCTTCCGACTCTTTCCCACCCGGTTGCACAATCGGTTCCCGTGAGTTCGACCGGACCTGCGGCGCAGTCTAAACTAGGTCCCCTATGCTTGCCGGCGTGGCATCATTTCCGTGCGCTACCAATCGGATGGCTGGGCTTGGTGAAATACGTGTTCGGGCCGGGCTCGTACGCGCGCAGAATGTCGCTGGCTTCCGCCGAGGTGCTGAGGACGACCGGGGGAATGGCGCGGTAGCCAGGAATTTCGCGGAGCCATTCAAGGACCGCAAAGCCCGACATCAGCGACATCTTCAAGTCAACGACAACAATATGCGGAAAGGGAGGGACCAGGCCCTCGGCAATCATACCGCTCGCCCTTCAGGTACTTCAACCCGGCGACTCCGTCGGTCGCTCGCCGGGCCTTGCGGCATTCCGGATCTCGCTTGTTCGGATCGGCTTCGACCGGTCGCCGCGGATTTGCGGCAGCGGATATTCGGTGACGCGACGCAAATCAAAGGTGGCCCGGCTGCCTGAAAAAAGGTGGCAGTGCGCGCAACCTGTTCCCCGGCAAAGTGGGTTGTCACTTACCCATGACGTAACCGGGAATAGTCAGGCGACACCTTCCGTGCGCGGCGTGCCCGCGTTCACCCGCAAGCGGACGAGACGCGGGTGAGAAGCGGCAATCGCAACGCGCATGAATCCTTTTTTGTGCAGCGCAATCATGCGTCCGTTGTCATCTGCTGTGAATAAGAAGAATAACTCTTCGTTGACTCGGAATACTCGCGGACCGGGAATGGGCCACCGTGAGCGGTGTATCAAGCATGGATGCTGATGCTGGTTTTCTGTTGAGGTCGCGTACCTCGTCTGCGCCCAAACCATCGCTGTCGCGGCAGCGCTCCGCGCCGCTCGAATCTGCCGGTGGCGATCGCTTCGCGGTCGATTCGGTTTCCTCCCTCGCGGGCGGCAGCGCGATTCTCCTCTAGGATTCCCGCAATGACCAGTCATCCACCGTGCATCCGGTCATTCCAGATTTGAACCATTCCCGCTTCCGGCGGCACGACGGCAAGGCGCCGGGCCAGCGCCTTCCCTCATCCGCCGGCTGGTCACTCCCACTCGACGGGGAACGGCAACGTCTCTCCTGATCGCGCGACCACCGTCCGGGCACAATCGCTCAATCCATGGCCTTGCCCTCAGCCATCGCTACTGTGAGCCATGCGGTTGTCGGACTGCTGGAGGACGCGCGACCGAACTCGGTCTCGTTCCAGGACGTGCGCTGCCGGCTTTATGCGCCAGCTGAATTGCAGGCCCCCCGCGAAGCGCTGGGCGAAGTGGTGTCGGTCTGTGCCTATCGGGTTGCATTCAACACCTCGCGCCGCAACCAGCCGCCCCGCACGGACCCGGTGTCCGGGCGGCGCTTTCGCCCGTCCGTGCCCGTGGACGTCTACCTGCTCGTCACCGCGTGGGCCAAGGATCCGGAGAAGCAGCTGCAATTCCTTGGCTGGGCCATCCGGACCCTGGAAAACTGTCCCACCCTGCCGGCCGGATTTCTGAACCGCTTCGCCGGTAACGGACCGGCGGTGTTCAACCCGGGCGAAGCGGTCGACCTCGTGGCCGAGGCGGTGACCCAGCAGGACTTGTACACCATCTGGCAGGTTGCACCGACCCGCCAGCAACCGTCGGTCGTCTATGTGGCCCGCATGATCCTGCTCGATTCCCCGGTCGAACTCGACTCCGCGGGTGTCGTGCAGACCCGCGTGTTCGACCAACGGGAGATCCTCATCCCATGATCCTGCCCGCCACCCGACCGCTGGAAAAGTTTCCCCTGACAAGCCCCCTCGGCGTCCGGTTCTGGGATGTCGGCGCCAACCGCGCCGTGCCGGGTGGTCTCATTGTCACCGCCACCGCGTCCCACGGGCTCGTGCTCCGCGCCGTGGAGACAAGTTCCGGGGCCTACGCCTTCCCTTCGCTGCCCAAGGTGCGGCGCGAGCCGCCCTCGCCCGAGACCGATTACTTTTCCAGTCCGCCATTGCCGGTGGCATTCCTCCTCACGGTTGAGGATCAGCAGGGCCGGTTCCTGCCGGCCCAATTCTCGGTCAATGCTCCCGTCGAGGGCTTCTTTTCGCTCCCCGGCGTCAACGCCGGCTGGCCCGATGGTTACGTTCCACTTTTCAGCTCGCCCGTACGGCGCGCCCCCGGCGGCAGCGCCGTCATCCGGGCGCAGCTGCTCGATGCCGGGCGCGGGCGTCCCGCGGCGTGGGCGATGCTGGAGGCGGTCGTCGGCACCGGTCCCCGGGCGGTGCGTTCCCGCGGCCTGGCCGATCCGCGGGATGGCTCCGTCGTGATCTTCCTGCCGTACCCGGAATCCGAGGATGGGGTGGCTGAGTCGCCGCCGCATCCGCCGCGCAACCTGACCGACCAGTCGTGGCCGGTGCAACTGGCCGTCCACTACGAACCCGACGCCTCGCCGCCTTTCCGGTCCGGGAGCGTGCCTGCGCTCGATCGCATTCTCACCCAGCGCGCCGGCACCCTGCTGGACGTCCTTTCACCGGCGCACCCCTGGCCCGGCACCGCCCTGCGCTTCGGCACCGAGTTGATTGTGCGCGGCGCCGGCTCCCCTCCCTCGGCCACTCTGTTCGTTCAACCCTTCGTTTAACCTCAACCATCAAGGATTCGCCATGCCTGAATACCTAGCCCCGGGCGTTTATGTAGAAGAAACGTCCTTCCGCTCCAAGTCCATCGAGGGCGTCAGCACCACCACCACCGGTTTCATCGGACCCGCCCGGTATGGCCCGTTGGACGTCGAGCCGGAAATCATCACCAGCGTGGTCGAATTCGAGCGCATCTACGGCGGACGCGACCTCATCGAGTTCAGCGATGGCAGCAACACCCAGGACAATTTCCTCTGGCAGGCCGTGCGCGCCTATTTCGAGGAAGGGGGCAAGCGCCTCTATGTCAGTCGGGTCTACACCCCTTCGACTCCGGCCACCGCCGCCGCCCCTTTCCCCGGTCATGCCACGGGCCGGTTTCCGGCCTCGGCGCCCGTGGTGCAAATCCGGGCCCGATTCCCGGGCCGCGCCGGCGACGCCCGTGTGGTCTTCGCCCTGAAGCTCAGCCAGAACATCCTGGTTCGGAACGACGAGAACACCGCCAACCTCGTCAAGTCACTCCAGGACCGGGACATCGTCCTCGTGCGGGACGCCGACAGCATCCCGACGAGCCCGCTCACCGGCGACGGCTTCTACATCGCCTTGCGCAACGATGCGCATCCAGGCGCGTGGCAGTTTTCCGCCACCAACTACGCGCTCGGCGGCGCCAACATCCGGCTCGAAGACCTGAACCCCGCCGTCGGCCACGAGATCCGGATCGTGACCGTCACCGTGTCCGTGGAGCCCATGACTGGCGGCGGCCAGCCCTACATCGAGGCGGACCTCCCGCTGGATCCGACCCACCTGCGCGCCGGTTCGCCGGACTCGGTGTTCGATCGTTTCCACGAAGTCCAGGCCAGCGCCGCGCGCGCCCGCTCCGTGCCGATCGTCCTGTCCGTCGGCACCGGTGTCACCGGCCTCGGCGTGCTGCGGGCGCTGATCGACACCTACACGATCAGCAGCCCACCCCTCAGCCCGCCCGACCAGGGCCTGCAGGCCAACCTGGCCAATCCCGACTCCGAACCCAACCGGCGGGTGGTGGTTGTCCCGCTGCAAGGTGGAAACGATGGCATCCGGCCGGGTGCCGACGCCTATGGCGGCGAAGTCGATCCGGCGACGGGCAATCGCACGGGACTCACGCAGTTCGAGGACATCGAGGACATCTCGATTGTCGCTGCGCCGGGCTCCACGTTTGGCTATGGCGATGCCACCTACGGGCCGCAGGCCCGCGGCATCGTCAACCTGCTGATCAGCCATGCCCAGCGCATGCGCTACCGCATCGCCATCCTGGACAGCGGGGACAACCAGAGCATTTCCGAGGTCCGCGCGATGCGGGGGCGGCTCGACTCCACCTACGCCGCGCTCTACTACCCATGGGTGCGGGTGATCGATCCGCTCTCGCGCCAGGAAATCAACCTGCCCCCGAGCGGCTTCGTCGCCGGAATCTACGCCCGCAACGACATCAACCGCGCCGTCTACAAGGCGCCCGCCAACGAGGTCGTCAACCTCGCCGTGGGTTTTGAGAAACTGCTCAACAAGGCCCAGCAGGACGTCCTCAATCCCGAAGGCATCAATTGTTTCCGCTTCTTCGAGGGCCGCGGCTTCCGGCTCTGGGGCGCGCGCACGATCAGCTCCGACCCGGAGTGGAAGTATGTCAACCTGCGCCGGTACTTCGCCTACCTGGAACGCTCGATCGACAAGGGCACCCAATGGGCGGTGTTCGAACCGAACGGCGAGGCCCTCTGGGCCAACGTGCGGCGCACCATCGAGGATTTCCTCCTCAACGAATGGCAGTCCGGCGCCCTGCTGGGTGACAAGCCCGACAAGGCGTTCTTCGTGAAATGCGACCGCTCCACCATGAGCCAGAACGATCTCGATAACGGCCGGCTCATTTGCCTCATCGGCGTCGCCCCGCTCCGCCCGGCTGAGTTCGTCGTCTTCCGGATCGGTCAATGGACCTCCGACCGCAAAGTCTAACCCTCCCCCAACTCATCCACCTTAACCCCATCCACCCATGGCAGTCCTACGCGATCGTCCCTACGTCCAGTTCAACTTCCTGGTCGACCTCGGCACCGGCAACACCGACGGGCCCGAGGCCGGCTTCCAGGAATGCAGCGGCATCGGCATGGAAGTGACCGTGACCGAATATCGGAACGGCAACGAAAGGGAAAACAGCGTCCGCAAGATCACCGGACTCAACAAGTCGTCCGACATCACGCTCAAGCGCGGTGTCATCGGTTCGCTCAACCTCTATTCGTGGCTGGACCAGATCCGGAACGGCGACCAAAAGGCGCTGCGCACGGTCACCATCCAACTGCAAAACGAGGACCACACCGCCGTGGTCCAGACCTGGAAACTCATCCGGGCGCGCCCCACCAAAGTGAGCAGCGGCCCGTTCAACGGCAAGGGCACCGACGTCGCGATGGAGGAACTCACGCTCGCTTACGAACGGCTGGAAATGGAATAGGCCTCCGAACGGTATCGACACGTCTCCGCTCCGCGTGAACGCGCGGAGCGGGCCGTGCCCGCTGGAACTTCCCTTCCGTCATGCCCGTCACCACCCCGCGCCGGCTCGCCGGCATCCGCTTCGAGGACGCCACCCCGCCCCCGGCGAATGCCCTGCCGCGCATGGACATCGCCGTCTTCGCCGGCTTCGCCGCGCGCGGCCCGTTGCACCTGCCGGTGGCGGTGGAGGACCCGGTCCGGTTCACCGAAATCTTCGGCGCCGATCTGCCCCTGGCGTGGGACCCGGCCACTTCGAGTCCGCAATATGCTAACCTCGGCCCCGCGGTCCGGGCTTTCTTCGCCAATGGCGGACTTCGCTGCTGGATCATCCGGGTGGCGGCGGACTCCGCCGAAACCGGTTCCATTCCGCTGGCCGGCGTGCTCGGGGTGGCGGGCGACGGCGCCCTCGTTCCGGCCCGCACCCTCGCCCGCTCGCCCGGGTCGTGGTCGGACGGACTCGTGACCACCACGGCCCTGCAGGTACGCGGGCTATCGGCTGGTCTCGCGCTCACGGCGCTCAACGCCCGATCCTTCACCACCCCCGGCCAGCCCGGTCCCGTGCGCACGGGCGACTTGCTGCGCCTGACTTCCTTCGCGGGGGGTTATATCGGTTTCGTTCCGGTGGATTCGGTGTCGGCCCCGGTTCCCCACCTGACCCAGGTAAACGCAGCCCATCCCATCGTCTGGCTGCAGGACGCCCGGCACACGCCGAATCCCGCGAGCGGCTGGACCGTGCGCTGGCATGATGGCGCCGCCCAGGCCGCGGTGGCCGCGACCGTGACGGAGTGGCCGGCGCCGGGAGAGGACAACCTGGTCACCCTGCAACTGACCGATGCCGCGGCCGTGGCACCGACCGTCGGTTCCTGGATCCAATTCTCCGCCGATGCCGCGACCCCGGCGGAGTCGAAGTTCTGGATCCAGGTCCGCCGCGTGGGCTCGGGCACCGTCGCGGGCTCGCCACCCGGCCTCGCACCCCGGGTGGAAGGACCGGCCTGGCAGTTCTTATCCGCACCTCCCACCCTGGCTTCGCTCGGCGCGGTTTCCATCGAGACCGTCACCCTGGACCTCCGGGTCACCGATCCGGGCCAGCCGGACTTCCAACTCAACGAACTGGGCTTCATGACCGCGCATCGGCGCCATTGGGGCAGCCTCCCGGATGACGAGGCCTATTTCGCCGCGGAACCTCCCCCGCCCGAACGCGACCGCGCCTGGTGGCGGGAAATCGGCTCGCCGCGGTGCCCGCTCGCCGGAATCGCCAGCGCCACGCGATTCTCACTGCCCCTGGCCGTGACCGCCCTGGGATCGGACCACCTCCCCACCGAGCACAGCGGGACGGGACGGCTGGAGCGCGACGGGCTCGGGGATTTTTCCGCCGCACTTTTCCTGGACGCCGAGATGGTCGAGCAGGGCACGGCGGCGCTTTGCGCGCACGCCGATTTTCTCCGTTACCAGCAGACCGTGCCCCATCGCCTGCGCGGGATCCACGCCGCGCTCGCCATCGACGAGGCCACGCTGCTCTGCGTGCCCGATGCCGGGCTGCGCCCCTGGGGAACCAGCACTTCGTCCATCGCCGCCGATCCCGCCCAGGACTCATCGCCCCCGGCCCGGCCGGAATGGTGGCACCACCTGCCGTGCGATCCGCCGCCCGCATCGATCCCGCTGGTGCCCGCGCCCCCGTGGAGTGAATTCCTGCCTTGCGACCTGCAGCTCATTCCGGCGCCGCAGCTCTCCAGCCTCGCGATCGGCACCGACCAGATCGAACTCACGTGGACAAGCGCCCTGGCCGACCGCTTTGTTTTCCTGGTGCAGGAGGCCAGCCGGGCGGATTTCCGCGACGCCGTCACCCTCGGGACCGTCGGCGGGCGGTCGCTCCGGTTGAACGGGCGGGCCCCCGCCGCCTACTACTATCGGATCCGCGCCCTTGATGGCACGGCGACCAGCAACTGGTCGAATGGGAGCCGGGCCATCGTCAATCCCGTGCCCCGGACCGAGGTGGTGCCACCGCGCGTTTTTGAAAGCGACAGCTGGCTCGCGGTCATGCGCGCAGCCATTCGCTTGTGCGCCGCACGCGCCGATCTGGTCCTCCTGGCCTCTTTGCCCGGCCACCTTCGGGCGCAGGAAGCCCTCGACCTCCGGCAGGAGCTGGGCTCCGCACGCAGCCGGGTTCTCACCGTCGCCGGCCGCACCTGCACCCCGCTCGGCGCCGGTGAATCCGACGCCTTCAGCTACGCCGCCCTCTTTCATCCCTGGCTGGTCATCCGCGACGAAGCGGGCGTCCGCCTCGTTCCGCCCGAGGGCGCCGTGGCCGGTCACCACGCCCGCCGCGCCCTCAGCCGGGGCGCCTGGATTGCCGCCGCCAACGAGCCGGTCCGCGAGGCCGTCGCGCTGCTGCCAGACATCCCGCCGTCATGGCGCGAGCGGTTCCTGGTGGCCCAGCTCAACCTCATCCGGCAGGAGGCGGCGGGTTTCCTGTGCCTGAGCCAGGATACGCTGGCGGGCGACGAACTGCTGCGCCCGCTGAACGTCCGCCGCCTGCTCATCCTGATGCGCCGCCTCGCCCTCCGCCACGGCGCGGCCTACGTTTTCGAGACCAACGACGCGGCCTTCCGCCGGCTCGTCCGCCACAGCTTCGAAGCCCTCCTGGGTGACCTGCACCGGCGCGGCGCCTTTGCCGGCCGGACTTCGCGCGAGTCCTTCCAGGTGAGCTGCGGCGATGACGTCAATCCCCCCGAATCCGTCGACCAGGGCCGCTTCATCGTGGAGCTCCGCGTGGCCCCGTCCGTGCCCATGACCTTTGTCACCATCCGCCTCGTCCAGACCAGCAACCGCACGCAGGTGACGGAAATCAACTGACCATGGCCAATCCCGCCAACGAAACCGTCAATCACCCTTTCACGACCTTCAACTTCGCCGTGGAGATCGAGGTGCCGGGCGTGAGCTCGCGCGCGTGCAACGCCGCGTTCTCCGACTGTGACGGCCTCGAGATGACCCTCGAGGCGAAGACGATCCGGGAGGGCGGCAACAACGCGGCGCAGATCCGGCTGCCGGGCCCGGTGGGCTATGGCACCGTGACCCTCAAGCGCGGCATGACCTCCAGCTTCGACCTGTGGGACTGGTTCAACGCCCTCACCCGGCCCGGCAACGGCAAACTCCGCGCCACGACAACCATCGTCCTCTTCGCTCCCGACGGCCGGACCGAGCGGCTCCGCTACGTTCTCCATCGATGCCTGCCGGTGAAACTGAAGGCCCCGGCCTTGAACGCGAAGGACGGTGCCGTGGCCATCGAGGAACTGCAACTGGCCTACGATCACCTCGACTTCGTCAAACCCAGTTCCTGACCCCATGCCCGAACAACCCGCCCTCGCCAAGGCCGAGCTCCGGCAGCTCGACGCCAATTTCGACCGCGAAATCAACCCCGATCGCAAGATCGCGGTGCAGTTCAACCCGGAGTCGCTGAAGGTGACCTTTGCCAACCAACTGCAGACCCCGGAATCCCCGGGGGACCAGCGGGGCACCCCGGCCCGGCAGTTCGTCGGCGCCGGCACGACCAAGCTCGCCCTGCAAATCTGGTTCGATGTCACCTCGCTGGAGGATGGAGAAAACACCGAGAACGACGTGCGCAACCTCACCAAGAAGGTCTCCTCCTTCATCACGCCGGAACGCACCACGGACACGCCCCCGAAGTTTGTCCCGCCCGCCGTGCGCTTCCTTTGGGGCACTTTCAAATTCGACGGGCTGATGGACTCCCTCGAGGAAAGCCTCGAGTACTTCTCGCCGGACGGGCGGCCGCTGCGGGCAAGCATGTCCTTCTCCCTTTCCCAGCAGAAAATCGAAGCCGTCC
>DASZPS010000152.1:0-7369 GCA_035549955.1 Lacunisphaera sp. | reverse complement strand
CCTCCATGCGCGACCGACACACCCCGGCGCTGCGCGCCACCCCTCTCATAGAGGGGAATCCAAGCCTGCGCAGCCGAAGTCCCCTCTAGGAGAGGGGTGCCCGACAGGGTGGGGTGTGTTGGTTGTTTCCAAGTGTGAAATGTCCGGGTTAGCCCGGACATTTCACAGTCTTGGGCGATCCAATCAGCAAAATGTCCGTCCGCCCTCCGGGCGGAGCGACTTTGTCGCGGCGCGCCCCGACAAGCTCGGCCCGACAGGGCGCATGTTTCACACCTCTGGGTGTGAAATATGCGGGTTAGGACAGTTTGCGTTCCCGGCAGGACTTGCCGGGCGGGGCGCTCTGCGGCATAACGCACGACATGACCACGGAGCCGCCAGTCAGCGCCAAACCGCCGGGATTCCTGTGGGTCGTCCTGCTCGGCCTCGCCGGTTTCTGCGCCGGCTTCTTCGGCCCGCTGGTCTTCGTGCCGGAGGCGAACCAGGGTCCCTTGGTCGGCATCTTCCTTACCGGACCAGGCGGCGCCGCCCTCGGCCTGTTGCTATGGCTGCTGATGAAACTGCGACCGCTGCCCGGACGCAGCCAATGGATCCTCCTCTCGACGGTCGCCGCTGCCGGCACGCTCGCGATATGCTATTTTGTCCAGCCGCAACCGGCGACGCGCGGTTACGAGCTGGAATTCACCCTTGAGCGCTCCAGCTCTCCGGGCGAGGCGGCGGACGCGATCATCGCGGACTGGAAAACGCGCATCGCCCGCGTCACGTGGGCCGCCCCCCGCCCGGGCTGGGAGACGCAAATGCGGACCGCCCTCGCCGCCGATCCGGGTCGCGTGCTCGAGACCGTGCTGATCCGCAAGCGCGCCATCAAGGAACACCGCAAGCCCTGGAACCGAGGCCGCCTGTTTGCCACCCCTTGGGAGTCGGTGCAGGAGAAAAAGCGATACTACCTCCGGCCCGACGCGCCCCTCCCTGCCCTCACTTCCGCGCCGGTGCGGTTGTTCCTCCGCCACGATTCCAGCGCGCCCATCCGCGCCCCGGACGTCTGGCCGCCGCTCGAACCAGCCGAGTTTATCGGCTACTCGCGCCTTGAAGCCGTCCCCGCCGAATACGCCACCCTGCCCTGACACGCCGGACCAAAAGGGGCTGGCCAGGTGCCATTCACCAGCAAGGTCGGCCTCAAGGTGAACCGGGTGCGCCGGCCGGTGCGGACGGCCAGCGGCCCCAGCCGTCGCCGGTCCCGAAAACCGGGATCACTGCGGCCACCCCCACGACGGTGCGAGCCACGTGGGCGTAGAGGGCCCCGTCCGTGCCGCGAAAAAGACGGACGTGCTGTTCCACGTGCGCGGTCTCGCCCTGCTCGGTCCATTGCTTGACCTGCCGAGGCAGGACCAGCACGCCTTCCGCTGCATCCACGCGGACGCCCAATTCCCGCGACCACACGGCCTGCCCGTGATCCATGAGCTCGACGGTCAGCTTGTCGCCCGCGAGGGCCAGTCGCACCGCCTCCGCAGCCGGCACGGCGCGCTCGCTCACTTGGAACAGGTAGCGAGCCAGGGACCGTTTTGCGCGAATGGCGCCCTTCTTTTTCGGATTGGCATCGGTGGCCTGGCCGCTGTCCGCATAGGTGCCCGAAGGATCGACGAAGGCCCGGTGCGGACGTTCGACCTGGGTGCGCCACTCCGGTGGAAACCGGCCGGTATCCACGGAAGTGACGAAGACACAGCCGCCCAAGGCGAACCCCAGGACGGTGCCCGCGCAGGCCCAGCGAAGCAACGAGAGCGGCGGGGGTCGCGGGGAGTTCATGCGAGGCAAGGCCCGATTTCGTCAGTTGGAATTGTCCTCAGGCCGGGGTGTACGGTTCGCTCACCGGCGCCGCGGGCGCGCCGGCGACCATGACGCCCGTGGCCAGCGTGGTCGCCCCCAGGTTAGCCCCGCCCGCCAGCCAGGCGGCCACGTCGGCGGGCAGCAATACCGGGGCCCGGGCGACCACCAGCCCGATGCCAATCACCGCCAGACCGAAGAGAAACGAGCCCAACGCGCCCAACAGCTGAAACGTCCCGGGCGCGGTTTCCCCGGGACCAGCGGGGCGACCGGCCCGCCAGAAAAATCCCGCGATCGCCGCCTCGACGAAGGTCATCACCACGAAAAAGCCGGTGTTGGGATTGGCGGATCGTCCCGCCACCGGCGCCAGGTACAGGCAGAGTCCGGCCGTGGCCGCCACCAGAGCGGTCGCCGCAACGGACAACCAAAAGGGCCCGCGGCGCCTTCCCGGTGGCGCGGACGCTATCCGGCGCCGGGCGACGAGCCGGTTCTTCAGGGCCGCGCCCAAGGCACCACCCAGCAGGCAGGCCGGGATGAGGACCCCCAACACGACCGCACCCACGCCAGGTTTCTCCAACACGCCGCCCACCAATCCGAGAAGTCCCAGGGGAGTGACCGCGCCGGCCAGGACATATCCCGTACTCCGGCCGGGACCCGCGAGCCACAAACTCGCCAGCACCAGATAGGCCGCGCCAAACCCGCAAGCCATCACCAACTCCCAAGGGTTCTCGCGGCCCGGCGTATCCACCGCGGCCCCGGCGACAAAGCAGACCACGGGCAGCGCCATGCCCACCGCCAAACCATGCACGAAGCCTGCCCATTGGCGCCCGGTCGATTGCATCGCCGCGATCATACCACTGACGCCGCCGGATTGCTCCGCATGGATTGTCCCTTCGCCCGAAGCCCGCAAACTGGGCCGAGCCGAAGGGGCCGGCGCCTGTGGTCTTTGGTCGCTGTCCCTCAAATCAGGACAATCCTGGCCTCGCGCCCGTTGCGGAAACTCTTTGGCCTGATCCTCGACAAGATTGAAGCGTGCGGCCTACACTCGCCGCATGGGACTCTTGACGTTCGGCCTCAACCTCACGCTGGACGGCTGTGTCGACCACCAGGAGGGGATCGCCGACGACGAAACGCACGCCTTTTTCACCCGCCTCATGGACGAAGGCGGGGCGATGCTGTGGGGCCGCGTGACCTACGAGATGATGGAGGGTTACTGGCCCGCGGTGGCCCGCGGCGAGGTGGCGGCGCCGCCCGCGATGCACGAGTGGGCAATCAAGCTGGAGGCCAAGCCGAAGTACGTCGTGTCGTCCACGCGCCGGGATTTCCCGTGGACCAACAGCCACCTCATCGCCGGTGACTTGCGCGCGGGCGTGCAGCAGCTCAAGGACGCCACCCCCGCCGGCGTGCTCCTCGGCAGCGGCAAGCTCGCGACCCAACTGGATCGGATGGGTCTGATCGACGAGTACAAGTTCCTCGTCCATCCTCGCATCGCCGGCCACGGCCCAACCCTCTACCAAGGCGGGCTGCCCCACACGCGACAGCTCGAGCTGGTCTCGACGCAGCCGCTCCGCAACGGCGCGGTCGCCCTACACTACCGGCGCGCCGGCTAAGCCAGGGGTCGAACCACCGGGCCGGCCGAGTCGAAGGGACCGGCACATGCGGGCTGTGGTCCACTGAATCCTCTTCCTGAACGTCACTCGGCTGGCACTTGTCCGTTGCCATCGCCCGCGGGCTGCCATGGAGTTCCTTGTCACGGACCGGGAAACATTCGAACACTTGTTCGAAGTCCTCCGGTTCAATGCCACGATCCGCAATCCCAAGGAATTCCCCATGGCCCAGTTTCCGGTAACCGCCTACAAGCTGCAGGTCAGCACCGCCCCACCGGCCGGTGCAGCCACCACGTTTACTCCCCGCGTCTTCATCCAGATTCCCGACCGGCCACCCTTCCAATTGCCGGTCAACAGCGAGGCGGAGTTCATGGCGATCTGCGCGCTCCTGCAGGTTCCGGGACGACTCGTGTTCGAGGACGGCCAGGGCACCTTGGAAAAGATAATGCCATAGCCGGCCGGGCCGAGAGCCTGCCGGGCCGAGGGGCCAGCATCGGATGACGAGGGGCACCAACGCTGTTATCGCCAGGCTGACCAGCTTGAAGCAGCGTGACTTTTGAAGTCCGCCGCGCAGCATTCGCTCACCGGATCGCTCCAGAACGCTGTCGGTTTGCGCTGGCAGGGATTGTGCGGCCTCGGCCGCCGGGACCGAATCCGCGGGCTTCACGTCCGGGCCGGCCTCCGTTTTCGGGGGCCGGCTGGACGCGGTCCGCCAGGAAAGCCGGGTCATTGGGGCTGGTCATCTTCGGTATTGTTGTCGCTTTTCCCCTGGATCCTGTGAGACCTGCGGGCCTCAATGCCCGCCCGCCCCTCGCTCGCCCAGCGTTTCGAGATCTTCGACCGCACCATCGGTCAGATGAAGCGCCGGCTGGGGCGCGTCCGCGAACACGACCAGATGATGGCGGCCCTTGGCTGGGGCATGAAGGAGCTTGACCGGACGTATGCCGGCACGGCCCCCCGCGTCCTGGCCACGGTGGCGTGCCGCGACGGCTGCGACTCCTGCTGTCGCGTGCCGGTGGACGTCCAGGCCCATGAGGTCTTTTTCGCCGCCGACCACATCCAGGTTCATTTCGGCCCCGAGGCCCTCGCCGAGGTCATCGCGCGACTCGGCGTCCATCGCGCCCGCGTCGCCGCTTTCGCGGAGGGTGAACGCGACGCGAGCCGGCAGGCCTGCGCCCTGTTGCTGGCCGGATCGTGTTCGATCTATGCCGGGCGCCCGCAACCGTGCCGGTCGCATCACACCAGCGACGCCGCGGTCTGCGCCGAGCACCTGGCCAACCCGGCCGTGGACATCAGCAAGGTCTACATTCCCGCGCTGCGCGCCCGTATGTTCGCCGTGATGCTGGGGGTCGACGAAGCCTTGGAAGCCGCGGGCTACGACGAACGTTCCTACGACTTCGGCTCCGCCCTGCATGAGGCCCTCACCAACGGCCTCTGCCTTTACCAATGGATGCGCCGCGGGGCGGCTTTCCCCGACTCCTGCCTCGCCTATCCCGCCCTCGAGTAGGAGAACCGCACATGAAGATCACCTCCGCGGAGTTCGAGACCAGTGCGACGAGCCTCGCCAACGTCCCCCGCCTGGCTCAACCCGAGTTCGCGTTCATCGGCCGCTCGAATGTCGGCAAGTCCTCCCTTCTCAACCTGCTCGCGGAAAAACGCGGCCTGGCGCGCGTGTCCGACCTGCCCGGCAAGACCCGCCTGATGAATTTCTATGCCATCAACCGGAGCTGGCGCCTCGTGGATTTGCCCGGCTACGGCTATGCCCGGGTCGCGAAATCCGAACGCGCCGATTTCAACGAGGCCGCCGCCGACTACCTCGAGCACCGCGCAGAACTGCGCGCCGTCTTTGTCCTCATCGATTCCCGCCTCGAGCCCCAGCCGATCGACCTGGCGTTCATTGCCTGGCTCGTGGAAACCGGCGTCACCTTCGCCGTCGTCTTTACCAAGATCGACAAGCAGTCAGCCTCCCAGACCGAGGCCAGCGTGGCCCGATTCCGGTCGGTTGCCCTGGACGCCCTTGACCCGGCGCCCGAGCTCTTCCTCACCTCGGCCAAGACCAGGGCCGGCCGCACTGAGATCCTCCGCTACATCGATGCCCGGCTTTGAGAGGCCTTCGCCGCGGAGACCCGGGATGCGCCCCAAAAGCAATGCCTCCGTGGCATGAAAATAGTCTGCGGGCGGCGTGTCGCCCAATCGGTTCGCCGGCCACACACTTCCAACGATGTTGCGCCGCGGCTTGGCGCCGGAACGCCTCCCTTTCCCACGAATAGTTCGCTTTTGGCCGGAACCGCCGGTACTTTCCCACTGCAACCCGGCGGGAATCCCCTTTCGGCTCCGCATCTCCCGCCCCATGCCTTCCCCGATTTCACCCTCCGCCCGACGCTCCGTCGAATTGCCCACGCTGCTCGCGTCGCTGCTGGATGCCGAATACGGCCTGTATCGCACTTTCTCCGCCATCCTGGGTTGCTTCGCTGTCCCGCTGCCCCCCACCCTCCGCCGCCTCCTCGACGGGCAGAAACGGGAGAGCGATGACCGCCTGATGCGGCTGGCCGCCGAAATCGGGATGCACGGCGGCTCCGCCCGGATTCAATCCGGCCCGAAACCGATCGATCCGGTCGCTGGCCTCGCCGGTCTCCGCGCGCTCCAGCACACTCTCATCGCTCGCCTGCAGGCCGCAATCGCCAGCGGGCTCGACGTCCGCAACGAGGACACACCCGCCGGCCTGTTTTCCGACATGCGCGCCGGTCACCTCCGGGCCGCCGCGGGCCTGCGGGCTTACCACGAAGGAACGGTCGTGCCAGCCGCCTGAAGCGGATCGGCCACGGTTCCGCGCAGGCGATGCGCCGCGACCCGACGCGATCTTTATGCAAAAAACCAAAAAATCCGTGGCCAAGCGCTTCAAGTTGAGCGCCCGGGGCAAACTCCTGCGCCGCACGCCGGGCTTCCGCCACCTCCTGGCCGCCAAGAGCACCAAATCCAAACGGCGGGCCTCGCGGGACAAGCTCGTGGCCCCCGGCCACGCCGCGCCCCTCAAACGCTGCCTGCCCTTCGGGCTTTAATCCCATGAGAGACGAATACGTCAACGCCGCGCGCGCGGTCATCACCGATCCCTATATCCTCGTCAATGTCGTCTCCCGTCGCGTCAAGCAACTGCGCGGCGGTGCCCGGCCCTTGGTCGAGTCGCTCGAGAAGCTCCGCCATGAGGACATTGCCCTCCGGGAAGTCGCCGAGGGCAAGATCAGCTACGAGATCGTTGCGCTGGACGGTCCTGTCCCGGTCCCCGCCACCGCCAAAGCGTGATGCCGACTGCCGCGCCTGTGGCGCGGTTCGTTTGCCAAAAATAGTTCCGGGCGTTCCGGAGATTTCCCTTGCCCGACGGCGAAATGCGCCGATCAATGGAGCCAGTCCGCTGTCAGGTTAGATCCACGGTTGAGATCGTGATTTGAGTCCGGCACGAGAATTCTGCGTTAGCGACGGCCAGGGAAATCAGCAGGTCAGGCTACGACAGGAAGCAGTCAGGTTTGCCGCGTTTGTCGCGTCCGGATCGCCGGCGCGCCCTGGTCGTCATCGCGATCCACCTCGGAACATGCCCGCAACCTCCCACCCAACCCGACCATGCAATTCCACCAATTCCTGCACCAACGCGACTCGCTCCTGCGCCAAGCCCGGCTTGCCAACGTGGCTTTTGCCTATTCCCGCCTGGCCGCCTTGTCCAACCGCATTGCCCGGTCCCGGCTCCGGGGCCTCGTGGTGCTCCGCGCCGGCGACGCCGGCGACGGACAGCCCTGGCCGCACCTGATTGCCGAAACCGCAAGCCAGGCCGTGATCGAGGAACATTTCCTGGAGGAAGATGTGATCGATCTCGCCGACATCATCGCGTTCATCGACGAGGGGCGGCGCCGGGAGGAGCTGTGTTTCCGCCTCGAGGAACTCGCGTCGCAGTT
>DASZPS010000151.1:0-29263 GCA_035549955.1 Lacunisphaera sp. | reverse complement strand
GATGACCGGCCCGACCACCTGCAGTTTCGGCGCCCCGCCCGGGAGGCCGCCCACGGAGAGATTTTGGAGGTTGTAGACGGCGGGTTCGGTTGAACCCGCAACGCCGAGGATGAAGCCTGAATTGCCGCTGGCCGAGAAGTTGCCGTAGGTGCCCGGAGGCACGGCCACCATGCCGGCGCTGCCCGACAACGTCAGGTTGCGCAGGGTGGCGAAATCACCCGGGCTCTGGCTGCTGGAATTCATCGCCACGTTGCGCGTGCCCGCCGGAGCGGGCGGTGGCGCGACCACCGGCATGGCCAGGGCGTCGACCCGGCGGCCCAGGTGGCCGAGCATCGCATTGCCGTTGAGGGTGACGGTGTGGCTCGTCGGCGTCGCGGCGCCGTTGTAATCGATTGTGCTTCCCAAAACGGACGACCCATGGATGACCACACTTGGGGTGCCGGGCAGCAGCAAACCGCCACCGACCATGCTCGATCCGGCCAACGTGACATTTTCCGGCAGCAGCACCTGCACGGAGCCGTCGACATCGCCATTCAGCGTGGGTGCATGGCGGACCAAGCCCGTGATCGTGATGACGAAGGCGTCGCTCGTTGTCCCGCTGTAGTTCGGATCATCGATGGTGGCGACCACGCTGTAACCACCTGGCAGCGTCGGCGCCGTGGCATTTCCGTCGTAGGTGAACGTCACCGTGAGTCCGCTGGGAGTCGTGACCGCCGTCGGTGACTTCGGTGAACCGTCGTACGGTTGTTGCAGGCTGGTAAGGACGAGGGAGGATGGTGCCTTGGCGATGGTGAGAGTCAGGAGCGCCATGCCCGTGCCCGCAAGGTTGCTCGCTTCCAGCGTCACGTTGAAGGTTCCGCTCGCGGCAGGCGTCCCGGAAATTACCCCGGTTCCCGGGTCGATGGACAGACCCGCTGGCAGCCCGGTCGCATGGTAACTGGTCGGATCGTTTGTCGCGGTGATAGCGTAGTTGAACGCGGCATTGAAGGTACCGGCCGCACTTGCGGCACTCGTTATGACGGGCGTCGCGATGATTGTCGCCGTCAGGCTGTTGGTACCCAGGGACAGCTGCGCGGCGTAGCCCGGCGGCAAGCCGGTCGCGGTGAAGTCCGCGGCGGCGAAGTCGGTCGAAGCAAACGTCGCCAGGGTGTACGTGTTGCCGGCCGCGAAGCCGGTCCCGGCGGTCAGTTGGACGACATGGTTCCCGGCGGTGCCCCTTGTCAGCGCGCCGGAAAGATTGAGCCGGTTCGAGGTGCCGCTGGCGCCCAGGGTGAGCGCAAGTTGGCCACCGCCGTTCCAGGCCAAGGAGGACCCGGCGAGGGCGGCGTCAGGCGCGGCGCCACCGGGGGCAAGGACACCGTTGAGCACAATGGGCTTCAATACATTGCCGCTGCCGATGACGGCGCCAGCGGCATTGATGGTGATCGCACCGCCCGTCGGCAGAGTGCCCAGCACACGCACCGCACCGGCGTTGACGGAGAGGGATCCGCTGAAACTGCTGGCGGCAGGGAGCTGCAGCGTGCCGCCCCCGGTCTTCACGATGTCGCCCGAGCCGGCGATGGCGCCGCCGAGCGTGATGTCGTGGGCGATGCCGTCCGCGTCGGCCGCCTGCAGGACAACCACGCCGCCGGAGACGTTCAGCGGGACATCCGTGGCCCAGTCCGCGGCGGCGCCGAGCGTGCCGTTGGTGAGGTTAAGGTTTGCGGCGAACGGTGCGACGCCATTGCGCACGATGCCGCCGGCGCCGAGATAGAGCGCGCCGCCGTTCAGGTTTACGGTCGCCGAACCCGCGTTCACGGTGGCGTCGAAGCCCAGGGTCAGGCGGTTGACGGTGGTGGTGCCGCCGAGCAGGTGAAGCTCCGCCACATTGTTGGCGTTGCTGCCGTTCTTGCGGGACATGATGACCTCGTTGACGACGAGTTCGCCGCCGGTGACGCGCGCCTGGCCGCCGCGACCGGAGGTCTGCTGCCACGCGATCGTGAGGTCGCTGACGTTCAGCCGCCCGCCTTCGATGGACATGTTGCCCCAGGAATTGACGGTGCCGAGGCCGACCGTGTTGATGGTCGCTTCGCCGCCCGTCACCACGAGGCCGAACTGGTACATGTTCGCGGCGTCGGCGCTGCGCGGGAAATTCAGCTCCGTGGCCGTGAGGCTGCCGCCGGTGACCTTGACGAGGTTGTTGCGGGCATTCGTCGGGACTATCCGCTGGAAGCTCGCCGTGCCGGCGCTGACGACATAGCCGACGCCGGTCCCGGACACCATGGTGGCGTCGCCGGTGGAGGCGAACGTGCCGCCGGCCACCTCGAATTGCGAGCTGACCGCGAGCGCGACCGATGGCACGGTCAGCACGCCGCCTGGCCCGAGCTTCAACCGGCCTTGGGTCACATTAAGGGGGCCGCCGTATGATCCAATGTTGGTCAGGATTGCCGTGCCCCAACCGGATTTGGTGAGTCCCGTGGCCGTGTTCACCTGGGCGGTGATGGTCGCCGGATAGGCGGCTCCCGCGATGGCGATGTCGGGATTGCTCACGCCGGTGGCGCCGGTGTAGTTGACCTGGATGGTGGGCGCCCCCACCGAGGCCAACGAGAGGACGTTGGCGGGATTGCCGTTGTTGGCGAGGGTCCAGGTGCCGGGAGAAGCCTGGTCGATGTCCCCAAACACCAGACGGCCGATCGTGCGCGGGGAATCGAGGTCGACCGTCACATCGCCGTCGATATCCCGTGCGCCGAAGTCCGCGGTGGCGCCGGCACCGTTGGCGATGACAGCATCCTCCCAATTCGCCGCATCGCTCCACACGCCGGAATCCGTGCTGGCCCAGACGCTGCTGCCGGGCAGCCGCATGGTGTAGGACTGGCCGCCGGTGAACGTACCCGAACTGCCCGCGTTGCCCGCCAGGTCCTGGATGGTCGAATTTGCGCGCCGATCGAGCCGGATGGTGCCGTCACCGCTCGCGCCGGTCACAGTGACATCATAAACGCTCGCATTGACGGGACTGAGCGAGCTGATCGTGCCGCTCGCCCCGGAGGTGGTGAGGACGAAGTCGCCCGCATCGACGTTGACCACGGGTTCGAAGAAGGTGACCCGGAACACGAGTGTGCTGCTCGAGGTGGCCGCGGTGGGAGGATTGAAACGCACGATCGTGTCGATGGTCGGTGCGACCGTGTCGACTTTCACGGCAAAGGGGGCCGAGACAGGGCTGGACGTACCTGCCGTGGCGGCAGTGGCCGTGAAGATGTAGTCGCCGGAGGGCAACGTCGTGCCCGTGTAGTTGAACGTCCATGTTCCGCCGGCCGTGGCCACGGCGGTGCCGATGATGCCCGTGCCCTGGCGCGTCACGGTGACCGTCGACGAAGCCGGCGCGGTGCCGGAGAGATTAAGCGTCGTGTCACGCGTGATTTGGTCGGAGGCGGACGCTCCCGTGTCATCGGTGATGCCGGTGAAGGCGGGCGGTGTCAGGCCGGTGTTGACGACATAAGGTGCGGAATCGCTCCCCGGGTTGCCGGCGAGATCGATCGCCGCCGCGGTGAATGAATACACTCCGGCCGGAGGCGGCACGCCGGAATAAGGCGCGCTCCAGCGGCCCAATGGGTCGGTCGTGGCCGTCGCCACCGGACCGAACCCGACCTGCGTCACCAACACCTGGTCGCCGGGTGTCGCGGTGCCGTTGAACACATAGGCGGGGCTGACCGCGAGGCCGTTGATCACGGGTGCCGCCGGGGCAGTGGTGTCAACCTGGACGGCGAACGCCCGGGTCGAGGGGGACATGACGCCGCCGCCGAGGTCGGCTGCAGCGGTGAACGCATAGTAGCGATCGGCGAGGGTGGTCCCAGTGTAGTCAAAACTCCAACTCCCGCCCGCGTCAGCCACGGCCGTGCCGATGACTCCCGTGTCGACCCGGCTCAGGGTGATCGTGCGGCCCGGTGCGCTCGTGCCCTGCAGGACCAGCGTGTTGTCGGAAGTCACGCCATCCGCCGCCGATGAGCCCGTATCGGTGGTGATGCCCGTGATGAAAGCGCCCGGGACACCGGCCGGGGCGAGGGCGTTGAGATAGTTTTCCAGGTTGGTGTAACCATCGCCGTTCAAATCGCCGTTGTTGTCCGCCACGCCGGGATTCGTGCCAGCCGCCTGCTCCCACCAATCCGGCATACCGTCGCTGTCGGAGTCGGTCGGGGCGACGCCGCCCGCGACGGTGCCGGGTCCGCCGACCTCGCTTTCATTGACGATCTGGGCCCCGACGGTGCCGAGCGAGGTGAGTTCATTCACCATGTACGCGTCCACCTGGTCGCGCGGCAGCGAAGCACCGGCGTTGGCGACGATGTGGACGTAGGCCTCCGCGGGAGTCAGGAGGGTGGCGACGGCGGGGTAGGCATGGCGCGTGGCAACCAGGTCGACCGACGGATAACCCGCGGGCGGAACAATCGTCCCGTTGAGAACCCCGTCCCGGTCGGCGTCGTGAAGATTATTGTCGGTGTAGGCGTGAAAGTTGAGATTGCCCGGGGCGAAGGGCGCCGCGGGAGAGTTCGGACCCGCGATGAAATAGTTGTTGCTGATATTGGCGAAGGTCTGGCCGGCGGAATCCCCGGCCATGATATAGCCGCCGCCGCTGCCCCAGTTGTAGACGACGTTGTTGGTGAACTCGTGTTTACCCTTCACCTTGGGGTTGCGCATCCAGTTGTCGGCATAGAGGGAACGAAAGACACTGACACCGCCGTCGGTCTGCATGAGCCCGCCGGCCGAGTGTGCCAGCAGCCCCTGGCCGACGATGCAGTCCTGCAGCGTGATGTTGCTGGGCGTGCCGCTGACGGAAAAGGTCTCATCCCGTCCCCACGAGGCGGACACGTGGTCAAATATCATCGAATCGCCCGAGGCGATGCCCACGGCGTCCGTGCCGCCGTCCCCGCTGATACCCTGGCGAAAACGGATGTACCGGCAGATCGTATTGCTGGCGTCGGAGAACGAAACGCCATTGCCGTAGATCGTGATGCCGCCGCCGGGTGCCGTCTGACCCGCGATGGTGAGGTTGTTTTTTACGGCGATGCGGCTGCTGATCCTGATCACGCCGCCGACGGCGAAGATCACCGTGCGATTGGGCGCGCTGACGGCGTCGCGGAAGGAGCCCGCGCCCGAGTCATTGAGGTTGGTCACCACGTACACGGAGCCACCGCGGCCCCCGGTGGCATTGGCGCCAAAACCCTCCGCGCCGGGGAACGCCGGCACGGCGCACAACGGGGCGGAGGCAAGAGCGGAGGCAAAGAGCGCAGACAGCAGTCGCGCCCGGGAACGAACCAGCACGGACAGGCTCATGTCGGAGTGGGGTTGGGGTTAGGGGGAGAATTCGAAAACAGGCGGTCTCGAACGTAGCGATCATCCCGCGGTCTGGCCGGAAGACCATGCCGGCAAATTCAGTCCGTCCGAATTGTGTCATAGACCGGTATTCGCGGCCACCCGTGCCCGTTTTTCGGTCCAAGCGTTTTCTCCCGGGTTGCGACCGCGGGAAACGGCCCGGCCGAATGGAGGCAGGATCGTGGTAGGCCGGGTTGGGGACCGGCCCGTTGCGGTCAGAAACCGGACCTGCCGGAGAAATCCGTCCAAGCTCCCCGAGCTTCCGGAAATGTTTGGGGTTGAACGAGCCGCCGACAGGCGGAAAGGTTGCCGGATGACTGATCCCCGCTATGCCCGGCTGGCCGAAGTGCTGACCGGTTTTTCGTGCGAATTGAAGAAGGGCGAACGTGTGTTGATCGACGCCTATGACGTGCCGGATGCCTTTGTCGTGGCCCTCATCCGGGCGACGCGGGCGCTCGGGGCGATCCCCTACGTCAACCTGCAACGTGCCCGTCTCACCCGGGAATTGCTCAAGGGAGCAAGCGCGGAGCAGTACCAGCTTACCGCCGACATCGAACTGACCCGCATGCAGAAAATGAACGCGTACATCGCCGCGCGGGGTTCCGACAACATCTTCGAGACCTCCGATGTGCCGGCGGAGCGGGTCCAGCTCGTTTCGAAGCTCATGAAACCCGTCCTCGACTACCGGGTGAACAAGACCAAATGGGTCGTCATCCGCTGGCCGTCCAGCGCCATGGCCCAGCAGGCGGGCATGAGCACGGAGGCATTCGAAGACTTCTACTTCAAGGTCTGCACCTTCGACTACAGCCGCTACGGCCCGGGGATGAAGGCGCTCGAGGACCTGATGAACAAGACCGACCGCGTGCACCTCAAGGGTCCCGGCACGGACCTGAAGTTCTCCATCAAGGGCATCGGGGCCGAAGCCTGCGGCGGATTGCGCAACATCCCCGACGGCGAGGTTTTCTCGTGCCCGGTCAAGGACAGCGTCGAGGGCGTCATCCAATACAACGCCCCGACCGTCTATCTTGGCACCGCCTTCGACAACATCCGGCTCGTGTTCAAGAAGGGCAAAATCGTCGAGGCCTCGGCCAACAACACGAAGCGCCTGAACGAGATTCTCGATACGGACGCCGGCGCGCGCTACATCGGGGAATTCGCGATCGGTTTCAACCCGCACATCACCGAGCCGATGCGCGACATCCTGTTCGACGAAAAAATCGCCGGTTCCTTTCACTTCACGCCCGGCAAAGCCTACGAGCGGGCCGGCAATGGCAACGAATCGGTCGTCCACTGGGACATGGTCAGCATCCAGCGTCCGGACTGGGGCGGCGGCGAAATCTGGTTCGACGGCAAGCTCATCCGCAAGGACGGCCTGTTTACCCTGCCGGCGCTCAAGAAGCTGAACCCGGAGCAGCTGCTGAAAAAAGGTTGACCCGCAGGTCGGGCTTTACGCCCGGCGATTCGGGGATAAACCCAACCTGCGCCCCGCCCATGCCCGCCGCCGCCAACTCGCCTCATTTCGACTTCGTGCAATCGCTGCCGAAGACGGAAACGCACCTGCACTTCGAAGGTGCGCTTCCCCTTGAACTGCTGCGGCGCGTGCGGCCGGAATTCGCCGAGCCGCCACCCTCGTGGGCGCACAACTTCAAGTTCCGCGACTTCGCCCATTTCGAAGCCGAACTCCTCGACATGGCTTTTTCCTGGTTCACCTCGCCCGCGCGATATCACGAGGCGGCGAAGGTCATTTTTGCGCGGCTGGCCGCCCAGAACGTGAAGTATCTCGAAACGAGCTTCGCTTCGGGCGTGATCGAATTTGGCGGACTGAACGGACCCGAAGTGCTCGGGGCGATTCGTTCCGCCGTGCCCGCGGGCATGGAAGTCCGGCTCTTCATGGGCATCCACCACAATGGCGCGGGCCCGAAGATGATGCCGGTGCTGGAAGAAGCCCTCGGGTGGCAGGACCTCGATGGCATCGACCTGCACGGCACCGAGAGTTTCCCGCTCGAGCCCTGGACCGCGCCCTACTGGGCTGCGGCGCGCAAGGCGGGGAAATTCACGAAGGCGCACGCCGGTGAGTTCATGGGCGCGGACTTCATCCGCCGTGTCCTGGACGAGCTGCAGCCCCAGCGGATCCAGCATGGCGTGCGGTCGATTGAAGACCGCACGCTGGTCGCCGAGCTCAAGCAGGAGGGCATCGCGCTCGACATGTGTCCGATCAGCAACCACAAGCTCATGCCCGGCATCAGCCTGGTCAATCATCCCATCCGCCGGTTGTTCGACGCGGGCGTCAAATTGACCATCAGCACCGATGACCCGATCTCCTTCGGCAACCGGATCAATGACGAGTATATTGCCCTGGCGGACCGGAGCGGCTTCACCCGCCGCGAGTTGGTGCAGATCGCACGCAATGGCTTCGACGTGGCCCTGATGCCGGAGGAGCAAAAGCGTCCGTGGCTGGAGCAATTGGACGCGATGCGCGTGTAGTTGGATCGGTTCATGTAGGGTCGTCGCTTGCGACGACCTGGCGGACGAGGTCGACCCAAGGGCCGACCCATCGCAGCCCCGGGCGCCAACCACGAGGCCTGCAGTTAACATTTGCGGGCCCAATGTTCCCGTCTCCAAATCGAGCCAATGCCCACCACCTACACTATTCCCGAGGGCCGCCGCCGCGAACGGGCCGACAAGGTATTGGCAGCGGCGTTCCCCGAGCACAGTCGCGCGGCGTTCCAGCGGGCGCTGGAGGCGGGTTTGGTCAAGGCGGATGGCAAGGTCATCGGCCAGGCGGACGACGTGCGCAGCGGTCAGGTGTTGGAGTTCAGTTTTCCCGAGAGCAAGCCGGCCGAGATCAGGGCGGTCGACATCCCGCTGGAGGTCGTTTTTGAGGACAAGCACCTGATCGTGCTGAACAAGGCGGCGGGCATGGTGGTGCACCCGGGCGTCGGCACGGGCGAGGACACCCTGGTGCATGCCTTGCTGGCGCATTGCGCCGGTGAATTGAGCGGCGTCGGCGGCGTGGAGCGTCCGGGGATCGTGCACCGCTTGGACAAGGAAACCACCGGGCTGCTGGTCGTGGCCAAGAACGACGCCGCGCACCGGGCGCTTGCCGACCAGTTCGCGAGTCGTGCACTGCAGAAGGAATATGTGACGATCGTCGCGGGGGCGCCGAAGGACGATCGGGGCATGATCGATCGGGCCATCAGCCGCCATCCCGTGCACCGCCACCGCATGACGGTGGGCGAGGGTGGGCGGCCCTCACGCACCGATTGGGAAGTGTTGGAGAGATTTGGCGGCCATGCGGCCTATCTGCGTTGCCGGATCCACACCGGGCGCACCCACCAGATCCGCGTGCACTTGAAATCGATCGGGCACCCGGTAATGGGCGACGCGACCTATGGCTGGAAGCAGAATGCGGATCTGCCGGTCCCGCCGCGCGTGATGCTGCATGCTGAACACCTGGTATTCGCCCATCCTGTCAGCGCCAGGGTGCTGGATCTGCGCGCCCCGTTGCCGAAGGATTTCAGGCTGATGCTGGCAGCACTCAGGAAACGGTAGGGTCGCCGCTCGCAGTGACCTCCAGGCGCGACGTCGGACCAAGGTCCGGCACGGCGCGGATCCAAAGCGGCCCGCAGGGACGCGGGCCCTCCAATTCAGGAAAACCGTTCCAGCGCTTCTGCGGCGAGGCCCCAGCGGAGATTGTACAGCGAGTGATGGAAGCGATCGAGGTGGGCGTAGTCCGCCACGGTCAGCATCGTCACCAAGGCGGCGGACATCACGTCGGCCCGGGCTGCGGGCATTCCGGGCAGGGCCTTGCGCTGTTCCAGGGTGAGCGGGCCAAGTTCCTCCAGCAGTTCACTTATGCTATCGATGCCGACGATCGCCGGGGTGTCTTCCATGCGAGTCTGGTGGCGGGCGCCCTTGATGGCGCGGACCGTGCTCATGCTTCCGCCGGTGAAGACCGCAGGCGGCGCGGCCAGGGCGAACCTGAACCCGCTTTTCTTCAATTCATCACGCACGTGCTGCGCGAGCGCGGTCAGTTCGTCGATCACGAGGGGCGCGGCGGGATTCTTGATAAATTTCTCCGTCAGCCGCACGCAGCCGAGCTGCAGGCTGATGGCTTGGGTGATCTTGCGTTTCTGGAAGGCGAGACATTCCAGGCTGCCGCCGCCCAGGTCGAACACATAGAAATCCTGCAACTCCTCGAGAGTGGGATCGCAGATCAGCCCCCGCCCGATGTAGCTGGCCTCCTCCTCGCCGCTGAGGAGGCGGATCTCTTGCTTGGTGGCGGCCTTGACCCGCTGCCGGAAGGCCGCGCCATTGCTCGCATCGCGCACCGCGCTGGTCGCGACGAGGATTATCTGCTTGGGCGAGTATTCGGAGGCTTCGGACACCAACTCCCGGATCGCGCCCAGGCCCCGCGTCATGCCTTCGTCACTCAACGACGGTTTCTCCTGGCTGATGCCGGTGCTGATGCGGGCGTCGAGGGTGCGCGACTTGAGCGCCCGGACCCGGCCGGATCGGTCGCGGGCGGCGATCAGGACCTTGATGGAATTGCTGCCGATATCGATGACGGCGACGGAAGGAGCGGCGGGCATGGAGGCACGGAATACACAAACACACGGAAGGACAGGAATTATTTTCCGCCTGCCCGGTGGGTGCGGTGGTTGATCAAAGGGTGAAATCCGATGGCGCGATCAAGACGACGAATTCGCCCTTGAGGCTGCCGGCGAGGAGCTTCGCCTGCACGTCGGCGGCGAGGCCGACGTGGAATGCCTCGTGGAGCTTGGTCACTTCCTTCGCGATGCAGATGACACGGCCGGGACCGAGGACGTCGACGATCTCGGCGGCGAACTTGTCGATGCGGTGGCAGCTCTCGTAGAGCGCGATGGTATAGTCGAAGTCGCGGTATTTGTTCAGGAAGGCGACCCGCGCCGCCGATTTGGGCGGCAGGAACCCCGCGAAGAGAAAACCATTCGTCGGCAGACCGGCGGCGGAAAGGACGGCGGTCAGGGCGCTTGGCCCCGGCACTGGCACTACTGACAGGCCGCGGCGGCGGCAGGCACGCACGAGTCGGAAGCCCGGGTCACTGAGTCCCGGTGTGCCCGCATCGCTGACCACGGCGAGGGATTTCCCGGAGGCGATGAAATCGGCCAGGCGGTCCGCGGCCTCGGCCTCGTTGTGTTCGTGATAAGCCGCCAATTCGCGATGCAAGCCCAGCCGGCTGAGCATCGCACCGGTGGTGCGGGTATCCTCGCAGGCGACCAGATCCACGGCGGCGAGGATGGCCCGCGCGCGGTCGGTCAGGTCGCCCAGGTTGCCGATGGGAGTTGCCACCACATAGAGGTGGCCGGGCTGGGGCGTCAGCGAGGCATTGGCAGCCGGCGCGGTCATGACGGCTGGCGGGAAACGGCCCGAATGGAGCGGCCGTTTAGTTGCCGGTCATGCCGGGGATGCGGCCTTCCCAAGAGGCGGGGCGGCTCCACGGAATGGACGAGTCCTGCTTCGGATCGACGCAACCGGACAGGGCCAGCAGCGCCAAGGTGAGGAGGAGGGCAAAAAGGGATTTGCGCGGGGAGGGCATGGCTAAGGGTGGTTAATACGACAAACCGGCCGGTCTGCAACTGTCCTTTCGATGGGATGCGGGAATCGAGCCAAGGTTCCGGAGCCGGGCTGGGAATCGGCAAATCGTACACACTCCGCCCGTCGGGCAGCCCGGTTCATCCGGAACGGTGCGCTTTGGAGATGGAGCGACTTGACCCCAAGGCGCTGGCTCGGAGCGGCTTCACCTCAACGCGCTGGGGTCGGCGCGTGCCACCTTATGGTGGTCGGTGATTTCCCTATCGCCGACAAGGACTCACGCGGCGGGCGAACCTGACGTCGGTGTGCCCCTCGACCGGCTCGGGGTCCTGAGCTGGTCGAATGGAGAAACCGACCCCCCCCTACTGGGTGGAACCGGCTCGAGAGGAATGGCGCGAAGCGAAGGGATGTGGGCGCTTCGCTCACGCCTTCCAGGCGTATGTCGATTCCGACCAGGGCTTGCGGACGGTCTTGGTGACCTTGCTGCCCGGGTTGGCGGCCATGTGCTCCAGGACCTTGAAGACTTGTTCGGTCTTGTCGGGTTGGTTGAGCAGGGCGGCGAGTGTTTCGGCGGTGAATTCGCGGCCGGCGGCGGCCTGGAGCGCGGCGCTCATTTTCAATTTCAGGGCGATGACGCCGCCCGCGGCCTTCTTGCCCGCCTCGACGCCGGGCTGGTGATAGGCATTGATGCCGACCAGCGAGGCGTAGAGGCCCGTGGCGCGCTCGTAGAGGGCAATCAGCTGACCCAGCGAGCGAGGCGAAACCTCGTTGACCGTGATGGTGATCGAATGGCGGTTCTTCTCGGTGAGGGCGTCGCGGGTGCCAAGCAGGAAGCCTTGCAGGAAATCGCCGCTGGTGACGCCCGGCTCGACCTCAAGCGATTCGTCGGCGGGGCGATCCTTTAGCACCTCAATGAAGGTGACGAAAAAGTTGTTCACGCCCTCGCGGAGCTGCTGGACGTACGCATGCTGGTCGGTCGAACCCTTGTTGCCGTAGACAGCGATGCCCTGGTTGACGACGTTGCCCTTGAGATCGAGTTCCTTGCCCAGCGATTCCATCACCAGCTGCTGGAGGTAGCGCGAGAAGAGCAGGAAGCGGTCCTTGTAGGGGAGGACGACCATGTCCTTGGCGCCCTTGCCGTCGGTGGCCCAGTACCACATCAGGGCGAGGAGCGCGGCGGGATTTTCCGCGATGGATTTCTTCCGTGTCACCTCGTCCATGGCGGCGGCGCCAGCAAGCATTTGGTCGATCTTGATGCCTTGCAGTGCGGCCGGCAGGAGTCCAACGGCGCACAGTTCGGAGGTGCGACCACCTACCCAGTCCCACATCGGGAAACGGGCGAGCCAGCCTTCCTGCACGGCGACCTGGTCGAGCTTGGAGCCTTCGCCGGTGACAGCGACAAACTGCTTCGCGTGGTCGAGCCCGGCAGCCTTGAAGGCGGCCTGGGCCTCGAGCATGCCGTTTCGCGTCTCGGCCGTGCCGCCGGATTTCGAGATGACGACGACGAGCGTCTGCTTCAGGCGGCTACCGAGCTCGGCGAGCACATAGTCCATGCCGTCGGGATCGGTGTTATCGAAGAAGCTGACGCGCATCCGATCGCGCCCGCCCTTGAGCCGGCCGAGGGCGTGGCTGACGAGTTGCGGCCCGAGGGCCGAGCCGCCGATGCCGATGACCAGGACGTCCTTGAACTTGCCTGCGGGCGCGGCGATCTCGCCCTTGTGGACCTTGGCGGTGAAGTTCTTGATTGCGTCGAGCGTGGAGGTGATGGCAGCGCGGAGCTCGGGAGTGGGGGCAAGCTCGGCGTTGCGCAGCCAGTAGTGGCCGACCATGCGATTCTCGTCGGGATTGGCAATGGCCCCGCCCTCGAGGGCGGCCATGTCGGCGAGGGCCTGGGCGAGCTTGGGCTGCATCCCGGCGAGGAAGTCGTCGGGGAAGGGCATGCGGCTCACGTCGAGCGACAGGCCGAGGCGGGCGTTGGTGTAGTAAAGCGACTTGAAGCGATCCCAGGTCATAAGGAGGAAAGGATTAGCCGGGGCGGGCGGCGGCGGCTAGCCCGAAAAGGGGCATAAGTGGTGGTCGCCGATTTCGACCTCGGCGACACACGTCGTCGGAATGGAAACCGACGACCACCAGGAGCGAATATTCGGGATTGCTAGGGTGCGAGCAGGGCTCATTCACTGAGGGCTTCCCGCATGGCCTTCGATCTCAAACGCGTATTGAAAGTGATGCTGTTCGCCTCGAACGGCCCGCTTTCCGTCAAAGACATCCAGACGGCGGTGACCCGTCTCCACGAGCAGGCCGCGGCGCTGCCGCTGCTTGAGGGCGCGGAATCCGCGCCAGGAGAGGCCGCGGGGGGAACGCCCGGAACCCAAGGCGAACTGGCGGTTCCAGTCGATCCGGCGAACGAAGCCCTTTTGCCCGCGCCGGAGGACGATGCCGACTACCGCGACGTGCCGACGCTGATTCCGGCGGCGCAGATTCGCGAGACCATGGACACGATTTCAAACGAACTGCGGGCGGCCGACAGTGAGACGTTGTTGATCGAGGGCGCCACGGGATGGCGGCTCGTCACGCATCCGCGTTTCGCCCGCTGGGTGCGCCTGCTGCGCAATGAGCCGCCGCCGGTGCGCCTGAGCCCGTCTTCGCTCGAAACCATGGCGGTCGTCGCCTACCGGCAGCCGGTGACACGCGCCGAAATCGAACAGATTCGCGGCGTTTCGGCCGAGGCGGGCCTGACCAAGCTGATGGAGCGCGATCTCGTTTATATTGTGGGCCGCGCGGATCTGCCGGGCCGGCCGATCCAGTACGGCACGACCGATGCCTTCCTCGAATTCGTTGGCATCAAATCGCTCGATGAATTGCCGTCTTCGGACGTGCTTTCGCCGCGGCAGATCGACGCCTGGCTCCAGACGGCAAACAGCCCGCGCGCGGCCAGCGATTCCGACATGGGCCTCGACGAGACCGAGGAACAGCAGATGGCGCTGCCGCAGGCCGCCCCTCCGGAAGCACCGAAGAATTCCTGACGTCGATTACTGGATCGATCTCAGCAGCAGCCAGGCGCCAAAGGACGTGGCCAGCAGCAGCAGGCCCGCAAGGAAGGCATAAATGATCCCGCGCGTGGCGTTGGGCTGGGATGAGCCTGCCCGGGGGCGATATTGGGCCAGAATACGATCGGCCTCGGCATCGATTTCGCCCTGACTCAAGACGGGCTTGTCGCCCGACGCGCCCGGAGCCGGCGCCGTGCCTGGAGCCGGCGTGATTGCAGCCGAGAGCGGCACTGCCGGGGTCGTCAGCGCCTCCCCGGTTTCCTTCGATATCTCGCGGTCCAGCCAGGCCAGTTGCTCCTGCACCATGGCGCGCTGGCGACGCAGATCGTTGAGGCGTTCGGACATGCATCCAGAATGGGCAGGAGGCAGGCGGGCGCAATCCTCCATCGTCAAGGCGCCGGCGGGCGTATTTGTCCTGGCCAAAAACGAAAGGCGCACCTTTCGGGTGCGCCTGGACTGACGGAGGCGTGGGGTCGTTCAGACGACGTTCACCTTGCGATGGGCCTTGTCGAACTGGACGGTACCGTCGCGGAGCGCGAACAGCGTCCAATCGCGACCGGTGCCCACGCCCTTGCCGGCATGGTGCTTGGAGCCGCGCTGGCGGACAATGATGCCGCCGGCGAGGATCTTCTGGCCGCCAAAAACCTTCACGCCGAGGCGCTGGGAGGCGCTGTCGCGGCCGTTGCTCGATGTTCCCTGACCTTTCTTATGTGCCATGGCAGTGGTTCCTTAAATTAGACGGTGATGGATTCGATCTTGATGACGGACAGCTCCTGGCGATGGCCGCGCTTCTTTTCGTAGCCCTTGCGCTTCTTCTTCTTGAAGACGATGACCTTCGTCCCGCGCTTGTTCTCGAGGACCTTGGCCTTGACGGTGGCGCCGGAGAGGAAGGGAGTGCCCACCTTGAAATTATCGCCCTCGCCCGCGGCGAGAACTTCGTTAATCTCGACCGTGGATCCGGCTTCCGTCTTGGGATAGCGGTCCACGATGAGGATATCGCCCTCGCTGACCGAGAACTGCTTCCCCTGAGTTTTGATAGTGGCTTTCATAAGTTCAAAGGGGCGAAATAAGGGGAGACGGAGTAGGGTAATCAAGGCTTTATTTACGCGCCGCACGAAATCACCGGAATCCAGCAAATTCTGCGTGGCACATCGCGACTTGCGAGCCGGTTTTTCACGCATAATCCCATCGCCATGCGGAAAATCATCCGAAAGGCCGAACTCCATGGCCGAAACACGCCCGCATTGGCAAGGTGGTTGTTGGGCAAGGTGTTAGTAAGAACGATCGGCGGCCGGCGCACCGAGTACATAATCACCGAGGTCGAGGCCTACCACGGGGAGCGGGACCTCGCCTGCCACGCGAGCAAAGGCCGCACGAAGCGCACCGAGGTCATGTACGGATACGGTGGATCCTGGTACGTTTATCTCTGCTACGGCGTGCACGAGATGTTGAACATCGTCACGGGTCCGCCGGGCCATCCCGCTGCCGTGCTGATCCGGGGCTTGGAGGGAGTCAACGGGCCGGGGCGGCTGACGAAAACACTCAAGATCGATCGGCGTTTGAACGGCGCCCCGGCGGTGCCCGGCAGCGGTCTTCACCTCGAGGACCATGGCATCAAGGTCCACCACCTGCACCGTAAGCGGGGCCCCCGCATCGGCGTCGACTACGCTGGCGAAATCTGGGCGGCGAAACCGTGGCGGTTTTGGATCGACCGGCAGACAGCGACTTGACCCGGAACGATTCAGTTGGGGCCGACTTTCAGAGGGAAATCAACGACCACCAAACGGTGGAGCGCGTTGCTCCCCAACGCGCTGAGGACGTCCGCTGCGAAGAAAGCGCCCTGGGGAGCAGGTCGCTCCACCTCCGATTGCATCGTTCCGGCTCCAAACTACTTCGCCGGTTCCTGGTAGCTGCTGAGCAACAGCGAAGCCGTCCCGAAATTCAGCTTCAGCTGCATCTTCACCGGGAGGCGGCTGCCGTCCTGCGCGATCCAGACCTTGATGTCGCCGCCCTTCTTGAAGAGTCCCTTCGGGTCCTTGTCCATCCGCGGCACGAGCACAAGCGTCTTGTACTTGCCCATCGGGGTGCGCACTTCCTCGAAGCCCACGGCGTGGATCGTGATCGCATAAAAGTCCCGCCCAAACTGGACAACCACGTCGCGCTTGTCGCCCGGTTTGAGATCCCAGTCCCGGGTCTGGACGAGCGCACTGATGAGGTCGATGGGGTCGCCGCCCGGCGGCAAGGTGAGCGCGCTGCTGCGGCTGCTCCGCACGTGGTCGGTGTACGTGGCGGTGCGCGTCTTGTAGTCGATCGTGAAATCGCTGTTGATGGCCCGTTTGGGCTCCGCGCCGGTTTCCTTCACGCTGAGCAAGCGGCCGGTCGGACGATCGATGAGCGCCACCGCGTTGTTTTCGTATTGGTAGATTCCCCGCACGAAGCCCTTCGTGGTGGTGGTTGCGGTGATCGCGATCCGGTCCTGGCCGGCACTCGTGTCGGCCTTGCCGGAAATGACGATGTCCCCTGCATGGCCGAAGATGCCGAAGGCGACCCGGTAGGTGAAAGTTTCGCCGTCCTTGATGGCGACGAACGGCGCGGCGAGGGTCAGGCTGGGCAGGCCGAGGAAGAGGAGCAGGTTTTTCACGGGCTAGGGGACACCAGCCTGGGGCAAAGGTGCGACCGGCGTCGAGTTTTTGGTGCGGCGCGATTTCTTTGGTCGGCCGGGATTTGTTCCCGGGCGTCGTTGTGTCGGGTAGGAAGCGCGATCGACATTGAACGGCGAACGTCCTCAACCCAGCGCGAAATCCATCTGGTTCTGCTGGCCGACGGCCCACGCCTCGATGCCCCGCGAGCGCAAGGTGGAGGCGAACTCGCGTGCGAAGCCATGCAACGTATAGACGATCTTGGGCTTCACTTTCTCGACGAAGGCCAGCAGGTCGGGAAAGTCGGCATGGTCGGATAAGGGGAAGGCCGCATCGCAACCGTACTGGTACTTTGCGCTGCCATCCAGCGCCCAACCCGTGGCGACGGCGGTGCGTTTGGGATGAATCCAGGTCAACGGCTCGGTCTGCCCGGCCATCGGTGGCGCGATGATGACGTGGCCCGCATAATTGCGCGGGTCGAGTTGGGTATAGCGGGGGAGCTTCATCCCAAGCTCCGCGTGCCGCTGGGTCAGTCGGTAGCCATGAACGTGGAGCATGACCGGGAGCCCCGCCTGGCCGACAATTTGAAGGAGTTCCTGGGTTTTCCCCAAGCTGTATGCGTACAACACCGGCGCGATCCCGTCGGCGATCGCCGTCCGGCAGAAATCCACAATCTGGCGTTCGATCTGTTCTTGGGGAGGAAAGACGTACTTCGGCAGGCCGAAGGTAGTCTCCATGATCAGCACGTCGGCGCGCGGGGTGGCGCATGGCTCGGCAGCAAGGCTCGGCCGGAGCTTGAAATCCCCCGTGTAAAGCAACGAGCCGTGGTCGGCGACCGCTTCGAGCATCGCCGAGCCGAAGACATGTCCGGCCGGGTGGAGCTTGAATTCGCACCCGAGTTCCGCGCCCCAGGTCTGCCCGTATTCAAGGATGGTCTCCTGCCGCCTGCCCGCCAGGCGCAGGCGCATGAGGCCGGCCGTGGCGCGGGTCGCCACAATTTCGCGGTGCGGCCCGATGTGGTCCGAGTGCGCGTGTGAGACGAAGCCGCGCCGCCGCGCCCGGCGCGCGTCGAGCCACCAGCCGATTTGCGGCAGTTCCACGCCATCTCCATGGCGAATTACCCAGGACATGGATCGATTTGTCGGGTCCGACCGAACGGGGGCAAAAGGAAAATTTCGCCGGCCGGTATTTCCTCCTGACAGCTTTTTGTCCGCGGGGGAATCGCCTGGGGAAGCAGGTCGCTCCTCCTCGATCTTCTAGGAAACAGCGGCGCTGTAGCCGGACTCGCTGAGGCCGGTCCGGGGTCACCGACCCCGGCTACAACCACACCGTTACTTCCTGACCGGAGCAAAACGTGTTTTGCGGTTTGGGCTGCAGGAGTCCGGCCGAGCCCGGACCTACCTGGCGGGCGGCGCGCCGGCGAGTTTCCGGCAGGTTTCGAGGGTATCGATGTCGGCGGGAGTCTTGTCCGGGCGGAGTCGCGCGATGCGCGGAAACCGCAACGCATAGCCGCTCTCGTGGCGCCTGCTCGGCTGAATCGAATCGAATGCGACCTCCAGCACCGTGTCGGGTTGCACCATCCGCAGCCGGCCGCGTATCTCGAGCGTGCGATCGAGGAAATGCGCGGTCAGCTCGGCGATCTCGCGGTCGGTCAACCCGGAATAAGCCTTGCCGACCGTGAGGAGCCTGTGGGTGACGTCATCCCGGATCGCGAATGTATAATCGGACAGCACGTCCCGGCGCTTGCCGTGCCCGTATTCGACGGCGACAACGACGACATCGAGCGTGGCGTACGCCTTTTTCAGTTTGAGCCAGGCCTGGCCCCGGCGGCCGGGTGTGTAAGGACTCGCGGGGTCCTTGGCCAGCAGACCTTCGTTGCCCCGCTCCCGGGCTCGCAGGAAGGCGGCCTCGATCTCAAGGGCCGTGCCGGCCAGGGTGACCGGCGCAGGCAGGAGCTTGGCGTGTCCGATGGGGATGATTTTCTCCAGGGCGCGGCGGCGCTCGCGGAGGGGCTCCTTCAGCAAGCTGCGGCCTTCCAGCCAGAGGAGGTCATACACGGAAATTGAAACGGGGATTTCCGAGCCGAGAAAGAAGTCGTCTCCCTTCCGGCCCAGGCGCTTCTGCAATTCGGCGAACGGCAGGGCGCGGCCGTCCCGCCAGGCCAGCAGTTCCCCGTCCGCGATGAAATCCGCCGCAACGTCGGTGGCGCCGGCTGCCAGATCGGGAAACTGCCCCGTGAGATCGTGCAGGTCGCGGGAGAACAGCCGCACTTGGGTGCCGACCTTGTGCAACTGGCAGCGGATGCCGTCGTATTTTTCCTCGAGCCACAGCGGCGGCGGCAGCCGGGCCAGGATGGCCTCGGCGGTCGGCTCTGGACTTGCCAGCATGAACTGCAGTGGGCGAAACGGCTGGAGGGTGATGGCTGCCAGCGTGTCCGCGCGCGCCGCCGCAAATACCTGGCCAAGTTCGCCACAGAGCAGGTTGGCTTCCCGCACGGACTCCAGGGTGCGGCCTGTCGCGGCCGCAATCGCTTCCTCGACCAGGCCTTCCTTCAACCCAACGCGAAGGTCGCCGGTGATGATTTTGACCGCGAATTTAGCCCCGGACGCAGTGAGGTGGCGGAGCAACTGGCGCAGGCCATCGAGTTTGGCCTCGACCCCGCGCGCCGCCGCCAGCGTCGCGAAGGTGGCGTCGATTTCCGCCAGGGTGGGCCCGGAAATGGCCGGTGGCGGTGCCGGCCACACCGCTTCGACCGCCTCGCCGATATCCCGGTGGCGGGCGTAGGCGGCGCGAAATTGTTCCTCGCTCGTGCCGGTGAGTTCCAGCACCGCGCGGCGCAGCAGCGCCACGCCGACGTTCAGGACACGCGGGTCGGCTTGCGGGAACGGCCGGCCCGTGAAGTAGACCACGGCCAGGCTGGCGGCGGCTGGCGCGAGGCTGGTGAGGTAGGCCCGCAGGATTTCAACTTTCTCGAGCTTGCTGGCAGTCGCGCCGAGCTTTTGCGCCGCTTCGACAAAAGCCGCAAATGCATCCGGGCGCCTCGATGCCGGTTCGGAAGAGGTTGGGGCGGGGGCTGGCGTCGACGGCCCGGCCGCCGGCAGGGTGGCGCCGATGCCGAGCTCGAGCTGGTTGTCCAGGCCCACGGCCCAGGCCTCCACGCCACGTTCGCGGAGGGTTTGCGCGAATTCCCGTGCGAAGCCGTGCAAGGTGAGGACGCGCCGCGGCTGCACCAACTCCACAAACCGCAACAGGTCGGGATAGTCGGCGTGGTCGGACAACGGGAAAGCCGCTTCACACTGGTAGCGGTAACGAGCGGCAGGGTCGATGGCCCACCCCGTGATGATGGCGGTGCGTTTTCGTTCCAGCTTGCGCACCACGTTCCAGTTCGCGGCTTGCGGCGGGCACACGAGCACGTGGCCCGCCACCGTCGACGCGTCGAACGCCGCATACGGGCCGAAGACCATGCCGAGCTGTTCGTAGACCCGCGTCAGCCGGAACGTCTGGGGGTGCAGCATCACCGGCAGCTGGGCGCGACCGAGGGCTTGGAGCAGCTCCTGGCTTTTACCGAGGCTGTATCCGAACAGCACGGGAATGGCGTCCTCGTGCAGCGCCTGCCGGCAAAACGCCAAGATGTCCGCGAGCACCTGTTCCGTGGGCGGGAAGACGTAACGGGGCAGGCCGAAGGTCGTTTCCATGACCAGGGTGTCGGCCGGCGGGGTGGCGCAGGCTTCGGCGGACAAGCCCGGACGGAGCTTGAAATCGCCGGTGTACAGCAGCGTGCCGGTATCGCTGGTCGCGTGAAATTGCGCGGAGCCGAAGATGTGGCCGGCAGGGTGGAGCCGGACGATGCAGCCCGGCACGAGTTCGTGCGGGTGGTCATAGGGCAGGATGATTTCCCGCCGCTCGCCCGGCAGTCGCGCTTGCATGAGCCGCGCCGTGCCCTCGGAACATAGCACCTCGTCGTGCGCGGCCACATGGTCAAAGTGAGCGTGCGAGACGAAGCTCCGCCGGACGGGCAGGTGGGAATCCAGCCACCAGTCGATCTGCGGCAGGTACACGCCATCCTCGAACGTGACATCCCAAGCCATGTCCGCACTGAGCGTGCGGCCGGCGCCAAGTCAAAAGGGGCGATACCTGCTATTTTGCGGCGTCGGATACCGGGGTTGCCGCGGAGGTGATCGGAATGATCCAGAATTGCTGCCCGCGATAGGTCCAGGATTTGGCGCCCGGCGGGGGCAGCTCGCCCGGCTTGCCGTGGATGATCTTTGAGTCGAAGAGCCGATCGGAGGGAATTTCGATCACGTCGCCGTTGCGCTTGGGTCGATTTACGGGCGACGGGGCAAAATAACCCACGGTCGGGTGACCCGGCGAGGGGGCCGTCAGCGCCAGCGAGTCGGGATCCAGCGAAAGCTGGCCGGATCCGCCCACGGGCCGGTCCCAGTCAGCCATGACCTGGGCGGGATCGATGAGCGTGCTGGCGGCGGCCGAGCCGGCGGCCGCGAAAGTGGCGAACAGGTGGGGTGTTTTCATGCCCGGGGCAGCGGATGGGACCTGCCGGAGGCGCCGATGTTTCCTACGCCGCGAAATACTTTCGCCGGATAAAGCGCCACGCCGTGACGAAGAAGGCCGTGAGCGGCACCGCCAGCATCATGCCGAGGATGCCACCCAGCGCCTGGCCCCAGAAAAACACGGCGACAATGATCGCCACCGGGTGCAATCCGGTCTGCTGGCCCATGATACGAGGGGTGAGAAACCAGCCTTCAATGGCTTGCACGGCGACGAAAACGGCGACGCAGATGGCCAGCAGCGGGAATCCACCCGTATCGGGCTGCAGAAACGCGAGGGGCAGCGCGACGCTGAGGCCGAGGATCGAGCCAAGGTAGGGCACAATGTTGAGCAGCCCGGTGAGCAGGCCGATCGCCAGCCCGAACTTGAGCCCCGCGATGGAAAATCCAAGGGCGAGCAGCACCCCCATGATCAGCCCGATCAGGAGCTGGCCGCGGAAAAAAGCCACGAGGATGCCGAGAAATTCCCGGATCAGGAAGACGACGTCATCGCGGTGTTCCGCGGCGAGGAACGGCATGTGTTTGCCCAACGACTTCGTGGGGTCATCGTTTGAGAGCAGGAAGAAGAAAAGATAGACGGGCGTGACGGCGAGCGAAGCGACCAGGCCGAAAATCCCAAACAGGCCCGCGCCGGCCGACTTGAGCGTCGGCGCGAGCTGGCTGAGCAGGTCCTGCGCCTGGGCCGCGAGTCCGTCGAGGGCGGCCTTGACCGTGGGGTGGTCGAGGTACGGCCGGACCACGGCGAGCCATTCGGGGAAATGCAATTCACACCAAGCGACCGTCCTTTGCCACAAGGTGGGCAGATAGGTGAAGAATTCGATGACCTGCCTGACCAGCGCTGGCAGAAACGTGACCAGCAGGCCCACCATGATCAGGATGAAGAGAACATAAAGCAGGATGACCGCGAAGGGCCGGCGAATTTTCAGTCGACGCTCGAACACGGTCACGATGGGCCGCATCAGGAGCGCCAGGATTCCGGCAACCGCCAGCGGCCAAATGATGCCGGAAAACGCGCTGATGAATCGGGCGATTCCCGAAAGCAGGATAAAAACCAGCCAGCCGATCGCGCACAACGCGGCGAAGCCCAGGGCGAATCCGACCAACTTGCGTTGGACGGGACTGAGGAGGGGGAGAGATTCGTCGGCCATCGAGGGGGCGGCGGCCGCTCAAGCGTTCAGGGGCGGACGGGGTCGCGGGTTGGTCACATCCGTCGCTTCCCCGAGGCCAAGCCAGCGGTGCGCCTCCACTGGATCGAGGAAAACCCGGATTTCGCACGGGGCGTTGCGTCCAAATTGGCTCACATAGGTGCGTACAATTCCAAATTCGGTCGCGGACGCGACGAGGACCGCGGAATGGCAGTTTCCGCCGCGGCCCCAGAGGCTGACGACAACGTGCATGAGCTCCCGCACGTCCTCGGGCAGGATTCCGGAGAAATCGGCCTGGCGCAGATCCCAAAGCGCGTTCATGTCGGGGTGAAATTCCGCGGAGCTGTACAATTCCGTGAGGATGTCGCGAAAGGCCCTGAGGCTGACGCAGCCTGTCACCTGGTGGTTCCGCAGCTTTTGCTCGGGTGCGAAAACGGTCACGACGCTCATTCCGCGGGGATGGGGAATTGTGACCGGGGAGGGGACGGCGCGCGGCTGGGTCATGGAATGTGCTGTCTTGGTAGACGGGTGGGTTGAATAGTCGAGTTTGGACTATGGCTGCCGGGCCAAGATGGAAAACGAGGGTCGCTTTCCATCGGGACATTCACCCGTTGACAGGCCGGGCGCGCGGTGCTTCCACCTAGATAGTCTAGGTGAGAAGCTTCCTCCATCCGACTCGTGATATCAAGGCGCCTTGGGAACGACGCTGTAAGTTTTGTGTCTGGACGGTGTCCAATAGGAAAAGATCAGGCTCCAGCGCATATTCTTTCCGATGAACCCAAACTGCCCCGCCTTCCAGTTGCCCGCCGGCCTCGGCCGCACGCCCGTCCTGCTGGCGACCCTCGCAATTGCCGGGGCCCGACTGGCCGCCGCCGACACCGAAGCCGTTGCGATCAGTTCCACGGCAGCGCCGTTTTATCAACGCGCGACGGATGATGACGGCAAACCGCTGCCCGAGACTTACGTCTTCAACGAAGGGCACTTTTGGGGCGGGGGAACGGCTGACGCCAGCCAGACCCAGCTGAGCTTCGGCGCGCTGACCAGGTACCTTGCCACCAACCTGGCCAAGCAGAATTATTTCCCGTCGCGGGAGCTGGCGTCCGCCAACCTCCTCATCGCCGTGCACTGGGGGACCACCCTGACCTACGAGGATCCGCGGGGAAGGGATTACGTGATCGAAAAGTTGAACAAGGAACTGCCGGCCGTAAATGAGGCGGTGGCCGAAACCGGCATGGCCGACACGGGGGCTCTCAACCAGGCCCTCTCCGACGGCGAGAGCAACGCGCTGAGCCAGGGTGCCTTCATTGCGCGGAACGCGGCGCTGCTCGGCTATGCGCGGGACCTCAACAAGGAAAGGCGGAAGATGGTGCCGAGCATGGAGGAGCTGACCATGAGCACCGAGTTGAACGAGGAACGCTATTTTGTCGTCCTCATGGCTTACGACTACCAGTTCATGCGAAAGGAAAAAAAGCCGAAGCTGCTGTGGGTCACCCGGCTTAGTGTGCGTTCGCCCGGCAACAATTTCACCGAGGCCATGCCGATTCTGGCGCTCGCCGGGGCCGATGTCTTTGGGCGGCAGCTCGATGGCCTGACTCGCGTCAAGGTACCGGTTCAGAGCGGAACCGTGAAGCTGCATGAACTGCAGGTGCTCGGCACCGAGGAAAAAATCCCGGCCGTCGAGCAGCCGGCGAAGTAAGGCGGCACGGCCGGCATCGCCGGGTCGGCATCCGCGCCGGCTTGGTGCCGGGAGCCCCAGCGGGTCGCCATCGCGCGCGGCGCGCTGCCGGGCGTGACGTCGCTGCGGACCTGCGGACAGTCCGGTTTCGCGGCTGCTTGCCGCTCCGCGCAAACCGTCAAACCTCCGGCGACTGGTCGCTCGACTCGCGCAAGTGGCGCACAACCCCTAACCCCTCCTGATTGTCATGAGATCCTCCAAGAGAGTGCTCGCCGTCCTTGGCGTGGCGCTGGCCTGGCTTGTAAACGTCGGCTCCCTGAGCGGCGCCACCCATTTGATGGAAAACCTCGGCCGTGGCGTTGTCGCGGTTCGCACCAGCAGCTCCGAAGCCTTTGTCAGCTGGCGCATGCTCGGCACCGATCCCGACGACGTGGCCTTCAACCTTTACCGCTCCACGGGTGGCGGGCCGGCCGTGCTGCTCAATGCCTCGCCGCTGACTGGCGGCACGAACTACAACGACGCCACCGCCGATCTCACGCAGGCGAACGCCTATTTCGTGCGGCCGGTGCTCGGCGGCGTCGAGCAGGCCGACAGCGCGACGTTCACCCTGGCGGCCGATGCCCCGGTCCAGCAATATCTGCGCGTGCCGCTGTCCCAGCCCGCGCCGGGAGCCGGGTACACTTACAGTCCGAACGACTGCAGCGTCGGCGACGTGGACGGCGACGGCGAATACGAGATCTTCGTCAAATGGGATCCTTCCAACGCCCAGGATAATTCCAATGGCGGGGTCACGGGCAACGTCTTCATCGATGCCTACAAGCTCGACGGCACCTTCCTCTGGCGCATCGACCTCGGGCGCAACATTCGCGCCGGCGCGCACTACACGCAGTTCCTCGTCTACGACTTCGATGGCGACGGCAAGGCGGAGCTGGTCTGCAAGACGGCGCCGAACACCAAGGACGGCACCGGCACGTACATCGGCCAGCCGGGCAGGTTCCTCGGCACGCCCTCCGCTCCGATCGACCACAACGCCGACTATCGCAACGCCAACGGCTATGTCCTCACCGGCCCGGAGTTTTTCACGATCTTCAACGGCCAGACCGGCGCCGAAATGGTCACGACGAACTATGTCGTGCCACGGAACAACAACCCGGCCAGCGGTGACGTCACCGCGTGGGGCGATGATTACGGCAACCGCGTCGATCGTTTCCTTGCCTGCGTGGCCTACCTCGACGGCCGCCGCCCGAGCTTCGTGCTTTGCCGCGGCTACTATACCCGCGCGGTCCTCGCGGCCTGGGATTGGCGTGATGGCCAGCTGACCCAGCGGTGGGTCTTTGACACGGGCAACACCGGCACGGTGTCGCCCATCGCGAACTGGCGCGGCCAGGGCTCGCATTCCTTGACGGTGGGCGATGTGGACGGCGACGGCCGCGATGAGATCACCTACGGCGCCGCCGGCATCGACGACGACGGCACCGGACTGTACTCGACGCTGCTGGGCCACGGCGATGCCCTGCACATGTCCGACATGGATCCCAACCGCCCGGGCGAGGAGGTTTGGATGGTCCATGAAGATCCGGGCAGCTACGGGCCGACCGGCCTGGAACTCCGGGATGCGCGCACCGGCGCGCTGATTTATGGCCTGAGCGGGCAGGGCGCCGACGTCGGCCGCGGCTGCGCCGGCGACATCGACCCGCGCTATTTGGGTTATGAGATGTGGGGCACCCGGGGCGGGCTGGTCAACGCGCAGGTGGGAACGATCAGCGCGACTCATCCCAACCAGATCAACTTCATGGTATATTGGGACGGCGATCTCCTGCGTGAAATCCTCGATAACACGACCATTTCGAAATGGGATTGGAACACCAGCACTTCGAATTCGCTCCTCGCCCCGTCGGGTATCGCCTCCAACAACGGCACGAAGGCCACGCCGAATCTCAGCGCGGACATCCTCGGTGACTGGCGCGAGGAAGTCATCTGGCGCGAAAGTACCAACGACGCGCTGCGCATCTACACGACCGTCGCGCCGACGAGCCACCGGATCCGCACGCTGATGCACGACCGGCAGTACCGCCTGGCCATTGCCTGGCAGAATGTCGCGTACAACCAGCCCCCGCATCCCAGTTTCTACCTGGGCGACGGGATGACCTTTCCCCCTGCGCCCGACATCGTGACCTCGCTGGGCGCCCTGCCGGCGGTCGCGCCCGCGATGGTTTCAAGCGATCGCTACGATCCCTTCACCGCCGGAACCGGCGCGACCAGTGTCATCTTCCGGGTCACTTTCAACACCCCCGTTACCGGCGTGGATGCCGCGGATTTCACCGTCAACACGACCGGGTCGGTGGTGGGAACCGTCAGCAACGTGACGGCGCTGAGCTCCGTCGCGTATAACGTCACCGTCAGTTCCATCACCGGCACCGGAACGATCCGGCTCGATCTCGCTGCCAGCGGCACCGGCATCACCGGGCCTGGCGGCGTGCCAGTTGCCGGCGGATTCACCACCGGCCAGGTCTACAACCGCGCCACGCTCGCCTGGACGAAGCAGACGACCGGCGGCCTGTGGAGCGACGCCGCCAACTGGGACGGCGGCGTGATCGCTGACGGCGTCGGCGCCGTGCCGATCTTTGGCAACTTTGACCTTCTCGCCAACAACTCCGTTCTCCTCGACACCCCGCGCACGATTTCGGGCCTCACCTTCGGCGACACGGGCACCGCGACGTCCGCCAGCTGGTCGATCGATGACAATGGCGACCCGGCCAATGTCCTTACGTTCGACACCGTCAGCGGTGTGCCCGTGGCCACGGTCAATGCCCTGGGCTCCGGTGCCACCGCCACGCTGAATCTGGTCGTGGCGGGCAGTGATGGCTTCTCGAAAGCCGGCGCCGGCACCTTGGTGCTCACGAAGCCCGAGGCCCTCTCCGGCCAGGTGAATGTCACCGCCGGCACCCTGCGGATCGCGACCGGCGGTTTGGTGACGGCCAGCACGGTGGCAATCTCCGCCGGCGGCGGCACGCTTGACATCAACGGCGGCGCGTTCACCGCGACCGGCAACACCACGGTCAACGGCAACGGCGGCAGCCTGATCGTCAACGCGGGCACCGGAACCTTCGCTGCCGTTGCGACGAACAACACGACCAGCGGCCTCATTCGCGTGAACGGCGGCACATTTACCGCCTCCAGCATCAACCTCCCGCGCAGCAGCGACGGGACGCCGAGCTTCGGTTTCGGTTTTGTCGTCACCGGCGGCACCGCCAACGTCAACGGGACGATCGGCATCGGCACCAACAACTCATGGGGGTCGATGTCGATTGAAGGTGGCGCGACCACGGTCACTGGAGGCATCACCCTGGCCAACCAGAGCTCGGCCAACCGCGGCGGCCAGCTGCGGGTTACCGGTGGTTCGCTCACGTCGACCAATGCCGCGGAAGGCCTGGTGATGGTTCGCAACAACACCACCAATGTCGCCACGGCGTCCTTCCTGGGCGGCACCGCGACCTTCGAGCGAATCGCGCTCGGCTTCAACAGTACCGTCGCCACGGGCTCCGCCACCCTGACGGTCAATGGCGGCACGCTCTACCTCGGCAGCGGCGGTCTTGTGCGCAACGGCACCGGGGCGTTCGCCTCGACAGTTAACCTGCAAAGCGGCACGCTGGGTGCGAAGGCCAATTGGTCGACCACCCACGCGCTGGTCCTGCCGAGCGGCGGCAATATCCAGATCAAGGCCGCCGACGCGGCCAACGCGCCGTTTGACATCACCCTGAGCGGCCCGATCACGGGCGCCGGCGGGCTGACCAAGACGGGTGCGGGCACCTTGACCCTCGCCGGAACCAATACCTACACCGGCGCGACCACGATCAACGCCGGCACCTTGCGGGTGTCCGGCAATACGCCGGGCGCCATCAGCCTCGCCAACGCCGGCGCGCTGGCATTCAGCGGCGTCACGGGAGCCGCGCCGTTCAACGCGGCATCGCTCACCTGGTCCGGCGGGGGCGCCCTGGTCGTCCGCACCGAGGCCAGCGGTGTTTCCGACCGGCTCGCGGTCAGCGGCGCGTTCACCCGCGCCGGCACGGGGCCGGTGGTCGTGAACTTCGTGCCCGGCACCGGCTTCGCGGCGGGCAACACCTACACGCTCGCGACCTTCGGCTCCACGACCTTCACGGCGGCCGACTTCGTCGCGACGGGCCTGCCGGCGGGCTATGCCGCGCAATTCACGCTCGGCGCCAACAGTCTCACGGCCACGATCGTCGCGACGCCCGTGATTACCAGCGATTCGAGCGCGTCGGGCACTTACAACGCCGCCTTCAATTACACCATCACCGCCACCAACGGCCCGACCAGCTACAATGCCATCGGCCTGCCCGCGAACCTGACGGTGGATACCGGCACGGGCGTCATCTCCGGCACGCCCGCAGCGGCCGGCACCTACGATGTGACCCTGGAAGCCAGCAACTTTGCGGGCACGGGCGCCGCGCCCCTGACCCTTACGATCGCCAAGGCCCTTTCGCCCGTGGTGCTCACGAACCTCCGGCAGGCGTATGACGGTTCGCCCAAGGCGCCCGCTGCGTCCACCACGCCTCCCGAGCTGTCCGTGGACCTCACCTATGACGGCAGCGCCGCGACGCCGACGCTGCCCGGCAACTATGGTCTCATGGCGACGATCAATGACCCGAACTACAGCGGGATGAGCAGCGACACGTTTGCCATCAGCATCACCGGCCTCGTGCGCCACGCGCCCACGCTGAGCGGAGACGTTGACGGTTCCCTGCAGGTCCTCCTGCCCGAAAGCATCACGCTGGCGACCACCAGTGTCATCGGCGGCGGTTTGCTGGCGCCCGGCACCCCAAGCGTCGTGCTGAGCAGTTCCGCCGTCCTCGGCGCCACGATCGACCATAACGGCGCCGCGACGCCGACGAGCCACACGGTCACCTTGAACGGCAATGCGATGCTCGGCCACCTGGGCCGCCGGGTGGACGCCCTGGCCATGCCGGTGGTCGCGCCACCGCCCGCTCCGGCGGGCACGCGCAACGTGTCGATGAACTCCGCCAGCCAGAGTCCGGGTGACTTTGCCACCCTGCGCAACCTCACCCTGTCGGGCAGCGCCGGCATGGTGGCCGTGCCCTCGGGCACCTACGGTAACTTCTCGGCCAGCGGCAATTCAGGCTTCATCCTCGGCGTTGCGGGTTCAACCGAACCCGCCGTCTACAACCTCCAAAATCTCTCCGTGGGCGGCCTCCCGGGCGGGGCGCCGAAACTGCAGGTGGTCGGGCCGGTCATC
>DASZPS010000150.1:0-2460 GCA_035549955.1 Lacunisphaera sp. | reverse complement strand
CGGAAGAGCTTCTCGGCCACGTAACCCGAGCCGGCAAACCAGGACACGTGGTCATGGTAGATCCACGCGCGCCATTCGGGATTGTCGGTCGTGTTGCGCATCAGCAGGGCGGGGCAGCTGAGGTCGACCCCCGGGCTGAGTTTTTCGTAGCTGATGAGGCTGCCGGCGGCGTGCAGGCCCGCGCGCCAGTCGTAGGATCGGCACAGGCCCCATTCGAGCACCGCCAGCCGGATGCCGGGATGGGCGGAGGCGCGGATGTAGGTGACGGCCTTTTCCAGGTAATCCTCGATACGGCGGACGCCCGAGGCGAAATTTGCCGGCTCATATTCGTAGTTGTGGCAGCCGAGGAGGTCGAAGTTGTCGCCCGCGAGGTCCACGAGCTTTTCGGTCCAGGCCATGTCGTTGGACCGTTTCTGGCCGCAGGCGACGATCTTCGCGTGGGGGGCAATCGCCCGCAGGCGCGGCCCGTAGAGATTCACGATGGCGGCATATTGCTCGGGCTTGAGGCCGTGGTTCATGGGCTCGTTGTCGATCTGGATGTACGGCACCTGGTACGGCGCGGAATGGCCGTTCGCCGCGCGGCGGCGGCCCCATGCGGTCGTCGGCGGGTCGAGCAGGTAATGCACCCAGTCCATCGCGTATTCGAGTTGCGCCGGGTCGAGGCTGGTCGCAGCCAGCACGATCATAGGCGCCGCCTCCAGTTGCCGGCACAGCTCCAGGAATTCGTCGGTGCCAAATCCGTAGTAGTCGGAATACCCGCCCCAGATCGTGTTGGGATTGAATTTGCGCGCCACCGCCGGGCCGATGCCGTCCTGCCACTTGTAGATGGACGCAAAGGAGCCGCCCGGCCAGCGGATGAACGGCGGCCGCAGGCCCCGCAGCGCCGCCAGCAGGTCGGGACGAAGCTTGCCGCCGGCCCGCGCGTCGGCGCGCATGAGCGAGATGAAATCCAACAGCACGGTGCCCTCGCCCGTGCCGACGATTTCCACGGTGGCCTCGCGCTCGGTCGCCGGGCTGGTGAACTGAAACGCCACTTCCTGCCAGCCGGTCTTCGCCCCCGACAGGGGCAGGTCGGCGAGCAGGGCTCCGGCCGGGTTTTTCAGGCGAAGGCCCAGCTTGAGCGCACCCTGCTCCGGATTGACCCACACGGACCCGTCATAGCGGGTGCCGGCCTCGAGGGCGATGCGGCCCTGGCGCAACCCGACGGTTCCCCCGCGGCCGGTGAACCGCACGCTGCGGTCGCTTTGTTCGAAGCGTACCGCCACCGGCTCGACGCTTCCGCCGCGGTCGGCAAAGGTTTCCCAGTAATCCTTGAAATCGCCGCCCTCGAAACCCTGGCCGCGGATCTGTTCGGCGTAGAGGCCGTCGACGACGGAATGGTTGATGTGTTCGAGGAACTGGCCGTAGAGGCGCTCGTCGATCCTGCCCTCGACCCGGTCGGTGTCGACGAGCAGCACGGCCACGCCGGGTTCCGCCGCCGCGCCGGTGGCGGCCAGTGCCGCGAGACCGGGCAGGAGGGCAATCGCGCGACCGAGCCGGCGCAAATTGAGGGACAATGGCTGACGCCGGCGGGGCAGGGGATTCATGGGGAGCCCATTAAGCCACACCGGACAACGATTATCAACCGCAGCCGGGCCGGCGCTTGGGAAATCCTGGCACAATTTGCTGGAAAAAAATGTCCCGGGATTTCCCACCCCGGAAATTTCCGGTTGTTGATTTTCCGCGATTTGCGCGGCGCGAAAAATTGGTACGCGATTTGCAGAGGGCCGCGCCCGACGGCATTCGCCGTCAGGACCGGTCCCGGCCCCAAGGGACGGCACCCGCCCGGTTCCTCGCTTCCGACCGTCCCAAATCCCAGGAACCCGCCAATGAACAACCAAATCGTCCAATGGAACCCGTTCCAGGAACTGGAACAAATGCATGCGCGCCTCTCCTCGCTGTTCGAGGGAGGCCGGCAAAACGGCCGCGCTGGCCACAACCTGCCCGCCCTCGAAACCTGGGCGCCCGTCGTCGACATCGTGGAAGACGACCGCGCCTACCTGGTGAAGGCCGAACTCCCCGGCATCCGGAAGGAGGACGTGCAAGTCACCCTGGAGGACGGCGTCCTCACGATCTCCGGTGAGCGCAAGCAGGAGCATGAGGAAAAGACGCGGAAGTTCCACCGCGTGGAGCGCTCATATGGCTCTTTCACCCGCAGCTTCGGCCTGCCCGACAACATCGACGCGGAGAAAATCGAAGCCCGCTTCCGTGATGGCATCCTGGCGGTCGCCATCGCCAAGTCCGAAAGCGCCCGCCCGCGCCAGATCGAGGTGAAGGTCAGCTAGCCCGGACATTTCACAGTCTTGGGCGATCCAATCAGCAAAATGTCCGTCCGCCCTCCGGGCGGAGCGACTTTGTCGCGGCGCGCCCCGACAAGGTCGGCCCGACAGGGCGCATGTTTCACACCTCTGGGTGTGAAAT
>DASZPS010000149.1:0-27324 GCA_035549955.1 Lacunisphaera sp. | reverse complement strand
ATTTCACACCCAGAGGTGTGAAACATGCGCCCTGTCGGGCCGACCTTGTCGGGGCGCGCCGCGACAAAGTCGCTCCGCCCGGAGGGCGGACGGACATTTTGCTGATTGGATCGCCCAAGACTGTGAAATGTCCGGGCTAGGCGGAGCGCGGCCTCCGGACGCGATCGGAACCCGTCCCCATGCCTTACCGCTTCCGATACTCAACCTCACTCACGTATCCATCACGGAACTCGACGCGCATTCTTTCGTCCCGGTCATAACCGCTGCCCGTCGACGTCGAAACACCGACGCTGCTGGCTGAATGGCGGCCGTAGGAACCGAACCCCACCCCGAAGCCGACCGAAACGCGCGGGCTCTTGTCATTGTAGACCCACACTTCGGTCGTGCCATTTTCTGTCCGGCGGCTGAATTCCCGCGCCGGCTCGCCCAGCGCCATGCGCACCATCTGTGGGGTGAAACCCACATCGACCACGCCAGCGCTGATCTTGCGCTGCACCTCCGAAGGGAAGCTTTCGAACGCCTGGTGATTCCGGCTGATTCGGCTCTGGGGAGTGGAGGAGGCACAACCAGCGGCGAAAAGCGTCGCCGCGAGGAGCAGACAACGGGATTGGTGCAGGTACATGGCGGGAAAAATGTTTGCGGCGGGAATGGGCGGACCAAGTATGGACACCCCCGGGGCTCCCGGGTTTCAGCGGCTTACTCTCCCTTATGAAAAAATTCACAATCGCCATCGGGTCAGACCATGCCGGCTTCGCCTACAAGGAGAAGATCAAGGCCATGCTGCTGGCCGACGGCCACACCGTGCGCGACTGCGGCACCAATTCCGACGCCGCCTGCGATTACCCCGATTTCATCCGCCCGGTGGCCGAGATGGTGGCTCGCGGCGAAGTCGAGCGAGGCATCGTCCTCGGTGGGTCAGGCAACGGTGAAGCAATCGTCGCCAATCGGGTGAAAGGGGTTCGTTGTGGGCTTTGTTGGAATGAACAGGTCGCGATCTGGAATCGCTCCCACAATGACGGGAACTGCCTCTCCCTCGGGCAACGCACCATCACCGAAGACGAGGCCTTTCAGATCGTCCGGACTTGGCTTGCGACGCCGTTCGAAGGCGGGCGGCACCTCGGTCGAATTAACAAGATCGATAACTACTAATGGGTTACAATTGTACCTGCCGAAGCTCGATAATTACTTTGACATAATATCATCTGTCATCAAACTAATCGATCATGGGAACACGACACCGGGGTACAATCGAGGAAATCAACGCTCTCAACGGCTTCATTAAGCTGCAGCGAGCGGCCGAATCCGTCTCCGCCCGTGTTCACAGTGTGTTGCCATCCGATCTCACCATCACCCAATTCGGCGTGCTCGAAGCCATCTTCCACATCGGTCCGCTCTGCCAAAGCGAGCTCGCCGAAAAACTCCTGAAGAGCGGCGGCAACCTCACGCTCGTCGTCGATAACCTCGAAAAAGCGGGCTACGTGCAGCGCGAAAGGGATCCCGCCGACCGGCGTTTTGTGGTGGTGAAACTAACGCCCAAGGGCCAGGCGTTCATCTCCGCCCTTTTTCCCAAAGTGGTGGCAAACGTAACCCGGGAAATGTCGGCGCTCTCCTCCACCGAGCTTTCCGACCTGGGTCGCCTCTGCAAGAAGATCGGCTGCCAAGCCTGAGATTCATTTTCCCATATACTTTAACATCAAATCACATCATGAAATCGAACCTCACGGGCCTCCATCATATTACAGCCATCTCTTCCGACGTACAACGCAACCTCCAGTTCTACACGCAAGTGCTAGGCCTTCGCTTTGTTAAGAAGTCGGTCAACCAGGACGACACTGGCACATACCATCTCTACTACGGAAACTATACCGGCGCACCCGGCACCGCGCTCACTTTCTTCCCTTGGGCGGGCCTGCCGCGCGGCCGCCCGGGAAAGGGCCAGTCCTATGCCACCGCGTTCTCGATTCCAGCTGGCTCGCTCCCGTATTGGCAGGAGCGGTTGGCGCGCCTGAAGGTCATCACCCATCCGATCGAAACGCGCTTCGCCGACCAAGTCCTGCCCTTGCAGGACCATGACGGCCTTCGTCTCGAACTCGTCGCGACTTCCGAAAACGATCCCCGTCCGCCGACACCGTCGCCCGAAATCCCGGCCGACCATGCCATCCGCGGCTTCCATGGTTCCACGCTCGCCGTCCAATCCGCGGCGGCCACCGCGGCGGTGCTGACGGGTCCGATGGGTTACCGCCTTTTGGCCGAGGCCGGGCATCGTGCGCGCTACACGGTAGCTGCGGGAGGTCCGGGCACCTACGTCGATTTGCTCACGGACCCCGCGGTTCCGCGCGGGTTGAACGGCGCCGGCACGATCCATCACGTGGCCTTTCGGACCCCCGATGATGCCGCCCAAGTGGCGGCACGTGAGATCCTGCTGCGGCAATCCCTGCAAGTCAGCCCCGTGATCGATCGCGCTTACTTCAAATCCATCTACTACCGCGAGCCGGGTGGCGTGTTGTTTGAAATCGCCACCGACCAGCCCGGCTTCGCCATCGATGAACCGGTGGAAACCCTCGGCTCGAAGCTCTCCCTGCCTCCTCACCTTGAACCGTACCGCGACGAGATCGAGGCGGGGCTGCCCCCGATCAACTGATCGCGGGCAGTTGTGAGCGAGAGACCGAAACCGTCTCCCGCCAGGGCTATTAGCGCTCAACGCTCAACTCTCAACATCCATGACTCCCCTCTCCTACCAACATCGTTTCGAACCCGGCACCGAAGCCGGCACGCCTCCCCTGCTCCTGCTCCACGGAACAGGCGGCAATGAGAACGACCTCATCCCCCTCGGCCGCCAACTCTCCCCCGGCTCGGCCCTCCTCAGCCCGCGCGGCGACGTCAGCGAAAACGGCATGCCGCGTTTCTTTCGCCGTTTCGCCGAGGGCGTCTTTGATTTGGATGACGTCGCCCGGCGCACGCAGGCGTTGGCGGACTTCATCGTCGCCGCCGGCGCCCGTTATGGCCTTGCCCCCGGCCAGCTGGCCGCCCTCGGCTATTCAAACGGCGCGAACATTGCCGCATCGTTGTTGTTGTTGCGTCCCGAGGTTCTCGCCCGGGCCGTGCTCTTGCGCCCGATGGTCGTGCTTCAGCCGGAAAAACTCCCGCATCTGGCTGGCAAGGAGCTGCTCCTGCTCTCCGGCCGCCACGATCCCATCGTGCCCTTGGATCACCCGGAGCGCCTCGCGGCGCAATTCCAGTCCGCCGGGGCCGCCGTGCAGCTCCAATGGGTCAACACCGGCCACCAGTTGACGGGATCCGACCTGGCGGCAGCCCAGGAATTCCTTGCGCGTTCCTGAGCCCGCCGGCTTGGGCGCGGATTTCTGATTGGCGCTGACCGGTCGGACACCCAATCTCCCCCCGTGCCCAGCACCGCAAACCGCAAACCGAAATCCAGGATCCGACCGGCGCAATGGGCTGGGATTCGCCTGTTCGCCATGGACGTGGATGGCGTGCTGACGGATGGCACGGTTGAAATTCATTCCGACGGCACGGAATCGAAGCGGTTTTCGATCCTCGACGGCATGGGTTTGGTCCGACTGCGCAAGGCCGGCATCAGCGTCGCCTGGATCTCGGGCCGGGCGTCGGGCGCCACCACCGCACGCGCCACCGAACTCCGGATTCCCCATTTGATCCAAGGCCGCACCGACAAGCTCATGGCCTTGCAGGAATTGGCCAGCCAGCTCGGCCTTGCCGCGGCGCAGGTTTGCTACATGGGGGATGATGACATCGATGCGCCGGCCATTGGCTGGGCGGGCATCGGGGTGGCCCCGGCCAACGCGATGCCGGCGGCGCTCCAGGTGGCCGCCCTCGTACCCCGGCGGCCGGCCGGGTCCGGCGCCGTGCGGGAAGTGTGTGAACAAATCCTCGCCAGTCGCGGTCAATAGCGCCCGGCATGCCCACCCGCTCCCGCCTTTACGTGCTCTGCCTGCTTCCCGCCCTGGCCTGGGGCGCGAACACCCAGATCGCGACCGATCAACCCATCGTGAATTTCCGCCTGCCGGAATTCACGCCCGAGGGCAACCGGGCCTGGCTGGTGCGCGGGTCCGAAGCACGATACGTCAGCCGCGAGCAGATCGACATCAAGGGTCTCAATCTCTCGATCTTCACGGGCGAGGCCGATGGCAAGGTCCAGACGTCCATCCTGAGCCCCGCGGCCGAAGTGCGACCGCTCGAACAGGTCGTCCGCGGCAAGGACACCATCCGCGTGGTCAACGACCAACTCGACGCGACCGGCGCCGACTGGACGTACAGCCACAAGGAGAAAAAGGTTTCCATCAACAAAAACGTACACGTAGTTTTGCACACCGGGCTCAACGCCCTGCTCCAATGAAATCGCTTCGCCTCCTCCTGTGCGTTGTCCTGCCCGCCATCCTCGGCGCCGGCCTGCTGCGCGCGCAAAACGCCGAGCCGCAAAACACGGAGATCACGAGCGACCAGTTCGACTGGAGGAGCACCGATACGGAAACCGTCGCGGTGTTCACCGGCAAGGTGCTGGCCGTTTCCACCAACCAGCGCCTCACCTGCGACCGCCTGGAAATCGTCGCCACCCGCAAAGGCGACCCGGGCGCCACCATCGGAAAACTCGACAGCTTCAAATCCTTCCTCGCCTCCGGCAACGTCCGCATCATCCAAGGCGATCGTGAGGCCGCCTGCGGCCGAGCCGAGGTGCTGCCGGGCCAGAACAAGGTGGTTCTCACCGGCCAGCCCGTCGTGGTGGATCACTCCGTCAACTGGACCTGGACGGGCGATGAACTCGAAATGCTGCGCGGCGAACGCCAGGTTCGCGGCAAGAATGTCCGGTTCACCGGCCCCCCGATCAAGGATCTCGGCGTCGACAAGGACAAGAAACCCGAAGCCGCTCCCGCGCCCGAAGCGCCCAAGGCGCCCTGAGCATGGAGCCGGCCGCCCAACCCCAACCACCCCGGACTCCCGCCAGCCCGGCCACCGCCGTGGCCGCGGGCACCGCTTCCGGCCCCGCCGAAATCCGCACGGACGGCCTCGTCAAGACGTACGGCCAGCGTTCGGTCGTCAACGGCGTGAACATCCGCATCCACGCCGGCGAAGTCGTGGGCCTGCTCGGCCCCAACGGCGCGGGCAAGACCACGACCTTCTACATGGTGGTGGGCCTGGTGCCGGCGACTTCCGGCCGGGTCTTCATCAATGACCAGGATGCCACCGACCTGCGCATGCACCGCCGGGCGCGGCTGGGCGTGGGCTACCTGCCCCAGGAGGCGTCGATTTTCCGGAAGCTCACGGTCGAGGAGAACATCCGTGCCATCGTCGAGACCTTGCGCGTCCGGTCCAGCGATCGCCCGGCCCTGGTGCAGCACCATCTGGAGGAACTCAGCATCAGCCACCTGGCGAACCAGAAGGCCTATACGCTCTCGGGCGGCGAGCGCCGCCGCCTGGAGATTGCCCGCGCGCTCGTCAGCCGGCCCCGCTTCCTGCTCATGGACGAGCCGTTTGCCGGCGTCGACCCGATCTCCGTCGCCGAAGTGCAGAAGATCATCCTGCAGCTCAAGCGGCGCGGCATCGGCGTGCTCATCACCGACCATAACGTTCGCGCCACCCTGCCGGTGGTCGACCGCGGCTACATCATCCACAAGGGCAAGGTCCTGACCGAGGGCACCAGCGACTTCCTGATCAACGACGCCCAGGCCCGCGAAATCTACCTCGGGAAGGATTTCAATCTGTAGTAGCGAGGAGTGAGCATCGAGTAGGAGCTTGTTGTCCCCGAATTCTTTATCTACTCACTACCCGCAGCTCGCTACCAGACCCTCCCCATGCCCACCAAAGCCATCAATGGCATCACCGTCGCGCATTTCTACGAGACGTACCGGGAGAAACTGCAGCTGGCCCTGCTCAATGGTGGCAACGGGCTGCACCGGCTGATCCGCGAAGGTTCCATCAACCGGCCGGCCCTCGCCCTGACGGGGTTTTTCAAGTATTTCGCGAACAAACGCATCCAGGTCTTCGGCGCGGCCGAGATGACCTACCTCAAGACGCTCACGCAGAAGCAGCAGATCGAGATCTTCGGCGAAATGGCCCGGCGCGGCATCCCCGCCATCGTCCTCACGCGCAACTACACCGCCACCCACCCCATGCTGGCGGTTTCCGAGGAGATGAACCTGCCCATCTTCCGGACGCCGCTCATCACGATGAACTTCGTGAACGCGGCGACGCTGTGCATCGACAATGAATTCGCCCCCTCCTGCACCGAGCACGCCACCACGCTCGATATCAAGGGCATCGGCGTGATGATCCGCGGGGACAGCGGCATCGGCAAATCCGAGTGCGCCCTGGCCCTCATCGAGCGCGGCCATTCCCTCGTGGCGGACGATCTCACCTGCATCCGCCTCCTCGACGAGCGGGAACTCTCCGCCAGTTCCCGGTCGCTGAACCGAGGCTACATGGAGTGCCGCGGCATCGGCATCATCAACATCGCCGATATGTTTGGCGTGAAAAGCATCCGCCTGGAGAAGCGCATCGACCTGGTCGTTTCCCTCCGGGAATGGTCGCCCGACGTCGTCGAGGAACGGACCGGCCTCGAGGAGAATTACTACAACATCCTCGGCGTGAAGCTGCCGCATATCGAGTTCTACGTGCGTCCCGGCCGGGACATCGCCCGCCTGGTGGAAGTCGCTGCCCTCGTCCAGGCGCTCAAGATCATGGGCCACGACCCCGCCAAGACCTTCAACGAACGCCTCATCCAGCACATGGCCGAGCAGAAGCCGGTTAAGACCACTTCCCACAAGGTCGCCTCCAACCCGCCATTCCCCCCCGACGAGGAGTTGCCGCCGATCGAGGAGAATCCCTGAGATTTCATGCCTGTGACCCGTTCCGACTCGCGCGCGCCCGCCCAGCTCCGCCCCATCACCCTTGAGGCCAACATCGCCCCGCATGCATCGGGCTCCGTCCTGATCGGCTTCGGCGCCACCCGCGTCATCTGCGCCGCGACCATTGAAGCCAAGGTCCCGTCCTGGATGAAACAACAGGGCGTCAAGGGCGGCTGGTTGACCGCCGAATATTCGATGCTGCCCTACAGCACCCTCGAGCGTAAGCCGCGCGACATCGCCAAGGGAAAGATCGATGGCCGGACGGTCGAGATCCAGCGCCTCATCGGCCGCTCGCTGCGCGCTGTGCTCAACCTCGAGAAGCTCGGCGAACACACGCTGTGGATCGATTGCGACGTCCTCCAAGCCGACGGCGGCACCCGCACGGCATCCATTACCGGCGCCTACCTCGCCGCGCGCCTCGCTGTCCAAAAACTGCTCGACGTGAAGAAAATTTCCGAGAATCCGCTCACCGACTCGGTCGCGGCGGTCAGTGTCGGCCTGTTCCAGGGCGAGCCGCTGCTCGACTTGAATTACATCGAGGACAAGGACGCCGAGGTGGACGCCAATGTCGTCATGACCGGCCGCGGCCAATTCGTGGAAGTGCAGAGCAGCGGCGAGGAATCGACTTTCACGCACGAGCAGTTGCAGGCCTTGCTGGCCCTCGCCCGGGGCGGCTTGCAGGAGCTAAACGCCATCCAGACTGCGTTTCTGGCGAAACATCTGCCGACGGTGTGAGCAACGATGCAGGGTCGGACCTTGGTCCGACTTCGTGCGTGAGGTCGGCGCAAGCACCGACCCTACAACCTTCCGTCCCCGCCCAACCCGCTTTGCGACCGGACATCGCTGAATTCGCCGGTTTGGTCGCGAAAGGGTTGTCGTCCATCCGCTCACCGGTTTCATCGCCGGATGCAACCACCCCTCCGCCTCCTGGGTTCCGCCCTGCTTCTCGCCCTCGCCCATCCGGCCCCCGCCGCCGACATTCCCGCCTGGATCGAAAAGAGCAACGCCCACGCCAAGGTCCTGCTCGACGCGACCAACAAATTTCAGCCGGAAGGCGCGGCGCAGGCCGGCTTTCCCGGCTTCGACGACAAGATCGCCGACCTCGAAGCCGGTGTCCTCCAACGCTACCTCGCCTCGGAAACCGCCGCGCGCGATGAACTCGCCGCCCGCTTGCTCGCCGAGACGGATCCGCTCGTCCGGCAGGATCTGGAGATCCTGGTCAAAGCCGCCAGCGACGACATCCACACCACCCAATTGCGCGACAAACTCCTGCTGGCCTACACCGACGTCGGCCAGCTTGTTTACTTTGGCCAGTTTTTCCTGCTGGACGACCAGATCGACGCCGCGCGCCGGCCGGCGGCGCTGACCCGGTTGAAACTGTATACCGGGCTCGCGCCCGGCACGACCCCGATCACTGAGCTCGCCAAGGCCCGGTACGCCGAGGCGGCTGCGGACCCGGCCAAGCTGGGAACGTTCAAGGACAAGATCGAGCAGAGCCTGGCCAACATCGATCGCTACACGGCGGGCATCCGCCAGCTCTACGCCAAGTACGGCCTCGACAAGCTCGAAGGCGCGCCAGCCGCACTCGACGCCCTCGAGAAACAGCTGAAGGACTACGCAGCGTGGACCCGCACCGTGGTGCTGCCCCGCGCCGCGACCGACTATCGCCTGCCGGCGGAGATTTACGCCAACAACCTCCAGAACGTCGGGCTCGAGATCCCGCCGCAGGAACTCATGCAGAAGGCCCTCGTTTCCTTCACCGAGATTCGCAACGAGATGCAGGCCCTTGCCCCGCTCGTCGCCAAGGAGCACGGCTTGGCCGTCACGGACTACCGCGACGTCATCAAGGCCCTGAAGCAGTCGCAAATCACCAAGGATGAGGTCGAACCCTATTACGGCGGCGTCATCAAGCAGATCGAAGCAATCATCCGTCGCGAACACATCGTCACCCTGCCCGAGCGCGCCATGATCATGCGGCTGGCGTCCGAAGCCGAAAACGCGGCCCAGCCCGCCCCGCACATGCAACCGCCGGCGCTGGTCAACAACAAGGGCGAGCGCGGCACCTTCGTCCTCACCACCGGCAATCCGTCGGCCACCGCCGGCGCGAAGACCACGGGCTATGACGACTTCACGTTCAAAGCCGCCGCGTGGACTCTCACTGCCCACGAGGGACGGCCGGGCCACGAACTGCAGTTCTCGGCCATGGTCGAGCGCGGCGTGTCGCAGGCACGCGTGCTCTTCGCTTTCAACAGCGTGAATGTCGAGGGCTGGGCGCTCTACACCGAGGCCGAGATGAAGCCCTACGAGCCACTCGACGGCCAGCTCATCGCGCTCCAGCACCGGCTCATGCGCGCCACCCGCGCCTTCGTCGACCCGATGCTCAACCTCGGTCTCATGACCCGCGAACGCGCCCACGACATCCTGGTCAACGACGTCTGCCTTTCCGAGGGGTTGGCCAAACAGGAACTCGATCGCTACACGTTTCGCGCCCCGGGCCAGGCCACGTCCTATTTTTATGGCTACCTCAAGCTGATGGAGCTGCGTACCACCACCGAGATCGCACTCGGGTCGAAATTCAACCGGGAAGCCTTCAATGACTATCTCCTTGGCCAGGGCCTGCTGCCCCCCGCCCTCCTCGCCAAGGCCGTGCGGGAGGAGTTCATTCCCGCGCAACTGAAGAAGTGAGGTGGTCGCCGCTTTCCACAGTGGCGACAGGCGTCGGTGCGGAAACCGACGCCAACCCACTCCGGCCTCGCGCTTGGCCCGTAACCTGCTCAACTACCCTCCATGAAATCCCTCCGCTTTCGCTCCCAGCTGATCGCCGCCGTCCTCGCCTTCCCGGTCCTGGCCCAGGCCCATCCGGGACACGACGGCGACCATGGCTTGGTGTGGGATTTCGGCCATTTGGCGGCTCATCCGCTGGCCACCGCCGCGTGTCTGGGCCTGATCGCTGCCGCGGGTTGGGGCGCATGGAGTATGGCCAAGTCTCGTCTCACGGCCAAAGCCGAGCGCGCCCGTCGCCAATGAGGCAAAGGCCCGGCTTCGGCTGGGCCGGTCTCGGCCGAACAAGCCCACCGCTACCTGGGAACTCCCGCCCGCCGGATCACAGCTTCCGCGGATCGCACGCCATGCGCGGATAGTGTCTTGCCAGGATTTGCCGCATGCTTCCCAGCGTGTGCCGCAGCCGGATACCGTCGGGTGCCACAAACTTGATGCTCCAGCCGCCGCGGCGCAGCGGGCTCACCCCGAGCCACACTCCGTCGCCATGCAGGGCGGCCACGGCTGGCAACCATGGTGCTTCGCCCTCCACGACCAGCACCGCGTTGGCAAAGCACGCCTTTGGGCCCGAGCCGGCCAGCGCCGCCAGCGCTTTCAACTCGTCGCCTCCCTGTTCGAAACGCTCGCGCAGGATCAATTCCCCGCCCAGTCGGACTTCGGTTTCGAGGCACAACCGGTCCCAAGCCCACGCCTCGCCGCGATGGGCCACGCGACCAGGCATGAGCAGGTCGACGAAAAACAATTCCCCGCCGGGCTCGATTTCCATCTGCGTCACCTGGCGGTAACGACAACCTCGGTGTGGGACCAGCGGCTCGGGTAACACTTCGAGCCAGCCTCCCTTGGCCACCGCAAAACGCTGCCGGCACTCGGCCGATCCCGACTTCATCTTGAACACGCGGCTCGCGCTGGGCGTGGTGACCAGCAGCGACGCCCCCTCTTCCACGGCGATATCCGATTCCAGGAAATCCCCTTCCAGGATGCCCGCCGTGGGGTTGACCACCTGGACCAGCAGCGCCCCGGCGTCCGCATCCCAATAGGGTTTGCTCACATGGTAGGGCGCCCGGAACGACTGTCCGGCGAGCACGGTTCGGTCGCGCGCGCCGACAGCGGCCTTGAGTCGCAGGTGGCCCGAAAATCGGTTCACGAAGGGAGGCCTTTTTCCTGTCGGGATGCAGTCTTCCTGCGCCCAACGCTCCCTCGCGGCGCACGCCTCAGGGCGCAGCAAGTCTGCGCCCCTTCCGACGGAGGGCCGCTTTTTGTGTCTTTTTGTGACCTTCTGTGGCCACTCATGCCCTGGCCTCCGCCGCCTTCCCGAACAACACCCCGCGCTCGATCCACTCGATCACCGCGGCGAGGTTGTGCTCGCGTTTCAAGTCACAGAACAGGAACGGCCGGGCGCCACGCTGCACCTTGGCATCGCGTTCCATCACGCCCAAGTCGGCGCCTACCAGCGGGGCGAGGTCGATTTTGTTGATGATCATCAGGTCGCTGAACCGGATCGCCGGACCGCCCTTGCGCGGGATCTTGTCGCCCTCCGCGACGTCGATGACATAGATGAACGCGTCCACCAGCTCGGGTGAGAAGGTCGCGGTCAGGTTGTCGCCGCCGCTTTCGACCAGCAGCAGCTGCAAATCCGGGAACTTCGCCTCGAGCGCCCGGCAGGCCTGCTCGTTCATGGTCGTGTCGTCACGGATCGCCGTGTGCGGACATCCGCCCGTCTCAACGCCGGCGATGCGCTCGGCTGGCAGCGCGCTGTGCTTGATGAGGAACTGCGCGTCCTCCGAGCAGTAAATGTCATTGGTGACGACCGCCATCGACCAACGCGCGCGCATTTGCTGGCAGAGCTTGAGGCAAAGCATCGTCTTGCCGGAGCCAACCGGACCGCCGATGCCGATGCGAGGAGAGCGAGGCATGATTTTCGATTTTTGATTCTCGATTTTCGATTCAGGAAATGAACATGCGGCTGTCCGCGGACTCATGCCGGGCCGCCGCGATATCCAGCCACGGGTTGAACCAGCCGATGTCCCCGACCGGCACGGCCGCGGCCGCGGCGATGATCCCGGGTGCCTCCGCCAGGGTCTCGGTCAGCAGCGACTGGCTGGCATTCTGGCCGAGCCGGAGGAGTTTCATGGCGGCAGAGAGCAGCGCAGCCACGGTGGCGTAATAAACCCCCGCGAGCACGGCGGGCAACGGGGCGCCCAGGACCCGTCCCTCCAAGGCTGCGGCCACCGCCGGGGAATACGGCCAGTTTCCCTCCGCGGCCCGCCGCACAAACTCGATCGCCAGCGGGTGTTGCCGCATGGTGGCCATCAACTCGCTGCGCTGGCGCCCGATATTGTCGGCGGCCAGTCGCGCTTCGCGCGCGGTCTTCAGGGCGGACGACAGCCGGCTGAGTTCGGCCACCTGTCCCCAATCACCTTCACCCAAGGCGCGCCATGCATGCGCCGCCAGCGGCAGTTCGGCCTGGCGCAGCGCCGGCAGCGTCGAGAGCCGGAAAAACTGCTGGAGCGTTGTCCGGTCGTGCACCACCCCGGCCTGCACCAGTCCCTCCAGCCCGAACGAGTGCGCGTAGCTGCCCGTCGGGTAGAACGAGTCCCCCGCCTGCAGGAGGCCGACGACCCAATCAAAGGACTGAAGGGCTGAAGGACTGAAAGGCTGCACCTCCGCTCCCGCCGGGGGGGCCCTTCGGCCTTTGGATTTTCGGATAGCTTCAGCCATTCAGTTTTTCAGACGTTCAGCCTTTCAATGCCTGTGGCTTGGTCCGAGTTCATGGGTGGGCAGCTCGCCCCGGGCGAAACGGCCGGGGCGGAAAATGGCGGTCGTCGGTTTGAACGGCACCTTGAGCCGGTCGAGCAACTGGCGCACCGCCGGTTCGTCGGCCGCGAGCAGGCGCGCCGGCTCCGCCTGCAGTTCCAGGTGCAGGTTGCCCACGGCCCAGCCGATGCCAGCCGCGGCGGAGGGGGCCATTTGCAGCGCGATCTCCACCACGGCTTCCGGCTGTTGCTGCAGGACGTAGCGCGCCGTCGCCGTTTGCCAGAAGGTGTCGCCGTGCTGCAGCGGTTTTTCCAACTCAAAGCCAAACTCCGCGCCGTCCGCCGTCGCGCCCCGCCAGCGCCGCTTGGCCACGGTCTGCCGGTCCGCCGCCAGCGTTACCTCCGGCAATCCGGGATCGGGAACGGCAATTGGCGCGTTGATCAACTGCAGCATGGGGCGAACAGCTAAGCTCCCCGCGTGCCAGCCATGCAAGCTTAGCGTCGCCGGTCGGCGAGGTAAGCCCGCCACCCCCCATGCGCGGAAACGTCCTGCGCGCCCTCGACCGCGACGCCTTCGCAAAGGAAACCCTGCACCGTGGAACCATCCTCTAGCGTGATTGTGCCGATCCCCAGCGGCGCCGGAATCCCCGCGACAAAATGCCCGTAGGCCGCCAGCGGCAGCTCCCACACCTCGACTGCTACAGCGGTCCCGCCGGTTGCAACGCGCACCAAACCGGGCTTGGGCGGCGTGGTATCCGGCAAGGCAAAAAGCCGGTAGGCTGGCGCCGTGCGTGTCGCCTGCACCAGGGTCGCGCCGAGTTGGGTCAACTGCCAGTTCAGCGGCAGTCCGCTCAGATGCGCCCCGCATACCGCCACGCGGGCGGCCGGTCCCGGCGCCGGCAGCGCGCGCACCGGCGCCGTTTCCCCGAGGAAACGAGCCCCCAGCCGCAGCAACCGGTCATCGCAGAACGCAGGAGCCGACAGCGTCACGCCCCACGGCAGGCCGTTGGGCAGGAAACCCGCCGGGACGGCAAGGCCACACTGGTCCAGCAGGTTCAGGTGGTTCGTGTAATAACCGAGATTGCTGTTCAGCTTGACAGGATCGGCTTCCACCTCGGCCACCGTGTAAATCGTGCCGGCCGTCGGGGTGAGCAAGGCGTCGACTTGCTCCCACGTCGCGTCTGCCTGCCGGCGCAACGCCGCCAAGCGGTAGCTTGCCTCGAAGGCGGCGGTCGCGGCAAGCGGTTTGGCCCCCTCGATGATGCGCCGCGTAACCGGGTGCATCGCCTCCGGTTTCGTTTCAATGAACTCCTTGATCGCGGCGTAGCGCTCGGCAACCCACGGTCCTTCGTAGAGCAACCGGGCCGCCGCCTGGAAAGGCGCGTAGTCGATTTCCACGATCGTCGCCCCCAGCCCGCGCCAGCGTGCCACCGCCGCGGTGAACAGCTTTGTCGCGTCCGCGTTGCCGAAGAATTCCAACTGACCTGGTCGAGGTATGCCGATCCGCGGGGGCCATTTTTCGTCGACCAGCGGCGGCCGGGCCGGCCGGCCGAAAGGATCCTCCGGATCGTATGCCGCCGCCACCGCGAGGATCTCCGCCGCGGCGCCAACCGTTCGGGTGAAGATCGAAACGCAGTCGAGCGACCGGCAGGCCGGCACCACGCCGCGCGTGCTCAGCAGTCCCTTGGTCGGTTTGAGGCCGACGAGGTTGTTGAAAGCCGCCGGCACGCGACCCGAACCGGCGGTGTCGGTGCCGAGGGCAAAATCGCAGAGTTCGGCCGCCACCGCCACCGCCGAGCCGCAGCTCGATCCGCCCGGGATGAACTCCCGGCCGAAAGGATTCACCGGCACGCCGTGCGGCGTGCGCACGCCCACCAGCCCGGTGGCAAATTGGTCGAGGTTCGTCTTGCCCAGCGGCACCGCACCAGCCGCCATGAGGCGTTGCACCACGACGGCCGAAACCGCAGGGGCATAGGCGTAATCCGGGCATGCCGCCGTCGTCGGGAGGCCGGCGAGGTCGATGTTGTCCTTGATCGCAAAAGTCACGCCGCGGAGCGGCCCGTCCGGGGCCCCAGCGGCCGCCGCCTCGACCTCGGGTCGCGGACGGCGGGCGATCCACACCGGGTCGGCGCCCCGGGCGTCGATCCGGTCGAGCTGGGCTTTCAGGTCGGAGGCTTGCATGTCAGGCGATTGGCCTCACCACCACCAGGGCGTCGCCGGCCTGCACGGGCCGGCCTTCGGCGCAGATGACCTCGGTAACCTCGCAGCTCTCGGTGGGGTGAACGGCGATTTCCATTTTCATCGACTCCAGCACGACGAGGGGCTGTTCCCGGGTAAAGCGCTGGCCCGGTTGCGCATTGATCTTCCAGACATTGCCCGGCACCGAAGCCGTGATGGCCTTGTGCCCGGCCGGAAGCGTGGCCGGGCCGACCGTCGCGGCGGCCGCCTCGGACTCGGCCGAAAAGTTCAACTGGCCTGACTCCTCCCAGCGCCGGCGCTCCGCCTCGAATGCGGCCTGCTGGCGCGACTTGAAGGCGGCGATGGAGCCCGAGTTCTCCTCCAGGAACTTCTGGTAGTCGCGCAGGCGGAAGGTCTCGTGCTCGACCTTCAGCTTGTGGCGCCCGAGCGGGAAATCCTCGCGGAATTTCAGCAGTTCGTTCGCGCCGACCTCATAAAACCTGATCTGGTCGAAAAACCGCAGCAGCCAGGGCTGCCCATCCGTGAAGTCGGCGGTCTGCCGCCAGCGGTTCCACATCTGCACGGTGCGCCCGATGAACTGGTAGCCGCCGGGGCCCTCCATGCCATAGACGCAGAGATACGCGCCGCCAATGCCGACGGCGTTCTCCGGGGTCCAGGTGCGGGCGGGATTGTACTTGGTCGTAACAAGGCGGTGGCGCGGGTCCATGGGGGTGGCGACCGGCGCGCCCAGGTAGACATCCCCCAGGCCGAGCACGAGGTAGCTGGCGTCGAAGGCGATGCGCTTCACGTCGTCCACGGAATCCAGGCCGTTGATCCGGCGGATAAACTCGATGTTGCTGGGGCACCAAGGGGCGTCCTTGCGCACGGTCTGCATGTATTTGCGGATCGCCAGCAGCGTCGACTCGTCCTCCCAGGACAACGGCAGGTGCACAATCCGCGTCGGCACCTCCATCTCGGCGACCGCGGGGAGGTGCGTTTCGGCCTGGACCAGCGTGGCCATCAGCCGCTCGATCGGCAGCACCCGGCTGTCATAATGGATCTGCAGCGAGCGAATGCCGGGCGTGAGGTCGAGCAGGCCCGGGGTGTGGTTCTCCTGCAGCCAGAGCATCAGCGCGTGCACCCGGAAACGCAGCGGGAGGTCGAGCACCAGCGGGCCGTATTCCACGAGCAGGTACTTGTCGCCCGAGCGACGGTAGCAGACGGCCGGCGCGCCCGGCTTTTCGGGAATACGATGCAACGCGGCGTCGGCCGGTACCGGCGCCGGTTTGCGGACCGGGCGTAGGCGGATTGGCGAAAGCGTCGCGATGGCGGCTTCCTGTACCGCTTCGCGCTCGCGCGCCTCGGCGGCCGTGACGGGCCGGAATCGCACCTTGTCGCCCGGCCGGAGCTGGCCGGTCTTCCACAAGTCCGCGGCGATGATGGTGGCCGGACACACGAAGCCGCCAAGGCTCGGGCCGTCGGGCCCGAGGATGATCGGCATATCCCCGGTGAAATCGATGGTGCCGACGGCGTAGGCGTTGTCGTGGATGTTCGAAGGATGGAGGCCCGCCTCGCCGCCATCCGCCCGCGCCCAGCGCGGCTTGGGCCCGATGAGCCGCACGCCCGTGCGCGCCGAGTTGAAGTGCACCTCGTAGGTCGCCGAGAATAGATCGGCGATGTCCTCGGCTTGGAAAAAGTCCGGCGCCCCCTGGGGGCCGTACAGCACGGCAAACTCCCACTCGCGGGAATAGGCCGGCCGGAGTGCGTCGGAGAGCCGCCGCAAGGGAGCCGCGTCGTCTCCGCCGGGTCCGGCACCGGCATTCACCCGCAACACGTCCCCACCGCGCAGGGCTCGACCCGCGTGCCCGCCAAACAAACCCAGCGTGAAGGTGCTCTTGCTGCCCAGGTAGTCAGGCACATCGATGCCGCGCCTTACGGCGAGATAGCCGCGCATGCCCGCGCCTTGCACGGCACCGAGGCGGAGGGTCTGCCCGCGTTTGACCCTGATCGCGCGCCAGCTTTCCACCGGCCCTCCGTCGAGCGCGGCCTCCATCCTGGCCCCGCCCAGGGCAATGACCGCGTCCGTGTTGAACTTCAGCACCGGTCCGGACAGCGTCATCTCCAGGCCCGCGGCCGACGTCGGATTGCCCACCAGCCGGTTCACGAGGCGGAACGCCAGCGCGTCCATCGGACCCGAGGGCGGCACCCCCACATCCCAGTGGCCGAGCCGCCCGGGATAGTCCTGCACCGTGGTTTGCGTCCCTCCCTCCAGCACATCGATGGTCGGTGCGGTGTAGGGCAGTTTCTCGAGGTAGCGGGTGGTAACCTTGCCGGCGCGGAATCCCCTCGAAGCGACGATTTGCCGCAGGTAAACCAGGTTGGTCTCCAGCCCGGCGATGCGCGTATCGGCCAGCGCCGCGGCCAGCCGGGCCAGGGCTTGGTCGCGGGTTTCATCCCGCACGATCAGTTTGGCGATCATCGGGTCGTAGTGCGGGCCGATCTCGCTGCCCCGCTCCACCCAGGTCTCCAGGCGGACTCCGCGTGGGAAAACGAGTTCGGTGAGCGTGCCGGTGGCGGGCTGGAAGTTTCGCCCGGGATCCTCCGAATAGATCCGCACCTGCAGCGACGCCCCCGACGTCTGGCGCTGGAAGCCGGCCAGGTCCAGCTCGCCGGCCGCCTGCCGGATCATCCACTCGACCAGGTCGAGGCCGGTGACCTCCTCGGTCACCCCGTGCTCGACCTGCAAACGTGTGTTCACTTCCAGGAAGTAGAATTCGCGCGTGGCGTCGTCGTAGACGAACTCGACCGTGCCGGCGTTCTCGTAACCGACGGCCCGGCCCAGCAGTTCCGCCGACTCCAGCAGACGCGTACGCACCTTTTCCGGCAAGTTCGGCGCCGGCGTCTCCTCGATGATCTTCTGGTTGCGGCGCTGGATGGAGCACTCGCGCTCACCGAGGGCGACCACCCGGTCGCGACCGTCACCGAAGATCTGCACCTCGATGTGCCGGGCGCGCTCGACGTATTTTTCCAGGTAAAGGCCGCTCTCCTTGAAATTGCTGCGGCTGAGCCGGTCGACCTTGGCGAAAGCCGGTTCGAGCTCGGCCGCACTCCAACAGAGCTGCATGCCGATGCCCCCGCCGCCCGCCGTGCTTTTCAGCATCACGGGATAGCCGATCTTCTCCGCCTCGGCCAGCGCGGCCGTCACGTCCGCCAGCAGGTCGGTCCCCGGCAGCAGCGGCACCTTTTCCTGCCGCGCCACTGCGCGGGCCGTGTGTTTCAAGCCAAACCGGCGCATCTGGTCGGGCTTCGGCCCGATGAACACGATGCCCGCCGCCGCGCAGGCCTCGGCGAAACCGGCATTCTCGCTGAGAAAGCCATAGCCGGGATGAATGGCCTGGGCGCCCGTCCGCTTCGCCACCTCGAGTATTTTCTCCACCGCCAGGTAGCTCTGCGCCGCCGGGGCGGGACCGACCAGGATTGCCTCGTCGGCCTCGCGAACATGGAGCGAGCCGGCGTCAGCCTCGGAATAGACCGCAACCGACTTGATCCCCATCTTGCGCAGCGTGCGGATGACGCGGCAGGCAATGGCCCCGCGATTGGCGATCAAGACCTTCGAAAACATGGCTCAGCGATTCCAGACGATCACCTCGATCGGCGTGGGGTTGTACGCATTGCACGGATTGTTCAGCTGCGGGCAGTTCGAAATCAGCGCCAGCACGTCGCGCTCGGCGCGCAACTCCACGTAGCGGCCGGGCCCGGAAACCCCGTCCTCAAACGTCAACCGCCCGTCGGGCGTGACGGGCACGTTCATGAAGAAGTTGATGTTGCAGGTGATGTCGCGCTTGCCGAGACCGCAGCCGCAGGTCTGCGCCCCGCGGATGAAGCTGTCGCGGCAAGCGTGCATGGACTCCTTTTCGAGCGCGTAGCGCATGGTGTTGCTCTCGCGGGAGCAGGCGCCGCCCAGCGTGTCGTGCCGCCCGCAAGTGTCCGCGACGATGGTCAGCAGCACGTCTCCCCGCGTGGAAATCAGCGGCGTGCCGGTGGAGAGATAGAGCGCCGCCTGGCGGCGGATCGTGTCGGAGGCGCTGTAGCGGTTGGCCGGGTCGTGGGCGTCGTAGAACAGGGTGTCCGCCGCCTGGTTGCCTTCGAGGTCCACGAGGCGAAGGACCTGGCCGCGGGTGATGACCCGGGACCAGTGGTCGCCCGCGAGAACGACCTCGCGGTGGACGGCGGCGGCGGGGTCGAGTCGGCTTTCAGTGAGGGTGCTCATGGCGCGGGGTCGGAGGCATCACCCGCGCAGGGCGTGGTAGTGCTCCGTGTTGGCAAAGGCCCGGGCGTTCTCCGGACGTGAGTTGCGGCACGCGTCGTCAGCGGCGACCGGCGTTGGCGGGAAGACCTCCAGCCGGACGGAGCGCGGGTGATAGCGCCGGTCGGGATCGAGCGGGTGCTGGCAGGTGTTGAGCACGACCAGCGTGTTCATCTCCAACCGCAGGTCCACGAAGCCGCCGGCTGGCGAATGCCCGGACACAAAGGTCAGCCGGCCGGATTCGTCGGCCACGACCTTGCTGAACAGATTGAGGTTCGGCACGAGGTCGCGCTCGCCGAGGCCCCATTTCGCCAGCTCGATCAGGAAGCACTCGCGGCCGTTGCGATGGAATTCGTTGCGCGCCGCCTGGTAGGTTTTCTCGCCGTACTTCTCCGCCACCAGCTTCGCATCGCAGCACCCACCCACCGTGTCATGCCAGCCGACCGTGTCGGCGGTGATCGATGCCAGCAGCCGGCCCATGTCGGAGTGGAGGCAAAACGGGTGCCGGAGGTGGAAAATGTGCTGCCCCTTGAGGGTGTCGGGCATGTTGTAGCGCTCGACCGTGAGGTCCGCGTTGAACAGCAGCAGCCCGACGTTCGCCCCGCCCTCCAGGTCGGTCAGGCGCAGCGTGCGGCCGCGGCCGACCACGCCCGACCACATGCCGGCGTGGTCCAGGGTCTTGCGGTAGAGGGCGGCGGGAGGGCTCATGCGTTAGTGTTACGATTGTTTGAAATAGTATTACTCGGACGCCAAGGCAAATCCGGCGGAAAAATCGGACCGGTCAGAGTAGCGGCGGCAGGGCCTCGGCGGCCAGCTGCAACTTGCAGTACTTCACGCCCTTGCAGGTCGCCAGCTCGTCGGCCAGTTCCCGCAGCCGGGCTGGCGGGCCCTGCACCAGCAGCACCTCGAGGTAATGGTGGTGCTCCAGGTGCACGTGGAGGCTGGTTACGACCATCACGTAATACTTGTGCTGGATGGCCATCAGCCGGGGCTGGAGATTCCGCTTCCGGTAGTCGTAAACCAGGTTGATCGTGCCGGCCATGCTCCGGGTGCCCAGTTCGCTCTGGAGTTCGACCAAGCCGTCGCGCGCGAGCGCGGCAATGGCCTGCGAGCGACTCTGGAAGCCCCGCCGGCTCACCATCGTGTCGAGTTCGTCGAGCAAATCGGCGGGCAGGGAAACGCTGAAGCGGGCGACGGTCTGCTTGCGGGGCATGAGGAGGCCTTTTGTTGGAGTGAAGCGATGAAGTCACGGCTAAAGGCGCAGTCCCCTACTCCACGTCGTCGCCCGCCTGGGTCAGCCGCACAAAAGGCAGGCGCTCCGTCGGCGCGTGGACCGGCGGGTGGATGAGCTCCTCGATGCGCCGCCGCGTGGCGAGGAACTCCGGCGAGCTGACCTGGGCGAGGTGGCGCGGCCGCGGCACGGGCACCTCGATGATTTCCTGGATCTCGCCGGGGTTGGCCTTCAGGACCACGATACGGTCGGCGAGGAAGACCGCCTCATCGAGGTCGTGGGTGATGAAAAGGATGGTGACGTCGACGTTGCGCCAGATTTCCAGCAGGTGGGCCTGCATGGTGGCGCGCGTCTGCGCGTCGAGGGCGCCAAAGGGCTCGTCCATCAGCAGCACGCGCGGGTTGGGCGCCAGCGCGCGCGCGATGGCGACGCGCTGCTTCATGCCGCCGGACAACTGGTGCGGGTAGCTCTCGGCAAACTTGCCCAGCCCAACCAAGTCGATCCACTGGCCGGCCTCCCGTTCCGCCAACTCGCGATCCATGCCCTCCATGTCCAGGCCGAACATGATGTTGCGGCGCACCGTCAGCCAGGGGAACAGCGTGTAGGCTTGGAACACCATGCCGCGTTCGGGACAGGGGCCGCTGGTCTCCTTGCCGTCGACGAGCATCCGCCCCGTGGTCGGGGCATCGAGGCCCGCGATGATCCGGATCAGGGTGGACTTGCCGCAACCGGACGGGCCGATGACACAAACGAACTCGCGCCGGTGGATGCGCAGGGAGATGTCGCGGAGGGCCGTGGCGGTGCCCTGGGGGCTGGCGAACTGGCGGCCCAGCCGGTCGATCTCGAGCACGACCGGGCGCTCCTTGATCCGGCGGAAGCGCTCGGCCACTGCGGGCGCCTGCGCGCGGTAGTCAGGCAGATCGGGGGGCGGCGTCATAGGGAAACTCCTGCGACGGTCTTGGCCCCGAAGAACCGCTGCCACAGCCTGGCCCGGCCGCTGCGCCACCCGAACAGGTGCTGGCCGACAAAGCCCAGGATCAAGTCCGTCACCAGGCCGATGAAGCCAATGATGAGGATGGCCGCGTAAACATTGTCGAAGTTCCGATACTTCGCCTGCTGGTTGATGAAAAAGGTGATGCCCGAACTGATCCCGACCACCTCGGCCACAATCAGGTAGGTCCATGCCCACCCGAGCAGGATGCGCAGGTCGTTGTAAAGATCGGGCAGGCTCGCCGGCACAATGACGCGCCAGATGAGATGCCGGCGCTTGGCCCCGAGGGTCTGGGCCGCCTCGAGGAGAGCTGGATCGACCTTGCGCACCGTATTGGCGACGACGAGCACCTGTTGGAAGAAGGTGCCGATGAAAACAATGGCGACCTTCGGTTGCTGGTAGATGCCGAAGATTGCCACCATGAGCGCCCCGAAGGCCGGCGCCGGCATGTAGCGGACGAAATCGACCAGCGGCTCCGTCAACCGGGCCATCGCGGCATAGGCGCCACACAGGACCCCGAGGGGCACGCCGATCGCGGACGATATCACAAAGCCCCAGAAGATCGTCTGGATGCTTAGCCACAGGCTTTCGTGCAGCCAGGCTTCCCCTTTGAGGACGGGCTTGGTGGTGAAGGCCGTGTAAAGCGCGCGGGCGACCTGGTGCGGGGCCGGCAGGAATATGGGGTTGGCCCGTTCACCCGCAGGCACGTGACCGCCCGCCGCGCCCACCCGGGCCGATTCCCGCGCAAATTCATGCCGGTCGACGAGCAGCCCGGGTGAAAACCAATCCACATCGCCCGGCGTCGTCACCCGGACCACCGGGTGCCAAAGGAACGGCAGGTAGCTCACCGCGCTCCACAACAACAGTGGGAGCGAGAAGGACAGGACCCACAGCGCCGCCCGGCGCCGTCCGGACAGGGGACGCAGGACGGCGAACCATGGTTCCTGCGACATCAGGGACGGCGATCGAAAAGGCCGGGAGCACTACTTCCCGACGGCCTGCAACTGGAGCGAAGCATCGAGGTACGAGGCCACGTCCTGCGATGTCTTGTAGACATCGTTCTTCACGTTGAACCCATCGGCGATCTTCGCCGAACCGGCGACGCTGCCGAAACCGTCCGCCTTGGAAGAAATGACTTTGGCGCCCTCCGCGAGGGTCAACAGCTTGGTCCCGCCCATGAACGCGGCGTACTCCTCGGGGGTGACGCCCGCCCGGGCCGCCATGATCTTGATGCCATCCGCCTTGGTCTTCGGATCCGCCAGGTAGGCAACGATCTTGTCCCAGACCTTGACGAACTTAACCCAGTCGGCCCGGCGCTGCGCCAGGCTCTGGGGCGTCACTGTCACCATGTCGTAGATGAGGCCGGGTTCATCGGCGCTGGTATAGACGGCCTTCGACCCCGGCAGCGCTTTGAGGGCGGCGCCGGAATTGGGCTGCCAGGCCGCGACGGCGTCAACCTGGCCGGAGGCCAGCACCTGCGGGGTCTGGTTGGTCGGCGTCGGCACCAGCGTGACATCGCCTTCACCCAGGCCCGCTTTCTTCAGGCCGTTGAGCAGGAGCAGATGGTCGACGAAACCGACCTCGACGCCGATTTTCTTTCCCTTCAGGTCCTTCATCGACTTGATGCCGGGCTTGGCGACGACCATGTCGTTGCCGTTCGAATAGTCGGTGACCAGGATCATCACGTTCTTGCCCCCTGTGGCTCCGGTCACCAGGGCATCGCCGTTGGTTACCATGACCGCGTCCACCTTGCCGGCCGTGAACGCCTCCATCGACGGGGCGTACTCGAACCACAGCAACTCGACCTCCACCCCTGCCTCCTTGAACCAGCCCTTTTCGGCGGCGATCGCGAAAGCGGTCCAGCCCGGCCAGTCGCTGTAGGCAACCTTGAGCGGAGCGGCGGAGAGGGAAGCAAGGGACAGGCTGAGGGCGCCGATGCTGAACAGCAACCGGCGCGCGAAGGAAAACGGCGCGGATTTCATGAGAGGTGGAGTGCTACGGTTCGTTGGATTCGTATTACGCGAAGAGCTGACCCCGGGAGCACGCCCTGTGCCACCGTGGGGGCCAATCCCGGCTTTGCCCCGATTGGTCCGTCCGCCCCGGAGTCGCCGGGCCGCGGCGCAGGTCGCCTCCAGACCCGGCGACGGGCCGCCGTCCGCCGCCCGGCCGCGCGGGGGTCATGGGTTGACTCGCGGACGGGACGGCGATTTCGTCGGGCGGAGATGAATTTCCCCACCACGCAATGGTCGCTGCTCGCGCAGGCGACGCTGCATGGCGACCCGGCCGGCCGGGAAGCGCTCGGGGAATTTCACCGGAAATACCGCGAACCCGTCCTGGCCTTTCTCCGCCGGCGGGGCATGACGCCCCACGATGCCGAGGACCTGGCGCAGAGCTTCTTCGTCCACCTCATGGAGAAAGCCGCCCTCAAGCGCGCGGATGCAACCCGCGGCCGCTTTCGCTCGTTCCTGCTCGGGGCGCTGCTGCGACACCTGACCCACGCCCGCGAACATCGCGAGGCCGCCAAGCGCGGGGGCGGGATCGCGGTCGTCAGCCTTGACGCCGTCGAAGGAGCCGCGGACGAACCGGCCGTTTCGCCCGGCGAGTTGTTGGCCTACGATCGCGACTGGGCCCTGCAACTGCTCCAACGGGCCCTCGACGCGGTCGCGGCGGAATTCAAGCAACGCGACCGGGCGGCGGCTTTCCTGGTGCTGCGCGCGTATCTGCCGGGCGCCGTTCCGCCCGTGCCATCCTATGAGGACTCGGCCGCGCGACTCGGGCTGGGCCTGGGCGCATTCAAGACGGAGGTACACCGCCTGCGCGCCCGCGTGCGCGAGCTGTTGCGGCGCGAAATTGCCGCGACCGTCTCCTCACCGGCGGAGATCGATGAGGAGGTCGCGTATCTCGGGCGGGTGCTCCAATCCCCGGTGCCGTGACGACAAATGCGGAAAAGACCTGTCCCTCCTGTCATGCCCCGCTGGCGGAGCAGGACGGAAGCGAATATTGTCCGGCTTGCCTGTGGCGCGTCCTGACCGCGGAAGCGCCGATGGAGGGAGAGGCCCCGGCCCCCGGTGCCCTCTTCAGCGTGGACGGCCATGACGTGTTGGCGGAAATCGCGCGGGGCGGCGGCGGCATCGTGTACCGCGCGAGGCAACGCGAACCGCGGCGGGAAGTGGCGTTGAAAATGCTCCCGCCCTACCAGACCGGATCGGAGGAGATGCGGGCGCGTTTCCGGATTGAAACCGACGTCATCTCGACCCTCGATCATCCGGCGATCCTGCCGGTCCATGTGGTGGGCGAATACCGCGGGATGCCGTATTTCACGATGAAGCTGGCCAGCGGCGGCACCCTGGCGGCCCGGCGCGCGGACCTGCGGGGCAAGTGGCGCGAAATTGCGGAGCTCGTGGCCACGGTCGCCGACGCCGTGTCCTACGCGCATACCCACGGGGTGATCCATCGCGATCTCAAGCCGGGCAATGTCCTCTTCGATGCCGCCGGCCTGCCCTACGTCAGCGATTTCGGCCTGGCCAAATACCTCGCGCCGGAAGGCGATGCGACCCGGACCCAGGTTTCACTCGGCACGCCGGCCTACCTGGCGCCGGAGATCATCGAATGCGGCGGATCCGCCGCGACCACGGCCACCGATGTCTACGGGCTCGGGGCGATTCTCCACGAACTCCTGGCCGGCCAGCCACCGTTTGCGGCGGAGTCGCTGCCGGCGCTGGTGCGCCAGATCGCCGAACAACCCGCACCCTCCGCCGCGAGCCGCGAACCGGCGGTCCCCCGCGACCTGGATGTGATCGCCCAGCGTTGCCTCGCCAAAGACCCCGCGGCCCGACTGGCCTCCGCGGCGGAGGTCGCGGCCGAACTGCGGCGCTGGCTGGCGGGGCGCCCCATCCAGTCCCGGCCCATGGGCGGAGCGGAGCGCTTGTGGCGCTGGGCCCGGCGCAATCCCGCCCTCGCCAGCATTTCCCTGCTGTTCATCGCCAGCCTGGTGCTGGGCGGCGCCGGGCTGGTGGAACGCAACGCCCGCCTCAAGCGCAGCAATGACCGCGCGATGAAATCCGAGCGCGAGGCCCGGGAGCGACTGCAGGCGTCCCTGATGAGCGAGGCCCGCTTCGCCCGGCGCACCGGTCTTGTCGGCCAGCGCGCCGATGCGCTGGCCCGCCTGGACCAGGCTGCCACCCTCGGACCCAATGACCGCCTGCGGTCCGAATACGTTGCGTCGCTGGCCAGCAATGACCTCACGATTGACCTCCGTCTGCCCGGGGCGAACGCCCGCTCGGACTACACCATGGACTTTTCCCCCGATCTCACCCGCTACCTGGAGTCGGATCCGAGCGAGGGCACGATCGAACGGAACACGGCCACGCGCACCGTGCTCCGGACTTTTCCCACCCGCCCCGGCAGCGATGTCTGGTACCTCGCCTACGGGCCGGATGGCGCGACGGTGATCGTCTCCTATCGCGACGGCCGCAGCGAGGTGTGGCCCACGGGCGCCAGCAGCCCGGCCTGGACCGGAGGCGAGATCTACGGGGGCGACGCCCAGCCTTCGCCGCTTGTCCTGCATCCGGGGGGACGGGACCTGCTTCGCGTCGCCCGTGACGACAGCATCGTTGCGATCGATCTCACCACCGGCCAGGAATCGCCCGCGATTCCCGACCGGGGAGAGATCCGCCTGCTGTCATTCAATCCCGCCGGCACGATCCTCCTGGTGGTGTACCGCGATCGCGTGCGGGCGTGGTCGTGGCCGGACCGGAAGCAGCTTTGGTCACTTCCCGGACCCATGAGCCCGGCCCGCCCGGCGTGGAGCAGCGACGGCCGATGGGTGGCGATCGGCCTTACCGGCCGGGACGACATCGCGATGCTGGCCACGGACACGGGAGCGGTCGAAAGGCTGTTTGCCGCCCACGGCGACGACGCAAGGCTCCTCGCCTTCCAGCCCGGCGGCCGGTTGCTCGCGTCGGTCGGGTGGGACGCCCGCCTCGTGCTGCTCGACGCCTTTGGCGGCGAGGTGGTGCTGCAGCGCGAGGCATGGGTGCGCACCCTGCGATTTTCAGCCGACGGCCGGCGGCTCGCCTTCAGTTCGAGCCATGTCGAGGCGGCGACGGCGACGCTCGCCCCGGTCACCTGCCTGAGGGAGCTCGGAGACGAGGTAATGGGGGATGGCGTACCATGCCGGCTGGTCGTGAGCCCAGACGGCCGGTGGCTCGCCACCACGGATTTCAACGAACTGAGACTGTGGGATGCGATGAGCGGCCAGCTGCTATCGCGCCAGATCGATCCCAACAAGGAATGGTCGGTTTCCGCGTTCACCGCGGAAAGTGACGCGTTGATCCAGAGCCGGCGGTTTTCCGGCGTGCGCCGCTGGCCGCTGGTCCCGGCGGGCAGCAAAATGACGCTTGGTGCGCCGGAACCGGTGGGGCGAAACGCTCCCGCCGACCTGGTGCGACTTCACCCGGCTACGGGCGACTGGTGGATCCTGCGTTTCCCGACCGGCGAATTGGTGCGCTGGCCGCATGGCCAGCCCACGGAAGAACGACCCGTCCTGACCAAGCCCGGGCTCGACGGCCCGGTGCCAAGCCCGGACGGCCGGTTGTTGTTGGTGCGCGATTTTCCGCAGGAGGGCGTGACGGTGTTGGAGTCCGATGGCGTGCGACCCGTCACTCACCTTGCCACCGGCAAGACCCTTTCGGCCGGCTTCACTCCCGACGGTGCATGGGTGATCACCGGCACCAGCCGCGAATACACCCTTTGGAAGACGGGCACTTGGGAACGAGGAGCCTCCTGGCCAGCCCAGATCGAGGGTGGCGCCTATGCGCGCGCGGCTTTTTCGCCCGACGGCGCGCTGGTCGCGGCCGCGCAACAACGCGGCGTTGTCGAGCTGCGGGAAACCCACGGCTACGGTTTGGTGCTCCAACTCGAATTGCCCCAGAGATGGTGGGTCAACCACTTCGATTGGTCACCCGATGGCAGCCGCCTGTACGTGCTGTGCCCCGGCCACCGGGTGCTCTATTGGGACCTGGCGGAAATCCGCCGCGAGCTGGCGGAGCGCCACTTGAATTGGTAGGCGTTCGCAGCCACTAGGGCGGTTTCAAAAATGTCGTAGCCGGCAATGCCGAGACAAAAACAAATCCCCCGCCTCCGTCATTCGGTAGTAGGTCCATTTGGTTCTTTCGCGGTGATTTGAATGTAGGGTCGGCGCTTGCGCC
>DASZPS010000148.1:0-93336 GCA_035549955.1 Lacunisphaera sp. | reverse complement strand
CACTACGTTTATCTAATCGAAAGCGAAAATGACAGGACCCGGCACTACGTCGGCCAGACCCGCGACCTCAAAACACGCTTAAACGATCACAATTCCGGGAAGTCTGTTTACACCCAGCGCTACAGGCCATGGCGTCTCGTCGGTTATCACGCCTTTGCCGAAGAACGAAAGGCGATGGCTTTCGAGAGATATTTGAAATCCGGTTCCGGAAGAACGTTTCTAAAGCGTCATTTGCTTTGATAACGGCTGACCGATCTCCACCCACGTCCGAGTGGCCTTGTTTTGGTCCTTCGTCCGCCAGTGCTGGCTGACGGCGTTCGCAGTCAGCTGTTGCGGGCACCATCAGGTTGACTGACGATATTGCCTAGCGGGCTGACGCTGCCGCAGACTTGCTTCTTGCCTTTGTCCGCCAGTGGCGTATGGGTCTCTAGTGGAGTTCAAGCGCTTCCGTCTCTTCGAGAAGTCATGTGCCGGCTTGTTCAGCGAACACGACGTGTTCGAACTCGAGCTGGCATTGATGGCCGATCCGGAGGCTGGCGACTTGATTCCCGGGGCCAAGGGCCTCCGCAAGCTTCGCCGACCGCTCACGGGCCGGGGAAAGCGCGGGGGCGCCCGGGTCATCTACTATCACATCGTTTCCGATCACCAAATCCTGCTCCTTTACGCCTACGCCAAGAATCAACAGGGCGACCTGACGCCCGCGCAGGCCAAACAGCTCGCCCAACTCGTCCGCGAAGAATTCCCATGAAAGCCGCCGCCTTCCACGAACTGCTCGAAAGCGTCCGCGACGCCGGTGCCTACCTCAAAGGCAACCGCAAGGCCGTCGCCCGGACCGACCGCATCTCCCCGCAATCCGTCGCCGCCATCCGCGCCAAGCTCAAGCTGAGCCAGGCGCAGTTCGCCCGGGCCTTCGGCATCAGCCTCGACACCCTGCAAAACTGGGAGCAAGGCCGCCGCCAGCCCACGGGCCCGGCGAAGGTGCTTCTCCGGGTTGCGGAGCGCCATCCCGAGGCAGTGCTGGAAGCCGTCGCGTAAGGCCGATTCCCTCCAATGGCGCCTAACCGATATGAAGGCACGCCGATCAGCAAACTCCAGCGCCGCCACCAAGGCGGGACACTACATCAAATTCGTGGAATGGTCCGATGCCGACCAGGCGTATGTCGGCCGATGCCCCGCGCTTTTTGCCGGAGCGGTCCACGGTCATGTCGAGGCCAAGGTCTACAAAGAACTATGCGACGTCGTTGCCGAATGGATCATCGACATCGAGAAACGGCGCGAGCCGCTTCCTGCTCCATCCGTCGGTGGGGCGTCTATTCACAGGCGAATTCTGGGAGGTCCCAATTCAACGCGTTGAAGTCACTGCGTTCCAACTCCGTTCGTGTCCTTTGTGGTTGAACCGCTTGGTTACATTGACCCTCAAGCCGGCAGACTGAATTCCATCGGTTGACCGATCTCGACGCCACAGCGCTCGTGGAAAGCCTTGCGGTGAATCTTCTGTCTCCCACCGAGCCGGGCTGGAGCGAAGGTTGCCCTTCGCAGTCCATCACCTGATTTGCCACTCTCGCGCACCGCGCCGTTTGCCATCAACCGACACTTTCCCCGGGGCGATACGTGCGCATGCATTGCGTGGCTTTTTCCAGCAGCCGCGCCAGCTCCGCTTGCTCCTCGTGGGTGAAGGTCTCCCCGATGACTGCCATGACCATGTCGTGACGCTTTTGCAGCTTCGCGCAAAGGCGAAGTCCCCGGGGAGTCAATCCCACGAGCCACGAACGGCCGTCATCCGGATTGGCCACGCGCGCCAGGTAGCCTTCGCGGGACAGCTCATCGAGCAGCCCGGTCAACGTGCCATTGGGCAGGTGCGTCCTTTCAACCAGGCGGTTCACCGTACAGCGTTGCTTCTCTTCCGCCAAAACGTGGAGGACACTGGCCGCTCCCGGCGGCAGGGGCGGCAGGCCGTTCGCCCGCAGGGTCTGGTCATTGAAGCGGCGAAATGCGAGTGTGGCCCGGGCGAGGCAAAAAGGCAGGTCTTCCAAAACACTGCACGTCGTGGGGTCGAACTCGATCGGGGGCATTTATTTCGACTCCGAAATAATCTTGTCTTGGAGTCAATTCATTCCTCAATGCAGGCAATCCGCCGTGGCGTACTGACCCGCGCCCGGCATTTCCCCCCTTCCCGCTGTCAACCTCGACGCCGGATGAACCACCCCGCCAAGCCATGAAGTTCGCCCAACTCGCCTGTCTGGTTGTGTCGCTCGCGCCGGCTGTCCCCGCCGTCGCCCAGGACGGCACCATTTATCCGCTCGAAGCCCCCGCCGAACCCGGCGCCATTGCGTTGAACACCGGCGGCGTCGAGAACCAGCCGGAAAAAGAGAGCTGGTTCCGCCAGTGGGGCGAACCGATGGTGCGCAACGTCAGCGCGGCCACGCTCACGCCCTTCCTGCCCGATCCGGCCAAGGCCAATGGCACCGCCGTCATCGTCGCGCCGGGCGGGGGCTTCCGCTGGCTCTCGATCAACAACGAGGGTTGGAAAATCGCCAAGGCCCTCAACGAGCGGGGCGTCGCCGCCTTCGTCCTCAAGTACCGCCTGCAACCGACCCCGCCGACGATCGAGGGCCTCACGCAGGCGATGAATCGCACCTTCGCGCCCCCCGCCCCGCCCGCCGCCGGCACCGCCGGGGCCGCCACTCCCCCCGCGGCCGAGGCGCCCCGCCCGCCGCGGCCCGACCTGACCAACCAGCTCCAGGACGCCGAAGCCGCCTATGCGATGATTGTCGCGCGGGCGAAGGAATGGAACGTCAACCCCGACCGGATCGGCATGATGGGCTTCTCGGCCGGCGCCGGGCTGACGATGCATTGCACGCTCCACTCCAAGACCATGAAGCTGCTCTTCATTGCCCCGATCTACGGCGGCATGGGGCCGGTCGAGGTGCCGAAGGACGCGCCGCCGCTGTTCGTTGCCATCGCCGCGAACGATTTTCTCTTCAACGGCCAGTTTGGCCTGATCAAATCGTGGTTCGACGCCAAACGCCCGGTGGAATTCCACCTCTACCAGGACGGCGGGCACGGCTTCGGCATGGGCTACCCGAACCATCCCACCTATTGGTGGTTCGAGCCCTTCACCCACTGGCTCGACCATAACGGCTTTCTCAAGCCCGTGAAGGCAGCGCCTTAACCGCAATATTTCCTACGGCGGCGGAGCCGCAACCAAAGAGATGTCCAGGCCAGGAGCCTGTCTTACAGCCACCGCGGCCCGGGCTCCTGCCCCTGCAGCCTTATGAACACTCGTGTCACCATGGCGATGATCGCTGCCCGCGCCGGGGTCCATACGACGACGGTTTCGCTGGCGCTGCGCAACCATCCGAGTCTTCCCCCCGAGACCCGTCAGCGCCTGCAGGCCCTGGCCACGGAAATGGGTTATCAACGCGATCCCGCGCTGAGCGCCCTCGTCGCCTATCGCAACGGGACGCGCCCGGCCCAAAGTCTGCCCTTCCTCGCCTATGTGACCAACGGGGAATCCCGCTGGGGCTGGAAGGAGCATCCCGCCCTGCGGGACTATTACGAAGGCACCCATCGCAAGTGCGCGGAACTTGGGTACCAGCTCGAACACTTTTGGCTGCGCGACAGGGGCATGTCACCCCAGCGGATGAGCAGGATACTCTACGCACGGGGCATCGCCGGCATCATCCTCGCCCCGCATGGCACGGCGGCCGACGCACCCGTTGATTTCGATTGGGCGAAATTCAGCGCGGTCAGGATCGATCCCGTGCCCTGCTCGCAGCAATTGCACCTGGTGACAAGCGATCATCGCGCGATCCTCGCCCTCGCCGTCCAGCGCGTGTTGGCCGCGGGTTACCGGCGCATCGGATTCGTCCTCCCCCAATGGTGGGATGCCCAAGTCGCGCGCGCGTGGTCGGCCGGATTCCTGGGCGAGCAACAGCTGTTCGATCCCGCCGATCGGATCCCGCTCCTCACTTTTTCCGCGCCGCCTTTCCCCGCTGGAATCGCATCCGCCGGCACCCCAGCGGTGCCGCGCGAACAACTGGCGGCCTGGCTGCGCCTGAATCGGCCCGAGGTCATCGTGAGCAGCAGCCTGTTTGTGCAGGCGCCGCTCGCCGAGCTCGGGATTTCGATTCCCCACGACGTCGCGCTTGTCGACATTTCCCTCGATCGCCCGGATGGCGTCACCGCCGGCGTGCACCAGAACTGCCACCGCGTCGGCGAATTGGCGGCCGAGGTCGTGGCCGGGCAGCTGCAGAAGCACCTGAGCGGCATTCCGGCGATCCCCACCGCGACGCTGGTGGGGGGCACCTGGCACGATGGCGCGTCGCTGCCGTCATCCGTGGATGCGAGCCCGCGGACCACTCCCTTTGTGAGCCCCGCCTCCGTCCCTCACCGCAGTTCCCGGCGCAAGGTGGCAATATGAACCTGGAACGCAGCCTTTGCTTCCTCCTCGGCTGCCTCGCGAGCACGCTGATCGCGCAGGAGAAACCCGCCGAGGCCTCGCCCGAACGCGCCCGCGCCAACTTCGCCCGGCCCATTACCCTGGCCGCCGATGATGTTCGGCAGTTTCCCGAGCCACCCGCAGGTTACCGTGACTTGCCGGCGTCCGGCCTGCGCGGCCGCCTCGAGGCGTTCGAATACGAATCCACCGTCACCGGGACGCGCCGCAAGGCCCAGGTTTATCTCCCGCCCGGCTATTCGACGGATCGGAAATACCCTGTTCTCTACCTGCTGCATGGCATCGGCGGCAACGAGCATGAATGGACGGGTTACGTGAAGGCCCACGCCATCCTCGACAACCTGATCGCCGCCGGGCGCGCCGTGCCGATGATCGTCGTGCTGCCCAACGGGCGGGCCATGGCCGACGACCGGCCTCCCGCCAACCCGTTCAATCCGGAAAACGTCAAGGCCTTCGCCGACTTCGAGCGCGATTTGCTGCAAAGCCTCATTCCGGCCGTCCAGGCGAAATACCCGACGCTTCCTGGCCGCGAACATCGCGCGCTTGCCGGCCTGTCGATGGGTGGCGGGCAAACCCTCAACTTCGGCCTCGCTCATCCCGACACCTTCGCCTGGCTCGGCGCGTTCTCGTGCGCGCCAAATACCAAGCCACCCGCCGAGCTATTCCCCAACCCGGAGGCGGCGCGCGACCAGCTGAAGCTCCTGTATCTCTCCTGTGGCAATAAGGACGGACTCATCAATTTCTCCCAAGCCGTGCACGTCCATGCCAAGGAGCACGGCATCGCCCATGTCTGGAACGTCGATGACCATGGCCACGATGGCGAAACGTGGGGCAGCAACCTGTACCAGTTTGCGCAGCGGCTGTTTCGCTGAACGACCCTCCCCGCCGAGGCGAAAGTCGCCCAGGCACCCGCCGGCTGCTTCGTTTCGACCCTGCCCCCGCCTGGCTTCCTGCCGCGGACGATATCGACTGCACTTCGCGCTAGACTCCCTGCGGCTGTTTCCGGTTAATCGCGCCATGGCCTGCACCGTATTCACCATCGCCAACCAAAAGGGCGGCGTCGGCAAGACCACCACGGCGGTCAACCTCGCCGCGGCCCTCGCCGAGCGCAAAGTCCACACCCTCGTGGTGGACCTCGATCCCCAGGCCAATGCCACCAGCGCGCTCGGGGTGGAGAAATTCGAGGGCAAGAGCCTCTACGGGCCGCTGCGGGGCGAAGGCAGCGCGTTCGAAATGCTGACCCCGACACAGTGGCCGCATCTTGCGCTCATTCCCTCGGAGGTCGACCTGGCCGCCATCGAGATCGAGCTGGCCCAGCAGCAGAATTACCTCATGCGCCTGCGCACGGTCCTCGACCCGCTGCGCAACTCCGGCGGCTACCGCGTCATCATCCTCGACTGCCCCCCGGCGCTCGGGATGCTGTCAATGAACTCGCTCGCGGCGGCGGATCACCTGCTCATCGCCCTCCAATGCGAGTACATGGCGCTCGAGGGTCTCGGGCAGATCCTCAAGGTGGTCGACCGCCTCAAGACCGCGGGCGTCAACCCCACCCTCGATGTCGGCGGCATCATCATGACGATGTTCGACAGCCGCACCAACCTCTCCAAGCAGGTCGTCGAGGAGGTCCGCCAGCACCTGTCCAGCAAGCTCTTCGAAACCGTCATCCCGCGCACCGTCCGCCTCAGCGAGGCCCCGAGCTTCGGCAAGCCGATTTTCGCGTACGATCCCCACGGCCCCGGCGCCATCGCCTACAAGGCGCTCGGCAAGGAAGTCGCGGAACGGTTCAATCTGCAGGGCTCGTGAGGGAGGGCCCGTCTGCGACGAGCCAAGGTCGGTCAGGAGTCCGACTCTCCAGCGATGTTATCGGTAGGAGCGGCTTTACGCCGCGAGTCGAATCGGTCGGGGCGTGAAGCCCCTCCTACGACCTGTTGCCGGGGTCGCTGACCCCGGAAAGCCGGCCTCAGCGAGGCCAGCCACAAATCCCAATCCGACCGCTGACCGGCCCGCCGGGACGCGGGCCCTCCAGCGTCTTGCCAGCCTGCCGCATCCGTGTTCCGTGCTTGGCGAGCCGATGCCCGATCATAGGCTGCTGTCCTCAGTCCTCTGACTTCCGTCCTCTGAAATGCTCGCCACCCTCAACAAGTACCGCGCCGCGTTCTCCGTCGGCCTCCAGAGCAACCTGGTCTATCGGATGAACTTTGGCATTCGAGGCTTCTTTTCGTTCTTCCACCTGATCGTGGTGTTCATCCTGTGGAGCGCAGCGTATGCGGGGAAGACGGAAATCAACGGCTTCAGCTTTGCCCAGACCTTCACGTACTTCGTCGCCCTCATCGTGGTGCAATTCATGATCGGCGCGTTCAACGAAGACTACCAGATCAGCGAGGAAATCCGCAACGGCCTCATCAACCAGTTCCTCCTGAAACCGATCAACTATTTCTTCTATCGGTTCAGCATTTACCTCTCGGCCCGGCTGGTCACCGGCGGGCTCATCCTGCTGCCGTTGTTGCTGCTCTATCCCCTGCTCCATGCCCACCTGAGCTTTCCGGCAGAGGCCTGGCGCTACGTGGCGATCCTGCCGGCCCTCGTCATGTCGGCGCTCATCCAATTCGGCATCGCCTACATCTTCGGCATGCTCAGCTTCTGGCTGCTGGAAATCCAGGGGCTGGTCATCCTCTCAATGGCGTTGGAATCGGTCCTTGGCGGCCAGATCTTCCCGCTCGACCTGCTGCCGCCGGCGTTCTTCGGCCTCTCCGCCGGCCTGCCGTACTTCTACCAGATGTATTTCCCGGTGGCGCTGCTCACGGGCCGTATCGAGGACCCTGCCGTCATCCTGCCCATGATGCAAATCCAGCTGTTCTGGGTCGTGGCGATCCTGGTCATCGGCGAAGTGCTCTGGCGCCGCGGTCTGCGCCTGCACACGGCGGTGGGAGGCTAGCCGAATTATGATTTGTGATTTTCGATTTGTGATTGGGAAAACCCCTCAGGTCGTTCGCGCTGGAGGCCAAACGCACTGACCCCTGCCGCGCGTCTTTCCGGGCAGAAATCGTCGATCGTGAATCATAAATCGTAAATCCCATGTCCCACTACTTCCGCCTCTGGCTGACTTCCGCCCGGTATTCGATCATGCGGACGCTCATGTTTCGCGGCGATTTCTTCATCTGGGCCATGGTGGAGCTGTTTTGGATGGGCGTGAACCTGCTGATGATCTCGGTGATCTATGGTCACACCGACACGGTCGCCGGCTGGACGAAATACCAGATGATGCTCCTGGTGGGCACCTCGATGCTCATCCAGCGCTTCCTGATGGGATTCTTCTGGAGCAGCATCTTTGAGATGGGCCGCAACATCCGCAGCGGCCATTTCGACTTCTTCCTGGCCCAGCCGGGCAACGTCATGTTCATGGCGACGACGCGCAAGATCGATCCCGACAGCCTGATCAATTCCGTCGTCGCGATCGCCGTGGTCATCTACTCCGCGCGCCAGCTGGGGCTGCACCCCGCGTTCGGCGACCTTGCGCTCTATGCCCTCATGGTCGCCTGCGGCGTCATCATTCACTACAGCGTGCTGGTGCTTTGCATTGTCCCGGCCTTCTGGATCACCAGCGCGCAGGGGATCGAGGGCAGCTATTTCACCCTGAGCGAGTTTTCCCGCATTCCCCGGCAGGCGTTCGTCGGCGCGGCGAAGGTGGCGTTCGTCTGGACCCTGCCCATGGTCGTGGTGAGCAACGTGCCCGCCGCTACGCTCCTGGAAGGCGCCCGGTGGCCCCTCGTCGGGTGGATCCTCGGGATCACGGCGGTGTGGTTCGGCGCGGCCGTCTTCTTCTTCCATCGCGGGATCCGCCGGTATTCGAGCGCCAGCAGCTGAACTTCGTTCAGCAAACTCAAACGCCAGATTCCAAATGCCAAACAAACCTCGTATTTTTGGATGTTGTTTGGCGTTTGGGATTTGGCCTTTGTGATTTCGACGCATGGCTGCCCCCGACAAACTGGCAATATTGGAAAAGCGCCTGGGCTACCGATTCAGGAACCCGGTACTCCTCGTCGAAGCCCTCACCCATGGGTCCTACCTCCAGGAGGACGCCGCGGCCGGGCCCCATAACCAGCGGCTGGAGTTCCTCGGCGATTCGGTCCTGCAGTTCATCCTCACCGCCGCCCTTTACCGCGATTACCCGACCGAGCGCGAGGGAGTGCTCAGCCGCCGCCGCGCCGTGCTTTCGAAGGGACAGTTCCTGACCCAAATGGCCCGCGATCTCGGCCTTGATGCCAACCTCCGCCTCAACAAGAGCGAGGAACTCGCCGGCGGCCGGAACCGCGCGTCCATCCTGGAGGACGCCTTCGAAGCCCTGGTTGGCGCCATCTACCTCGACAGCGACCTGGCGACAACGCAGACGCTCGTGCTCGGCTGGTACGGGCCGCTCGGCGACCGGCTGGCCGGGTCGGAAGACCGCGAGAATCCCAAAGGCCGCCTGCAGGAACTCGTGCAGCCGGAGCATGGCAATACTGCCCTCGTCTACAAGGTCACCGACACCACCGGCCCGCGCCATGCCCGCATCTACACGGTGGATGTGCTGCTCAACCGCCGAAAGATCGGATCCGGGTCCGGACCATCCAAGAAAATCGCCGAGGAAGCGGCCGCCCGCATGGCCCTGGCGGAGCTGCGGGCCTCGGCCGGCTCATCGGAGGCAAAGTGAGCCTTCCCTTCCGCCGCTTCGTCGGCGCCCTGGCACTCGTCCTTGGCGGGTGCGCCGCCGTGCAAACTCCGCTCGGACCGGCCGGCGCGGCGCGCGCGATCGTTGAAGAGTATATCCACAATGGCGACGCCAAGACCGCGGGTCCGCTGACCAGGAAAAACGCCGTCGCTGATCTCGATGAGTTGTCCGATGCGGACCGCACGGAAGCCGAGTCGCTGATGGAGCAAGGCGCGCTGGGTTTCTCCGTGTTCGTGCCGGATCTCTCGCAGCATATCCATACCTCGCAGGGCCCAATTCAAGGCATGATAAAACTCGATCGAATTGTGTTTGTGCGGGACAACAAGGTCGTCGCCGATTTCAAGGCCCGTTGAAGGACCGGCGACCGGGCTGCGCCGCGGGGTGGATTCGCGACCGCTGGGTCTATTCCGGCCCGGCGACCAAAGCGGTTTATTGAGTTTCGCCGATTGGACTGCCGGCGAAACCTTCGCCGCCTCTTCGGATCCTATACACACCCCGCCCTCCGGGCACCCCTCTCAAGCCGGAACAATTCAGACCCAAGCCGCAATACACGATTTGCTCCGGTCAGGAAGAAAACGGTGTGGTTGTAGCCGGGGTCGGTGACCCCGGGCCGGCCTCAGCGAGGCCGGCTACAGCGCCGCTGTTTCCTAGGAGTTCGAGGTGGAGCGACCTGCTCCCCAGGGCGCTTCTTTCGCAGCGGACGTCATCAGCGCGTTGGGGAGCCGTTTCGGCAAGGCTCAAGGCCCTGAGCTCCGTCGAACGGGCAACGCGCTCCACCATTTGGTGCAACCGGTCCCAGTCTGAAAATGGACTCAAAAGGTGGAACGCGCTGACCTCAGCGCGTTGCGGCGAAGCCGCTCCGAGCCAGCGCCTTGAGGTCAAGTCGCTCCACCTTCTATTGCATGGTTCCGGGTCGAGAGGGGTGGCGCGATGCGACGGGGTGTTTGAGGCTATTGCGCGAACTTCAATAAGTTGAGTTGCAGCCGCTCCGAAAGGTGGAGCGGGCCGCCTCAGCCAGCTTGCCTTGGGAAAAACGTCCTGAGGTCAGGACGTTCCACCTTGCTGACTGGCCATATCTTCACCTGAACGGCTCTAATCACCATTCCGGGCCTGGGGTTTGTTGGGGGGATTTGCGTTTGGCCTTGGTGATTTCTCTGAGGTTGCAGACCATGAAATTGGCTGCACCGTGTGCCCCTCCCGTGTCTCAACCCACGGCCAGTCAACGGATCAGGATCACCGGAATTTGTCCGGCAGCGCACCCCCATGCCCTCGCGGAACTGTTCGGCGCGAATCCCGCCCCCGTCTGGCTGGTGTTGCAAGAGGAAGCCGGACACGCCGATGCCCTCGCCGAGGACATCGCCCTTTTTCATGCCGCCGGTGGGAATGGGTCCGGCTTGGAAATCCTGTCCTTTCCGGAATCCCAGGCGGACAATCGCGAGCTGCGCGAGCCCCTCAACGCCGCCAGCGACCGGCTGGCGGTGCTGAGCAAGCTTCGCGTGCTGGGAGGGCGGGTGCCCCCACCCGCCGATGGATCCATGAGCGGGATGAGGGCACCCCGCCTCCAAAACCAGCTCATCATCCTCGCCACCCCGGGAGCCGTGCTCCAGCCGGTGCCCGCGCCGGCCGATTTCGCGTCGCGCGAAACCACTCTCCAACGCGGCGAAAATCGCCCGTTTCAGGCTCTCTTGGAACTGCTGCGCGCCTACGACTACGACAGCGAAGCGGTCTGCGAGGCACCGGGCCAGTATGCCGTGCGCGGCGGCATCGTGGACATTTATCCTGTCACGGCGCACCAACCGTACCGATTCGATTTCTTCGGCGACACCCTGGAGGATATCCGAGTCCTCGTCCCGGTCACCCAACGCTCCGGGGAATCGGTGCCGGCCATCACGCTGACCGCCGCGCCGCACGAACACCTGGTGGCGCCAACGGCGAGCCTGCTCGACTATCTCCCGGCGGCCGCGCACGCCGTCCTGCTCGAACCGAAGGCGCTGGAAGAGCTATTTGATTTATCCGAGGGTGGTGCGCGGCCTCCGGACGCGCTCGAGGATGTTCAAAACGCGTCGGGCGGCCACGCTCCGCCTTTTCTCCGCAAACTCCGGGACTCCTGCGCCGGCTTGTTTGGCCTCGGCGACCTTGACCTTGCCAGCGACCTTTTTGACCACGCGGATCGAGAGGAAACATGGGACACCGAATCGCTCGCCCATCACCGCCATTATCCCGAGGAACGCCTTATCGCCCATGAGCGCCTCCAGGCCGAGGACGACGCGCGCCGACAGTTCCTCGAGCAGGTCGCGGCGTGGCAGCAGGAAGGCTACGCCATCGACTTTGTGATCTCCAAGGACGGCGAGGAACAACGCGTGCGGGAGCTGCTCGCGGGCGACAAGGAACTCAAGGAGCTCACGCCGCGCTTTCTCCGCGGCGCGCTCAGTGAGGGATTCCGGCGGACGTTTCGGACAATGGAGGGCGGACGCCCTCGTTCGCCGAGCCCGCGGGGTGAGGGCACCCCGCCTCCACCGGCCAGGGGCCTCGTGGTCGTCTCGGAAACCGAGATTTTTGGCCGCCGGCGCGTGCGCCGGGCAATGCCGAAGCGCGCCATTGCCACCCAGTCCGCGGTGGACCAGCTGCTCGATTTTTCCGAGTTGGTGGAGGGCGACTTCGTGGTCCACCTCCAGCATGGCATCGCGCAATACCGCGGCCTGACCAAGCTCGAAACCCAGGACGGCGTGCGCGAGGTCATCTCGCTGGAGTTCGACGACAAGGTGACGCTGCACGTGCCGCTGCAGGAGTCGCACCTGATCAGCCGCTATGTCGGCCTTTCCAAGGCCAAACCGCAGTTGGGCCGCGTCGGCTCGGGCCGCTGGGAGAAAGCCCGGCAGGCCGCGGAGCGTTCGACGCTGGACCTCGCAGCGGAATTGCTGGCGATCCAGGCGAAGCGCGAGGCGCAGCCCGGCCATGCCTTTGCCGAGGACACGGTCTGGCAGCGGGAGTTCGAAGCCGCGTTTCCGTTCACCGAGACACCCGACCAGTTCAAGGCCATCATTGACACCAAGGCCGACATGGAACGCACGCGGCCGATGGATCGGCTGCTGTGCGGCGACGTGGGTTTCGGCAAGACGGAGGTCGCGATCCGGGCCGCGTTCAAGGCCGTCATGGGCGGGCGACAGGTCGCCGTGATGGTGCCGACCACCGTGCTCGCGCAGCAGCACTTGAACACCTTTCGCGAGCGCATGGCGGGGTATCCGGTCGCCATCGAGATGTTGAGCCGCTTCCGCACGCGGAAGGAACAGGCGGCCATCGTCGCCGCACTGGCGGAGGGCAGAATCGATATCTTGATCGGTACGCACCGCCTCGTGCAGGCGGACGTGAAGTTCCGCGAGCTCGGCCTGGTCATCGTCGACGAGGAGCAGCGCTTCGGCGTGAAGCACAAGGAGGTCTTCAAGCGCTGGCGGGCCCACGTGGACATGCTCTCGATGAGTGCCACACCCATTCCGCGCACCCTTTACCTCGCGCTCACCGGCGCGCGCGACCTGAGCACCATCGAAACGGCCCCGGTCAACCGGCTGCCCATCCAGACGATCGTCAAGAGCTACGACGAGAAACTCGTGGTCGAGGCCATTCGCCACGAGATCCGCCGGGGCGGCCAGGTGTTTTACCTGCACAACCGGGTGATGAGCATCGACCGCGTGGCCGGCCGCCTCCGCCAGCTGCTGCCGGAACTCACCATCGGTGTCGGCCACGGCAAGATGGGCTCGGACGGCCTCGAGCGGATCATGACCGATTTCGTGGCGGGCAAATACCAGGTGCTGGTCTGCACCACGATCATCGAGAGCGGCCTCGACATCCCCAACTGCAACACGCTGATCATCGAAGGCGCCGACCGGTTTGGTCTGTCCCAGCTCTACCAACTGCGCGGCCGCGTGGGGCGCTTCAAGCACCAGGCCTATGCGTACCTGTTGCTGCACCGGCACGCGCGCGTGCTCGACCTCGCCCGCCAACGCCTGACCGCCATCCGCCAGCACAACCAACTGGGGGCGGGATTCCGGATCGCCATGCGCGACCTCGAGCTGCGCGGCGCGGGCAACCTGCTCGGCGCGGAGCAAAGCGGGCACATCGTGGGCGTCGGTTTTGAGCTTTATTGCCAGTTGCTGCGGCAGAGCGTTGCCCGCCTCAAGGGGGACAAGGCCGCGGCCCGGGTGCGGGCCAGCGTGAAGCTCGACTTCGTCTTCGTCGGCGAGGGCGTGGACAGCTCCCGCCCTGAGATCACCGGCAGCTTCAGCGCCCTGCGGCAGGCGGAACGCAGCGAAGGCGAGATCGATCGCATCCAAGCCCGCCTGACCCCGGATTACATCGGCGAGACGCGCCTGCGGATCGACTTCTACCGGCGGCTGGCCCTCGCCGAGAACCCCAAGCAGGTTAAGGAGCTGGAACAGGAGCTGCGTGATCGCTTCGGCAAGTTTGGCGAGCCCGTCCGGGCCCTGCTGCTCGTGACCGAAATCCGCACCCGGGCGGAACAAAAGGGCCTTCTTTCCGTCGAAACGGAAGGCAACCGCCTGAAGTGTCTCCGCAACTCGGGACGGGCCGACGATCTCATCCAGTTAAGCGGCCGTTTTCCCCGCCTGGGCACCTCCAGTCCCCTCGCCCGGTTAAAGGAAATCATCACCTTCCTGCATAATCTCCCCGATCCATGACCACCCGCCGATCCCTCGCCGCCGCGTTCGCCTTCCTTTCGCTGCTCAGGATTGGCGCGGAGGCAAAACCGGATGAGGCCAGGCTGCAATCCATGAACGGGATCATCGTCGTGGTGGAGGACCGCATTATCACCGCGGACGAGCTCCGGCGCGAGATGGGGCCGCTGGTTGAACATTTGCGAGCGCTCCGTGGGTCAGCGGATTTTCCAACCCCTGCGCCATCATCGAGCCGACTTCTCCCAGAGCGCATGGCTGGAGACAAAACGAACACTTCCGGGTCAGCCCCCTTCGCAAAACCCATGGCAGGCAAGGTGGCTGCACCGATTCCATCAAATGCGCCGCCTCCGGCCGACCAAACGACGAAGGCTCAAACGCCTACGCGTTAAGCACCCGGTTTCCCCGCTTGACCGCCCCCACCCCCCTTGCAAGGTTGAGAGAAATAACCAGATTCCTGCACCATCTCCACGAGACATGATTCGACGCCGTTTCAGCCCAGCCATCCTCGCTTCCGCTGTTTTTTTGGGAGCTGGCCTGGCCGCCCAAGCCCAACAGCCCGCCACGACGGACAATCTTAACCTACGTTACGCCAATGGGATCGTAGCGATCGCGGAGGATAAGATCATAACCGTCGACGACGTCCGACGTGAAATCGGACCGCTGGTGGGCGACGTGCAAAAGCAGAGCCGCAACGAGCAGGAATTTAACGAGAAACTCGAGGCGTTGCAGGAAGACGTCATCCAAAACCTGATCGATCGCGTGCTGATCGTGAAGGAGTTCTATAAGGACGAAAAGCGCCGCGTGCCGGCGAGCTACATCGACAACCAGCTGGCCGAAACGATCATCACACAGTTCGACGGCGACCGCAGCAAGTACCTCGCCTACCTGCGTTCCCGCGGCATCTCCCAGAAGGATTACCGCCGCGAGATCGAGGAGGACATGATTTACAGCTACATGCGCCAGCAGCAGTCCAAGTCGGGCAGCACGGTGAGCCCGGTGCGCATCGAGGCCTACTACAACGAGAACAAGGACCGCTTTAACCAGGAGGATTCCGTCCATCTCCGCCTGATCCAGCTGCCGCGCACGCCCGACGACACGGACGAGGGCCTTCGGGCCAAGGCGGAAAAGATCTCGGCCGAACTGGCCGCCGGCGCCGACTTTGGGGATCTCGCCCGCAAATACAGCCAGGACTCGCGCAAGGGCAAAGGCGGTGACTGGGGCTGGCAGCGCCGCTCCGACCTCCGCAAGGAATTCAGCGACGTCATTTTCACCCTGAACAAAGGCGAGAAGAGCGAGCCGCTCATCACCCCCGAGGGCGCATTCCTGTTTTATGTCGAGGATCGCAAATTCGCCGGCACCCTGCCGATCGATGAGGTCCGCCCGGAGATTGAGCGTGCGCTCATCCAACAGGGTTCGCGCAAGACGATGGAACGCTGGCTCGAGAAGCTCCGACGCAACGCGTACGTCAAACACTTCTAAGGCGAAAGCTCGCGGGCCAGCGGGCGCAAGCTCCGGCCCATGGTCCCACCCGATCACTCCACGCCCCGCATCCGCGACCTCGCGGTGGGCGAACGTCCCCAGGAACGTCTCGAGCAGCACGGCCCGGGCGCACTCAGCGACTCCGAACTACTGGCCATGTTGCTGCGCACCGGCCAGAAGGGCTTGAGCGCCATCGGCATCAGCCAGCAGCTGATCACCGACGCCGGCTCGCTGGCCGGGCTCACGCGCTGGCGCGAAGCGGACTTCCGCCGCATCAAGGGCATTGGACGCATCAAGGCGCTGCAATTGATCACGGTGATGGAAATTGCCCGCCGGGTCTTGAGCGCGCAGTCCGAACCCAATCCCGTCCTCAATCGCCCTGAGCTGATTCACGCGTGGTTCCGGCCGCTGGTCACGGGCCTCGCCGTGGAAAAATTCTGGGTGTTGTGTCTCAACCGGAAGAACCGGCTGATCCGCCAGGTTGAAGTTACGTCCGGCACCGCCACCAGCAGCCTGGCGCACCCGCGCGAGGTGTTCCGGGAAGCGGTCCACCACGGCGCCACCGCCGTCGTCTGCGTGCACAATCACCCGAGCGGCGACCCGGCCCCGAGTGCCGCCGACGTCCAGGTTACCCGCCAGTTGCGCGAAGCCGCGCGCACCCTCGACATCGACCTTCTGGACCATGTCATCGTGGGCCTCGCCGCGACTGATCCGCGGGGCACCGGTTACTACAGTTTTCGCGAGGCGGGCGTGATCTAGGAAGAGTGCTGGCAAGCCGGCCAGGCGAGTTCGAGCAAGCGCCCAGCGTCATCCTCGGCACCGCGCGGGATGACGGGAGCGAAGAATGTGCGCGGCCCGCGTGCGTTTTAAGGTGTTCGCAGCCTGCTGCTTGATTTGCAAAAAACCGCTTGGCAAAGGTCAAAACGCCCCCATACCTTCGCCGTTCGTTTTTTTAATGGTGGAGTATCCAAGTGGTCAAAGGACGTTGACTGTAAATCAATTCGGCTCTTGCCGTTCACTGGTTCGACTCCAGTCTCCACCACCACTCTAGAGCCCTTACCCTATGCGGGTAAGGGCTTTGTGCTTACTGGAGCGAATATGCGTTCGTGCCAATCGGAGCGCATTGCCGTTGCGGTGGAATGGGACGGAATGCCATCCAAACGTGGCCAGCCGGCAGCGCAAAAGGATCCGCATCACGACGATTCCCGGGCCCGCTTGCCAACCCGTTGCGAGCAGATGAATCTCAGCCGGGATGGACGTTATCCGGCAGGCTTACGATTGGTTGCGGGACCACCCGGTCACCAGCGCCCTGCTGCCGCATTTGCTCACGGTGGCCGGCTTCATCCTGGCCTTCCTGGCCATCGCGCGCCTCATGAGCGAGCGGCGCCAGCCCGGCAACACGTTTGCGTGGCTGTTCGCCATCGCGTTTATTCCGTGGCTCGGCGTACCGCTCTACCTCCTGCTCGGCGGCCGCAAAATCAAGAAGCTGGCCGAACGCAAGGCCCAGCTCTGCCCCATCCTGCCCAATGGTCCGCCGCCGGAATCGGCCAACACGTTTGCGGCGCGCGTCCTCACCTTGAATGGCGCCTGTCCTCCCGTCGGCGGCAACCGCGTGCAATTCTTCACGACCGGCGAGGAGGCCTTCGCCCGCCTGGAGGAGCAAATCCGGGAAGCGAAGCAGTCGATTCACCTGATGACCTTCATCCTCGGCCGCGACGCGGTGGGAAAACGCATCGTGAAGTTGCTGGCGCAGCGCGCCCGCGACGGCGTGAAGGTGCGTCTCTTGCTCGACGCCCTCGGCTGTTTTCCGAGCAGCGGCGGATTCTGCGACCCGCTGCGCCGGGCGGGCGGCGAGGTGGCCAAGTTCATGCCGGTGATGCCGCTCCAGACCCGGGGTTCCGCCAACCTCCGCAATCACCGGAAGATCGCGATTTTCGATCACCGCATTGCCGCGTTGGGGGGGCGCAACCTCGCGATCGAATACATGGGACCAAACCCGCTGAAACGGCGCTGGCGCGACTTCGGCGGTGGCATCGAGGGACCGGCGGTCAGCGTGCTGAACGAAATTTTCCTCTCCGACTGGGCCTATGCGAGCGGGCAACCGCTGGACTTGCTGCGCGCGGAACTTCCGCCGACCGTCCCGGCCGCGGCCGGCACCAGCGAAATCCAGGTCGTGGCCAGCGGCCCCGACGTGGCCGGCGATCCGCTTTACGAGGGAATCCTTTCCCTGGTCCAGCAGGCCGAACAAAGCGTTTGGATCGTCACGCCCTATTTCATTCCCGACGAGGTCCTGCAACGCTCGCTCATGGTGCAGGCACGTGCGGGGATCGACATCCGACTCGTCGTGCCCGCCCGCTCGAACCACCCGATCACTGACCTCGCCCGGCGCCATCATTTGCGCGACCTCCAAGCCGCGGGGGTGAAGGTAATGTTTTATGGGCCGGGGATGAACCATGCCAAACTCATGCTGGTGGACCAGGCCGTGGGCCTGTGGGGTTCGGCCAACCTCGACATGCGCAGCCTGTTCGTGAACTTCGAGGTGGGCGCCCTCACCTATTCCCCGGATGATACCCGCCAGCTGGCGCGATGGATGCAGGAAGTGTTCGCCCAATCGAAGCCCATGCCGGCCACCAACCGCCGGCCCCGGCTCCTGCCCGCGATCGGAGAGGAAATCGCCCGGCTGCTGGCGCCGATGTTGTAGGCGCCGGGATGGCGCGGAAGGGCCCGCGTCCCTGCGGGCATCGATTTCGGTGGTTCGGCTTCGCGCTCGGGCACGGCCCGCCGCGAGGCGACCCCTCCAAAGAAAAAGGCCGGGGCACCGCCCCAGCCTGCAGGAAAAACAATTTATCTGCCCTTTACGCCATCGCGCCCGCGTGATCGAGCAGCTGCAGCGCCTGCTGCAGTTCGCGCCGCATTTCGGCCAGGGCGTCGCGCACCTCTTCGAACTGGTGGACGGCCTTCTCGGCGTATTCCGCCTTCATGGCGCCGGCTTTCTCGGCATACTTGGCCTTGAGGGCGGCCCAGCGTTCGCCGAGCTCATGGAGCTTGGCATCCTTCGCCTGCAACAGCGCGTGGAGGCGGGCATTGGCGCTGACCTTGGGGCAAACGAGCTTTTCGCCCAAGCGACGGCGCGCGTCGGCAAGCTGCGCGAGCAGGATCTTTTCCTCCGGCACGCGGCGCAGACCACGCACCAGGCGGAGCTTTTCCAGGGTCCAGATCGTCCACTTGGTGGGATCCCACTGCCACCATTTGACGCCGTTACGGTAGTCATGCTGGAACTCGTGGTGATAGTTGTGATAGCCCTCGCCGAACGTAAAAATGGCCATGAACCAGCTGTCGCGGGCGCTGCACTTGTTCGAGTAAGGCTGATTGCCCACGGTGTGGCACAGCGAGTTGATGAAAAAGGTCATGTGCTGCACCGCCACGACGCGGGCCACGCCACCAATCAGGAAGGCGCCCAGCGCTCCCATCCAGCCGCTGTACAGGTAGCCAATCGCCGCCGGCATCAGGAAGCTGACAAAGATGGCAATCGGAACATAGTACTTCACCTGCCACATCACCAACGGATCCTTGCGCAGATCGTTCACGTTGTCCCACGGCGGTTCGGGCGTGATCTTGAAAAGGATCCAGCCGATGTGGGCATGGAAGAAGCCCTTGGAAATATCGTAGGGGTCGTCGTCGTGATCCACGTGTTTGTGGTGCCGGCGGTGGTCGGAAACCCAGGCCAGGACGGAATTCTCGAACGCCGCGGCGCCAAAGAGCAGCGTGGCCAGGCGGACCGGCCAGCTGGCCTGGAATGCCATGTGCGAAAAAAGGCGATGATAGCCGAGCGTGATGCTCAGGCCCGTCGCGATGAAGAAGCCCAGGAAGAGGGCGATCTGGAAGGCATCGATACCATAGTGCCAAAGGTACCAAGGCACCGCGGTGCAGGTGACAAGCGTGGTGCCGATGAGGAACGAGCTGTTCACCCAGTCGACGCGTTCAAAGGGAATACGAAGTTTCACGACGCGGAGAGTGCGAACCAAGGGGCAGGTAGCGAGCGCATTTTGGGATATTTTTGCCCCACACAATGGGGTGTTTTTGAACGAATTTGTTAACCTCCCGCCATCCCGTGATTAATCTCACGTCGGTTAGGATCGCCTTGGGGGCAAGCCCTGTCGGGGGTCCGTCCTATACCGCCCGCTGGACGATGAAATCCTTGATGGCGACCGCGTCGGCCGGCAGGCGGTGCTTCACGATCGGCCGCGCCTTGAGCTCCTCCAGCGCGGGGGCGGTCGGCGCCTGTCCGATGGCTGCCTGGATCGCGTCGGGAAATTTGGCGGGGTGGGCAGTCGCCAGCACGATGCTCACCCGCTGGGGGTTGATGTCCTTGAAAGCGCATGCCGTGTGAGGATCCACGATGTAGCGGTACCGCTCCCAGATCCGGCGGATCGTCGCGGTGATTTCCTCGTCGGACGCAGAAGAAGAGCTGAAGATCGACTTGTTGAGGAGGTCGAAACGGTAGGCGCCCGTCCGCTTGATCTGCGCCATCACGGCGTTCACGCGCGTGGGGTTCTCGTCGAGTGCGTAAAAAAGGAAGCGCTCGAAGTTCGATGCCACCTGGATGTCCATGGAGGGCGCGAGGCTTGGGTGCACGACGTCGCTGCGATATTCGGCCGTCGTGAAGAGGCGGTGCAGGATGTCGTTCCGGTTCGTCGCGACCTTGAAACCGAGGATCGGTACGCCCATCTGCTGCAGCAGCCAGCCGGCGAAAACATTGCCGAAATTGCCCGTCGGCACGACAAACTCCACCTCCAGCCGCTCGGACTCGGGCAGGCGCAGCCACGCGTGCAGGTAATAAACCGACTGGGCCAGCACCCGGGCGATGTTGATCGAATTGACGGCCGACAGCCGGTGCCCCTGCGCAAAGTCCTTGTTCGCGAAGATCTCCTTCAGGACCTGCTGGGCGTCGTCGAAGCTGCCATCGATGGCAATGGCGTGGACGTTGGCCGCCCCGGTGCAGGTCATCTGCCGCTCCTGCAGGGGCGATACGCGCCCGTCGGGATAGAGGATGAAAATCGCGGTGCGCGGCCTGCCCAGCAGGCCGTGGATGGCCGCGGCGCCGGTGTCGCCCGACGTGGCCCCCAACACATTGATGCTCGAGCCGTTTCTCTCGCACTGCCAGCCGTAGAGATTGCCCAGCAACTGCAGGGCGAAATCCTTGAAGGCCAGCGTCGGGCCGTGGAACAGCTCGAGCACATGCAGCCGGTTGTCCAGCTTGCGGAGCGGGGCAATTTCGGGATGCGAAAACGCGCCGTAGGAACGATGAATCAGACGCTCCAGCACATCCTCGGGAATATCGGGGGCGAAAAGCGAAAGGAACTCGAGGCAAAGTTCAGCATAGCTGAGATTCTGCCACGCGGCCAACCGCGGCGTGATGTCCGGCAGGCTCTCCGGCAGGAACAGGCCGCCATCCGGCGCCAGCCCGATCGCCACCGCTTCCGTGAAGCTGACGGGATCAGTCTGGCCGCGGGTGGAGAGGTAACGCATGGCAGTGGACAGATGTCAGAGGACAGAGGACATGGGGAGAATATTCCGCCGCGAAATCCGAGGTCTGCCCCCCTGTCTTCCGTCCTCCGTTTTCCGGCTATTTCTCCAGGCCGAACGCCGCGTGCGCGGCGCGGACGGCCTCGTCGGCCTTGGTGCGGTCCACTGCGACGGTGATCTTGATCTCCGAAGTGCCGATCAGCTGGATGTTGATGTTCTTTTCGCCGAGCGCGGAAAACAACGTCGCGGCCACGCCCGCGTGCGTGCGCATGCCGACACCGACCACGGAGAGCTTGGCGATGTTGTCGAATGCCTTCACCTCGCCACCGCCGATCTTCTTGAGCACCGCGGGCAGCACGCGCACCGCGTTCTGGGCGTCGTCGCGCTGCACCGTGAAGGTCAGGTCCGCGACGCCGGTATGGGCGACGTTCTGGACGATCATGTCGACGTTGATATTGGCGTCCGCCAGGGCCGTGAAGATGGTCGCGGCGGCGGATGGCTTGTCCGGCAGGCCGGTGATGAGGACCTTGGCCTGGTCCTTGTCGACCGCGACGCCGCGGACGACGACTTTTTCCATGGAGGCGACTTCTTCTTTCACGATGGTACCTGGGTTGTGGTTGAAACTGCTGCGGACTTCGAACACGACGCCGTATTTCTTGGCGAATTCGACGGAACGCGACTGCATGACCTTGGAGCCGAGGCTGGCCAGCTCGAGCATCTCGTCGTAGCTGATTTCATCGAGCTTCCGGGCCTTCTTCTCGATGCGCGGGTCGGTCGTATAGACGCCATCGACGTCGGTGTAGATCTCACACTTGTCCGCCTTGCAGGCGGCGGCCAACGCGATGGCGGTGAGGTCCGAGCCGCCGCGACCGAGCGTGGTGATCTGGCCCTCGTCATTGATACCCTGGAAGCCGGCAACGATGACCACCTTGCCCGCCTTGAGGTCCTTGATGATTCCCTTCGGGGCGATTTGCTTGATCTTGGCCTTGGTGAAAACCTGGTCGGTGACAATCCCGGCCTGGGCCCCCGTGTAGGACACCGCCGGGATGCCGATGGCATGCAGCGCCATGGCGGTGAGCGCTATCGTCTCCTGCTCGCCGATGGCCAGGAGCATGTCCATTTCACGCGTGTCGGGCCGGTCCGTGATTGCCTTGGCTTTGGCAATCAACTCGTTGGTCACGCCCGAGCGGGCGGACACCACGACGACGAGGCCGTGTCCCTCGTCCCGGGACTTCTTGATGCGCTGGGCGACATTCTTGATCCGGTCGATGTCGCCGACCGAGGTGCCGCCGTATTTCTGAACAATGAGAGCCATGGTTGCGAATCCCGTTTAATGGCCCGGCCGCCCGGCGCTTGGCAAGGAGGGAGTGCGGCGGCCATGTCATAGGATCTGGCTAAACGCCTCCCACCCATGGCTGTAGGAAGGACGCCGACAAATCGTTCAGTGGCAAGCCGACAGACCGTTCCCCCGCGATCTGGCTTACTCGCAGCATGGGAATCCATCTGTCCGCCGACTCCAACCGAAGCCGTGAGTCCCTCCCCACCTTCCATTTTCACCCGCTCGCCTCCCCGCGTGGCACCCTGTTGCGCCTGGCCGTGTTGCTGCTGGGTGTGAGCCTCTTCAGTTTCGGAATCATCGCCTCCACGCATGCGGAGACCACCCTGGCGACGCTCACCGAGGGGGACACCGTGTTGCTCGACGAGGTGCAGCGCCGTGCGGTCTTGTTTTTTACGGAGCAATCCGATCCGGTCACCGGCCTCACGCGCGACCGCGCGCCGAAGGACGGGCACCCAGGCACGGCGCCGGCGAGCATCGCCGCCACGGGCTTCGCGCTGACGGCCTGGTGCATTGCGGATGCCCATGGCTGGGTTGCCCCGGGGGAGGCCCTAGCACGCGTGCGGACGACCCTGCGCTTCGTGGCCGGCCACACCGAGCACGAACGCGGCTGGTTTTATCATTTCATCGATGGCCGCACCGGCCGCCGGGCCTGGCGTTGCGAGGCTTCGACCATCGATACGGCTCTGTTCCTGAAAGGCGCCCTGGCCGCCCGCGAGTACCTGCAGGATCCTGAAACCACCGACTTGGTTAACCGCATCTACGGCCGCATCGACTGGCAATGGGCCCTCAATGGCGGGCAAACACTGACCCACGGCTGGCGCCCGGAATCCGGCTTCATTCCCCACCGCTGGGACAGTTATTCCGAGTTGATGGGCATGTACCTGCTCGGCATCGGCGCTCCAAGCCATGGCCTGCCCGTCGCATCCTGGGATGCGTGGAGCCGCGGGCCGCGGGTGGCTTTCGAAGGCCGGGAGTTCCTGCAAGGCGGTCCCCTGTTCACCCACCAGTACGCCCAGGCCTGGTTCGATTTCCGCGGCCGGCGTGACGCCTACGCGGACTACTGGCAGAACTCCGTCGATGCGACACTCGCCCAACGCGCGTGGTCGGCCCGGCAAAGTTCGCGCTACTCGCATTGGTCCGATGAAATGTGGGGTTTGACCGCTTCCGACAGCGCCCGCGGCTACAAGGCGTGGGGCACGCCCGGCCATGAGAATGAAAGCGCCGACGGCACGCTGGTCCCGTGTGCCCCTGGCGGTTCCCTGCCCTTCGCCCCCCGCGAATGCCTGACCGCGCTGGCGCACATGCGCGATGCCGGCGGCCCGGCGGTCTGGGGCCGCTATGGCTTTGCCGATGCCTTCAACCCGCAGACCGGCTGGGCATCGCCCGACGTGATCGGCATCGACGTCGGAATCACCCTGATCATGGCGGAAAATCTTCGCTCGGGACTGATCTGGAACGTCTTCATGCGCGCACCTGAAGTGCGGCACGCCATGCAGCTCGCGGGCTTCCAGAGCAAAAACTCATCGTCCGGTTGAGCGAAGCGGGGGTGCGCGCGACTGATGCGCCCCGCCACGAATGCCGGCCGCAATCCCCGCGGTGGCCATTTGTCTGTCGCAAGATTATGGGCGGCATGGCGTTGGACGAACTAATGTGGTTACCCCATTTGGGTCCGGGGTGGAAACAGGCATGTTGATGAGATATGCTGACCCATAATGCCCCCCGGGATTCTGCCGCGAGCGCTCTTTCCGAGTACTCTGAAGTTTACGGTTCGGATCACTTTTCCCAAGAGTCACCCGATAACCTGCGTCGTCGAATGGTCGCGTCCGTCACGCGTCTCTACCCGTTCTACAGCGGATGTGGATCCGTCGCCAACTCGCGCGTGGTTCGACTGCTGGCCGGCGAAGATTCGGGATTGGATTGGGTCAAGCTGCGGCAGGGCCCCTTTCTCCGCGTCATGCTGGGCGACTACCTCTCGAACACCGTTTATTTTTCACGCGAATGGGATCCCAAGATCTCCTGGGTCTGCGAGCGGCTGTTGCGACCCGGCGACACCGCCCTGGATATCGGCGCCAACCTCGGGCTCAATACCTGCCAGATGGCGGCGCTCGTCGGCCCCACCGGGCGGGTGCATTCCTTCGAACCCAACCCGATGGTCGGCGGCCTCCTGCGGCAATCACTCCGCCGCAACAATTACACCCACGTCACCCTTCACCCGGTGGGCTTGGGCGACGAGGAATGTGAGCTGGACCTGACCGTTCCGCTGCGCAACCAGTGCCTCGGCACGCTGGCGCGCGATGAGGAAGGCACGAAGATCAAGGTCCCGGTCAAGACCCTCTCAGGGGTCCTGGCCAGGGAGGAGCTTCGCCGCGTCCGCCTGCTGAAAATCGACGTGGAAGGCTTTGAGGAGCGGGTCTTTCGTGGGGCGGAGCAATTCTTCAAGCAGGTGCGCCCCGACGCCATTTTGTTCGAATTGAACAAATACGACGGTGCCTTCGAGGACCATCCCACCGTGCGGTTCCTGCGGCGCCATGGCTACGACTTTCTCATGCTGCCGCAACGGCTGATGCGGATGAGTGCCGAGCGATTCACGGCCGAGTCGCTGCGGGGTTCTCCTTCAAACGACCTGATCGCGGCCCCGCGCGGCCCGTTGTTTGACGAAGTCGCCGCGCAGCTGGGAGCCTGACCACAGGAGGTTTCGCACCCTGCCGCCGCTCGGGGCAGAGGCCAGACCCGGTCTCCCCTGGTCAGGGCTGCGCCTTCGGCTTGCGCGCGAACTTGCTCTCGGTGCCGGCGAGGAGTCGTTTGATGTTTTCGCGGTGGCGGATGATCACAAACAGGCCGACGGCCGTGACGACGACATTGAGGTAAATCGGATTGCCCCTCAGCCAACTGGCCGCCGGCACGACGATGGAAGCCAGGATCGAACCGAGCGAAACATAGCGCGTCGTGTAGAAGGTCACCACCCAGACGGCAGCGCCGATCAGGCAGGAAACCGGCACCAGCACCAACACCCCGCCGGCTGCCGTGGCCACGCCCTTGCCGCCCTTGAATTTGGTGAACATCGAAAAGGAATGGCCCAGCACCGCAGCCACCACACCGGCCAGCCCAATGAGCCGCCAGTCCTGACCCTCGATGTGGCCGCTTCCCGGCAGGCCCCAGTCGTCCAGCTCATAGGTGATCGAGGCCGAAGTGTGCGCCAACAGGGCCCAACCAGCCGCGAGCGCTCCCTTGAGGGCGTCGAGGGCGAACACCAGGTTGCCCGCGCGCTTGCCCCTGGCACCAAATTTCTCGCCGAGGACGCGCTTGACGTTGGTCGCGCCGGGATTGCCGCTGCCCTCCTTGAAAATATCAACGCCGTGCGCCCGGGCCACGATGTAGCCGAAGGGCAGTGACCCGAGCAGGTATCCGATGATGGCGGAGAAAACTAGCCCGGCGATTGGCATCAGAGGTTGACCACCAGAGCCTGCTTGATGGCTCGATGGCTGGTCAATTCCTTAACCGCCGCCTCCGACGGGGCGCTGTCCAGGTTCAACACGCACAGCGCAATGCCGCCCGCATTGTTGCGGCTCAGCGACATCGCGGCAATGTTCACCTTGTCCTTGCCCAGCAGCGTGCCGACCATGCCGATGATGCCCGGCTCGTCGTGGTTCTCATAAACCAGCAGCACGCCGCGCGGCTCGGCCTCGACCTCGCGGCCGTTCAGGGCGACGAGGCGGGGGCTGGCGGATCTGCCGAGCAGCGTGCCCGTGGCCGAGAAGACTTCGCCCTTGGCGGACACGCCTTCGACCAGCATCAGCTCGGTATAGTCGGTTTCCTGCGCGGACTTCACCACCTCGACCTGGACGCCGAGGCGATCCATGACGACGGGAGCGTTGATGTAATTGAGGCTTTCGCCGCTGATGCGGCTGAGAAAGCCGCGCTGGATCGCGCGAATCACGGCCGTGGCATCGATCTCCAGGAGCTTGCCCCAGTAGGTAATGCGCAGCTTCTCGACGCGGTCGGTCGCCAGCTGCTGCACGAGGGTGCCGAGCTTCGACCCGAGTTCGAGATAGGGCCCGATGATCTTGAGCGTGGCGGCGTCGAGCGCGGGCATGTTCACCGCATTGCGGACCACCCCGCCCGCGAGCACATCGGCGATTTGCTCGGCCACCTCGACGCCCACCGCGTCCTGCGCCTCGGCGGTGGACGCTCCGAGGTGGGGCGTGAGGGAGACGTTCGGGAACTTGCGCAGTTCGCTGTCGGCCGCGAGCGGCTCGTCCTCGAACACGTCGAGGCCGGCGGCGGCCACGTGGCCGGACTTGAGCGCGGCAATGAGCGCCGCCTCCTTGATGATCCCGCCGCGGGCGCAGTTGAAAAGGCGCACGCCCTTCTTGCACTTCGCCAAGGCCGCCTCGTCGATCATGTATTGGGTCTGCTCCGTCAACGGCATGTGCACCGTGATGTAGTCGGACCTGGCCAGCAAATCCTCGAGCGAAAGCGCCTCGATCTGCATGGCCTTGGCGCGGACCGGGGAGAGATAGGGATCGTAAGCGACGACGGTCATGCCGAAGGCCTGCGCGCGCTTCGCTACTTCGGAGCCAATGCGGCCGAGACCCACGATGCCGAGCGTCTTTTTGAACAGCTCGATGCCCGAGAAGCTCTTGCGGTCCCATTTGCCCTCGCGCATGGACTGCGCGGCGAGGGGAACGGGCCGCGCCCCGCACAGGATGTGGGTGAAGGTGAGCTCGGCGGTGGCGATCGTGTTGCCCGACGGGGTGTTCATCACGATGACCCCGCGCTCGGTGGCGGCCTCGACGTCGACGTTGTCGACGCCCACCCCCGCCCGGCCCACGACCTTCAACAACGGTGCCGCCGCGATGACTTCGGCCGTGATCTTCGTCTCCGAGCGGACGGCGATGGCATGCACATCCTTCACCAGTTCCAGCACTTTGGCCGGCGCCGAGCCGTAGGCCTCGACTACTTCAAAGCCCTTCTGCGCACGCAGGTAGGCAACTCCCTTGGGTGAGATCTTGTCGGCGACGAGGATTTTCATGGAAAGGGTCAGGTAAGCAGACCAAGGGCCGGGAATGCAACCTTGCAGGTAGACCCGGCGGACAGTCCGCGGGAATTATGACGCGCCAGTGGACTAGTCGGTTCCCGTTCCCGTGAAGTGCAGCGAGAAAGCCAGCTTGTCGGCGATCTCCTCGATTTGCTTGGCGATCGGTTTGCCCTGCCCGTGCCCCGCCTTCACGTCGATCCGGATATAAGTCGGGTATTTTGGGGTCGGGTTGGCCGCCTGCATGGCCGCCGCATACTTGAACGAATGCCCGGGATGAACCCGATCGTCGTGGTCCGCCGTCGTGACCAGCACCGCCGGGTACTGCACCCCGCTCTTCACATTGTGCACCGGCGAATATGCCGAGAGATACTTGAATCCTGCCGCATCGTCGGCCGAGCCGTAGTCGCTCGCCCAGGCCCAACCGATGGTGAATTTGTGGAAGCGGAGCATGTCCATCACTCCCACCGCGGGCAGGGCGACCCGGGCCAGGTCGGGCCGCTGGTTGGCCACGGCGCCGATCAGCAGGCCGCCGTTGGAGCCGCCGCTGATGACGAGCTTGTCGTGCCCGGTGTAGTGGTTGGCCACCAGCCAGTCGCCGGCCGCGATGAAGTCGTCAAAGACGTTCTGCTTGCGCTCCTTGGTGCCGGCGAGGTGCCACTCACGACCGTACTCGCCGCCACCGCGCAGGTTGGGCTGGGCATACACGCCGCCCAATTCCAGCCAGGCGATGGTCGTCGGTGAGAATGCCGGCTTCAGCGAGATGTCGAAGCCGCCATAGGCGTAGAGCAGCGTCGGATGGGAGCCGTCCAGCTTGAGGCCTTTGCGGCAGGTGATGAACATCGGCACCCGCGTCCCGTCCTTCGAGGCGTAGAAGACCTGGCGGGTTTCATAGAGTGACGCATCGAAGGCGACTTTCGTCACCTCCACCGGATCGCTCTTTCCGGTCGTGAGGTCGTAACGGTACGAGGTGGCGGGCGACGTGAAGGAAACGAACTTGAAGAACAGCTCCTGGTCATCGATGTCGCCGCTCAGGCCGCCCGCGTCGCGGGCGTAATTGGTGCCCGCGACCGTCCCGATGGCCGGCAGGGCCACCTCGCCCTGCGGGGTGCCGTCCAGGCCGAACAGGGCGAGCCGGCTGTGCGCATCGTGGAGGTAGTTGATGACGAATCTGCCGCCGGCGACGACCGCCGACTCGATTACGTCCGGAGCCTCGGGCACGAGGACCTTCCAGTTGGCGCGATCGGGATTCGCGAGGTCGATCGCGATGATCTTCTTTCGGGGCGCGTCGAGGTCGGTGCGGACGAACAGGACGCTGCCCCGGTTGCCCAGCACCCCGTAATCGGCTTCCATCACGTCGATCAATTTGACGATCGGCGCGCCGAGGTCCGGGTGCAACGGATCCTTCAGGTCGGCATAGTAAAGGCGATTGCGGCTGTCCGTGCCCTCAGAGCCGTAGATGAGGAGGTAGCGGCCATCATCGGTGACCGCTCCGCCCCACCCGCGTTGCGGGAAATCGGGCGTGGCGAAAATCTTGCGGTCCTCGCTCTGCGGCGTGCCGAGCTGGTGATAGTAGAGCGTTTGGTTGGCCAGCGCGCTGAACACCTGGTTCTCGGTCTTTTGCGGTTCGGGGAAGCGCGAATAGAAGAATCCCTTGCTGTCCTTCGTCCATTCGAGGGCGGAGAACTTCACCCACTTGATGACGTCCGCCGTGTCCTGTCCGGTGGCGACGTCGCGCACGCGGAATTCGTTCCAGTCCGAGCCCGCGGCCGCCACGCCGTAGCCGAGGGACTTGCCGTCGGGCGACACGTCCCAAATCGCGAGCGACACCGTGCCGTCGGCCGAAAGGGTGTTGGGATCGAGGAGTACGCGCGCCTCGCCGTCGAGGCGGTCCTTCATCCGCAATTGCGGCTGGTTGAGCAGGCCCGTGTTGTAGGTGAAGAAATATCGGCCGCCCTCCTTGAATGGCAGGTCGTGCCGCGGATAATTATAAAGTTCCGTCAGCCGCTGCTTGATCGCTTCTCGCTTCGGCAGCTTGGCCAGGAAATCGAACGTCGCCTTGTTTTCCGCCGCGACCCAGGCGGCGGTGTCCGCCGAGTCCACGTCCTCCAGCCACCGGTAAGGATCGGCGACCTTTGTGCCGAAGAAATCATCCACCTGTTTCGAGGCGTGGGTCGTTGGGTAGGTCTGGGCAATGGCCAGGGTCGGGAGCAGGGTCATGAGCAGGAAGCGCGAGGATAATGGCATGCGCCGAACAAACCCCTCAATCCCGACCACGGCAAGCCGCGAGGCTGGGTGCGGCCCGTATGCCTCAATGGAGGGTCGTTGCTGGCGGCGACCTCGCCCGGCCGGTCGGCGCAAGCGCCGACCCAACAATATCAACCCCGTCACCCCGAAGCTTCTCCCCGGTTGCGGCCGGCGGAATCCTCGTTTCGTTCACCGGCGTGAAACCCCGCTCCCTCGCCGCCCTGCTCGCATTTTTCCTGCTCGGTCTCGTTGCCGGCATTGCCTCGCCCGAAACCTGGACGAAGGAAATCGCTGCGTTGACCGCGGACGATGCCGCCCATCCGCCGCCCCACAACGCCGTGGTTTTCGTGGGCAGCTCGTCGATTCGCCTGTGGAAAACTGTGGCGGAGGATTTCCCGGGGATCGCGACCATCCGTCGCGGCTTCGGCGGGTCGGAACTGGCGGACAGCGTGTTCTACCTCGACCGCATCGTCCTGCCGTACCAACCGCGGATCGTGGTGCTTTTTGCCGGCACCAACGACCTCTGGGCGGGCAAATCACCGGAAGCGGTCGCGGCGGATTTCACCGCGTTCCGGACGAAGCTCCATGCCGCGCTGCCCGGGACGAAACTCATTTACCTGTCCATCACGCTGGCTCCGTCCCGCGCCCGCATCCACGAGCAGATGCGGACCGCCAACCAGCTCATCGCGAAGGAATGTGCCAGCGATCCCCACTGCCAGTTCGTCGACATCAACGGACCGATGACGGGCCACCGCGGCGGCACGCCTCCGCCGGAACTTTTCATCGCCGACCAGCTGCACCTCAACCAGGACGGCTACGCCATCTGGACCAAGGTGCTGGCGCCGTATTTGAGGTAGGTCCGGACTCCGACCGGACCCGAGCCGGGTGGCGATTGGTCCACCCGATACCCGCCGTTTCCCGGATTGCATGGGCGATCCTGCGTGTCTTTCGTGACGCATGGCTCTCTCCGCATCACCCCTGTCTCCCGCCGAACGTCTGCGCCGCCAGGTCGCCTTCATCATTGAGGTGGACAAACTCAAGGAGGTGTTCCGCCAGACCGTGCTGACCCAGAGCCGGCGCGCGGAGAACAGCGCCGAGCATTCCTGGCATTTTGCGCTGATGGTCGTCGTCCTCGCCGAACATTCCAACCACCAGCCACTCGATGTCCTGCGCATCCTCAAGATGGTGCTCATCCACGACCTCGTCGAAATCGATGCGGGCGACACTTTCGCCTACGATACCAAGAACATGGCCGACCAGCATGCCCGCGAGGCCGTGGCCGCGACCCGCATCTTTGGCCTGCTGCCGCCGGACCAAGCCGTCGAATTCCGGGCGCTCTGGGATGAGTTTGAAGCCCAGCAAACGCCGGAGGCCCGCTTCGCCATGGCGTGCGACCGCTTCCATCCGATGCTGCTCAATTGCCTGACGGACGGCCACGCCTGGCGAAAACACGGTGTCACGCAGGACCGCGTCCTCGCCCGCAACGCCCATGTGGCCGCCGGTTCGCAAGCCATCTGGGAATACGCGCTTCGGATGATCGACGAGGCCGTGGCCAAGGGGCACCTCGCGCCCGCGCCAAGGGCCTGACTCCCGCGCTTTCGCGCGTTTCTTGACGGCAATTTCCGGCCAGCAATTGGCAGATGATGACCGGGCCTTGGCCTCGCGCATCGCGCGTGAGACATCTAGTTTCCCGTCATCCCCTACCCGTCATGCGCCCCATCCCGGTATTCGCTGTCCTGCTGCTCGGCCTCATCGTTCGCGGTCATGCCGCGGACCTTCCACCGCGCGAGCGGGTGTCCTTCAACGATGGCTGGTTGTTCAGCCGCACCGACGCCCAGTGGATCCTCGGGCAGTTCGACTATGCCAACGCCAAGCCGTGGCTGCTTTCCGGCCTCGCCGACCTGTTCGGACCCACCAGCCCTCACACCGCCCGGCCGCATGGAAACTTCGGCGGCGATCTGACGCACGTGCAGGCGGACTTCGACGACCGCGGCTGGCGCAAGCTCACGCTGCCCCATGACTGGGGTATTGAAGGGCCGTTCCGGCAGGAATACCCCAGCGACACCGGCAAGCTGCCGTGGTGGGGCGTCGCGTGGTACCGGAAGCACTTCGAGCTTCCCGCCAGCGATGCGGGGCGACGCATCACGCTCGAAATCGACGGCGCGATGGCCAACTCCCTTGTCTGGTTGAACGGCCATTTCGTCGGCGGCTGGCCCTATGGCTACTCGTCATTTGCACTCGACCTCACACCCTACCTGAAGCCGGGCGGGCTGAATGTCCTGGCGATCCGCCTCGACAACCCCACCGAGTCGTCCCGCTGGTATCCGGGCGGGGGCATTTACCGGAACGTCTGGCTCACGAAAACCAACCCCGTCCACATCGCCCACTGGGGCCAGGTGGTGACGACTCCGCAGGTGAACGCCGGCGCCGCCCACATCAGCGTGCAACTGATCACGGACAACGATGGCGCCGGGAACGCCGATCTCGCCTACTCCACCGAGGTGTTCGAACTCGACGCTGCCGGAACCAGGGCTGCCGCACCTGTGGCCGTCGCAACGCCAACCACCGTCTCCATCACTTCTGGCCGCCACGCTTCGGTCACGCAAAACCTGGTGGTGACCTCGCCCAAGCTCTGGAGCGTCGCGCGGCCGCAACGTTACCTCGCTGTTTCCACCGTCACACAGGGCGGACGCACCGTCGATCGGGTCGAGACGCACTTCGGCATCCGCACTGCGACCTTCGACGCGATGCGCGGTTTCCTGCTCAATGGCGAAGTCGTGCCAATCCGCGGCGTCTGCAACCACCACGACCTGGGCGCGCTGGGCACCGCGATCAATGTCCGCGCCCTCGAACGCCAGCTCGAGATCCTGCGCGCCATGGGTTGCAACGCGATCCGCACCAGCCATAACCCACCGGCGCCCGAACTGCTCGACCTGTGTGACCGGATGGGTTTCCTGGTGATGGACGAGGCGTTCGACTGCTGGGCCAAGGGCAAGAACCGGCACGATTATCATGTCCAGTTTCCCGAGTGGCATGAAGCCGACCTGCGGGCCTTCGTGCGCCGGGACCGCAATCATCCGTCCGTGGTCATCTGGAGCATCGGCAACGAGGTAATCGAACAATGGGGCCCCGATGGCCAGGAGGCCTGGCGGTTGGCCGCCCGCCTCGCCGGAATCGTGCGCGAAGAGGACCGCACGCGCCCGGTCAGCGGCGGCTTCAACGGTGAAAACTGTGGCTACAATGGCATGCAGCACGTGCTCGACGCCGTCGGCTACAACTACCGGGTAAATGAATACTCGCGCTTCCGGCAGCTCAATCCCGCGGTTCCCCTGTTCGGCGCGGAGACCGCCTCCACCCTCAGTTCACGGGGCGTCTATTTCTTCCCCGTCGGCAACGACAAGGTGGACCCGGCGAGCCGGGCGGACTTCCAGGTCAGCAGTTATGACCTCTATGCCACCCAGTGGGCGACGACACCCGACACGGAATGGCGGGCCGCCGATGCCGCGCCCGGCTACGCGGGTGAGTTCGTCTGGACCGGTTTCGACTACCTCGGCGAACCCACGCCCTACGGCTCCGACCTCACCAACCTGCTCAACTTCTCCGACCCGGCCGAGCAGGAGCGCCAGAAGAAGCTTCTTCTCGAACTCGGCCGGATTCCCACGCCGTCACGCAGTTCGTATTTCGGCATCGTGGACCTCGCCGGTTTCCCCAAGGACCGCTACTATTTCTACCAGGCGCGTTGGCGGCCCGACCTGCCGATGGCGCACTTGCTCCCGCATTGGAGTTGGCCGGAGCGGGTCGGCCAGGTGACCCCGGTCCACGCCTACACCTCTGGCGACGAAGCCGAGCTTTTCCTCAACGGCCAGTCGCTCGGCCGCAAGAAACTACCGCGCGGCGAGTACCGCGTACGTTGGGACGACGTGAAGTATGCCCCGGGCGAAATCCGGCTTGTCGCCTACAAGGCAGGCGCGAAATGGGCCGAAACCAGCCAGCGCACGGCCGGCGCCGCTCATCATCTCGAACTGGCAGCCGACCGGGGCGAACTGCGCGCCGATGGCAGGGATCTTTCCTTCGTCACCGTGCGGGTCGCCGACGCGGCGGGCGTCCTCGTCCCGCGCGCCGCCCATCGTGTGGCTTTCACGGTTTCCGGTCCCGGCGAGTTGGTGGCCACCGACAATGGCGACGCGACCAGCTTCGAGTCCTTCCAGGCGAGCGAACGCGCGGCATTCAATGGCCTGGTCCTCGCGGTGGTCCGCACCAAGCCCGGTGAGTCGGGACCGGTCGTCCTTCGCGCGACCTCATCCGGGCTCGCTCCGGCCGAGGTGACGCTGACGGCGAAATAGCGACGACTGGCACGGCGGTCCCGACCGCGGCCCATTCGACCGTTCGCATTGCCGTGCGACACCCTGTGCCGCCCGGTGGTCAAACCTGTTCTGGCCTTCGCGCCAGTCCCGGTGTTTGGTCAAGCCGTTTCCCGGGCCATGATCCGCTCCGCCACCACTGCCGACGCCGCCACGATCGCACGCATCTACAACCACTACGTGACGAACACCATTGTCACCTTTGAAGAGGAAGCGGTTTCAGGGCGCGAGATCGCCAACCGGATCGCCGAGGTGCAGACCGCCGGGCGCCCCTGGATCGCGTGGGAGGAAAACTGCCGCGTGCTGGGCTACGCCTATGCCAATTCGTGGAAATCCCGCTGCGCGTATCGCTTCGCGCTCGAGACCACCATTTACCTGGACAAGGACGCCACCGGTCGTGGCGGCGGAACCCAACTCTACACCGCCCTCATCGTCATGCTGCGCGAGGCCCGCATTCACAGCCTCATCGGTGGAATCGCGCTCCCCAATGCGGCGAGCGTCGCCCTCCATGAAAAGCTCGGTTTCCAAAAGATCGGCCAGTTCAAGGAAGTTGGCCGCAAATTTGACCAGTGGATTGACGTCGGCTACTGGGAACTGATGCTCTGACTCCCCCGCCCCATGACCTCGCGTGAACTCGTTCCTGTCCTGATCGTTCCCTTCATTGCCTGGCGGGTTTACCGCCGCGTGCGACGCAGCGTCGGCCGCCAGCCCTTCCGCCCGGTCGGCCTCGCCGTGCGCATCGTAGTTTTTGGCGCGATCCTCGCGGCTGTGGCGTGGGCCGGATCGAGCCATCCGGAGACGCTCGCAAGTCTCGGCGGTGGACTCCTGCTGGGCTCCGGACTGGCTATCTATGGGCTCACCCTTACGAAATTTGAATCCGCGCCGGACGGTCGCTTCTATACGCCCAACACCGCCTTGGGGGTATCGATCAGCGTGCTTTTCGTGGGCCGGATCGTGTACCGCATGCTCGTGCTCACCGACGCGTCTGCCCTGCCAACCCGGGCTTTCCCCGCGCCATTCCAGAGTCCGCTGACGTTGTTCCTATTTGGACTCACCGCCGGTTACTACATCGCTTACTATGCGGGCGTGCTCATCCGTTCCCGCCAAACTTCCTAACCTCATCGGTCTTCCCATGCCCAAAAAAGACAATCCTCCCGCCGGCCTGCGTGAAGGCGCCAAATGCAAGGTCATCGACGGAACCCATGAGGGGAAGTCCGGCACGGTGCGCGACGTCAATGTCAGCAAGACCGGCCACACGACCATCACCGTCGTGCAAGCCAACGGGGATCGCTTCAAGACCTTGGCCCGGAACGTCGCGGTCCAGTAGAGGCGCGGACGGGTTGCGCGAGCCTTGGTCGCCGGGGTTGCTGACTTCGGGAGCACGACTGCGATCCGCCTTCTCCTGGGCCAGTTGAGCCTGCTGTTTTCGCTCCTACTGTCAGGCACCGCCAGCGGTTGAATCGCGGTGGCTTCGGGGCACCCGTAGCGCATGCCCCTACCCCCGGTCCTCCCGGTTCTGCGCGCATTCGCGATTGGCGCGGTTTGCTTCGTTCCCTTGTCCGCCGCCAGCCTCCCGGCCGCGCGGCCGGGCCCGACCCGCCCCATCAACACGGATCCCAAGGGTCCGCCCATTCCGGCGACGCCCCCGGTCGAATCCGCGCATCCGGAGCCGGTCGCGCTCTGGCCCAATGGTGCACCGGGCTCGGAGGCGCGGAAGAACGAACCGGAGGAAATCAGCTGGCGTCAGGAACCCGACATCGTCTTTCCCGTCGTCTCCAACATCCACCACCCCACCATCACGCCGTTCCTGCCCGCGAAGGAAAAGGCGACGGGTTGCGCCGTCATCATCGCCCCGGGTGGCGGCCACATGCAGCACACCATCGATCGGGAAGGTTATGACCTCGCGCGCTGGTTCGCCGACCGTGGCATCGCCGCGTTCGTCCTGAAGTACCGGCTCGCGCGCGACGGTTCGAATCCCCCGGGCGCGCCCCAGCCTTACCAGATCGACATCCATGGTGGCGCCGACGGCTCGCGCGCCATCCGGGTGGTCCGCACCCACGCCGCCGAATGGGGCATCAAGCCCGATCGCATCGGCATCCTGGGCTTCTCGGCCGGCGGCGAAATCGCCCTGCTCGCCGCCTCGCGCCATACCCCCGGCGACCCGGGCGCAGCCGATCCCGTCGAACGCGTTTCGTCGCGCCCTGACTTTTTCGCGCCGATCTATCCGGGCGGGCTCAACCGGCAGGATCTTGCGTGGTCGAAGGAGGCTACGCCGCCGGCTTTTCTGTCCTGCGCCTATGATGATCGCATGCCCGAGCAACTCGCCGCGTTCTTCACGAGGCTGCGGCAGGCCGGCGTGAACGCCGAACTTCATATCTACAGCAGCGGCGGCCATGGCTACGGCGTGCGCGCCGACCGGCCCGACCTGGCGGTTTCCACCTGGCATGCCCGGTTCGTCGAATGGCTCGGGGACCGCGGCTTCCTGAAGAAGTGATGGGCTGGCCCAGGTGCAGTCCCGCCGGTGTTCTGCAGGAGGGCCCGTGTCTCTGCGGGCCGGCTCGCAAGGACGCGCGTGCCCCAAAATCCGCCACCTTCGGCAGGATTACCCTGGGATGCCTCCTGCTCACTCCCGCCTTCGGCGCTGCGCCCGCGGCCCTGCCGCCGGTTTCCTACGAGCGGGAGGTCAAGCCCCTGCTCGAAAATTACTGTTACGAATGCCACGGCGACGGCAGCAAGAAGGCCGGCCTGGCCCTCGACGACTATGCCACGGCCGCCGATGTGCGCGCAGCGCGTCCCAAATGGGAGGCGGTGCTCCGCAACGTCAGCCAGCACCTCATGCCGCCGGATGACGGTCCGGCGCCGACGAACGCCGAACGCGACCTCATCAGCCGCTTCGTCGAACAGGAGCTGTTCGCGCTGGACCCCGCCCACCCCGACCCGGGGCGCGTCGTGCTGCGCCGCCTCAACCGCGCCGAGTACAACGCCACGATCCGTGACCTGGTCGGCGTCGACTTCCATCCGGCCGAGGATTTCCCGCCCGACGATTCCGGATACGGTTTCGATAATATCGGCGATGTCCTGACGCTGCCCCCCGTCCTGCTGGAAAAATACCTCGCCGCGGCCGACCGCGTCATCGACACCGCGATCGTCACGGATCCCGTCCGCAGCGAGGTGCGGCGGACGCCCGCGAGCCTCGCCCAAATCGGCTTCAACGCCATCGGCGACCGCGGCGACGGCTGGGTGCACCTGCTGAGCCTGGAGGAGGACGATGCCGCGGTGGAATTTGCCCTCCCGGCCGGCGATTATTTGTTCCGGGTCCAAGCCTACGCCACCAAGGTGGGCGGCGCCCTGAAGGGCCAGGGCAGCGAGGTGCCGCTCGTTTTCGACCGGGACCCCGGTCCGACAAAGCTGGCGCTGATGCTCAACGAGACGTTTGTGCAGGATTTCGTGGTCACCACGGATGAAAAGCATCCGGGCGTATATGAGGCGCGGATCGGCGTACCCCCGGGCAAGCAACGTTTCCGGGCGGTGGTGCGGCGCAAGCGCGGCGGCAACGAAAACGAGACTTACATGTTGAACGGCCGCCTCGGCCAGCAGCAGCCGGGAATCGTTTTCGTCAAATGGCTCGAGGTCGAAGGTCCCCTGCCCGCCGCCACCCGGCGCCAACCCGCCGCACAGCTTGAGGCTTCCGCCGGCGTAAGACTGAACGACGCGGGCGAACAGTTGCTGTCTGGCAATGGCGAGGTCGCGACGGCGTTCGAAGTTGGCAGGTGGTCGTCGACTTCCACGTCGCCGACGGCGGCGGTTGGGACACCGGCACCCACCATGGAAGTCATCCTCCGCGCCCAGGCGTATGCCAACCAGGCGGGCACCGAGCCGGCGCGCATGGAATTCCGCGTCGACGGCCAGCCGGTGCACGCCTTCGACGTCCTGGCCCCCGGCCACATGCAGGCGTTGCCCAAGCAGCGCGTTTTCTCGACGTCGCTGCTCGTTGCTGCGCCCTCGGTCTATGAATTCCGCACCCGGCTGCCAGCCGGGAGACATCGCTTCGCCGCCGCGTTTACGAACGATTTCGCCGACCCCCAAAATGAAAATCCCAACCTGCGTGACCGGAACCTGATCATCCAAAGCCTCGAGGTCGTGGATTCCTCAGCGCCGGTGCTGACGCCGGAGAAACCCGCGGCGATCGCCCGGCTGTTTGCGGAAGCGACCGCGGCTCGGCCCGCGACCGGGCTATTCACGCGCAAGGCGAAATCCCCGGAGCCCGCCGTGGCAGCTCGCGCCATCGTCGAGCAATTCGCCCGGCGTGCGTGGCGCCGCCCGGTTGCCCCCGCCGAAATTGACCGCCTGATGGCGCTCTACGAACGCGCCCGGGAGCAGGGCGAAGGGTTTGAAGGCGCGGTGAAGCTTCCCTTGAAGGCCGCGCTGGTGTCACCGCACTTCCTGTTCATCAATTCGAATCCAGGGTTCCCGCTTGCGGCGACCTCGCAAGTGAGGCCGGCCCAAGGGCCGACCCTACATTCCGGACCAACGCCCGGTCCACGGCCAATCGATGAGTTCGCGTTGGCGTCACGGCTGTCGTATTTCCTGTGGAGCTCGATGCCCGATGACGAGCTGCTTGGCCTCGCGGAGCGCGGGCAACTCCGGGCCAGCCTGCCGGCGCAGGTGCGCCGGATGCTGGCCTCGCCGAAGTCGCGGGCGCTGGTGGAGAACTTCGCCGGCCAGTGGCTGCAAATCCGCAGCCTGGAGACCTTCCAGCCGGACCGGAAAATGTTCCCCGAGTTCGATCCGGTGCTCCGCGGCGCCATGCAACGCGAAACCGAGCTGTTCTTCGAACACGTGATGCGCAGGGATCGCAGCGTCTTCGACTTCCTCACCGGCGACTACACCTTCGTCAACGGGCGGCTGGCCAAATTCTACGGCCTGCCGGGGATCAATGGCGACGAGTTCGAACAGGTGTCGCTGGCCGGCACCCCGCGCCGGGGCGTGCTCACCCATGCCGCGGTGCTCACCCTCACCTCGAATCCCACCCGCACGTCGCCAGTGAAGCGCGGCAAATGGGTCCTCGACAACCTGCTCGGCACGCCGCCCCCGCCGCCTCCGCCCAACATCCCCGAGTTGGACGACAAGGAGCGCAAACTCACGGGCACCCTGCGCCAGCAGCTCGAGCAGCACCGCACCAACCAGACGTGCGCCTCATGCCACGCGCGCATGGACCCCATCGGCTTCGGCCTCGAGAATTTCAATGCCATCGGCGCCTGGCGGGAAAAGGATGGCAACGATGCCGTGGATGCGACGGGTCGGCTGGCCACCGGCGAGTCGTTCCATGGGGCGGCCGATCTGGCCCAGGTCCTCGCCCGGAAGAAGCGCTGGGAATTCCTCCATTGCCTCGCCGACCGCGCGCTGACGTATGCGCTCGGCCGCGGCACCGAGTACTACGACCGGCCCGCCCTGGAGAAGATCGTGGCGGACGTGGAGGCCGGCGACGACAAGTTCTCCGCCCTCGTGCTCGCCGTCGTGCAGAGCTTTCCGTTCCAAAACCGCCGCGCGGATGCCGCACTGTCCGAGCAGGTCGCCAGCCGGTGAACTTGTGTTGCGGTCCTGCCTCCGTTAGCCTTTTGCAAGCCCTCTCCCCCATGAGCATCGCAAACCCCATCCCGCGCCGCACCTTCCTCCGCGGACTTGGCACCATGGTGGCGCTGCCGGTGCTCAACTCCTTGCTACCCGCCGGCGCGCGCGCCGCCGCGACCACCGCGCCGAAGCGCGTCGCGTGGGTCTATGTGCCCAACGGCGCGAACATGGCCGACTGGACTCCGGCGGCCACGGGCACCGGCTATGAGCTTCCGGCCATTCTCGAACCCCTGGCGGCGCATCGGAACAAGTTCACCGTGGTCACGGGGCTCGCCAATCGCATGGGCGACGAATTGGGCGACGGCGGCGGGGCCCATGCCCGCGCCTCGGCCAGCTTCCTGACGGGCGTCCATCCCCGCAAGACCGCCGGCGCCGACATCAAGACCGGCATCTCGTGCGACCAGATCGCCGCCAACCAAATTGGCGACCAGACGCGCCTGCCGTCGCTCGAGCTGAGCTGCGATGGGGGCCAGCGCGCCGGCTCCTGCGATTCCGGTTACAGCTGCATCTACCAGTTCAACATTTCCTGGAAGTCGGAAACCCAGCCGATGCTGCCGGAAGTGAACCCGCGTGCCGCCTTCGAACGCCTGTTCGGCAATCCCGACCAGGTGGGCGCCACCCTGGAAGCCAGCGCCCGCCGCGCCCTCAACCGCAAGAGCCTGCTCGACTACGTCCTCGACGATGCCCACCGCCTCGAAAAGCGGCTGGATGCCACCGATCGCCGCAAGCTCGACGAATACCTCTCCTCCGTCCGCGATCTCGAGCGGCGCATCGCGCGCGCCGCGGAGTTTCCCCTGCCCGCGGTGCCCGGCGGCGTGGCCGCACCCGAGATGTTCGAGACCTACGAGCAGCACATGCAGCTGATGTACGAGGTCATGGCCCTCGCCTTCCAGACTGACTCCACCCGCATCGCCACCTTCATCGTGGCCCACGACGGCAGCAACCGGCCCTATCCGACCATTGGCATTCGCGACGGACACCACGACCTCTCGCACCATCGCAACGACGAGGCGAAGAAGAAGCTGCTCGCCCGCATCAACCGCTACCACGCGGCGCAGTTCGCCAGGTTCCTCGACCGGCTCCAAACCATCCCCGAAGGCGACGGCACGCTGCTCGACAACTGCCTGATCCAATACGGCAGCGCCCTTAGCAACGGGAACGAGCACAGCCCGGAAAACCTGCCGATCCTGCTCGCCGGCGGCGGAGGCGGCGGCTTGGCGACCGGCCGGCATCTCAAGGTCGATGACAAGACCCCGATGACCAACCTCTATCGCTCCATGCTCGGCCACGTCGGCGTCCACACCGAGAAGATCGGCGACAGCACCGGCAAGCTGGACGCGATCTTCCGGGCTAGCTAGCCCGCATATTTCACACCCAGAGGTGTGAAACATGCGCCCTGTCGGGCCGACCTTGTCGGGGCGCGCCGCGACAAAGTCGCTCCGCCCGGAGGGCGGACGGACATTTTGCTGATTGGATCGCCCCAGACTGTGAAATGTCCGGGCTAGCGCCGGTGGGAAAGGCGGCCTGCCCCCGTCACTCGGGAGTTGCACGACCAGCCGCTGCCGGCATCTTCTGACGGCAACGCGTGGACCCCGCCTCACCCGCCTCTTCCGGCAGCCAGGGACCGTTCGGCAGCTCCCCAGAGCGGCGACTGTCGGTCATCATGTTCACGGACATGGTGGGCTACAGCGCCCTGACCCAGCGGGATGAAGCGCTCGCGCTGCAGCTGCTCGAGGAACACCGGCGCATCGTTCGGCCCCTCCTGGGCCAGCACGGGGGCCGGGAGATCAAGACAATCGGCGACGCCTTCCTCGTGGAGTTTTCCAGTTCCCTCGCCGGCGCCGCCTGCGCGATCGCCATCCAGCAGGCCCTACACGATTACAACGTCACCGCCGCGCCGGATCGCCGCATTCTTTTGCGCATCGGGCTTCATGCCGGTGATGTCGTCCACCAGGAAAGCGACGTCCTCGGCGACGGCGTGAACATTGCCGCCCGCATCGAGCCCCTTGCCGACGCCGGCGGCATCTGCGTTTCGGAGGATGTGGCCCGCCAAATCCAAAACAAGGTTGCCTATCCGGTCGTCCGGCTCGGCACCGGCGACCTCAAGAACATCTCGATGCCGATCGGCATCTACCGCGTGGTCCTCCCCTGGTCCAGGGCGCAGAGCCCGTTGGGCGGCCGCATCGGGTTCTTCCTCCGGCGCAAAACCGTGCGGCGCGTGCTGGGGGCCGGCCTGGTTGCCCTCGCCCTGGTCGCTGTCGCCCTGTTCCGCCGTCCCGCTCCCCCGGCGGCAGCCGCTCCCCTCAACCGTCTCGCGGTACTGCCCCTGGCCAACATCGGCGGCGACGACGAGGACGAGCATTTCGCCGATGGCATGACCGAGGAACTGATCTCGTCCCTCACGACCATCCGCGAACTCAATGTCATCGCCCGCACCTCCGTGGCCAAATTCAAGGGCACGCGCCTCGACATTGCGGAGATCGGCCAGGCGCTCACCGTCGGCTCGGTGCTGGAAGGCACGGTCCAAGTCGCCGGCGAGGAAGCCAGGATCAACGTCAGCTTGGTGGAGGTTGCGACCCAACGCACGCTCTGGACCCAGAAATACACCGGCATGATCAAGAACGTCTTCACCGTGCAGTCCGCCATCGCCGCGAGCGTGACGGAGGCCCTGAAGGTGCAGCTGCTCTCGGGCGAACGGGAACTGCTGGAACGACGCGGCGCCGGCAACAGCGAGGCCTACCGCCAGTACCTGCTGGGCCGCTCGCATTTCAACCAGCGCACCGGCGATGAGGTGCTGAATGCCATCGATTGCTTCACCGTCTCGAGCGAGCAGGACCCAACCTTTGCCCTCGCCCAGGCGGGACTCGCCGAGGCCTATACCCTGGCCGGCAGTGCCGGATACGGCACGCTGGCCCGCGCCGAGGCGAATGACCGCGCCCGCGCGGCCGCGCACCGCGCCATCAAGCTCGATGACAAGCTGGCCGAGGCCCATGCCGCGCTTGCCTACGTGAAGTTCCGCATCGACTGGGATTGGGCGGGCGCCGAAGCCGAGTTCATCCGCGCGCTGGACCTCAAGCCGGGCTATGCCCGCGCCCACGAGTCCTACGCGCTGTTCCTCGCCATCCAGCGGCGGTTCGATGAGGCGACCGCCGAGATGCAGCGCGCCTGGCAGCTCGACCCGCTTTCCGCCAGCGTGAACAACGGCCTCGGACGCATCCTGCACTTTCAGCGCAAATACGACGAGGCGCTGGCGCAGTTTCGCAAAACCCTCGAAGTCGAGCCGGGCTACGCCGAAGCGCACTTCAGCATCGGGATGACGCTCCTGGCGCAACATCGGTATGACGACGCCCTCGCCGCCCTCCAGACCGCCATCGACAAATCGGGGCGGCGGCCGGTGATTGTCGCCATGCTGGGCCTCGCGCAAGGCCTCGCCGGGCGAAAGGACGAGGCCCGGCGCACCTATGCCGAAATGCTGGAAATGGCACGGACGTCCCCGGTTTCACCCTACCATCTTGCCTTGATTTCGTTCGGGCTCGGCGAGAACGACCGCGGCTATGAACTCCTGCAAAAAGCCTATGAGGAGCGCGACGGGTTGTTGATCTACGTCGCCATCGACCCGGTGTCCGAACCGTACTCGCATGACCCACGATTCACCGGGATCATGCAAAAGATCGGATTGCGGCCGTAAACTCCGGCCGGTCCACCGCTGCATCGCTGCATGGCTTTTGACGTCTTCAAATCCGCCCAGGCGTCGCCTTCCGAAGGCATCGAGGATGCCTTCCGTGAGCTGTAAGCCGGGCGCAAGACCGGACATTGGATTTGGTATGTCTTCCCCCAGATCAAGGGCCTGGGTTTATCGCCGATGTCCCGGACCTATGCCCTGCAGGATCTCCACGAAGCGGTTTCCTTTCTGAGTGATCCCCTCCTTCGCGCGCGACTGGAGGAAGGGGTGCGGGTCGTGGCCGACCGGGTGGCCCAAGGCGACCGGCTGGTCACGTTGATGGGTGGAAAAATCGATGCCCTGAAGCTCGTGTCGAGCCTCACGCTGTTCGAACTGGCGGCGCTACGTCTGGCGGCCAGCCCCGGAAACCAGGAGCTGGCGACGTTCGCCACCAGATGCGAACAGGTGCTGGCCGTCGCACAAATGCAGGGATTTCCGCGCTGTCAGTTCACGCTCGAAAGCATCCGCACGAATTGAGTGCGGGGTCTCTCTCACGGGGCGACGCGACGACATGAGCCATCGTCTCTTACCAGCCGTACCCGAGTGGGCTGTCGAGGACGACCGCGTTGCTGGCCGCGGAGGTGTTGCCGGCGCGATCGACGGCCTTGAGCTGGTAGCGGTGCCGGCCGAAGAGGCCTTCGAAGGCTTCCCAGTTCCAGGTTCCCAAGTACGCATCGTCCGCCCAGATTTCGATTTCGCCCTGGCCGGAAGGATCGTTGTCAGTCCCGCCGGTCCACTGGAAATCCAGGAAGCTGAAGCCCGGGTCGGTGCTGCCCGTGACGTTGGTCGGCGCCGTCGGCGGCACCGTGTCGGTGCTGGCGCCCATGGTCACGGTGAGCGGACCGCTCGCGGGCGAGACATTGCCGGACTCATCGCGCGCCTTCACCGTGAAGGTGTGCGTCGATCCGGGCGACAGGTGGCGCGCGAAGAACCAGTTGAACAGGTCGCCATAGTGCACGTCGGTCAGGACCTCGCCCGCGAGGCTGCCGTCCATGTAGACCTCGAATGCCGTGATGCCGACGTTGTCCGTCGGCCAGTCCCACGTCAGGGCCACGCTGGAAACTCCGTTGGCCCAGGGCTGAATGCGCAGGTTGGACGGAGCAGTCGGCGCCTGGGTGTCGGTACCTGCCGGCATGGTCAACGTCACGGGATTCAACGGAACCGAGAGGTTTCCCGCTGCGTCATAGGCCCGCACCGTCACCTGGTAGGTCGCGAGGCTCCGCAGGTTCTGGATGGTAACGTATCGCGGCAGCACATTGTGCGGCAGCATGCTGCGGGCGGGCTTGCCGTCCACATAGACATTATAGCCGACGTAACCGTTGTCGTCCATCGCCTGCGTCCAGGTTACTTCCATCATGCCGGGACTGAGGGCACGGGCTGATACGACCGGTGCCGTCGGCGCCACATTGTCGGCCACGGTGGTGGCAAGCAGCGGGGCCGTCCAGGCCGTGGGACTCGTGCGCCACGCGCGCACCTCGATCGCATAGGTTGTGCCCGGGGTCAGCCCACCGAACGTGTAGCTCGCCGCGCCACTTCCGTTATAGGCGCGACCGTCGATCCGCACTTCATAGTAAGTTGCCCCGGCTGACGCATCCCAAGCGATGGTAAGGGACGTGATTGTTGCCGCGGCCACCCGGACATTCGTCGGCGGCAGGAGCGGCGGCGGCGCGGAGGTCGTGGCGGTCACCGTATTGCTGTTGGCCGACTGGTTTCCGGCTGAATCCCGCGCATAAACGAGGAACCGATAGGAACGGCTCGCCTGCAGACCAGTCCAGACGAAGGTCGTTGCGGTCTGTGCCACCGACCGGGTCTGCCCGCTGTTCACTTCCTTCACCGTGTAGGTGAAGGAGCCGGAATTGTCCGTGGATGCGCCCCAGGCGAGTGAGACGCTGGATGAGGTTATTGCCGTCACCGTCAATGCAGTCGGAGTAGTCGGCTTTGTTCGATCAACCGCAGCCGCAGCGAGGTTGGCGAAGAGGAAGGCAAGTGAAGCCACGAGCAAAATGCCCGGGCGAAACCGACAGGTTGACGAAGGTTGTGAGCGCATGGGTTGCGTAGATTGAAGGTTGGCAATCACCGGGAAAACGCCCGGCGGCAGTGGCCAAGCATGTCCGCGCCCCTGTGGAAGCCGACGAGGTGAACTTGGTAACGGCGCCGTTACCTATCCCGCCACGCTGCGCGGCGCTGAGCCGCCGAGTGGCTGCGCCCAAAGTGACCGATTCCGCGCCGATCCGCCAAAAGCGCCAGGCCGGGATGCGGCAGCGCAGCAAATCGGTTACAAAAAAAGTCTCTTTCAAGCCGGCTGAGGATCCGACGGGCGGGTTTGCGGGACGCATCGCCATGCCGCGAAGTCAGGCTTCACCCCGGCCCTATGCCAGGGCGGAGCGGGGACAAGACTCCCTTATCCAAACCATGCAATAGAAGGTGGAGCGACTTGACCCCGAGGCGCTGGCTGGGAGTGGCTTCGCCGCAACGCGCAGAGGTCTGCGCCTTGCACCGTTTGGTGGTCGGCGATTTCCACATCGCCGACAAGGACTCACGAGGCGTGCAAACCTGGCGTCGGTGTGCCCCTCGACAGGCTCGGGGTCCTGAGCTTGTCGAATGGAGAAACCGACGCCCACCTACTGAGTGGTTCCGGCTTAGCTCAAATCGCGGAACGACCCAAACTCGGGGTCGAGCAGCCGCCGATAGGTCCTGACCACCATGCCGTCGGTCTGGCCGGCCAGGAAATCGCAAATCCGCCGCGCCTTCCCGTCGAGGGTCTTCTCGGCGGCGATGAGGCGGCCGACATTGGGTGGCAGGATGCTGATGATGCGCTCGCTGCGTTCGGCATAATTGTCCCAAATCGCATTGAAGAGGGCATTGAGGATCGTCCGGGCCTTGTACTCCAATTGCTCGAGCTGCGGACTCTCGAAGATGATGTCGTTGGCCATCTTCTTGAAGAACGCGGCTTCGCTCAGCGCGGTATCCTCCACCACCAGGTCATAGGCGTAGCGGTTGGTCTTCTCCGCCATGAAAGTGTCCCGTTGCTTGAGCCGGCAGGCCTGGATGAACGTGCCGATCTTGTGCGAGAACGTGTTCTCGAGCCGGTCCCGCCGGATGGCGTCAAAAAGGGAATCGATGTGACGCTGTTCGGGGGCGCCGATGGCTTCGCCGCCCGCCCAGCGCTCGACCCGCTCCACCGTCAGGAATCCCGCGCGCACGCCGTCCACAATGTCGTTGAGCGAGTACGCGGCGTCATCGGCCCAATCCATGATCTGGCATTCGACGCTCTTGAAGTCGTTCAGCGCCATGCCGCGCATCAGCGCACCGGGGATCTTTTCCCCGCCGAACACCCAGTCGCGCACCGGCGCCTGCGAATCGTAGATGAAATGGTTGATCGGTGGCGTCGGAAACTCCGTGTAGATCTTCTTGTACTTGAGCACGCCGTCGAGGAGCGCCCGGGTGGGCTGCATGCCCTTCACGCCGGATTCATTCTGGTACATCGTCTCGCAGAGCAGGTGCAGGGTCTGGGCATTGCCTTCGAAGCCGCCGCGCCGCTTCATCAACTCCTGCAGCGTGCGCTCGCCGCTGTGCCCGAACGGCGGATGCCCCATGTCGTGGGACAGGCTGCATGCCTCCACCAGGTCGGAATCGATGTAGAAGTCGTCCTGCAGCGGATCCCCGCGGCTCAGCAGCCACGCGCAGATGGACCGGCCGATCTGCGCCACCTCCATCGAGTGGGTGAGCCGCGTGCGGTAAAAGTCGTATTCGCCGCTGAGGAATACCTGCGTCTTGGACTGGAGCTTGCGGAACGCGTGCGCGTGGATGATGCGATCGCGGTCGATCTGGAAAGGACTGCGATAATCCGGTTTCCGCCCCCCGCCCCACTCTTGCATGTCGAAGGCGTTGTAGAATCGGTTTTGCGGCATGGCGAAGAGGCAGAACCAAGCAGGTGTCGCGCCACGAGGCGAGAAGAGACTGGGGACAATAGCCCAAGGACGAAATTCCGCCGCGAGGACATCAGCTCCGTGGTCCTTCCTCCTTCGGCTTGGTCTCGGATTCAAACCGCGAATATCACGCCCGATTTACGCCCTCGCCTCGATAGAGCTCCCTGCAAGCTTGCCGCGATGTACCCGGCGACTAGCTTCGACTTCATGCCGCATATCCTCTTTCCGACGGCCTTTGGCACCTGCGGCCTCGCCTGGAATGACACCGGCCTGACCGGGTTTCAGCTTCCCGAGGAAAACGAGGCGCGGACGGAACAGCAACTCGCCGTCAAGGCGCGCAGCCATCCGGCAACGACGACTGCCCCCGAGTGGGTGCAGGAAATCATTTTTCGGGTGCAACTGCACCTCGAGGGCAAGGTGCAGGATTTCAGCGGCACCAAGCTCGATTGGTCGCGGGTCAGCGATTTTCAGGAGGCGGTTTACCGCCACGCGCAAGAGATCAAGCCGGGCTACAAAAAGAGTTATGGCGAGATCGCCAAGCTCATGGCGTTGGGTAACGAGGCCGCCCGCGCCGTCGGTGTCGCCCTCGCAACGAATCCCTGGCCCCTCATCGTGCCCTGCCATCGCGTGGTGTCCGCCAGTGACAAGATGACCGGCTTCTCGGCGCCGGGTGGCGTGCGCACCAAGACGCGCCTGCTGACCTTGGAAGGCGCTGAGCTGTTGTCCGAATGAAATATCCCCGATGGCTTGGCGACGGGAAGGGCTTCATGCCCCGAGCGGACTGCGCCGCATCATGGCCGGGGCATAAAGCCCCTCCTGCGGGATGAAACACCGCTTTCAGTTCGACCCCGATTCCGCCATCGCTCACCTCCGCAAAGCCGATGGCACGCTCGCGGCATTGATCGACCGCATCGGGCCTTTCGCGCTGCAACTCACGCCGACAAAATCCCTGTTCGAGGCGCTGCTGCGCTCAATCGTCTACCAACAGCTCCATGGCAAGGCCGCCGCCACGATCCACGGCCGGGTCTTGGCGGTGCTCGCGCGCCACGGCGGCGTCACGCCCGAAGCCGCCACGCTGGCTTCCGATGAAGCGCTGCGCGCCGCCGGGCTCTCGCGCAACAAGCTGCTGGCGGTGCGGGATCTCGCCGCCAAATGCATCCATGGCACGGTGCCGGCGCTCGCCGCGGCCCGCCAGCTTGGGGACGAGGAACTGATCGCACGGCTGACCGAGGTGCGGGGCATTGGGCCCTGGACCGTGCACATGCTCCTGTTGTTTCACCTCGGGCGCGCCGATGTCATGCCGACCGGCGACTTTGCCATTCGCCTCGCCTTCCAGCAGCTCTACCGCAAGCGCCGGAGCCCGACGCCCGACTTCATCCTTCGCCATTCCGCCCGCTGGCAACCATACCGCTCGGTCGCCAGCTGGTACCTCTGGCGCTCCCTCGACGCGCCGTAGCGAGAACGAGGGACCCAGGGAAACAGAGAGCCGGAACAGCGTCCGCTGTCGCATTGGTCGCTGGTCCTTGTTTCCGCTGTTGTGTCATAAGCCACCACGCGTAGCTTGCGCGCATGTCGAAATTGATGCGTGCGATCGTCAAGCCCACGGCGGCTCCCGGGCTGGTCATGACAGAAGTGCCGGTGCCCCGCCCCGGGCTCAATGACGTGATCATCAAGATCAGGAAGACGTCCATCTGCGGCACCGACGTGCACATCAACAAGTGGGACGCCTGGGCCCAGCGCACGATCAAGCCGCCCCTCGTGATTGGCCACGAATACGTGGGTACCGTCCACGAACTCGGAGCCGGCGTCACCGGCTTTAGCCTCGGCCAGTTCGTCACGGGCGAAGGCCATATCGTCTGCGGCCACTGCCGCAACTGCCTCGCGGGACGCCGCCATCTCTGTCCCAATACCGTGGGCGTTGGTGTGAACCGCGATGGTGCGTTCGCCGACTATGTTTCCATCCCGGCCACCAACGTCTGGAAGGTGCCAGCCGGGATGGACCTCGACGCGGTTTCCTGCTTCGACCCGCTCGGCAACGCGGTGCACACCACCTTGTCATTCGACATGGTCGGCGAGGATGTGCTGATCGCCGGCGCCGGCCCGATCGGCTGCATGGCCATCGCCGTGGCGAAACACGCCGGCGCACGGAAAGTCGTCATCACCGACATAAACGACGGCCGCCTCGAACTGGCGAAAAAGCTCGGCCCCACCCGTACCGTCAACGTGACGAAGGAAAACCTGACCGAGGTTTGGCACCGGGAGCTTGGCATGACGGAGGGCTTCGACGTGGGGTTGGAGATGTCGGGCAGCCCGGCGGCCTTGAACCAGATGATCGACAACATGGTTAACGGCGGCCGCATTGCCTTGCTCGGGGTTCATCCCGGCCAGGCCACGGTCGACTGGAACAAGGTCGTCTTCAAGATGCTGCATTTAAAGGGCATCTACGGGCGCGAGATGTTCGACACCTGGTACAAGATGACGGCGCTGGTCCAGGGCGGGATGGACATCACGCCGGTAATCACGCACCGCCTCCCGGTGGCCGAGTTCCAAAAAGGCTTCGAGCTGATGGGCTCGGGCCAATCGGGCAAGATTGTGCTTAATTGGGAATGATCACGCTTCTACAATGGAGGGCCCGGCGCCGGTCGGGCCCGGGCACGACTGGTGACGCTCCCTCCACCTGTTCTCTAACATGAACGCCGACTTCACCGAACACCTGCGAAAAACCCTCTCGGAAATCGACTCTGCCGGGCTCTATAAGCGGGAGCGCGTCATCACCACGCAGCAAACCGCCCATATTGGGGTGGTCGCGGGCACCCCCACTGGCGCCGGCACCGCGGAACGTCGGGTGCTGAATCTCTGCGCCAACAACTATCTCGGCCTGGCCGACCACCCCGAAATCATCGCCGCGGCGCATGCCGCCCTCGAACGCTGGGGCTACGGGTTGGCATCGGTCCGCTTCATCTGCGGCACCCAGCAAATTCACAAGGATCTCGAGGCGGCATTGGCCCGCTTCCTCGGCACCGACGACACTTTGCTCTACTCGTCGTGTTTCGACGCGAATGGCGGCCTTTTTGAAACGTTGCTGGGCGCCGAGGATGCCGTGATTTCGGACGAACTTAACCATGCCTCCATCATCGATGGCGTGCGGCTCTGCAAGGCGCAGCGGTATCGCTACCGGAACAACGACGTCGCCGACCTTGAGGCGCGCCTCAAGGAAGCCGACGCCGCCAAGGCCCGCTTCAAGCTCATCGCAACCGATGGCGTCTTCTCGATGGACGGCACGATCGCCAACCTGCCGGGCATCTGCGATCTCGCGGACAAATATGGCGCGCTCGTCATGGTGGACGACAGCCATGCTGTCGGATTCATGGGCGCCGGCGGGCGCGGTTCGCATGAACACTGCGGCGTCATGGGCCGCGTGGATGTCTTCACGGGCACGCTCGGCAAGGCGCTGGGCGGCGCCAGCGGGGGCTATATCTCGGGCCGCAGGGAAATCATCGACCTGCTGCGCCAGCGCTCCCGGCCCTATCTGTTTTCGAACACCATTCCGCCCGCCGTCGCGGGTGCCACCCTGAAGTGCCTGGACCTGCTCTCGAACTCGCCCGCGCTTCGGGACAAGCTTCATGACAACACCCGCTTTTATCGGGAAGGATTGGTAAAAGCCGGCCTGACCATCAAGCCCGGCACCCACCCCATCGTGCCCATCATGCTCGGCGACGCGTTGCTGGCCCAAAAGGTTTCCGCGCGGCTGCTGGAGAAAGGCCTTTATGCCATCGGCTTTTTCTTTCCCGTGGTGGCACAGGGCCAAGCCCGAATCCGCACCCAGGTGTCGGCCGCCCACAGCCGCGAGGACCTGGCCTTTGCGATTGAGAAATTCGCGGAAGTGAAACAGGAATTTGGTTTCTGATGCCCTCTCCCGCCCAACTTCGAAAGGTCAGGGCCGCGGCCAAGGCCGCCGCCGGCCGCGCCTACGCGCCATACTCGAAATTCCGGGTGGGCGCCGCCGTGTTGACTGCCACCGGCAAGATCTTCTCGGGCTGCAACGTCGAAAACGCCTCCTACGGGCTCTGCAACTGCGCGGAACGCACCGCGATCTTCAGTGCGGTTGCTGCAGGCGAACGGAAATTCAAATGCGTCGCGGTCTACACCCCGACCCAGACCGCCACGGCGCCCTGTGGCGCCTGCCGGCAGGTGATCTACGAATTTGGCCCCACCATCCGCGTCGTTTCCAACTGCGACAGCCGCGACCAGATCGACGGCTCGATCCGTTCGTTGCTGCCGGCCGCATTCGGCCCGGAAGATCTGGCGTAGGTTGGGTGTAGGGCGCCGCCCGAGCCGACCCAGTCCGGGACGTCGCCCCAAGGGCCGACGCGACACGGAACGCCTCACAGCGACTCCGTGAACCGCTTCAGTTCCGCCCAGTAGTGGGGTCCAGTGTAATCGGCCAGTCCGCCATGCGGGCCACCACCGACAAACAGGCTGGTTTTCCGCGACGTCGCCGCCAAAAAGAGTTTCTTTCCATGCCAGAACGGCACCGTCCTGTCTTCGGTGCCGTGGATAACCATCACCGGGCAGCGCAGCCGGGGCATTTTGCGAATGTTGACGAACTTGTCCCCGGGGAAAAGCGGTATTCGGGTCTCCACGCGGTAGGCGCTGGCGAATGCGCCCTGCAGGATGATCCCGGCCACGGGCTGGTTAAGGGCTAGTTCCACCGCCGGTCCGCTGCCCAGCGAATAGCCGAACGGTACAATGCGTTCGGCCGGCACGCCGAGTTTGGTGCGCAAATGGTCATACGCCAGCTGCGCGTCGGCGTACAGGTTGGCTTCCGTGGGGGTGCCGCCGCTGTGGCCGTAACCGCGATAGTCGACGGCGAGCACGGCATATCCGGCGGCCACGAAAGTCGGAATATACTCCCCCAGCTTTCCCAACTCCTCATAATTTCCCTGCAAATAGAGAAAGGTAATTTTGGCCTCCGGATTGGGCCAGTAACGGGCCGCCAGTTTCACGCCATCCGGTGTGGTCAACTGGAAATAATCAGGCCCCATTTCGTAGCTCACCGGCGGCCGCGGAAACAGCAGGTGGAGTGACAGGAAATGCGCACCGATCGCCAGCACGGCATACAGTGCGGCCACGAGGATCACGATCCGACCGAAGCTCAGCAAAAGGTCCGCCATTTTGGAAAAGTCATCCCACGCCCGCCAAAGGTTCCAAGCTATTTCTTGCCGCGGGCTCCTGCCCCCGGCTGGCCGGGCGATGAACCATTCGTGTCACCTCAGCGGCCCGGCATCGCCTCGCGCACGCTCGCGACGAGGTTGACCCGCGGCACCTCCCGCTCGGTGCGATCGCTTAGGTTGCGAATCTTGACCACGCCCCTGGCCACCTCGTCGCCGCCATAGATGAGCGCCAGTTGCGAGCCCGAATCCGCGGCGACCTTGAACTGCTTGCCGAAGGCCAGGTCCTTCAAGGGATATTCGACGCGGAAACCCGCAGCACGCAGCGCCTGGATGTCGGCGAACGCCACCTTGCGCTCGGCCTCCCCGCCGATGACGACATAGAGTTCGGGGGCAACCGCCTTGCCCACCGCCAGCCCGCGCTGTTCCAGCAGCAGCCCGGTGGTGACGTCGCCGATGGCAAAACCCACGGCAGGCAAATCGGGCCCGCCCAGCTTTTTCACCAGGTCGTTGTAGCGACCGCCACCCGCCAGCGCCCGCAGGTCGCCCTTCCGGTCGAATGCCTCGAAAACAAAACCCGTGTAGTACGCCAGCCCGCGAACCACCGCGAGGTCGACGCTGACAAAACCGGCCAGGCCCATCGCCGCGAGCCCGTCGAGAACCTTGCGCCAGTCTGCGAGCCGGCCGGCCAGCTTGTCCGATTTGAACGGCGCGAGGGCGGCCTCGAGTTCGGCCAGTCCCTTCACTTTCAGGAAAGCGAGCACTTGGGACCGCTTGTCCTCAGGCAATGGCCCATGCGCCTCGACATAGCCTTTGAATGCGTCATCGCCCATTTTCTCATGGCGGTCGATCGCGCCAAGGATGCCTCGCGCCTGGGCATCGTTGAATCCCAGGGCTTCCAGGTAAAAGAACCACAGGTCGCGGTCGCTCAGCCGCACGTAGAAATCGTCCTTGGTCAGGCCGAATCCGGCGAGGCACTGGATCAGCAAGGCAATCAATTCGATTTCCGCTTCCGGTCCCCCTTCGCCGAAGATATCGGCGTTAAACTGGTGGAAGGCCCGCAACCGGCCTTTCTGGGCGCGTTCATACCGATAAAACTCCGCGATACTGAACCACTTGATTGGCCGCTTCAGCGTGCCGGCCCGTGCGCCGACCAAGCGGCAAACGGTGGGAGTCATTTCGGGGCGAAGGGAGACCTCGCGCCCGCCTTTGTCGGTGAAACTGAATAATTGGGCTTCGATCTCGTCGCCCGACTTGGTGGTGTAGAGTTCGAGCGGCTCCAACACGGGCGCATCGTACTCTTGGAAGCCGTAGGCCGACGCGCTCTTGCGCCAACCGGCAAAGATCGCTTGGCGGCGGAAAAAATCCTCCGGATAGAAATCCCGGAATCCCGGGAGCGACTGGAAACCGGCCATGCCTCGCTCTTACGGCTCCGCTCAGTCCGCCGAAGCCGGCGGCGGCGGATTGGCGCGCAATTTCTCGAGGCTCAGTTGCTTGATCTTCTGCTTGAGAATCTTGCCCGATTTGAACTTCACCACGGCGCGCTCGGGAATGACGACTTCGGTCTCGGGCTTGTTGGGGTTGCGCCCCACCCGTGCTTTGCGCACCTGGACCTCGAGAACGCCAAAGTTGCGCAACTCGACGTTACGGCCGGCGGCAAGTGCATCCATCACGATATCAAGGGTCATCTGCACGGTGTCTTGGATTTGCTTCTGCGGGAAGCCGGTCTTCTCGTAGATTTCCAGCACGATCTCGCGTTTGGTCAGGTTGGTCGACATGGCTTGGCGGGGGTTAAAATTTGAACCGTGGAAGTTTCAGGCACAAACAATTCACTACCCAGTGCTTGCGTCAATCGCAAAGGCACACAAAGGCTAGACCCCCGTTATGCCGGATCCGAAGGCTGTAAATTCGATGTTTGCCCGAATTGCCGGGCGATACGATGTCGCCAATCACCTGCTCAGCGGGGGGGTGGACTTTTGGTGGCGGCAGAGGCTGGTTCGGGCGGTGCATGATGCTCATCCAAGGGACATTCTCGATTTGGCGACCGGGAGCGGCGATGTGGCGTTTGCCCTGGCGGAAGGCTTGCCCGCCAACGTACGGATCGTGGGCATGGACTTTTGCCAACCCATGCTCGACGAAGCCGTGAAGAAGCGCGCTCAGAGTGCGCGCTGGGCCGAAATTGAATTCAGACAGGGCGATGGCATGGCGCTACCTTTACCCGATCGGAGTTTCGACGCCGTCACCATCTCGTTCGGACTCCGCAACATGGCGGATCGTCACAAGTCCCTGACGGAGATGCGGCGGGTACTCCGGCCGGGCGGATGCCTCTTCGTCCTCGAATTCTCCCAGCCCCACGCCTGGTTCCGGCCCTTCTACTTCACCTACCTGAAGTTTCTGCTGCCAGCGGTCGCGGGAATCGTGACGGGCGACCGAAAGGCGTACGAATACCTATGCGGATCGATCGAGCTGTTTCCAGGGCGTTCCGCGATGGCCGAGGAAATTCGCCGGGCAGGATTTGCGCTGGTCAAGGCAACCCCCATGACCTTTGGCGTTGTCGCCCTGCACGAGGCGATGGGCTGAAAGGAAGCCTTGGCCGGCCCGAGTAACATTCGCGCCGAAGCGAGATTCAATTAAAAGACTTCCCGCAACCGCAGGTGCTCTGCGCGTTCGGATTCCGGATCTCGAAACCTTTGCCCTGAAGCCCATCGTCGAAATCAATGCTGGTACCGGAAAGGTAGGCCAGGCTGGTGGGATCGACCAGGACCTGCACCCCCTCCGTCTCGAACGTTTGGTCCTCCGCCTTTGGCAGATCAAAAGACATCCCGTATTGAAACCCTGAGCAGCCACCGCCCTCGACCATGACTCGCAGTTGTTTCCGGGCATCGCCCTGTTCCGCGTGCATGGCACGGATCTGGCGGGCCGCACGTGGTGTGAGGGTGATCATGGCGCGCACCCTACCCCGGAGCACCCCGCTGTCAATCCACGCCACCGGCGATAAATCAAGCCCGAAGCAGGAACCGTGCAAATATCCCCGCAGAGTTCTTGCCACGCATCGACGCCCCCGTTTTTGTGCAGGGGTGGCTACCTCCCTAAAGCACATTTCCAATCAACTTGAGTATGAGCTGACCCGGAAGCTCGCCGAAGGCGGCATGGGGCTGGTTTACGAAGCCATCCAGAAGGGATCCGGCAACTTCCGCAAGACGGTCGCCATCAAACTCATTCGGGAGGAGTACTCCAGCATCCCGGAATTCCAGAAGAATTTCATTGGTGAAGCCCGCCTCGTGGCCGATCTGATCCACACCAATATCGTCCAGACCTACCATCTCGGACAGACTGGTGGTCAGTATTTCATGACGATGGAGTTCGTCTGTGGCGTGAACCTCGAACAGTTCATCGAGCGCCACACCGAGTTGGGCCGGCAGGTGCCGGTCGATATTGCGGTATTCATCGCTTCGCGCGTCTGCCGTGGCCTCAGCTACGCCCATACCAAACGGGGCCAGGACGGCCGCCTGCTCGGCATCGTCCATCGCGACGTCAACCCGAAGAACGTCATGCTCGCCGTCGAAGGCGACGTGAAGCTGACGGACTTCGGCATCGCGAAGGCCCTCGACCTCATGTACAACGAGGAAGGCAAGGTCATTCCCGGCAAGGATGAGTACCTTTCGCCCGAAGGCGCCAGCTATGCCGTCACCGACGGCCGGTCCGACCTTTTCTCCCTCGGCATCGTTTTGACCGAAATTCTGCTCGGTCGGAACATCTTCCGCGGCGCCACGCGGCTGGATTCGCGCCGCAGCATCCTCACGATGCCCCTGCCGAAGTTCCCGACCCTGCGTCCCGACATCGACCCGAAGCTGGAGACCATCATCGCGAAGGCGCTGCAGCGCGATCGCGACCAGCGATACCAGTCAGCCTACGAGATGCTGACGGACTTGGAACTGTACCTTTACAGCGACCGCTACGGTCCGACGAATGAGAAATTGGCCGTCTACCTGGCTGATATTTTCCCGCCCGAAAGACTGGGCACCAATCCGTCGGTCCCGACCAATCTCCAGGCGCGCATCTAGCCGGGCGGCCCTCTGAAGTATGAGCGGCCCAGGACTCAACCAGAGTTTCCAGCAGCGGCAGACTCAGCAGTTGATGCTGGCGCCGCAAATGCGGCAATCGCTCAAGATTCTGCAGGTGGCCGCCCTCGACCTGCGCGCCACCATCCAGGAGGAACTCCAGGCTAATCCCACGCTGGAGGAAATGCCGATGGACGACGTCAGCCTCGAGAAGACCGCCACGAGCGGCGACGAGAAATCCGGCCACGACGAGGATGATCCGCGCGAAGCGATGGATTTCTCCAAAGACCACCAGATTCTTGAGCGGATTGGCCAGGACTGGCGCGACCATATGGCCGACACCGGCGGGGTGCGCCAGACCACCAGTGAAGAAGACGAACGCCGCCAGCATTTCTACGACTCGCTGACGATCGAGACCTCGCTGCAGCAGCACCTCATGTCGCAGGCCGAGCTCGCGGACTGCCCGCCGGCCGTCCTGGTGGCGCTGCGCTTCCTCATCGGGAGCCTGGATGATCGCGGGTACCTGACTTCCACGCTGCCCGATCTCGCGCTCCTCACCAACCTGCCGCTCGAAACGGTCCAAGCCGCGGCCAAGCTGCTGCGCACCTTCGATCCGCCCGGGATCGGGGCCGAAAACCTCGCGGACTGCCTGCTGATCCAGCTCGAGCAACTCGGTCGCGGCAAGTCCGTCGCCTCCCGCATCGTCCGGGACCATTTCGAATTGCTCGTTCGGCGCCGCATCCCGGACCTTTCCCGCAAGATGGGCCTCGCGCCCGAGGTGATCCAGGAAGCGATCGAAATCATCGGCACCCTCGAGCCGGCACCCGGCCGGCGCTTTGCCGACGATTCCAACCGCGTGGTCGTGGCCGACGTCACCGTCGAGAAGGACAACGGCGAATGGCAGATCATCCTCAACCACGACTACATTCCCCGCCTGCGGCTCAGCAGTACCTACAAGGACCTCATCGCAAAGGGCAAGCTGAGCAAGCAGGAAAGCGACTATCTCCGCGAAAAACTCCGGTCCGGCAAATTCATCATCAACGCCATCGAGCAACGCCAGCGCACGATCGAACGCATCACCCGGGAGATCCTCAAGCACCAGCACGAATTCTTCGAGGAGGGCGTGGCCAAGCTGAAGCCGCTGACGATGACCCAAATCGCCGACATCATCGGCGTGCACGAGACGACCGTCAGCCGCGCCCTCGCCAACAAGTACATCAAGACCCCGCACGGCGTATTCGAGATGAAGTATTTCTTCACCTCGGGCTACCAATCCGACGCCGGCGCGTCCGTGGCGAACACCAGCGTCAAGGAAATGATCGCCGACATCATCGCCGGCGAGGATCCCGGCCAGCCCCGCAGCGACCAGGAAATCGTGGGATTGCTCTCGGAAAAAGGACTCAAGATCGCACGGCGCACGGTCGCAAAGTACCGCGAGGAACTGGGACTGCTGCCGAGCAATCTGCGCCGGCGTTACGATTGAGGTGAAGCGACGGCGGCGGCATGCCATTGCGTCCGGGTCGCGGACCGGACGCCGGCCCTTGCCCGGCTCAACTCGTCAAGGCAAGATGCAGTTCCTGCCGCAGCCGGGCCATGGGCACCGGTTTGATCAGGCAGGCGCTCAAACGGGCGATGGCAACGCTACGATTGATCAGGTCGGGATTAAGGTAGCCCGTCATGAGGATGCGCTTCGCTCCAGGCTGCCGAACCAGCGCTTCCATCAGGAAATCCAAACCCTGCCGGTCGCCGGGCAGCATGTGATCCGAAACGATCGCGGCGTATTGGCGCGAGCCGAGCAACAGCAGTGCTTCCTCGACCGTGCCCGCCACTTCCACCTCGTAGTCAGCTGCCAAATTGGCCCGCACGGCCTCGGCCAGCGGGGCCTCGTCCTCGACCAGGAGCAACCATGGCCGTGAGGTGCTCGATGGTTCTGACATGGCGGGGATTTACCCCCGGCCGGCTGTGGCCTGGTCGTAGAGCTTCGCCGCCTCGAGCACGGTTTTGACCAGTTCCGGTAAGGAAACGGGTTTGAGCAGATAACGGTAAAGCGCCGCCTCATTCACGCTCCGGAGCAGCATCTCGGGCTTCATGTAACCCGTCACCAGCACCCGCTGCATGTCGGGATATTCCTCGCGCGCGTCGACGAGGAAACTCAGGCCGTTGCCGCCGGGCATCAGGTGGTCGGACACCACCACCTTGAACTTCTTCTTGTGGAGAATGAAACCCGCCTCCTTCGCGCTCGTCGCAAGTACCACCTCAAAGTGCTGCGACAGGGCCTCGCTATAGAGTTCCAGCAGAGGCCTTTCGTCATCCACGAGCAGCACCGCCCCCTGCTTGGGCTTGGCCGGGTCGGCAGGATTATTCGGCGTGGTCATTGTCGTGACATCGTGGTTTTCACGCGCGGCCAAAGCAAACCCAAATCGCTAGTGGTCAACGCCAGCGGGGCTCCGCGGTTTTCAGATGAGAGCTTGCCTAAGCGTTTAGGGGTTTTTTGACTGCCCGGCGATGGATAAGCCCGATTTCCACGCCGCGGCCCGGAGTGGCAAACTTTCCCAACTCCCTGCCAACCTGCTCACCGCGGAGAACCTCACCGCCGGCAATTCCTCGGGCAACACTCCCATCCATATCGCGGCCAAATACGGCACGCTCGAACAGGTGCCGGTCGCATTGCTGACCCCGGAAGTGCTCCTCATCAAAAACGATGCGGGTTTCACGCCCCTCCATCTCGCCGCCCGCGAAGGTACGCTCGACCGCTTCCCGCCGGCCCTGCTGACGGTAGAATACCTGCTGACCCGATCCAACAGCGGCCTCACGCCTTTGCACCAAGGCGCGGCGTCCGGTACCCTGGCCCAACTGCCCGCAGGGTTGCTCACGGCCGAATTAGTCCTGACCAAGACCACCACCGGCGATACCCTTTTGCACGAGGCGGCGGAAAACGGCACGCTGGACCGGTTTCCGCCCGAGTTCATTACGCGCTCGAACCTCACCACGCCCAACATCAGCGGGGAAACGCCGTTGCACACGGCGGCGCTGAACGGGCACCTCGACCAGGTTCCGAAGGAATTCCTCACGGCCGAAAACTTGCTGCTCAAAACCACCAATCACGACACCTGCCTTCATGCCGCCGCCATCTCCGGCCACCTCGACCAGATCCCGCCCGAGTTGTTGACGCACGACAACCTCGTCCTGCATAGCAAGTCCGGCCACACCCCCATCCACGCGGCCGCCGAGTCGGGATTTCTAAGGCAAATACCCGCTGACCGCCTCACCCTGGACCTGTTGATCTCCCGCAATGACTTCGGTGACACGCCGCTGCATGCGGCTGCGGTCGAGGGCCACTTGAAGGATGTGCCCAGGGAGTTCATCAATCGGGCCACCCTGACGATGCGCAATTACACTGGCGGCACGCCGATTGGTGCCGCCATCCATAACGGGCATGCCGACCAGCTGCCCGAGGAATTTCGCCCGAAGCCCCCGACGATCGTCCAGAAAATACTCTACAAGACCGGTTTTTCCCGCCCGCCGTTTGGTTAGCCCGGCGGCCACTGGGCATTTCTTGGTGAAAACCGTGTATGCCAGCTTTGTCGCTCGCTTCCGCCGGGGCATTTTGGTCACATTGGACCCCTTATCTCTCTAGAATGAACACTAGCATCACCGCCATCACCGCCCGGGAAATCATCGATTCCCGCGGCAATCCCACCGTAGAGGTCGACGTCAAACTCGCCTCGGGTCACCTGGGCCGCGCCGCCGTTCCCTCCGGAGCGTCCACGGGCGAGCACGAGGCCATCGAGCTTCGGGATAACGACAAGGCCCGCTATCTCGGCAAGGGCACGCTCAAGGCCGTCGGCAACGTGAAGGCCAGGATCGCCCCCGTCCTGCTCGGCTTCGACGCGTTTGACCAGATCGGCGTCGATCGCGCCATGCTTAAACTCGACGGCACGGCGACCAAATCGAAACTCGGCGCCAACGCCATCCTCGGCGTCTCCCTCGCCACCGCCAAGGCCGCCGCCGCCGCGGCGGGCGTGCCCCTCTACAAATACCTGGGCGGTCCCAACGCCAAGGTCCTGCCGGTACCGCTCATGAACATCATGAACGGCGGCGCTCACTCCGACGCCCCCATCGACTTCCAGGAATTCATGATCGTGCCGAAAAACTTCGACACGTTTGCCGAGGCCCTGCGCGCCGGCGCCGAGGTTTTCCACTCCTTGAAAAAGGTCCTCAAGGGCAAGGGCCTCCAGACCGCCGTGGGCGACGAGGGCGGCTTCGCCCCGAACCTCGCGTCGACGACCGACGCCCTCGACGCGATCGCCGAAGCGGTGAAGGGCGCGGGCTACAAGCTGGGCAAGGATGTCTTCCTCGCCCTCGACGTCGCCTCCTCCGAATTCTACGTAAAGGAAAAGAAAACCTACGTCTTCAAGAAGTCCGACGGCCGCTCCTTCACCGGTGACGAGTTCGTCGCCTATTACCAGGAGCTGTGCGCCAAGTACCCGATCGTCTCCATTGAGGACGGCTGCGCCGAGAACGACTGGGTGACTTGGAAGAAACTGACCGATGCCATGGGCTCCAAGGTCCAACTCGTCGGCGACGACCTTTTCGTCACCAACGTCGAGTTTCTCCAAAAAGGCATCTCGAGCGGCACGGCCAACTCGATCCTCGTCAAGGTCAACCAGATCGGCTCCCTCACCGAGACCCTCGACGCCATCGAGCTGGCGCAAAAGAACAAGTACACGACCATCATCTCGCACCGCTCGGGTGAGACCGAGGACGTGACCATCGCCGACATCGCCGTCGCCACCAACGCCGGCCAGATCAAGACTGGTTCCGCCTCCCGCACGGATCGCGTTGCCAAGTACAACCAACTCCTCCGCATCGAGGAAGAACTCGGCGCCAGCGCGGTCTACGGCGGTCGACTCTGAATTTGCGAAGCTGGCCACCATGGCTCATCTTCCCGATGAGCTGTGGCGACACCCCGCAGCTCCGTAAGAACACCACACACACCAAGGGAAGGCCGGACGCCGCAAGGCGTCCGGCCTTTTTGTTGCCTCCTCCCCCATCGGCAGCACCAAGCGGCACCTATTTTGCACCGAGCGGGAAACTCGTGACCTTTCCGCGGCCGAAATATCGCTTGTACCCATGCAACCCCGGTGACCGCGGTTAGGTTTGTATGGGGTGTTAGGCGCGGTGCACCGGTGGTTGCACTTCTCCGAGCGGGAGCCTGTGGCGGAGGGGGAACTTCGTCCGGTTGCGGGCATCTACCTTGCGCATGGTACGCCTGCCCTCCTATCGTCGCCCTTGACCATGTCTCCACTTCGCTTGCTTCCGCTCCTTTGCCTCGCTGCATTCCCGGCCCTTGTGGCCGCAGAAGACAAGGCACCGCCACCTCCGGCCGCCAAGCCGGCCCCTCCCCCGGAGGTGCTGGAATTGCCCAAGATCCAGGTGACCGCCCAGCGCATCAAGAAGATCGACAAGGATATCAAGCGACTCGACAAGATGATCGCGCGGGAAAAGGCCAAGGTGAAGTCGAGCGACCTCGACCGGGCACTCAACAACGAGAAGCTGGCGCGGGCCGCCGCCATCTTTGGCGGTAATTCCTCCGACCACCTGGCCGCGGTCGCGGCCACCCGGGTGGCCCTGCTCGAGAACGAGCGCGACGTCATGGAGGCGATGAAACGTCCGACGACCCTCTCCGAACTGGCCGTGATGGAAAAGCAGGTCGAGCAGCTCCGCGAAACCCGGCGCAACCTCGACGACGCGGCGAAACAGCGGTGAAGTTCGCAGGCCGGACAGGCTTTTGACCGGTCCATGACCGACGAGCCGGGTCGGCCAGGGACCGGGGCTACCTATTCCACCCGCAGGATGTAGCCGCGCAGGTATTCGCTCTCGGGCATCGTCACCAAGACCGGATGGTCCGCCGGTTGGTGGCAGAATTCGAGGACATGCACGCGACGCTTCGCATCCGCCGCCGCCTCGCCCACCACTTCGCGCAATTGCGCGTCCTGCATGTGGTGCGAACAGGTATAGGTTGCCAGCACGCCACCGGGCACCAGCGATTTCATTGCGCGCAGGTTGAGTTCCTTGTAGCCGCGCAGCGCGCCATCCAGCGCTGACTTCGACTTCGCGAATGGCGGCGGATCGAGAATGACGAGATCCCACGCGGGCGGCGACTCGCGATGCACCGTGAACCAATCGAAGACATTCGCACCCTGGAAGTCCACCTTCAGGCCGCTTCGTTCGGCGTTCTTTTTCGCCTGGCTGATCGCTTCGAATGCGCTGTCGAGCCCCAGGACGCTGGTGGCGCCGGCCTTGGCGCAATGCAACGCGAAGGAACCCTGGTTGCAGAAGGCATCCAACACCCGCTTGCCCGCCGCGAACTTCGCCACCACGGCGTGCTGTTCACGCTGGTCGAGATAGAAGCCGGTCTTTTGTCCGCCTTGGAGATCGAGCCAGTAGTCGAGCCCGTCGATGGTCATCCAACGGGGCTCCCACGCCTTCCCCGTGAGCGTGTGGACCTCGACTGGGAGGCCCTCGAGTTTCCGGATGTTCGCATCGTTGCGGAAGATGATCTCCTTCGCGCCCGTCAATTCCGCCAGGAGATCGCTGAGGCTGGTGCTGCGCTTTTCCATCGCCAGCGTCTGGACCTGCGCCACGAGGGTGTCACCAAACTGGTCGACGACGATGCCGGGCAAATCGTCGGACTCGGACCAGACCAGGCGCTTGAAATTCCCCATGCCCGATCGCCGCGCCAAGGCGCGCCCGAGGGCAGCCCGCAAGTAGGCCTCATCCAGCGTAATTCGTTCCCGGCTGAACCGCCGCCAGACGATCTGGGACTTGCTGTTGTAGATCCCTGTGCCGAGGAACCGGCCGGTCCGATCCCGGCATTCCACGACTTCGCCATCGTGCTCCGCCGGCAACGAGGCCTCGCACTCGTTGGCAAACACCCAAGGGTGGCCGCCAAGCACGCGGGAATTGGCATTGGGCTTTAGCTTCAGTCTCGCAGCGGACATGCCCCGGACTGTTTCCGGTTGTCGCGCGCTTGGAAGCTAAAAATCCCAAGGTGCCGCCGAGGCGGTGCTCGGCAGGTGCGGTTTGAATGACTTCGCGATATGCGGCGCGCGAGTGGCAGTCCTCGTGGCAGCTGAGCGCCGTTTGCCGGCACTCTTCGGGTCCTTCACGTAATGGAAGCCCGCTTCGTCTTCGACCGCCTCGGGCGCTTTCACCAAACTGAAGACAAAGACTACCATCGCCACGATCGCGAAGATCGCACCGACAATGATGAGGCCGTTTGCATTCATAGGATTAACTTACTGATATTGGGACTGGATGATAGTCCGGGGTGTTCCAGAGCAGATACACCGCCACCCCGCTGATTACTTCAGCTTACGGAATGTCCAACGTGTGCCGTCCTGTCCGGCAGATCGGGCATCGCGGCGAATGGCAATCAGTTAAACCGACACGCGTGCCCGTAAACACACGGGGTTGCTCGTGTATCTCACCAATCGGAACCGACGGAGGTGATTTAAATACCGCGTAAATGTCAATGCAGCAATTGAATCGGCAACAATTCACAACGATTCACAGCCACTCGCCAGGATGACTCTGGCCAACCGATCCCCTAATCACGAGCGGCTTCAGTTTAGATGGAAGTAACAGAGTCCGCTTTCGGGTGCGGGTATCGACGTCACCTTCGGCACCTCCGGCGACGGCGGAATAGCCCGCGGATGACTCCACTCCCTGGCGCCTGCCCGGTGGGTGATTGCGAAAATGAATTCGCTCAAAACCAGGCCGGCGTCGTCCTTCAACTTCTGGAACACCGGGTCTTTCATGACCTCAATATCGGCGCAAATGCCCATGCGCTTGAGGCCCCGACGGGACCGGCCGGCACCTTGAGAATAGGCTTCACACCCGCCTGCCCGCTCCGTTTCCTGACCGGCTCCCTACCCGGATCGCGAACTCTCAGCCTCCAGTCCTCATCCCATCAATGTCTCCCGCCCAGGAAATCGCCCGACGTCGCACTTTCGCGATCATCTCGCACCCGGACGCCGGCAAGACCACGCTGACCGAGAAGTTCCTGCTCTACGGTAACGCCATCCACCTCGCCGGCGCCGTGAAGGACCGCAAAAACCAGCGCGCCACGGCGTCGGATTGGATGGAGCTGGAAAAACAACGTGGCATCTCCATCAGCTCAACCGTCCTCCAGTTCGATTTCGCCGGATGCGCCGTCAACCTGCTCGACACGCCTGGCCACAAAGACTTCTCCGAGGACACCTATCGCGTCCTCACCGCCGTCGACGCCGCGCTGATGGTCATCGATGCCGCGAAGGGCGTCGAAACGCAGACCCGCAAGTTGTTCGAGGTCTGCCGGCGCCGCGGGGTACCGATCTTCACGTTCATGAACAAGTGCGACCGGCCGACGCGCAACCCGCTCGACCTGCTCGACGAACTTGAAAGCGTGCTCGGTCTCCAGTCCTCGCCCGTCGTCTGGCCGCTTGGCAACGGCCCGTCGTTCAAGGGCGTATTCGACCGGCGCACGAAGCAGGTCCATCTCTTCGAGCGCGTGCCCGGCGGCAAGTTCCAGGCCCCGGTCAGCGTCACCTCACTCGACGATCCGGGCGTGCGCGCCAAGCTCGACGACGACACGTATCGCGACGTGAAGGAGCAACTGGAGATGCTCGACGGCGCCGGCCACCCCTTCGACCTCCCGGCAATCCAACACGGGCGCCAAACCCCGGTGTACTTCGGCTCGGCCGTGAACAACTTCGGCATCGAGCTCCTGTTGAACGGCTTCCTGCAGGACTCCGTGCCACCCGCGCCGCGGAAATCCGTCAGTGTCACCGTGCCCGGCGCGCCGGCGCCGACCACGGAGCGCGTGGTGCCAGTCGACGACCCGAAGTTTTCCGGGTTCATCTTCAAGATCCAGGCCAACATGGACCCCAAGCACCGCGACCGCATCGCCTTCCTCCGCGTGTGCTCCGGGAAATTCGAACGCGACATGGTCGTCACGCACCAGCGCACCGGCAAGCAGGTGCGGCTCTCTTCCTCGCACAAGCTTTTCGGACAGGAACGCGAAACGGTGGACGTAGCCTGGCCCGGCGATGTCATCGGCCTCGTCGGCCATGGCGAATTCGGCATCAGCGACACGCTGACCACCGATCGCACCATCTGCTACGACGAGATACCGCGCTTCCCGTCGGAAGTCTTCACGTACATCAGCAATCCGAACACGGGCGACGCCAAGAAATACCGGGCCGGCCTCGACCAACTCCTGCAGGAAGGCGTGGTGCAGTCGTTCAGCGCCAAGAATGCCCCGGCCGGCGCCACCCTCCTCGCCGCGGTTGGCCCCCTGCAGTTCGAAGTGGTCCAGTGGCGCCTGCAGAGCGAATATGGCGCCGACTCCCGCCTCACCCCCACGCCCTGGACCACCTTGCGCTGGCTGTCGCGGGCCGACGGCTCCCCCCTGAACACGGCCAAGGGCGCGCCCGACTTCTCCCGCCTTATTGTGGCCACGGGCGTGAGCTTCGGCACTGACAAATTCGAGAATCCCGTGGTCTTCTTCCCGAACGATTGGTCGACCAAGTATTTCCTGGACAAGAACCCCGAGTTCAAGCTTCACGACCTGCCGTTGGAACAAACGAAGTAGCGCCTGCTTTTTTTGCCGGGTCCGGCGACAAGAAATGCAGCCGGGAAAGCTCCCCTCCGGCCATGATCCCTTCCCTGATAACGGTTGCCCTGCCTCTCGCCACCCAATGGGTGGACGAGCATCAGGCAATCATCCTGCGGGACGGCGTACCCTTGACCGATCATCAGTGCTTCGACGCCCACCTTGTCGGCGTCAAGGAGCCCGAACGAGTCCGAAGGTGGAATTCATCCCTGTCCCGACCCACCCGGTCCTCGCAAAGGCCAACGCAATGGTCAGCTTGGTCAGCCCGGTGACCGCAGGCATCACGTTCGGCCATGGCATCTATATCCGGGATGACCTTTGGGGGAATCGCCCTCTCATCGTCCATGAACTGGTCCATGTGGGCCAGTATGAGCGGTTCGGCAGCACCCGTGCCTTTCTCCGGGCATACCTCGACGAATGCCTGACGATCGGTTATCCCAATGGGCCCCTCGAACGCGAAGCCATCGATCGCGGCCGGGAAATCTGTGCCGGGTGATCGCCCACCGGTTCGCCGGGAGGGTGAGCCCCAATCCGACGCCTCCCCGCGTGGATTCTGCTTAACCAAGGTCCCTGATGCGCCGAACTAAACCTGTCGGCCGGGCATTCCCGGCCAGCGGCCTGGCCGGCCCACCGGCCCGTCGCGACACGGACGTCGCATCCCTTTTTCACGGAAGAATCATGTCGGTTGTCATCAACACCAACTATGCCGCGACGCTCGCCTCGAACAACCTGGCGGCGTCAAACTCGCTGCTGCAGCGCAGCCTGAACCGCCTGTCCAGCGGCACCAAGATCGTCAACCCTGCGGATGACGCCGGGGGTCTGGCGGTGGCGATGAAATTGTCCGCCACGGCAAAAAGGCAAGGCGCGGCCGCCAGCAATCTGGGCAACTCCGTTTCTTTCCTCCAATCCCAGGACGGCGTCCTGAAGACCATCGGCCAGGTTCTTGAGCGCATCGGCGAACTCAAAACCCTCGCCACTGACCCGACCAAGAACTCAAACGACCTCGCCAACTACGATGAGGAGTTCACGGCCTTGCAGGCCGAAGTTGCGTCCCTTTCGACCGAGTCCTTCAACGGGATTTCCCTCTTTGGCACCGCGGCCATGAGCGTCGGGGCCACCGGCGACGTCAGCGGCAGTTCCATCGCGGTGGGAGGCACGGACCTCCTCGGTACCGGGGCGGCGAACCTCCTTACGGAAAGCTTCTCCAGTCTGTCGAACTGGACCACGACGGCCGGCACACCTTCCGTTTCCGGCGGCGTCCTCACCCTGTCCGATGCCGACGAGTTGCGCACCAACTCATCGTTCACGGGCCCATTTGTCGTCACCTATGAAGCGAAGTCCGGCGGCTTCGGTTCCCTCCTCGACCTGCGCACCACGACGGGCGCCGGCTCGCCCGACCTCGCACGCTTCGACTATGGTGACGTCTCGGACACCAACTGGCACAGCGTACGCCTGGTCGTGGCGGCGGATGGTTCGACCACCAGTTACCTCGACGGTTCGAGCAGTCCCTACGACACCCAATCCAGCTGGGGTGGCGGTTCCGCGCAGCTTTTCATCCATGCCTTTGGCGGTGTTGGCACGCAGATCCGCAACCTCCAGATAACGGATTCAGACGCCGGCACGGACGTCAGCTCGCTCACCACCGCCTCGGATCTCTCTTCCCTAGATCTCTCCACCATCACCGGCGCGATCCAGGAAATCGCAACCTTCCGCGCCGAGAACGGCGCCCAGCAGTCACGCCTTGGCTTTGCGGCTGAGGTGCTGTCCACCAACAAGGCCAACCTCGAGGCGGCCAACAGCCGCATCAGCGACGTCGACGTCGCCGAGGAGTCCACCCAGCTCGCGCGGTACAACATCCTTGTGCAGGCCGGCACTGCCATGCTCGGCCAGGCCAACCAGTCGGCCCAGATCGCCCTGCGCCTGCTGGGCTGACCGGGGATGGCGGGCGCGATCCGCGCGCCACCGTCAATGTCACATTTTGGTGACGGTGACGACGCATGATTGTCACGCGGCTGTGACGCGGCAGCATGCGCGGATTCCACCCCGTCCCCATGCAAATCCAGCTCTTCAACAAGGATCAGGAATCGACGCACGTCCCCACGGGCCAAACCATCTTCAAGGAAGGTGACAAAGGCGAAAACATGTACGCCGTGCTCGATGGCACCGTCGATATCGTCATCCACGGCCAGACCGTCGAATCCATCGGCGCCGGCGGCGTATTTGGCGAGATGGCCCTCATCGAGGACCGGCCGCGCATCGCTTCGGCCATCGTGAAGTCCGACGCCAGGATCGTGTCAATCGACCGCAGGCGCTTCATGTTTCTGGTCCAGCAGAATCCCTATTTTGCGCTGCAACTGATGACCGTGATGGCCGGCCGGCTGCGCAAGATGGACGAGAAACTCTGAGCCTGACTCAGGCCTGGATTTCGCACCCCAACAGGCAAACGTCGTCGCCGAACGGTTTTCCGCCCGAAAACCCGGCTGCCGCGGCCTTCAGGCTGGCCAGCGTGGCGGAGAGTTCCATGCCCGCCCGCGCGCGAAGGGCCTCCGCCAGCCGGTTCGTCCCGAATTCCTCCCCTTCTCCGCTGGCCGCTTCGTAGATGCCGTCAGTGAAAAACAGAACCCGGTCGCCATCCCCGAAGGTCAATTCCACCGCCTCATAACTGGCATCCTCCACCAGGCCCAGCGCCGGACCGCCAATGGTATCCGCTCCGGCCAGTGGCAATACCTGTCCGGTCCGGAAATTCCCATGCAACGGAGTGGGATGTCCCGCCTGCGCATAGCTGAGACTATGGCCGGCAACGTCCACCACGGCGTACGCCGCCGTCACAAAGATCATGTCGCCGGTTCGCTGCAGCAGCCTGGTCAATCCGGCATTCAAGCGGGTAAGCATCACCCCCGGGCAGACCGCTTGGGGGCGAAGTTCCTCGATCATGGTCCGTACCATCGCGGTGATTAGCGCGGAACGCACACCGTGCCCCATCACGTCGCAAATGATGATCCCGGCGGAAGTATCGGAAATGGGCAGGACATCGTAGAAGTCACCCCCGACGCCGCCGGCCGGTTCGTACAGTTGGGCAAAGGCCAGCCGCGCCCCGCTCGCCGCCCGGCAGGCTGGAAATTCCCGCGGCAGCATCGCCACCTGAACCTCGCGCGCCATCCGCAAGTCCTCCTCCATCCGCCGGTTTCGGGCCGCGATTTCCGCCTGCCGCGTCTCCAGTTCGGCAATATTGCCCACCAGCATCATCGTCTGGAGGCGGACGAGGTCCCGCACGTGAATCAGTCCGATGAAATCGCCCGCCGCGTCCACCAGTAGCACGTCATCGTAGAAATGCTCGTCCCGCCGCGCCGAAATGGCCTGCAGCACCTCGGTCATCCGGTCATCCGCTGCGACCGCAATCCCGTGGGGGGTCAGGTGCTTTTGCACCTCCTCTCGGGCATAAATGGCGAAGCCAAATCGTGCGCCCAACAGGGTGCCGATGTCACGCCGGGCGCAAAGCCCCAGCAGTCGTCGACCGTCCAGCACCGCCATGAAATCGTGGTGTCCCGCCGCGAAACGCTGTTGCACCGCCTCCAGGGTTTCGTTGCCGCGCACGAATTCACGGTGCCCAACCAGCGAACGCAGGCTGATGGCTTCAGGATTGGCGGAATCTTCGCTCATTGGCCCGACGACATTAGTCAGCCACCACGGCAGCACAACGGCGACGCCCGGCCGTCATCCGGTCGTAACAATCGTCAAATTGGCGATCTGGCGTCATCCTTTCCGCGGATCGGCCTGTCGGGCGCAGATTGACCACGCTGGGCCGACCCGGCATACTGTCATCATGTTACCCCGCTTGTTTGCCCTGCTCGTCGCTGCCTCATGCGCCGTCACCCTGCTCGCCGAAAGCCCCACTCCCCACCTGAAGCTGCGCACGCTCGTCAGTGTCCATGGCGCTTGGGCCGGCGGCTGGCAGATGAAGAAAGTGGCACCACTCCTCGAGGCACAGGGTTGGAAAGTCTACCGACCCTCGCTGCCCGGCCTGGGGGAACACCACCACCTCGCGTCGCCCAACATCAGCCTCGAAGACCACATTACCGACATCGTGGATTTCATCCTCTTCGAAGACCTGCACGATGTCATCCTCCTCGGCCACAGCTACGGCGGCATGGTCATCACCGGCGTCGCCGACCGCATCCCTGAGCGCATCGCCCGGCTTGTTTATCTTGACGCCTTTCTCCCCCTCGAAGGCGAGAGCCTCGTCACCACCCCGAAAGGAGGAGGCGAGCAACTCGACCTCGACGCCATGACCAAGGACGGCTTCATCATCCCCACCTGGGTGAAACCCGGCCGCCCGCTACCCAAGGATGTGCCGCACCCGGCCAGGACCGTGCACGATCCCATCCACCTGACGAACCCCGCCGCCGCAAAGATTCCCGGCACCTATATCCTAACGGTCGAGCCGGGTAAAAAGCCCGAAGACGACACCTTCTTCCCCTCCGCCGAGCGGGCCAAGGCGCGCGGATGGCCGGTCATCATCATGGAGGCCGACCACGTCCCGCAATGGCGCAAACCGGAGGCCACCGCCGAATTGCTCCTCCGCCTGCCCTAACCCGGACATTTCACATTCATGAGCGACCCAATCACCAAAGTGTCCGTCCTCCCTCCGGGCGGAGCGACCTTGTCGCGGCGCGCCCCGACAAAGTCGGCCCGCCAGGGCTCATACTTCACACTTCTGAGGGTGAAATGGGCGGGCTAGCCGCCATGCCATGCGCCTGAAACTGCAACTCGCCACCGCCGACGATGCCGAAGCAATCGCGGCGTTGCGCAATGCCGTCTCTGATGACCTGACCTTCCGATATGGCAAGGGGGCGTGGACCGGCTACTGCACCACCGCGGGTGTGCTGCACGACCAGCGAACGGGCATGGTGATTGTCGCGCTCCACCATGACGAGGCGATCGCCACCCTGACCCTCTCGACCAGGAAGCCATGGGCGATCGACCTGAAGCATTTTTCCAAGGTCAAGCGCCCGCTCTACCTGACCGCCATGGCCGTGGCCCCCGACCACCAACGCCAGGGCTTGGGCCGGGCCGCCCTGGCCGAAACGGTCAAGATCGCGCGCCGCAACAAGGCGGATGCCATTTTCCTCGACGCTTGGGACCATCCGGCGGCCGGCGCGGGTCCCTTCTACGCCAAGTGCGGCTGGAAGGAAACGGGCCGCACCACCTATCGCTCCGTGCCGTTGATCTACTACGAATTGCTCCTGTGAAGCCCGTTCCGCGGGTTTCGGGGCTTGGCAAATCCCGGGCCCGGCTGTCCTCTGGGCCCGGCCGGTGATGACCGGCCTGCCATGCCCGCCAGCCCCGCCATTGTCCGCCGCCTTGCCCTCGCCTTGCCGGAAGTCACCGAGAAGATCTGCTACGGCACCCCGGGTTTCTTCGTGCGCAAAAAACTTATGCTCCGCCTGTGGGAGGATGGCGAGACGCTGGTCTGCAAGTTGCCGATGGAATTGCGGGAGCAGCTGCTCGAAGACTCCCCCGACGTGTTTTCCATCACCGACCACTACCGGAACTATCCCGCCATCCTGATCAACCTCAACGCCGTCGGGGAGAGCGTGCTCAAGGAGCGAATTGCCGTGGCCTGGCGCGGGGTCGCGCCGGCGAAACTCGCCGCCAAGCATCCTGGGCTGGGAACGCGTTGAACTTTGCGTAACGCCTTGCGGAATGAAGTCTCCCTTGCGGACACCAACGGCACACCCCGCCCTTTGGACACGCCTCTCCAGGGGGGAACGTTGTCGGCGTGGGTTGGATCCCGTCGCGAGAAGGGTGGCGCGAAGCGACGGCGGGTGCTGGCCTGGAGTATGGAATTTGGTAACCGCTGCCGTGTGCCGCTCTTCGATCCTATTCCCGGTGCTCGCCTTGGGCGCGTTCGTCCACGCCGCGCCCAATGACTGGCCGGACGCGGACGGCAAACGCTTCGCCGGCGAGCCTGCCGCGCTTTTCGGCTCGCTGGCGCTTTTCCGCACGAACGAGCCGCAGCTCAAGCGGGTTCCCCTGCGCGCGCTTTCGCCTGAAGAATGCCAGCGTTTCCACGAGGCACTGGGAGGGCACTCCCCGCGCGCGCCCGCCTGGAACCTGGCCCAGGGGCTGGCAACGCGGGAATTGCCGGGCGCCGTCCAACGGCTCGACTATCAATATCGCCGCCTCGTGCCCGCCGACCTTTCCGGATTGCCGGAGCCGGAATTGCTGGTCGTCGTCTACGGCTCTCATGGCGATGCCGCGACGTGGACACTGGCCAACAACCTCATCCCCACGCACCATCGCGTCCAGGCCATCTACCCGGGCCTCACCGCCACCGTGTTTTTTGGTCTGGCCCACTCGGCCGACGAACACCGGCGCATCACCACCGAATCCTGGGCGCCCTGGCTGGTCACCGACCTGGCGAAACAGCGCCAGATGACCGTGATCGCACAGCATGCTCCCCAGGAAGGTTCCCTCGTCGTCGTCCTTACCCGCGACGGCGAACTTGTTCTGGGCGCCCGGCCGGTGAACCTGGCTGCCATTCGCCAGTTCATCGACGATCTCGCCGACCTGCTTTGGGCGGCCAATCCACTCAACAGCCGCGCCTGGATCGATCGCGCGCACTATGGCCGCGCGGTGCGGTCCCTGGCGTTTGCCCACGCCGACACCGGACCGGAATTGATCGGGAACCCCCTGCGGGCGGATGGCCTCCGCCAGCGCGGAGTTGGGCGGATCGCAGCCCGCCTTGAGGTTGACGCAGCCGGCAAGGTCGCCGCCGCGGTCCTCCAGCCCGGATCCACCGTGCCGGAGAAAATGGCCGTGCCGCTCACCGACGCGCTGCGCCGCAGTGCGATATTTCTCCCCGCCATGTCCAATGGCCGTGCCATCGCCGCCTCCTACGACTATGTGTTGGACGTGCCCTCCGCCAATCCCGCCGCGGAAGCTGACGCCGCCTGGCTTGATCGCAGCATCCGGGGCGAGGTCCCGTTGCTGGACTGGAAAGTCCTCGCCACCATCCCGGTCAATCAAAAGGAATTCGATGAAATCGAAAGCACCGGCCCGGACGGCAAGGTTGTCATGCGGACATTTGAGATCTCCAAGCGGCGCGTCTCACACGAATCCCAGGTCAGCGCCTTTCATACCGACTTTTTCGGCGCAGACGGCGCGGCCAGCGTCATGCCGGTGGAAGGGCAGGCGCGGATGGTCGACGGCAAGACATACACCTGGCGGACGATCCAGTCCTACAACGGCTATGTGAACCTGCAGGAAGGCCAGTCTCCGCGACCCGAATATTGCGTCGGCTATGCCTGGACCGAGATCGAAGTTTCGGCCGACACCCAGGCTTGGCTCGGCATCGGCAGCGACGACGGCCTGAAAGTCTGGCACAATGGGGCGCTGGTGAACGACCGATGGACGCGCCGCATCAGTCGCATCGACGACGATATCGTCCCGCTGCACCTGAAAGCCGGCAAGAACCACCTCCTGATCAAGATTCAAAACGTGACCGGCGACTGGAGTTTCGTCACCCGCCTGCGCTTCCGCGACCGATGAAATCGAAGGATCCCCTGCATGGCGTCACGCTTGAGATGGTCCTGACACGGCTCGTCGCCCAATACGGCTGGGCGGAACTGGGCCGGCGAGTTCCCATCCGCTGCTTCAACTTCGATCCAAGCATCAGTTCCAGCCTCAAGTTCCTCCGCCGCACCCCGTGGGCCCGCGCCCGGGTCGAGGATCTCTACCGCCAATCCCTACCCGACCAGACACCAAACCCTCCTACCTCTCCCCATGCGTCGTGATCGTGAGAAGCTGTCTGCCAGGATCCGCCAGCCGCATCGCTACGAATGGCTGTGGGAGCCGCTCGAGGTGGACGCCACATTTGTGCTGCGCTCGATGTTCGGCGCCAAGGGGGCGTATCTCGACGGCAAACTGATGCTGTGCTTTTGCGCCGGCGAAGAACCCTGGCGGGGCGTGCTGGTTTGCACCGATCGCACGCGTCACGCCGCACTAATGGCCGAGTTCTGCGTGCTGACACCGCACCCGATCCTTCCCAAGTGGCTCTACCTGCCGGAGAGCTCCGACCGGTTCGAAACCCTCGCCGGACGACTGGTGGCATTGGCGCGTCGGCGCGATCCACGGCTCGGGGTTTCGCCGCAACCGCCCAAGGCCAGGCGGGGCCAGCGAGGCTGATTGGATTTTGCTACACACAGGGCACGGGGAGGCAGGCTTCATCCCCGGACCCGCGAAAAGCCCTTAAGGTGGAGGCGTGAAACTTCTCCCACGTCCCAAATATTACTCCAACCGCTCGCGCTGTGCGGCCGCTTGGTTCACTTCCCGCTGGCTTTGGTTCGAACTCGAGCTCGAACTTGAGCTGGAACTGGATTCGGAACGGCTGTAACTCGGGGGCGGTGAATAGCTCGGGGGCGAATAGCTGCTGCTGCTGCTGCTGCTGCTTCCGCGATCATAGGATTCGCTGCGCGACGGAGCGGAAGGCCTGTAGCTCGTCGCCTCACTGCGCGGCGAGCTATCCCGATCATGCCGATGAAGGTCGCTGCGGGTCGAGTAGCCGCCTGACGAGCTGCGGCTCGTCGAAGGCTGCCGATCGGGCTGGGAAGTGCTGTCGCTGCGCGGCTGATAGCTGCGGGTGTAGGTGCTATTGTCGCCGCGATTGCGATTCACCTGCGGCGGTGCGCCGACGGGATCGATGGGCTTGAATCGCCCACGATTTCCCGTGTCGGCCGAATCCTTGTTATGGTCCTTGTCCCCATCCCGGCCATGGTCGCGGTCACGATCCCGGTCGCGGTCGTGGTCATTGTCCCGGTCGTAATGACGGCGATTGTGGATGGTAGGGAAGTAATAGCTGCTGCCGTAGTAAGGGTCGGGATAGTACTCGAATGAAATCCGGCTGTAGTTGTCGTATCCATACGGATAGTAGTCGTAAGCGCCGTAGTACGAATTGTAGCCCGGCGAATACGACGGATAGGAAGCCAGCATCGAGAACCGGAGGTCGGTTTCGCGCGTGAACCGCACGATCACCCAGTCCGCCGGCACGCCGTCGTGGTCCGGCCCGAGGTAGACTTTGACGTAGTAATCGCCCTTGGCCGTCGCGCCCTTGGTCTCGAGGTACTCGGCCACGGACACCTTGAGCAGCGCCATTTCCGCCGCCGTCAGCGGTCGCTTGGCGGAGGATTCCACCACCTCGAAGTTACTGGCGTAGCCCGACCGCCGGGCATGGAAGTGACTGCTGGTGCAACCAGCTTGGAACCCGGCCAGGCCGAGTACGAGAACCAGCGAGAGGACGCGCACGAAGGACTTCATGGGGTGTCGGGGTGTTGAAGCTTCGGCTTTCCGACATGCGGTCCCGGGGGCTGTTCCCTGCAAAGGCCAAATGCACGGAGGTTTATCATGTATTTCCGGGGAGGTTTCTGGCTAGTTGGGTGCCTGCCCATCCATGCTTCCTGACCTGAACGCCGTCCGCGCCTATTTCCTTGCCTTGCAGGACTCCATTTGCGCGGCCTTGGAACGGGAAGATGGCACCGCCGAGTTTCAGGAGGACAACTGGAGCCGGACGAACGCCAGCCAGGCCGCACCGAGCCCGCCGCAACTGGGCGGCGGCGGGCGATCCCGAGTCCTGAGCGATGGCGCGGTTTTCGAAAAGGCCGGGGTCGGCTTTTCCCACGTCGCTGGAGCGACCCTCCCCCCCTCCGCCACCGCCAGCCGGCCCGAACTTGCGGGCAAGCCTTACCACGCCCTCGGGGTGTCCCTGGTGATCCACCCACGGAATCCCTACGTGCCCACCTCCCACATGAACGTCCGGTTCTTCTGTGCCGGCGCCCAGGACCCGAAATCCCGGACCCCGAATCCCGCCGGCGCGCGGGAGTCGGTCTGGTGGTTCGGCGGCGGTTTCGACCTGACCCCCTATTACGGCTTCGATGAGGACGCCATCCACTGGCACCGGACCGCACGGGGCGCTTGCGGTCCCGAGCTGTATCCGCGCTTCAAGCAATGGTGCGACGACTACTTCTTTCTCAAGCATCGCGACGAGCCGCGCGGCATCGGCGGCATTTTCTTCGATGACTTCAATACCGGTGGTTTCGAACGAAGCTTCGCGCTGGCACGCCACGTGGGGGACGCCTTCCTGCCCGCCTATCTCCCCATCGTGCAGCGCCGCAAGACCCACCCCCACGGCTCGCGCGAGCGGGACTTCCAGCTCTACCGCCGGGGCCGATACGTCGAGTTCAATCTCGTCTGGGATCGCGGGACGCACTTTGGGCTCCAAAGCGGCGGGCGCACCGAGTCGATCCTGATGTCGCTGCCGCCCCTGGTCGCCTGGCGGTATGACTGGAAGCCCGACCCCGACACGCCGGAAGCCCGGCTGTACGAGCATTTCCTGAAACCGAGGAATTGGGCGGATGAGTAGCCACGAAACGAGCCAAATTTCGCAAGAAAGGGGAACGCCTTTTCGTGGCCATTTGTGAGTTTCTGTGGCCAATAAACCCATGCACAGCCGCGAACGCTTTCTCTCCGCCTGCGCCTGCGCGCCGCTTGACCGGCCGCCGATCTGGGTCATGCGCCAGGCGGGCCGGTACCTGCCGGAATACCGGGCGCTCAAGGCAAAGTCGTCTTTCCTGGAGATGGTGAAGACGCCGGAGCTTGCCGCCGAGGTGACCCTCCAGCCGCTGCGCCGGTTCGCCCTCGATGCCGCCATCATCTTCTCCGACATCCTGGTCATCCCCGAGGCGCTCGGCCAAGGCTACAAGTTCCGCGACGAGGGCGGCATTGCCATGGATTTCCGGTTGGAGAACAGGGCCCAGCTCGACCGGCTCGACCCCGCCGGCGTGACCGAACGCCTCGGCTACGTCGCCCAGGCGCTTGAGCGCGTGAAGACCGGGCTCAAAGGCGAAAAGGCCCTGCTCGGCTTCGGCGGCGCGCCGTGGACGCTCGCCACCTACATGGTCGAGGGCGGCAGCTCGGAGGACTTCAGCCGCATCAAGCAACTGTTCTACACCGACCGGCCATTCTTCAACGCCTTGATGGAGAAACTCACGAGCGCGCTCATCGCCTACTGCCAGATGCAGATTCGCGCCGGAGCCGATGCCATCCAGCTGTTCGACTCGTGGGGCGGAATCATCGCCGGACAGGACTACGCGGAAGCTTCGCTGCGGTGGATGCGCGACATCATCGCCGCCCTGCCCCGCGACTTCCCTGTCATCCTCTATGCCAAGGGCACGCCATCCCAGCTCACGGACATGGCCTTCAGCGGTGCGAAAGTGCTCGGCATCGACTGGACCGTGGACCTCGGCGTGGTACGGAAGCTTGTGCCGGCCAACGTCGCGCTCCAGGGCAACCTCGACCCGGTCCTGATGAACACGTCCCCGGAGATCGTGCGCGCCGAGGCCACCCGGCTGCTGGAAACGATGCGCGGTGCCCGCGGCCACATCTTCAACCTGGGACATGGCATCATGCCTGAAGCGAAGATCGAGTGCATGCAGGCGCTCGTCGATACCGTGGCGGAATGGAAATGAACAAGATTTCACAGCTCGGGCGCGACCTCCAACATCCGGACTACCAGCAAGTCCATCCCTGCCATCCGTGAGCACGCCGAAGCACATCGCCATCGTCGGCGCCGGCATCACCGGCTTGACCGCCGCCTATCGTCTCCACGAACAAGGCCACCGCGTCACGGTACTGGAGCGCTCCAACCAGCTCGGCGGTTCCATCCGCACCGTGGCCGAGAACGGCTGGCTCGTCGAAGCCGGCCCCAACTCCCTCCAGTTCGGTGCGCCTGCCGTCAAGAAACTGGTGTCTGATCTCGGCCTGGACTCCGAAGTCGTACCCGCGAATCCGCAGGCGAAGCGCCGCTTCGTCGTGCGGGGCGGTCAGTTCGTGGCGGTGCCGTCCTCACCTCCCGCGCTGCTCGGTTCGCCGCTCTTCGGCCTTCGCACCAAGCTGTCGCTGCTGACCGAGGTTTTCACCCGGCCGCGCGTGCGCACTTCCGATATCAGCCTGGCCGAACTCGTCCGGTCCCATTTTACGCAGGAACTCGTCGACTACGCGGTAAATCCACTCGTGGCGGGCATCTACGCTGGCGACCCGGAGAAACTGTCCGTCCGCCACGCGTTCCCGATGCTCTGGCAGGCGGAACGCTCGCACGGTTCCGTCATCCGGGGCATGATGGCGGCCGCCAAGGCCAAGAAGGCCGCTGGCGAGTCAGCCGTCGGTCCCATCGTCTCCTTCCGCCGCGGCATGCAAACCCTCCCCGCTACGCTGGCGGCGCGACTCCCGGCCGGCTCCCTTCGGCTCGGTGCGAACGTGCAGACCCTGCTGCCTGGCCAGCCTCACCGGGTGCTTTGGCAACAGGACGGCCAGGCCACGACGGGCGAATTCGACGCGGTGATCCTCGCGGTACCGGCGGGCGCGCTGGCTCAATTGACTCGCGGCACGCTGGGCGAGCGCCCGCTCGCGTCCCTCGACAACGTCCCGCATCCGCCGGTCGCGTCGCTGTTCCTCGGCTACCGGCGCGAACAGGTTTCCCACCCCTTGGACGGCTTTGGCGGCCTGGTTCCGGCCGTGGAAAGACGCGAGGTGCTCGGCATCCTGTTTTCGTCAACACTGTTTCCCGGTCGGGCGCCCAACGGCCACGTCGGCCTGACCATCTTCGCCGGCGGCAGCCGGCAACCTGATCTGGCCCGCCTGGCCCCCGACCAGCTCCTGGCCCGAATCGACCGGGATCTCAGGGAACTTGTGGGGGTCAACGGTGAGCCGGTGTATCTCCGGCACCACACCTGGCCCCGCGCCATCCCGCAATACGTGCTCGGGTACGAGCGGTGGCAGGACCAGGTCGCCGCCCTCGAAAATGCCCAGGCCGGCCTCTTCATCGGCGGCAATGCCCGCGACGGCATCTCCGTGCCGGACTGCGTCAAAAGCGGCGAAAAACTCGCGACGCGCGTTACTGCGAAGTAAGGGATATCAACGATCAAGCAACCGGAGGATGGTCCTCCTCCTGGTCCTTGTAACTTGCTTTCCGCCACTTGGTTTCCCCATCCCACTTGGCACTTGCTCCTTGGGCTCCCGGGAGTAGCGTCCGACGCTTTTATTTCCATGGCCCAAGACCTGAAAGACTCCCTGCTGCTGCCCAAAACGGATTTTCCGATGCGGGCAGGGTTGGCCCAGCGTGAACCGGGGCGGGTCGCCCATTGGGAAAAGCTCGATTTGTACGGCAAGATCCAAGCGCGGCGCGCCGGGAAGCCCGCGTTTGTCCTCCATGACGGCCCGCCCTTTACCAACGGCGACGTCCATATCGGCACCGCGCTCAACAAGTCGTTGAAGGACTTCGTCAATCGCTACAAGTCCATGCGCGGCTTCCGCACACCTTATGTGCCCGGCTGGGACTGCCACGGCCTGCCCATCGAACAAAAGGTCTCCCGCGAAATCCAGGAAAAGAAGCTGACCCTCACGACCGCGGAGCTTCGGGCCAAATGCGATGAATTCTCCGAGACCTGGATTGCCCGGCAGACGACGCAATTCAAGCGCTTGGGCGTGCTCGCTGACTGGGCCCATCAGTACAAAACGAAGGACCCGGCTTTCGAGGCGGATATCCTTCGGACCTTTGCCGCCTTCGTCGAACAGGGCCTCGTCTACCGCAGCAAGAAGCCCGTTTACTGGTCGATTCCGTTCGAGACCGCCCTCGCGGAGGCCGAAATCGAATACAAGGACCACACCTCGGTCGCCATCTGGGTGAAGTTCCCCGTGCCAGCCGACGAGGCGAAAAAATTTGGCCTGCCCACCGACAAGCCGCTCTACATCGTCATCTGGACGACCACCCCGTGGACGATTCCCGCCAATCTCGCAATCGCGCTGCATCCCGAGGTCGAGTATTCCGTGGCCGACACCGGCGGCGAACGCCTGCTCGTTGCCTCGGCCCTGCTTAATTCGGTTGCCTCGGCCGCCAAGCTCGAGCCTCAGCCGTCCGTCGTGCTCACGGTGCCTGGCGCCAAGCTCGAAGGCCTGCAGGCCCGCCATCCCTTCATCGACCGCGCTTCGCCAGTCGTGCTGGCCGACTATGTGACCACCGACAGTGGCACGGGGGCCGTCCATACCGCCCCGGGCCATGGCGCGGAAGACTACCTGACGGGCCTGAAGTACAAGCTGGAGATCTATTGCCCGGTCGGCGACGACGGCAAATACCTCGACGACGGGCGCGTGCCCGCGGACTTGGTCGGCCTGACTACCCTCGAAACCGTCGAGGACCTCAAGGCGAAGAAACCCGCCCCCGCCAACCTTGGAGTACTGAAAAAACTTTCCGATGGCGGCGCGTTGCTCGCCAAGGCCAAGTACCAGCACAGCTACCCGCATTGCTGGCGTTCGAAGACGCCGATCATCTTCCGTGCCGTCGACCAGTGGTTCGTTTCCCTGGACAAGGCCGGCCACCGCCAAGTGGCGTTGGCGGAAATTGCCAAGATCGCCGCCAGCGGCGGATGGATTCCCGACACCGGCGAAGGTCGCATCCGCGGCGCCGTCGAATCGCGCCCGGATTGGTGCATCAGCCGCCAACGTTCGTGGGGCGTGCCCATCGTCGCGTTTTATGGCCCGGACCGGCAGGCCTACCTGGACGCCGGAGTAGTCCGCGCCGTGGCCGACAAGATCGCGACCAAGGGCTCCAATTTCTGGTATGACTCCGCCGCGTCCGAGATCCTGGCCGGCGTGCGACTGCCCGCCGGTTGGCCGCCGCCGGCGGAGCTGACTTGCGGTCGCGACACGCTCGACGTCTGGATCGATTCCGGCTCCACCCAGGCCGCCGTCCTCAAGCGCGGCCAGGGGGGCACCCACTGGCCCGCCGAGCTCTACCTTGAGGGCAGCGACCAGCACCGCGGCTGGTTCCAGTCTTCCCTGTGGAACAGCGTCATTGCCTCCGGGGCAGCCCCCTTCAAGGCCGTTCTCACCCATGGCTTCATCGTGGGCAAGGACGGCAAGAAGATTTCCAAGTCGGGCCAGTATGAGAAGCCGCCAACGTCGGACAACTACATCGCCCAATATGGGGCCGATGTCATCCGGCTTTGGATTGCCTCCCAGAATTTCCGCGACGACATTCGCGTCTCAGACCTCGACAAGGACTTAAAGGACGCCGCGAGCATCCTGAATGTCGTGGCCGAGGCCTACCGGTTATTCCGGAACACTTTCCGTTTCCAGCTCTCCAACCTGTTCGACTTCGACGCCACGAAGCACGCGGTGCCCGTCGCGTCCATGGATGCCCTCGACCGCTGGGTTTTGCACCAGGCGGCGCAGCTGATCAACGACTGCACGAAGGCCTGCGACGCCTACGAATTCCACCGGGTCTACCAACTCTGCAACCAGTTCTGCTCGGTGACGCTTTCGGCCGTCTACCACGACGTGCTCAAGGATCGACTGTACACGCTCGGCGCCGACCACCCGCTGCGCCGTTCGTCGCAAACCGCCATCGCGGCCATCTTCGAAGCCCTCGTCAAGATCCTCGCCCCGTTCCTGACGTTCACCGCCGACGAGGCGTGGAGCTACGCCAAGACCGGCCAGGAATATTCCGACGAATCGGTTCACCTGCAAGATTGGCCCGTGCCCCCGGCCGAATGGACGAATCCCGGCCTCGCCGCTGAGTTTGAACAACTGCTCAGGTTGCGCGCCCGGGCCACCGAGACACTCGAGCCGCTCCGGCAGACCGGCACGATCGGCAAATCGCTCGACGCCGTGCTCACGTTCGCGGTGGCGCCCGATCATCCCGCGGCCGCGCCGCTCCAAAAGCACCGTGATTCGCTCGCGGAATTTTTCATCGTTTCCCAAGTTAGCTTGGAACCCAATTCCGGCAGCGAAGTCCGTATCGCGGCCCGTCACGCCAAGGACGCCGGATTCGTCCGCTGTCCGAGGTGCTGGCGTTGGGTGCCGGTTTTGTCAGTAACCTCGCAAGGAGAGGTTTGCCCTCGTTGCGCGGAAGCCCTTAACTCTTAACCCAATTTACCGATTATGGCCACGAGCAAGAAACCCACTGCCAAGAAGAAGGTCGCTGCCAAGCCTGCGAAGCCCTCGAAGCCCGCCGCCAAGGCCGCGCCCGCCAAACCAGCCTCCGCCGCCAAAACTCCGGCCAAACCCGCCCCGGCCAAGGCGCCCGTCGCCCCGCCGGCGAAAACCAATTCGAAACCACCCATGTCCGCAGCCGATATCAAGCGCCGCCTCCTTGAGCGCAAATCCGCCGGTCCGGCCAAGTCCATCGCCTTCTCCCTCGACGAAGTCCGCGAGATCGCGAAACGGAACGAGAAACAGCTCGAATCCACCGACAAGTCGGGCAAGGCCGGCAAGTCCGCCGTGGCCGCCAAGCCGCAGAATGTCGCCGAGCCGGAAAAGCCCCACAAGCCGCACCACGTAAAGACCGCCTCCCTCGCCGACATCCTGGGCTTCAACCCGGCCAAGGGCAAGAAGCCGCCGGCAGCGATGATCGACGAATCCGAGGTGCCCGACAAATTCCGCCGCTACTACCGCAAGCTCCTCGAGCTGCGGAACCACGTGCTGATCCAGCTGGGCGAGCACACCGAGGAAACGCTCCTCAAGTCCTCCAAGGACGACTCCGGCGATCTCTCCGGCTATGGCCAGCACATGGCCGACGCCGGCACGGACACCTTCGACCGCGATTTTGCGCTCAGCCTGGTGTCCAGCGAGCAGGAAGCCCTTTCCGAAATCGAAGCCGCCATCAAACGCGTCCACGATGGCACCTACGGCATCTGCGAGGCGACCCAGAAGCCAATCGACAAGGACCGCCTCATGGCCGTGCCCTTCACCCGCTATTCCGCGGAAGCGAAGAAGGAAGTGGAACGCCACTCGCATCGCGCCATCCAGCGCGGCGGCCTGTTCGGCGACGGCACCGAGGAAGAAGGCAGCAAGATCGCCAGCGGTGGAGGCGACGACGAATAAGGGGATATTTGATCCGGGTTTTGTGCTTTTCGATTGAAGCCTGAGAGCCAGTCTGCCGGGCCAGCTGCCGCGACGGAATCCGGCGTGCCCGTCCAATCGCAAAACCAAACTCAAAAATCAAAATTTCAGCGGACTCTCGCCTACCGCAGGCTCTGGATCGCCGCGATTCTCTTATTCGCGGCCGACCAGATCACCAAGTCGATGATCGCCGCGCGGCTGCCGTTCGGCAGTTATGGCCCCGGCGCCCAACTCGAGATATTTCCCCACTTTTTCAACCTGGTTCATGTGGGCAACACGGGGGCCGCTTGGAGCATGTTTTCCGGCATGAGCGCGTGGCTCGGCTTGCTGGCTGTGGGCACGCTGGTCGCGATGTTCGTCTGGCGCCACACGCTGGGCCTGCGCCATCCGGCAATCCAGCCAGCCTTCGGCCTGCTCAGCGGGGGCATCGTCGGCAACCTCGTGGACCGCTTCCGCCACGGTCATGTGATCGATTTCCTGGATTTCCACTTCGGCAGCTACATCTACCCGACCTTCAACATCGCCGACAGCGGCATCTGCGTCGGGGTCTTCTGGTACGTGCTCTGGTCACTCCGCCAGCCGGCGGAGGCGAAACCTGAGTCCTGAAACCGGATGATTCGCCGCAGCGGGTCGTTTTCCGGTCTCAGCCGGGATCATGCAGTTGGTGGGCGTCGGTTTCCACACCGACGCCAGGTTCGCACGCCTCGTGAGTCCTGGTCGTCGATATGGAAATCGACGACCACCTTTCGGTCGGTTCGCTACCGAGCGAAACGGCGCTTCAATTGCATGATCCCGGCTCAGGTCTCAGGTTTCAGTTCTCCCTGACGCCGCCGGTGTCACTCGACGTTCGCAATCTGCTCCTTCACGCGTTCGAGTTCGTTCTTAAATTCGATCACGCGCTGGGAAATCTGCAGGTCATTGGCCTTGCTGCCGATCGTGTGGATCTCCCGGCCGATTTCCTGCAGGATAAACTCCGCCTTCCGCCCGATCTCGCCGTTCGCCCGGAGCAGGATCTTTAGCTGCGCCAGGTGGTGCCGCAGGCGGGTGATTTCCTCGGTGATGTCGATCCGGTCGGCAAAGAGCGCGACTTCCTTCAGCACCCGCTCGTCGTTGAGTTCGAGGTCGAGGCCGGCCTGCCGCAAGCGCAGCAACAACTGCTCGCGGTAGGCGCCGGTGACCTGGGGCGCCCGTTGCGCGATGGCTTCGGTGCCGGCATGCAGGCGTTCCCAACGGCCGAGGAAATCCACCAAAAGTGCCTCGCCCTCCTTGGCGCGCATGATGGCCAGGCCTCGCAGCGCCTCGCCCAGGACCTTGAGCAGCAACTCCGCCGTCGCATCGTCGGCCGGGAGGCCCTGGCCCGTCCGCTGGCTGTTGGCAACCTGCCAGAGCAACTCGGGCGTCGGCTCAAACTTGATCCCCTGCTTCCGGGCCAGCGCCGCCAGTTGGGCGAGGCTGGCGGACACCGCCGCCTCATCCCAGGCCGCCCCCATTCCCGGTTTGCCCGTGACCTCCGCGGTAACGTGGACTTTGCCACGGAGGGCGACCTTGCGCACGGCCTCGCCGACCGGCGCCTCGAAGGTCTCCCATTCCACCGGCAGCGAGATCGTCAGGTCGAGGCCCTTGCGGTTCACGGAGTTGACCTGGACCGTGAGAGTGAGTTCGCCCAACGCGGCGGTCGCGCGGCCATAGCCGGTCATACTGTTCATGGCAAAAGTCCAAACGCCAAACCGCCAAACGCCAAACAAATCTCAAGGCGAAAACACCCTATTCGAGCTTCTTGATGATACTCGTGAAGATCAGTTTGAATTCGTGAGCCTCTTGCCGGAGGCACTTTCGCTGATCGTCCAGCGCGGCGATTCCGCCCACGTTGACCAGCCTGAGCCATAGCTGGCATTCCTTGGCCTCTTTGCGGCAAATGCGAAACTTCATGACCCTGTCCTTGTTTCCGAGGGCTTCGTTCGCTTCGATGCAATTGGCCGGCACCGAACCCGACGCCCGGATCAATTGCTTCGCGTCTTCAATATTAGCGACAGTTCGAGGAAGCAGCCGGATAAAGAGTCTGACGTTCTCGGCAAATAGGGATGTTCGTTCCTCAAGATCGCTGGGCTTCTTTTCCTGCACGGTTTGGAATTTGGCCCATTGTAATCAATTTTATTTGGCGTTTGGACCTTTGGCGTTTGGCGTTTGCTCCGTCAGGAGCTTTTGCACCTGCTGGACGTCCTTGTCGCCGCGGCCGGAGAGATTGACCACGATGATCTTTTCCTTACCGAGCGCCCTGGCCCGCTTGAGCCCGTGCACCAGCGCGTGGGTCGACTCCAGTGCCGGGATGATGCCTTCCAGGCGCGAGCAAAGCTGGAACGCTTCCAGCACCTCGTCGTCCGTGGCGTAGGCGTATTCAATGCGGCCCTGGTCACGGTAAAAGGCGTGCTCCGGCCCGATCGCCGCATAGTCGAGGCCCGCTGACACCGAGTGGGTCAGCTCGATCTGGCCGTCGGGATTCTGGAGAATGTAGGTCTTGCTGCCCTGCAACACGCCCAGCTTGCCTCCCTCGAAGCGCGCCGCGTGTTCGCCGCGCTTGATGCCCCGACCACCCGCTTCCACCCCGATGAGCTTCACTGCCTGGTCGTCGAGGAATTCGAAAAACACCCCGATCGCATTGCTGCCGCCTCCCACGCAGGCGACGATCTCATCGGGCAGCCGTTTTTCGCGGGCCGTGATTTGCTCCCGCAGTTCCCGGCCGATGACGCGGTGAAAATCCCGCACCATCATCGGATAAGGGTGCGCTCCCAGCGCCGAGCCCAGGATGTAGTGCGTGCCGCGGACGTTGGTGACCCAGTCGCGCATGGCCTCGTTCACCGCGTCCTTGAGCGTTTTCTGGCCGGCCTCGACCGCCACCACCTTCGCCCCCATGAGCCGCATGCGGAAGACGTTCAGCGCCTGTCGCTCCATGTCCACCGCGCCCATGTAAACCGTGCAATCGAGTCCAAACTTCGCACAAACGGCCGCCGTAGCCACGCCGTGCTGGCCGGCGCCGGTCTCGGCGATGATTCGTTGTTTGCCCATGCGCTTCGCCAACAGGGCCTGGCCGAGGGCGTTGTTGATCTTGTGCGCGCCGGTGTGCAGCAGGTCTTCGCGCTTGAAGTAGATTTTCGCGCCCCCGCAATGCTGGGTCAGCCGCTCCGCGAAATAGAGTTCCGTCGGCCGGCCGGCGAATTCCTTCAGGTGATGCCGCAGTTCAGCCAGGAACGCGGGATCCTTGCTCGCCTGTTCGTAGGCAGCCGTCAGCTCGGCCAGCGCCGTCATCAAGGTCTCGGGGACAAAGACCCCGCCATAGGGACCGAAATGCCCGGTCTTGTCGGGCAGTTGGGTGGGAGTTGGAGGTCTGGCAGCTGGCATGGGAGGCGATAGAACTAGGCGTTCAAAACGCATGATGGCAAACGGGATTTGGCCATGTCCCAAGCTGGTGGCGGGGTGCCCTCACCCCGCGGTGCACCGCATCCGCAGCATATGCCTCGGGGGGTGAGGGCACCCCGCTCCACCGACTCACACGCGCTTCACCGTCAGCAGCGTGTAGTCATCCCGCAGGCCGGCTGTGCCGGAGAAATTTCGCACCGACTGGAGGATAAGGTCGTTGATGCGCGCTGCGGATTCGGCGTGGGCCGAGCGGAGCGCATCGGCCAGGCGGGCGGTGCCGAATTCCCGTTCCTCGGTGTTCGTCGCCTCGGTCAGGCCGTCGGTAAACAAAACCAGCGTCGAACCCGGGGCGAACTCCACGGCCTTGTCCTCGATCACCGCCTCGAACAAGGCGGGGTCCACCAGCCCAAGCGGCATGCCCTCGGAGGAGATGAAATCGCTGACGAACTCCCGGGATGCGCGGTCCCGCCGCGACAACAGGGGCCGCTCGTGTCCGGCCCGGGCCAGGATGAGGCTGTTGCGCGTGGAATCCACCACCGCGTAGGTCATCGTGATGTACATTCCCTCACGCACATCGCTGGCGAGCGCGCGATTGAGCATGGTGAGCACCCGCGCCGGGGAAAAGTGCGCCGGGGCAATCTGCCGCAGCGTGGTCCGGCAAATTGCCATCAACAGCGAAGCGGAGACTCCCTTCCCCGACACGTCCGCCACGGCCAGGCCCAGCCGGCCGTAACCGAGTTCGAAAACGTCGTACAAATCGCCGCTCACCTTTTGCGCGGCAAAATAGCGGGCATCGAGATCGAGGCCCGGCACCGCCGGCATCGTCCGGGGCAGCAGCATTTGCTGCACATCGCTGGCGAGCACGAGGTCGAGGTCAATGCGCTGTTTCTCGACCTGCAGGCTCAGGAAGTCGGCATTGTGGACGGCCAGGCCGGCCTGCTCGGCCAGCGCTTCGACGAGCGAGTAATCCGTTTCCGTGAAAGGGCGCCCGTCGGAGGGATTGCAGACGCAGAGCACGCCGATCATCCGCTTGCGCACCATGATCGGCGCCGCGATGACCGACCGGACAAACAGCGCCGGATCCTCATGGCGGACGATGCGGGGATCGTCAGACGCGCGGGCGATCAGTTCGCCCCGGCCGGTGGCCGCCACCCGGCCCACCAGCCCCTCGCCGACCGGGAAGACTTCCGACTTCAGGACCTGCTCGATGAACTTGGCCCGTGTGCCGAGGCTCATCCGCTGGTGGTCGGTGATCGGCCGGTGGGGCGGGAACAGGCCTTCCACCGCCACGCCCCGCAACAGGTCGTCGCTCCCCTTTTCAAAGATGCAGGCGCTCGTGGCCCCGGTGCTCAGGATCGCCGCGTGCACAATGCGCTGGAACAGGTCTTCGCGCGGCAGGCGCTCGCCCACCGCGTCCACCATTGTGTGCATGTAGTCGATCACGATCTGCCGCTCTTCCAGCAGGGACTGCTTTTCCTCCTCCAACCGCGCCGCCTCCCGTTGCGCCCGCCAGTAGAAAGCATACAGCAGGGCGGCGCTCAGGAAGGCGCCGAGCAAAAAGAAGGTCATGGCACAAGGGTAGACCTGAAACTTGAGACCTGAAAACTGAAAATCGCCGCAAGCCGGCGGACAGTAATGCTGCGACCCAAGTTTCGGGCCTCAGCTGGACTCATGCAATAACGCCAGCTTTGAAAGTGAAATGGTACCCATCACATGGTGGAGCGCGTTGCTCCTCAACGCGCTAAGGACGGCCGCGGCGGAAGAAGCGCCCTGGGGAGCAGGTCGCTCCACCTCAATTGCATGATCCCGCCCCAGCCGGAAAAATGCAGAAGAAGGTGGAGCGACTTGACCCCAAGGCGCTGGATCGGAGCGGCTTCGCCGCAACGCGCTGGGGTCAGCGCGTTCCACCATTTGGTGGTCGGCGATTTCCATATCGCCGACAAGATTCACGAGGCGAGCGAACCTGGCGTCGGTGTGGAAACCGACGCCCACCTATTGAATAGTTCCGGCTCAGGCTTCAGGCCTCACCGCTCACCGGCTCTCCAACCGATTGCGCAGGAACGCCAGGACATCCTGGAATTTCGCGGCGTTGGCCGTGTCGGTCGCGACGAGGTTCTCATGCGCTTCCAGGACCAGGCGGGCGCTTTCGATCTCGCTGCGGGCCTGGTCGGTCAGCGGTGTCGCGTTGCCCAGCGGGTTCATCGACGGTGTGCCCATGTCCACGGTCGCGAGGCGGTGCAGGCCCAGATTGCGGATCAACTCCAGGTTGCGCTCCCCCACCCGCGCCAGCGTCATCACGCCGGCTGGCTTTTGCCGCCGCAATTCCAAGGCCGCGCCCGCCAGGACGCCGAGGAAAGTGCTGTCCATGCTCGCACACCCGCGAAAATCGATGACGAAACGTCGTTTGCCCTGCTTGATCATCTCCGCGAGGAAATCTTTCAGGCTGCCGCTGTTCAGGAACGACGCCCGGCCCTCGATCCGCACCACGACCGGGTCGGCATAGGCGTTGACCAGAAAAACGGGCTTTGCCGGATCAGGCATGGGAGACAGGAGACCTGCGACCTGAAACCGGCAACCTGAACGGGAACGGCTTCATTCGTTGAATCGTGGTGAGGGATTGGAGCGCCAGGCACAGCCGTTGAGCTGGTTTCCAGGTCGCAGGATTCGGGACGCAGATCTCCGTCGCGCAGGTTCAGCTGCGCGACATGATCTGCCGCAGTACGTACGGCAGGATGCCGCCGTGTTGGTAGTAGTCGATTTCGATGGGAGTATCGATGCGGCACGCGACCGGCACGTCCTGCTTGGCGCCATCCTTGCGCGTAATGCGCAGGGTGAGGTCCTGCTGCGGCTTCACGTTCGGCGACAGGCCAATCACATCGTAGGTCTCCGAGCCGTCCAGTTTCAAGGTCTGGGCGGTCGTGCCTTCCTTGAACTGCAGCGGAAGGACGCCCATGCCGACGAGATTGGAGCGATGGATGCGCTCGAAGCTCTGCGCCACGACAACTTTTACGCCGAGGAGGTTGGTACCCTTGGCGGCCCAGTCGCGCGACGAGCCCGTGCCGTATTCCTGGCCGGCGAGCACGATGAGGGGAACGCCGGCCTTTTGGTAAGCCATCGACGCGTCGTAGATCGACGTCTCTGCGCCGTCCGGCCCGAGGGTGTTGCCGCCCTCCTTGCCGCCCAGCATCAGGTTTTTGATACGGACATTGGCGAAGGTGCCGCGCGTCATCACGCGATCGTTGCCGCGGCGCGAGCCGTAGGAGTTGAAATCCTCGAAGGTCACGCCGTTCTCGAGCAGGTACTTGCCCGCGGGGGAGGTCTTCTTGATGGCGCCGGCGGGGGAAATGTGGTCGGTCGTGACCGAATCGCCGAAGATGCCGAGCGCCCGCGCGCCCCTGATCTCCGCGATCGTGCCGGGCTTCATGCCGAAGTTGGTGAAGAACGGCGGCTCCTGGATGTAGGTGGACTTGGCGTCGAACGCGTAGACGTTGCCGGTGGTGGACGGAATCTCGTTCCACTTGGGATTCTGCGCGGCGAAGTCGGTGTAGAGCCTGCGAAACACCTCGGGCTTGAGGGCCGCCTGCATTTGGTCGCGGACTTCCTTCAGGCTCGGCCAGATGTCCTTCAGGAAAACGTCTTTCCCATCGTTGCCCGTGCCAATGGGCTCGGTGGACAGGTCGATATCGGCGCGGCCGGCGAGCGCGAAAGCCACGACCAGCGGGGGGGACATCAGGAAATTGGCCTTGATGTTTTGGTGTACGCGGGCCTCGAAGTTGCGGTTGCCTGACAGCACCGAGGCGGCGACCAGGTCGTTCTTGACCACGGCTTCCTCGATCATCGGGTGCAGCGGACCGGAATTGCCGATGCAGGTGGTGCAACCGTAGCCCACGGTCTGGAAGCCGAGCTTGTCGAGATAGGGCGTCAGCCCGGTCTTGTCGAGGTAGTCGGTCACCACGCGCGAGCCGGGGGCCAGTGACGATTTCACCACCGGGTTGGGCTTGAGGCCCTTCTCCACCGCCTTTTTGGCAAGCAGGCCCGCCGCGAGCATGACGCTCGGGTTGGAAGTGTTGGTGCAGCTGGTGATGGCGGCAATCAGCACGCTGCCGTGGCCGACCTTACCCTCCACGCGCGGCGTCGGGGCGACGATCTGGTCCGGCGTCGGGCGGTTGTTCGCCATTTCCCGCTCGGTGGTGGTGCTGGTGTTCCTGGCCTTCGCCTCCTCGTGGCTCACCGGCTTCTGCGCGCCGCCGCCGCTCATCGCCTCGATTGATGGGGCCGCCACGAGGTCGACGAAGCGGCCGAAGTCCTCGGGCTTCTTGCCAAATCCATTTTCCGTCACCGGCTTGGCAAAGGCGCCGACGAAATTCTCCTTCAGCTTGTTCAGCTCGATGCGGTCCTGCGGTCGCTTCGGGCCGGCCACGCTCGGGACGACCGTGCCGAGATCGAGTTCGACAACCTGCGAGTAGTCGATCTGCCCCTGCTGCGGGATGCCCCACAAGCCCTGCGCCTGGTAGTACGCCTCGTAGGTGGCGACGTGCTTTTCATCACGTCCGGTCGCGCGGAGATAGTTGGAACACTCGCCGTCGATCGGGAAAAAGCCCATCGTCGCGCCGTATTCAGGCGCCATGTTCGCGATCGTGGCGCGGTCCACCACCGGCAGCGCCGCGGCGCCGGGGCCGAAGAATTCCACGAACTTGCCGACGACCTTCGTCTTGCGCATCAACTGCGTGACGGTGAGCGCGAGATCGGTGGCGGTGACGCCCTCCTTGAGGGCACCGGTGAGGTAAACGCCAACGACGTCGGGCGTCAGGAAGTAAACCGGCTGGCCGAGCATGCCGGCCTCGGCCTCGATGCCGCCCACGCCCCACCCCACGATGCCGATGCCGTTGATCATCGTCGTGTGCGAGTCGGTGCCGACGAGGGTGTCGGGATAATGGACCTCACCCTGGCTCAGCACGCCCTTGGCGAGATACTCGAGGTTGACCTGGTGCACAATGCCGATGCCCGGCGGGACGACCTTGAAGGTATCGAAGGCCTGCATGCCCCACTTGAGGAATTGGTAGCGTTCGCGGTTGCGCGAAAATTCGAGATCCAGGTTTCGCCGCATCGCCTCGGCCGAGCCGGCGAAATCAACCTGCACGGAGTGGTCCACCACGAGGTCCACCGGCACGAGCGGCTCGATGATCTTCGGGTTCTTGCCCATCTTGGCCACCGCCGACCGCATGGCTGCGAGGTCCACCAGCAACGGCACCCCGGTGAAATCCTGCAGCACGATGCGCGCGACGACGAAGGGAATCTCGGCCGTGCGGGCTTCGGTCGGCTTCCAGCTGGCCAATTCCTTGATGTTGGACTCCAGCACGCGCTTGCCATCGCAGTTGCGCAGCACCGCCTCGAGCACGAGGCGGATGCTCACCGGCAGGCGCGAGACCGCGGGGAATTGCCTCGCCAGCGCGGGCAGCGAGTAGAATTTCTTGCCACCCTCGAAGGTCTGGAGGGTGTTGAAGGGATTGGGAAGGCTCATGGGAGAAAGACTGAACGACTGAATCGCTGAAGGACTGAAACGGGAGCTGAGGGGAAACCCCCTTCAGCTCTGCAGCCTGGCAGTTTTTCAGCCGTTGGAGAGAGCCGCTTTCACCGCGGCGAAATTCGGCAGGTCCTTCGGCGTCGGGGTCTGCTCGGCGTATTTCACCACGCCATCCTTGCCGATGACGAAGGCGGCGCGGGCCGCCGTCTCATACATCCCGGCGAGCGTGGGAAACACCACCTCGTAAGCCTTGATGACCGTCTTGTTCTGGTCGCTCAGCAGGGTCAGCTTGATGTTGTTGGCCTTGGCCCAGGCCTCCTGGGCGAACGGGCCATCGACGCTGATCGCGTAGACGGTGGCCCCCAGCTTCTCATACTCGCCCAGGCCCGCGGTGGTATCGCACATTTCCTGGGTGCAGACGCCGGTGAAGGCCGCCGGGAAGAACAGGAGCACGGTCTGCGTTTTGCCGAAATTGTCGCTGAGCTTGACGTCCTTGGGACCGTCCGCGGCCTTGGTCTTGAGGGTGAAATCAGGGGCCTTGGAGCCGACTTTGAGGGGCATGGGAATAAGTGCTGGGTGGTTTCGGTTGGGCGGCGGAGACCGTCGCGTGGAACCGGGTAAATAGACCTTCCGGCGCGCGGCGGGCAACCCATTTCAGGCAGGTATGACGACCCTTACTAAGTTCGGCGCCGGCGCTATTAGCGTGATAAATCGCCCCTTGCATCGACCCGGCCCGGCCCCAATAACGGCAGCCCATGTCCGACATCCTGGAAGAACTCGACTGGCGCGGCCTCTATGCCGATTGCACCGACCGCGCGGCGCTGGCTGAGCGCCTCGCCAAGGGTCCGCTCACGCTTTATGCCGGCTTCGATCCGACCGCCGATTCGCTCCATGTCGGGAACCTTGTGCCGCTCTTCGCCCTGCGACGCTTCCAACTCGCGGGTCACCGTCCCATCGTCCTCGCGGGCGGCGCCACCGGCATGGTGGGCGACCCTTCCGGCAAATCCGACGAGCGCAACCTCCAGACCCCTGAGCAGGTCGACCGCAACATCGCCGCGATCAAGGTCCAACTCACCAAATTCCTCGACTTCACCGCGTCCGCCAATCCCGCCCGGCTCGTCAACAACGCCGACTGGACGGCACCGCTGAGCTTCCTCGATTTCCTTCGCGATGTCGGCAAGCACATCACGGTAAACTCCATGGTCGCCAAGGACTCCGTTCGCTCGCGCATGGAGGACCGCGGCACGGGCATCAGCTACACGGAGTTCAGCTACATGCTGCTCCAAGGTTATGATTTCTACCACCTGCGCAAGGAACTGGAGTGCGAGCTGCAGGTGGGCGCCACCGACCAATGGGGCAACATCACCGTCGGCACCGAACTGGCCCGCAAGAAGCTCGGCGCCACCGTCTGGGGCCTCGTGTTCCCGCTGCTCAC
>DASZPS010000147.1:0-81180 GCA_035549955.1 Lacunisphaera sp. | reverse complement strand
AAGTCTCGACTACCCGCTCCCACCGCGCCTGGCAAACCCGCTCCCGGCTCCGACCGCGAGTTCTGCGACTCACGGTCGGACCGGTCCACCCCATGCCGTCTACGAATATCCACGGGGGACTTACATAAACGACCGGGAGCGGGGCTCCCGGTCGTGTCTGAGTTCAATCGATCGGCGGAAGAAAGAACTGCACCATGAACTACTACATCGGGTATTTCGGCGGCGCGCTCATTATTGTGCCCGTTGGCGCTCTCATTGGCAAATACGCGACAAAGTGGGTCGCAGGTTTCAGGGCGCGGTATTCGAAAGTTCTCATCTCGACGATTGTCGCGTTCGTCGCGGTGAATGTGCTCGGGGGAGTGCTTCTTGCGATGGGCATGCTCGATGGTATGTCGCGTGGCCTTCAGCTGTTGATCGGTTGGGGCGCGTTGTCTTGTTCACACATCTATTTGCTTCAGTCAGAATCTGGTGACCGCCTATCGCCAGGGAAGTCGATGATTGTCGCGATCTGCCAGATTATTGGGGCAGGTCTGGCTTTGGTCGCGGTCCTTTTGCTGCTCGTTGCCATCAAGCGAGTGTTCGTATGAAAAAAACAGAGCCGATCCAGATCCTCACTGCGCAACGCGCTTCGCGCGTGGCTGACTGATGGCGTTGGGCAAAAGAATGAAAGCGCGTTACCTGGTAGCGATCCTGTGCGCGGCGGTGCTGGTGGGGTACTTCATTGGGAGGAGCCCGTCTTCCAAGGTTGAGCAGTCGTCGGCAGGTCCCAGTAGCGAACGAGCAACGGTCGTTCGCGAAGATCAAGCGAGTGCCCCAAAGGATTCGGTTAAGGCGAAGTTGACTGAGGAGCCCAAAACGCCGCGTCTCAGGGATCCGCAGGTAGCGGTGCTTGCATGGGCAGAGGATATGAAGCACGGAAACGTCGAGGCGGTTGCGCGGAGCATCGTACTGACTACGGAGGCGAGAAATGTGATCGAGAAAGCCATGGTTTCAGCACCGGCGGACTTTACGCGCAAATATCCGACCCCAGAACTGCTGACCGCTTTTGTTTTTTGTGGGGCACAGAGAATTGAGGGATTTCAGATCGAGGCAGAAAAGTTGGTGCGTCCCGATTACGCAGTTTTGGCGATTGCCTACAAATTCGAGAGCGAATCGGAGTGGAGGAGGGAAGAATTCGGACTCGAGCGAACGCCCGACGGATGGAAGAATGTTGTTGGAGACGCATTGGCTGCACGAATTGCAGTCATTGTTGGAGCATCTAAACGTTGAAAAAGCTCAACTTAGAGGGTTCTGCTGCGCCGGAGCGCGCAGCGGGACCCCGGTTGAACAAGCCCCGCCTTCGCTAAGGCGACGGCGCGGCGAGCCGTGAAAGGGGACCGCGGGCAATTATGCGCTTTGTGTTGGGCGGGTGAGAAATCAAAGGGGTCAGAGAAATCAGGGCAACCTCAGGTTTTAGGTTTTAATATCCGCTTGAATGCGGTGACCGACATAGAAACTTAAATCCTCGACCCCTTTTCTCGCGGCTCGACACCAAGCCCTTTTCCGACAGTCTCGTTGGGTGAAAGAAAGGAATCACGCATGCAAACTCCCGAAGAGACACTTAAACTGCAGACGAAGCGCAGCGAGTGGGCGGGTACGGCAAAAGTAGCTGTTGGTGTGGCGGTCGCTGCTGCCGTCTTTTGCGTTGTGGGCCTGGCACTTGTCGCAGCCGGGAAAGAAAAAAGTGTTTGGTCCGCGCTGACTCCGCTCAGCCTTGTCACGATTGCCTTGATCCTTCGATCTCATGCGCGAAAGCAGGCCGGTGCGATTGATTCGCAGCTCGGTCTCACGGAAACACCCAACGCAGGGCGTTCTGCTGCGCCGTAGCCCGCATATTTCGCACTCAGAGGTGTGAAACATGCGCCCTGGCGGGCCGACCTTGTCGGGGCGCGCCGCGACAAAGTCGCTCCGCCCGAGGGCGGACGGACATTTTGGTGATTGGATCGTTCATGACTGTGAAATGTCCGGGCTAGCGCGCCGCGGGACGCTGGTTGGACAAGCCCCCCTTCGCAAAGGCTACGGCGCGGCGAGCCGTGAAAGGAGACCGCGGGCGCATTTGCGCTCTGTGTTGGGCGCGAGGTGGCGGCGGGCGGATCGATCCGCCATTCCTGTCCCCATTTGTCCCATGACCCAGTTCGCTTCGCGCCCTTCGCGCCTTCGTGTGCGGTTGTTCTTTCCGGCCTCAATAAAACACATTCCGATCCAGGGACCGGTATTGGATGGCTTCGAGGAGGTGGGCGGACTGGATGTTAACCGCGCCGGCGAGGTCGGCGATGGTGCGGGCGACCTTGAGGACGCGGTCATAGGCGCGCGCGGAGAGGTTCAGCTGTTCCATGGCCTGCTGGAGCAGGTCGCCCAGCCGCGGCTCGATCACGCAGAAGCGCTTGAGCTGCGGGGGACCCATGCGGGCGTTGGACGCGACGGTCGAGTCACGGAAGCGGGTAAGCTGGCGATTCCGGGCGTTTTCGATGCGGTCGCGCATGTCGCGGGAGGATTCGTTGCCGCGATTGTCGCGCAGCTCGGTGAAGGACAGGGCGGGAGCCTCGACATGCAGGTCGATCCGGTCGAGCAGGGGGCCGCTGATGCGGGCGCGATAGCGCTGGATCTGCGCGGGCGTGCAACGGCACTCGTGGCGGGGATCGCCCAGGTAGCCGCACGGGCAGGGGTTCATGGCCGCCACCAGCATGAAATTGCAGGGCAGCGTGACCTTGCCCGCGCTGCGGGAGATCGTGACGTGGCCATCCTCGAGCGGCTGGCGCAAGACCTCGAGGGCGGAGCGCTGGAACTCGGGCAGTTCGTCCAGGAAGAGCACGCCATGGTGCGCAAGGGAAATTTCCCCGGGCCCCGGGATCGTGCCGCCGCCCAGCAAGCCGACATCGGAAATCGTGTGGTGGGGCGCGCGGGCCGGGCGCTGGAGCAGGCCCAGCGTGCCCTGGATGGTCTGGCCGGCGGCCGAGTGGATGCGCAGGATCTCGAGGTATTCGTCGAGCGTGGGCACGGGCATGACGCCCGGGATGCAGCGCGCGATCAGGGATTTCCCGGAGCCCGGCGGCCCGATCATGATGAGGTTGTGTCCCCCCGCGACCGCGACCTCGACGGCCCGGCGGACGGCATGCTGGCCCTTGACGTCGGCGAAATCGGGTTCGCCCTCGCGGTGGAGCGGGGGCGTGATCCGCGTGGGCGGCTCGAGGGGCGAAAGTTTCAGCTGGCCGCCGAGGAAGCGGAAGGCCTGGTCCAGCGACGTGATTTCGTAGACGGCGATGCCCTTGACCAGGACGGCTTCCTGCGCCGCGAGCGGCGGCAGGAGGATGGCCTTGTGGCCGCTTTCGCGCGCCAGCACCGCCATGGCGAGGCCTCCCTTGATCGGGCGGGTCGCGCCCGACAGGCTGAGCTCGCCGGCGATCAGGTAGTCGTGGAGGCGCTCGCAGGCCAGCTGGCCGGTGGCGACGAGGATGCCGATCGCGATCGGGAGGTCGTAAATTGCACCCTCCTTGCGCAGGTCCCCCGGGGCGAGGTTGATGGTGGTGCGGGACCTGGGCATCCGCAGGCCGGAATTACTGAGGGCGGAGAAGACACGGTTCTCCGATTCCTTGACGGCGGTGTCGGGGAGGCCAACGAGGATCAGATCGGGCGTGCCCGCTTCTCCGGTGTTGACCTCGATTTGGATCGAAACGGCATCAATGCCCAGCAACGCGGCCGAGCCGATAGTAGCTAACATGGACAGGGACCAAGGTTGGGGGATGAAGGTTAGCCCTTTCCGTCCTGCACGAGCCGCTGGACCTCGGCCATGTTGGCCTCGACGGCCTGCAGGTAGGGATTGGGTTGGCCCGCTGTCGTCAAATAGCGATACACGCCGCCCGCCTCGAAATCGAGCATCGGGCGCACCAGGTTGCTCCAGAACGTCGGCGTTTTCTCCAGGAGTTGCCGCACGTTGTGGTAGGGGCGCTTTTCCATCGGTATCTGTTCAAATTCAAAGGCTTCTTGGAACTCCTGGTAAAGCGCGGGGAGTTTGGAAATGTAATCCGGCGCGCTCATCTGCGCCAGGTAGTCGGCGGTCAGGAGGGCGAACGCCATGTGCCGGCTCTCCTCGGTACGAAAGGCGATCTGGCTGATCTTGCTGCGCGGTCCGGTGCAGATGATGGCGGAGCAAATGTCTTCGACTTCCGTCGCCGTGACACCCATCCGCGGGAGATAAATCCGGGCAAAATCGCAGCTGCGGCGTTCGTGAACGAATGTATACTTGGCCCCCGTGCCACTCATGTCGCCGTTGGCTTTCAGGTAACCGGTGTCGTGGAGCAGGGCTCCCATGACCCCGAGTTCCCAGGTCCGGGAGGTCAAGACCGGCCGGTCAAGGGTTCGGCTCCGGCCATGCATGATATGCACGATGCACAACGTCGCCTGCAGCGTATGCTCGTAATTGTGGTAGTGCATGTCGATGGCTTGAAACCCCGCATACTCGCCATCGAACATCTCCTTAACATCTTGGAACAAGCGATCCAACAGGGGGTAGCTGGCCTGGGCGCCGATGTCGCCGAAGGCCTCCTTTACCGCAGCAAGCACGGCGGCCGTGCTCTTGGTGTCGATGGAGTGGGGCAAGACCATCCGCCCGTAGGAAATAGGGGTTGCCCCCTATCAGCGGCAAGCCCATTGTCTCCGCATCTTAGAAATGGTCAACAGCACCAACCTGCTCGTTGGGCTGACCGGCGGAATGGGTTGCGGCAAGTCGACGGCCGCGGCCCTGTTTGCCGAACGCGGGTTTCGCCGCCTGGATGCCGATCAGGTCGTCCGCGATGAACTTCTGCCCAGCCCCGAAGTCGCCTCGGCGATCCGCGCCCGGCTGGGCCCCGCCATGGTCAGCGGCGGGGGAAAGGTTCGGCGGGATAAGGTGGCCGAAAAGGTATTTTCCGACCCCGCGGCGCTGGCCTGGCTCGAGGACCTGCTGCACCCGCTCCTGTTGGAACGCTGGAAGAATATCTTCGATGCCGCCTCCGGGGTGGCTTTCATTGTGGAAGTGCCGTTGCTCTTCGAAAAAGGCTTGGAGAATTGGTTTGATCTCACCGTCTGCGTGACCTCAGACTCCGCGACACAATTGAGGCGGCTGGAGCAGCGTGGCATTCCCCCGGAATTGGCCCGCCAGCGCCTGGTCAAGCAACTGCCACTGGCCCGAAAATGCGAGTTGGCAGACCATGTTCTCCTGAACGACGGCACCCCCGAATTTCTCCGAGAGCAGGTCAACGCACTGGCTGACCGCCTCTTGCAAATCCACCCCCTCCGGCCCTCCGGCCGCTCTCATGTCAGTCCCTCCTAAATCCGCCGAGGATACCAGCAAGCCCGACGACTCCGCCACGGAGTCCGCCACGAAACGTCCCGCCCGATCCCGCTTGGTGCGCGGCGGCAAGAAGTCCGCCAAGGCGGCCAAGGAGAGCGAAGCCCGTGAGGTCGCACCGGCGCCGGAGCCGCCACCTCCCGCACCTGAACCTCCGCCGCAACCTGTCCGGGCCGAACCGCCGCCACCGGCCCCTGAACCGCCTCCGCAGGCGCAGGCACCCGCGCCGGTCGCCGAAAACGACGGGCCAGCCAGTGGCGGATCGGATGGGGCCGGCCAGGCCCCGCAGGGTGGCCAGGGGCATTACGAAGAAGGCGGTGGCGGTGGGGGAGGAGGCGGCTACCAGCAGCATGGCGGTGGCGGCGGCAAATGGAACCGTCGCCAGCGTGGCAAGAATTTCCAAGGCGGCGGCAAGTGGGGCAAACCCAACTTCCAGCAGGGTGGCGGCGGCAACAAGCCACCGCAACCTATGCCGCCCAAGGAACAGATCATCTACGGCGACCTGCCGGACCCGGCTCGTTTCGCCAGCCTCGACGCGTTGGAGACGCTGGCCGGCGAGATCGCAAGTTCCAAGGAAGACCCCATCTGGCTCAACGAACTTTATGCGCTGAACCATGCCGACCTCACGGCCTTTGCCCGGAAACTCGGCGCGAAGATCGAAGGCGTGGCCAACCGCAAGCAGCTCCTGGGCCTGGTGTTCGCCGCCGCCGCGGAGCAGAAGCTGCCACTGATGGACCGCGGCTACATCGACATGACGGACCGGGGCATCAGCTTCGTCGTCCACGATGACGTGAACTACCGGTTGTACCCGGAGGACGCTTTCCTGCCGGACCTGTTCGTCAAACATTTCGGACTGAAGCGCGGCCACCAGGTGGAGGTGCAGTGCCAGGCTCCCCAAGGGAACGAGCGCTGCCCGGCGGTGGTCGCCGTCAAGCTGGTGATGGGCGGCAAGCCGTCCGAGATCGCCAGGGTTAAGCCCTTCGAGGAACTCACGCCCTATTATCCGTTGAAGCGCATCTGGCTCGAAATCCAGGGGCTCAAGGACGTTTCCATGCGCATGGTCGACATCATCACGCCGATCGGCTTCGGCCAGCGAGGCCTGATCGTGGCGCCTCCGCGCACCGGCAAGACCATCCTGATGCAGAACATGGCGAACTCGATCGCGGAGAATTCGCCCGAGGCGAAACTCATCATCCTGCTGGTCGACGAGCGGCCCGAGGAAGTCACCGATTTCAAGCGCCACTGCAAGGGCGAGGTCGTCAGCTCGACCTTCGACGAGGCGCCCGAGAGCCATGTGCATTGCGCCGAGATGGTCATCGAAAAGGCCCGGCGGCTGGTCGAACACGGCGAGCACGTCGTGATCCTCCTCGATTCCATCACCCGCCTGGCGCGGGCGTACAACGCACTGGCGTCCAACAGCGGCAAGATCATGTCGGGCGGCCTCGAGGCCAACGCCCTGCAGAAACCCAAGCGCTTCTTCGGCTCCGCGCGCAATATCGAGGGCGCCGGCAGCCTTACCATCATCGGCACGGCGCTGGTCGACACCGGCAGCCGCATGGACGAAATCATCTTCGAGGAGTTCAAGGGCACCGGCAACATGGAGCTGCACCTGGACCGCGACCTTGTGAACAAACGCATTTTTCCCGCGCTCAACATCGACAAGAGCGGCACGCGCAAGGAGGAGCTCATCTACCACCCCGACGAGCTGCTCAAGATCTACTCCCTGCGCCGCGCCATGCAGGGCGTCCCGGCCGCCGACTCGATCGACATGCTGATCCAGCGGCTCAAGAAGACCAAGACGAACACCGAATTCCTGCTGAGCCTCAACCGCTGACCCTCTGAGCGTGCCGAAGGGGCCCGGCACCGCTCTCCCGCAACCCCGTGCCCCCGGCCGACGATATCCTGGTCCAATTAGCCTGCCAGCGTGGCTTGCTTCCCAAGGGCGCGAACTGGCCGGTGGACGCGACGGAACGGACGGCACTCGGGCGGACGCTTGCCGCGGAATTTGGCCTGGAATGGGTCGAACTTGGCGATCGGACAATCAGCCCGGATGTCCTGGCTGCGGTCCCGCGTGCCTTCGTGCTGCAGCACCTCGCTCTGCCGTTTGCGCGGGATCACGGGGCATTACTGGTGGCGGTATCCGATCCCGTGGCCGCGGATTTGACGGACAGCCTGAGTTTCGTCGCGGGTGGGCCGGTCCGGGTCGTGCTCGCGCCCGTCGCGGACATCCGGCAGGCGCTCGATCGTGCCTATGGCTGGGACCTCGCAGGAGAGGGCGGGGAACGGATGCCGGCCTCCACGGAGGCGGCAGCTTCCGCCGACGCCAGGGATGCGCCAGTGATCCGCCTGGTGCAGGAGATCATCGCCGACGCGATCCGCCGGCGGGCCTCCGACATCCACCTCGAACCGCTGGAGCGCCGTTTCCGGGTGCGCTGCCGGGTGGACGGCGTACTGCAGGAAACCGAGGCGCCGGCGAAGCGCCTGCAGTTGCCGGTAATTTCGCGGCTTAAAATCATGGCCAACCTCAGCATCGCGGAGAAACGCGTGCCGCAGGACGGTCGCATGCAGGTCGCCGTGGACGGGCGAAACCTGGATTTTCGCGTCTCGTCGCTGCCAACCGCGCATGGCGAGAGCATCGTGATGCGCGTCCTTGACCAGGAGAGCGTGAAGCCGGGCCTGCCCGAACTGGGTTTCCTGCCGGACGACGAGCTGGCTTTTGAACGCCAGATCGCCTCGCCCGATGGCATCATGCTGGTCACGGGACCGACGGGATCGGGCAAGACCACCACGCTTTATGCCAGCCTCCACCGCCTGAATGTGCCTGATCGCAAGATCATCACGGTCGAAGACCCGGTCGAGTACCAGCTGACGGGCATCAACCAGGTGCCGGTCAATGCCGCCATTGGCATGACGTTTGCCACGGCCCTGCGCGCCATGCTGCGACAGGCGCCCAATGTCGTCATGGTCGGCGAAATCCGGGACCGCGAAACCGCCGAGATCGCCCTCAATGCCTCGCTGACAGGCCACATGGTCTTCAGCACGCTGCATACGAACGATGCCCCGTCCGCCGTCACCCGGCTGATTGACATCGGTGCCCGGCCCTTCCTCGTGGCGGCGGCCCTGCGCTCGGTCATGGCCCAGCGGCTGGTGCGGCGCATCTGCCCGGCCTGCAAGGCCGCCTATCGGCCGTCGGTGGGCGAATTGCATTCCCTGGGCCTCGATGCGGCCCGGTTGCCCCGGACGGACTTTGCGCATGGCACGGGCTGCGGCGCGTGCCGGGGCACGGGCTACCGGGGCCGCACGGGAATTTTTGAAATCTTTCTCGTCCACGACGGCATTCGGGCCATGATTTACGACAACGTTACCGCCGCCCGCTTGCGCCGACAGGCCCGAACGGATGGCATGCGCACCATGAGAGAAGACGGAATTCGCAAAGTGCTCGCCGGGCTCACCACAATCGAAGAGGTTGTGTCCGCGACGCTCGGCGACCAAGCTTGATCCCAACTCCTTCAACCCACCCATTGCATGAGCTACGAAATGAATGATCTCCTTGAGCTGGTCGTTGACCAGAAGAGTTCGGACCTCCACCTCCAGGTCGGGGTGCCGCCCTGCCTCCGCCTGCGCGGGAGCATGACGCCCATCGACGGTCCCGAGCTGAAGCCGGAGGATACGGAGCAGCTCATGCTGTCGATCACGCCGGACAACCACATCCAGAACGTGAAGCTGAATGGCGGCACCGACTTCGGCTTTGCCTATGGCGACAAAGCCCGCTTCCGCGTCAGCGTGCTCAAGGCCAAGGGCAACTACGGCCTCGTCCTCCGGCAGATCCCGAACCAGCTTTTCGACCTCCGCACGATCGGCATGCCCGACAAGATCAAGGAGCTCCTGTACCGGCAGCGCGGTCTCTTCCTCGTCACCGGTCCGACGGGTTCCGGCAAGTCCACCACGCTCGCCTCGATGATGAATTACATCAACGAGAACCGCGACGGCCACATCATCACGATCGAGGACCCGATCGAGTATTATCACCCGCACAAGAAGTGCGTCGTCACCCAGCGCGAGATCGGACAGGACGTGCCGAGCTTTTCCGAGGCGATCCGCCGCGCCCTGCGCCAGGACCCGGACGTCATTCTCGTCGGTGAGTTGCGCGACCTGGAAACCATCGAGGCCGCCATCTCGGCGGCCGAAACCGGCCACTTGGTGTTCGGCACGCTGCACACCAACAGCGCCGCGAAGACCGTGGACCGCATCGTGGACGCCTTCCCCGCCAACATGAAGGAGATGATCCGCATGCAGCTCTCCACCTCGATCATCGCGGTCATTTCCCAAACCCTCTGCAAAAAGAAGAGCGGCGGCCGCATTGCGGCCTACGAAATCATGGTGAACACGTCTTCGATCGCCTCGCTGATCCGCGACAACAAGACGTTCCGCATCACGTCCGACATCCAGACGGGCGCCAACCTCGGCATGATCACGCTCGACACCCACCTGATGAGCCTGGTCAACCGCGAGATGATTGAACCCGACGAGGCCCTCGAGAAATCCCAGGATCCCGTCGTCATGCGCGAAAAGCTGACCAGCATGGGCTTCAAGTTGCGCGAGCTCTAGAAACATTTCCCCCAGCTGCCGGGCCCGGCGGGATTCCTCATGTTCGAGGGACACGACCAGGCCATCTTCGACCTCCTTGCCGAGCGGCAGCTTGTGGCGCCGGCGGCCTTGCGTGGTGCCTACGCGGACCATCAGGCCACCGGCAAGCCATTGGCCCGCATGCTGGTGGACCTCGGCCTGGTGGAACCAGCGGCGCTGTTTCAGGCGGTTGCCGGGCAACTGGGCTGCGATGGCGTCGCCGAACTGCCGGCCGCGCTGCCGGACCGGGCCGTGGGGTTGATTGCGGGAGAGCTGGCGCGCACGTATGGCATCGCACCCCTGGCGGGCGACGGCGTGGCGGTTACCGTGGTTGCCGTTGATCCTTTCAATCCGCAGCTGGTGACCGACCTGGCATTCGCGCTGGAACGCGAGGTGAAAGTGATGGTCGGCGATCCCGAGCGGGTGCGCGCGCTGATCCGGCAACACTATGGCGAGGAAGCGTCGGTGGACATGGTGCTGGGCGAACTGGAGGCCCAGGCGGGATTGGCGCCGGCGGGTGGGGCGCTGACCGAGAATGACATCGAGCAACTGGCCGGGCTCACCCCGATCGTGCGCTTCGTGAATGTCGTGCTCGCCCAGGCGATCCGGGAGCGGGCGTCGGATGTCCATTTCGAGCCGTTTGAGCGCACATTCCGGATTCGCTACCGCATCGACGGCACCCTGCGGGACATGTCGCCGCCGCCCCGGTCGCTCGCGTTGCCAATCATTTCGCGGGTCAAGGTGCTGGCGAATCTCAACATCGCCGAACGTCGCCTGCCGCAGGACGGTCGCGTCCGGCTGACGCTGGCCGGGCGCGCGGTGGACCTGCGGGTGTCGACGCTGCCCACGCAGTTCGGCGAAAGCGTCGTGCTTCGCGTGCTCGACCAGTCGTCCGTCCGCCTGGAGCTGGGAGATCTCGGGCTGCCGGACGGAATCCGGCGGGGGCTCAAGGAAGCGGTTCACCGGCCCAACGGCATGGTCCTGGTCACCGGCCCGACGGGTTCGGGCAAGACCACCACGCTCTATAGCTGCCTGAAGGTGCTCAACCTCGTCGGCGCGAAGTTGCTCACCGTGGAGGACCCGGTGGAATACGAGATCGACGGCATCATGCAGGTGCCGGTGAATCCCGCGGCCGGGCTTACCTTTGCCCGGGCGTTGCGGACCTTCCTGCGGCAGGATCCAGATGTCGTCATGGTCGGGGAGATCCGTGACCTCGAGACGGCGCAAGTGGCGATCCAGGCCGCGCTCACCGGTCACCTGGTGTTATCGACCCTCCACACCAACGACGCACCGTCAGCCGTGACGCGACTCATGGACATGGGCGTGGAGCCCTTCCTCCTGGCCTCGACCATCGAGGCCGTGCTCGCCCAAAGATTGCTCCGAAGGATCTGTCGCGCCTGCCGCGCGCCATACGATCCCGGTGGGGGACTGTTGCGCCAACTCGGGGCCGAGCCCTCGGCCTTGGCGGGGAAGGCCTTCTTTCGCGGGGCGGGCTGCGCGGCGTGCCAGGGCACGGGCTACCGGGGCCGCGTCGGGCTGTATGAATTCCTGCGCATGACCGATCCGATGCGCGAGTTGATTGCCAGGGCTCCCTCGCTGATCGAGCTCCGGGAACAGGCGATTGCCGAAGGCCTCGTCCCCTTGCGCGCCGCCGGCGTCAACGCCCTCCTCGCCGGCGAAACAACCGTGGAGGAAGTGATGAGATATGTGTGAACCGGACCATGAACCACAAAGACACAGAGACACGAAGGTCGGGACCGAAATGGTTCAACGAATTCCAATTTCCCATGCACAAACAACAAACTGACTCGCCGAGGATTCAGTATCTCGAAACTGCAAGGGTCTCGGATTTTGGGGAATTGTCTTACCAAGATCATGAGCCGCCTTGTTTGGCGTCTGGCGTTTGAAGTGTTCCTGAGATGCCACGGTATTCCTACATCGCCATCAATGCACGCGGCGCGGAGAAATCCGGGCTCGTCGACGCGCCCGATGTGAAGCAGGCGGCGGCGCATTTGCGGGCGCAGGGACTTTTCCCGACGGCAGTGGAACCGGCGGGCGAGCGGACGGCAAAGCCGGGCCGCATGTCCGGGCCCTCGCTGGCCTGGTTCGGCCGGCCGGTTCGCACCCGCGAACTCGCCGCGTTCACCCGGCAGCTGGGCACGCTTTTGCGCGCGGGCATGCCTCTGCTGCGCAGCCTCGAGGTGCTGGCGCGGCAGGAGCGGAATCACCGGTTTCGCGAGGTCATCGAGTCAGTCTCGGCTGACATCAGTTCGGGCAGCACGCTCTCGGATGCCCTGGAGAAACATCCCCGCATCTTCGACCGGCTTTATCTCAACATGATCAAGGCCGGCGAAGCGGGAGGCGTGCTGCATACGGTCCTCGACCGCCTGGCCCGCTTCCAGGAAAAGAGCCTGAAGCTGCGCGGCAAATTGACCGCGGCGATGGTCTATCCCGTCATCGTGCTCGGCGTGGCCCTTGCCATCCTTTGCGGCCTGCTCGTGTTCGTCGTACCCCGGTTTCAGCAGATCTTTGCCGACTTGCTGAAAGGCGCGCCCCTGCCGCCGCTGACCCAGGCGGTCCTCGCCGCCAGCAACCTGGTGCGACACAACCTGCCGCTGTCGGTCGGGCTGGCGGTCGCCGCCTGGCTGGCCTTTGGGTACTTCCGTCGCACCGCCGCCGGCGCGAGGTTCGTCGACACCCTGTCCGTGAAACTGCCGCTCTTTGGCGAACTGGTGTTGAAGGCGGTCATCGCGCGGTTCAGCCGCACCTTGGGGACATTGCTGTCGAGCGGCGTGCCCATCCTGCCGGCATTGGTGATCTCCCGCGAAACCTGCGGCAATGCCCGCGTGTCCGCTGCCTTGGGCGAAGTCCATGACCGGGTCAAGGAGGGGGCACCGGTCGTCCGCCCGCTCCAGGCCACGGCCGTCTTCCCGCCAATGGTGGTGAGCATGGTCGAAGTGGGGGAGCACGCCGGCCAGCTGCCCGAGATGTTCAACCAAATCGCCGAGATCTACGAGGAGGAGGTCGACAACGCGGTGGCCGGCATCGGCGCCCTCATCGAGCCACTACTGATTCTCATTCTCGCCCTCGTCGTCGGCACAATCGTCATCGCGCTGTTCCTGCCGATCATCCGGATCGTGCAGTTGTTGACATAGGATTGAACCACGCGGACGCAGAGGGACAAGGATCGCCCCATTGGTCTACTCTGAGGCTTTGTTTCTTCATGGTTCAATTCATTGGATCCGTTGGCCAGTTTACTGTCCAGTTTCAGGTGCTTTGTGCCCATCCCGCAGAAGGATTCTGTGTGTGCCGTGTTTTCCGTGGTTAACCCCTGCCTCAGTACCCCATGAAACTCCTGACCCTGTTCGTTTCGTTCGCGTTGGTTGTCACGTCGGCCCTGGCCGGCCATCGCTTCCTTTGCACCGACTCCGCCGGCAACAAGATCGCCGTCGTGGCTGCCGACGGCTCCGTCGAGTGGGAGGTGTCGTACCAGCATCCACAGGACTGCTGGGCACTTCCCAATGGCAACTACCTCTTCTGTCATGCCCACGGCGCGATCGAGATGACGCCCGCCAAGGCAATCGTTTGGGAATACAAGGCCCCGGAGAAGAGCGAGGTGCATGCGTGCCAGCCGCTCCCCGATGGACGCGTGCTGGTGATGGAGAACGGGACGAGCCGCCTGCTCGAGGTCGGCCGGGACGGGAAGATCGTGAAGGAGATCAAGCTGCCCGAGCCGCCCGCAAAGGTGAGTGTCCACGACCAGTACCGCGGCGTGCGCAAGACGCGCGAGGGCCACTACATCATCTGTCGCAAGGGCGAACATCGCGTCGAGGAACTCGACGGGGACGGCAGGGTGCTGCGGGCGATTCCCGTCCCGGGCGATGTCCACGAAGCGGTCCTGTTGCCGAACCGCAATCTCCTCATCAGCTGCGGCGACGGGCACAAAATCATCGAAGTCGACCCACGCGACAAGGTGGTGTGGGAACTCAACGAGAACGACGTGCCGGGCAACCCGCTCCGCTTGATGGCGGGCCTCCTGCGCCTGCCCAACGGAAACACCATTTTCTGCAATTATCTGGGGCATGGCCACCTTGGGGAGCAGCCGCATTTCTTCGAGCTTACTCCGGACCGCAAGGTTGTCTGGGAATTCGCCGACCACGCGCACTTCAAGACCGTCAACCAGATCCAGCTGTTGGACCAGCCGGGCGACGCGACCAAAGGGGAAATCCTGAGATAAGGCGTTGTTGAGCCACCAAGACGCGGAAGCACCGAGTTTGGAAAGTCGAGGGCTCCTGGATCGATCTCGGTGTTTCTGTGCCCCTGCGGTTGGTTTCCTTTCCTCATGAATCAGCGTCTTCTCATCACCGGTGCCACGGGGAAGGTCGGCCAGGCATTCCTGCCGCGTTTCCTGGCTGAGCCGCGATTCGCCGGATTCAGCGTTCGCGCCTTGTGCCACAACCGCCAGCTGGGGGCTCAGGCGAGGGTGGAGGTCGTCAGCGGGTCCATCTCCGAGCGTGCGGTCGTGGCGGAGGCCATGAGGGGTGTGACTCACGTCCTGCACCTCGCCACCTGCAAGGAGACCCCGGAGGATGTCATGGACGTTACGGTGAAGGGAATGTTCTGGCTGTTGGAGGCCGCCCGCGCGACCGCGGGCTTCCAGCAATTCATCCTGATCGGCGGCGATGCGGCGATGGGGCATTTCTTTTATCCCCGCCCGGCACCCGTCACCGAGGAGCAGAAGCATTCCGCCTATCCCGGCTGCTACGCGCTCTCCAAAGTCCTCGAGGAAGTGATGCTGGAGCAGTACTACGTCCAATATGGTTTGAATGGCTGCTGCCTGCGGGCGCCCTGGATCATGGAAAAGGACGATTTCAAGGCGCAGCTGTCGTTTGGGCCGGATGTCTTCGGCGGACCGCGCTGGTGCGATCTCGTCGGTTCCGCGAAGGCGGCCGAGTACGTGAAGACCGGCGCGGTGCCGGTGATGCTCGACCCGGAAGGCCGGCCAGTGAAACGAAACTTCGTGCACGTGGAGGATCTGGTGGCCGCGATCCAGATCGCCATCGACCATCCCGCCGCGCGCCAGCAGACCTTCAACATCGCGATGGACGAGCCGGTCGACTACGGGGAACTGGCTGCCTACCTCGCAAAGACCCGCGGCCTGCCGGCGGTGCCGGTGGCGACACCCTATCATTCGACCCATTTGCTCAACACCAAGGCCCGCCAATTGCTCGGTTGGCGGCCGTCCTACGATCTCGCGAAGCTCGCTGATGCCGCCTTCGACTATCGGCGGGCAGAAGACGATCCACGCCGGGTGTGGTATCCGGGCTGATGCCGCTGGGTCGTGACGGCAGGAGCTGTTGCGCGTGGAGCGGCGGGACCCGAAGTCGCGACGCCTGTCGGCCGCCTTTGATCTTGCGACTCTCCATGCGCTTGGGCTTTGAGGAGGGTCCCCGATGAATGAATTCGCCCGGTCCGTTTTCCGCTGTGGTGGTTCCCTGCTGCTGGCTGGCCTGCTGGCGGCACCCATGAGCATGGCCGCCGCGATGGAACCCGGTGTGATGCCGCTGCCCGCCGGTGCCCACCTGCGCACCGGGCGCATGCCCGTGACCGCGGGTTTCCGCGCGGCCTTCAGCGCGGTGCAGGATGCGCGGCTCAACGGAGCGCTGGCCCGGATGCTGCGGGCGATGGAAGAACGGAGCGGCCTGACCTTCGCCCGCACGCCGACGGGAGATTATTTACCGGCGACGGGCGTCGATTCCGCCCAGCTGGTGATCGAGTGCGCCGCGGCGGGTGAAGCCATTCCACAGCTGGGGGAAGACGAAGCCTACACGCTCGAAATAGGGCTTGATCGAGTCAGGTTGCGGGCAGCGACGGGCCGGGGCGTGCTGCACGGCCTCGTGACCCTCCAGCAATGGCTGCGGTCCGACGCGGGCGAATGGTTTTTTCCCGCGGCCTCAATCACCGACTGGCCGCGTTTTCCGTGGCGCGGTCTCATGATCGACGTGTGCCGGCACTGGCAGCCGATGGAGGTCATTAAACGCAACCTCGATGGCATGGCGCTCGTGAAGCTCAATGTCCTCCACCTGCACCTCACCGAGGACCAGGGTTTCCGGATCGAGAGCAAGAACTTCCCCCGGTTGCATGGGCAGGGCTCGGACGGACACTTCTTCACGCAGGACGAAATGCGCGAGCTTATCGCCTACGCGGCGGCCCGGGGCATTCGGATCGTGCCGGAGTTCGACATGCCTGGCCACGCCACAAGCTGGCTGGTGGGCCATCCGGAGTTGGGCAGCGCGCCCGGGCCCTACCAGATCGAACGCAAATGGGGCGTTTTCGACCCGGTGCTCGATCCGAGCAATGAGGAGGTCTACCGCGTGCTCGATGGCTTCCTGGGCGAGATGGCGGCGCTGTTTCCCGACCCATATCTGCATATCGGCGGCGACGAAAACAACGGGAAGCACTGGTCAGCCAACGCGCACATCCAGCAGTTCATCCGCGAGCACAACCTCAAGGACAACGCCGGCCTCCACGCCTATTTCAACCAGCGCGTTAACAAGATCCTCGCCAAACACGGCAAGAAGCTCGTCGGCTGGGACGAGATCCTGCATCCCGACCTGCCGGCCGGGAGCGTGGTGCACTCCTGGCGCGGACCCGAGGGCATTGCCGACGCCACGAAGCGTGGTTTCCAGGTACTGCTTTCGAATGGCTACTACATCGACCTGAATTATCCGGCCGCGCAGCACTACCTGAATGATCCCGCCCCAGCCTCGGCGGCGCTGACCGACGCCCAGCGCGCGCTGGTCCTCGGGGGCGAAGCCACGATGTGGGCGGAGTGGGTGACGCCCGAGCTGATCGACTCGCGCATCTGGCCCCGCACGGCGGCCATTGCGGAGCGGTTGTGGTCGCCGGTGAACGTGCGTGACGTGCCCGACATGTACCGGCGCCTGTCGACCGTGGCGCAGCGACTGGAGGAGATTGGACTGCATCACGAGAGGTACCTGCAGCCGGCGATCCGTCGCCTCGCTGGCGATCGGGCGTCGAATGGGGAAGTGGCCCACTTCGGGGAGTTCCTTGCCTGGCTTGAACCGGTCAAAGGGTACGCCCGGGGAGGTTGCCAGCCGGCGGCAACGCAGTTCACACCGCTAACCGGTCTGGTTGACTGTACGCGCCCTGACAGCGAGCCGGCGCGGGTATTTTCCGAATTGGTCGACCAGTTTCTCGCCAATCCCGGGCGCCAGGACTTGGGTTCCGCCGTCATCAACCGCCTGGGCGAAATGCACAACTTGGCCGTTTCCGTGCAAGGTTCGCTCGACTCCTATTCCCCCGCGGTGGGAGAAATCCGGCCCCTGCTTGATGCGGTGGCAAAGGCCACCTCGGTGGCGACGCTTGCAGTCCAGGCCCTCCAGCAAGGCAAGACGCCGGTGAACAATGAAGAGGTCCGGTCGGCAAGCGCAGAGTTGCGGAAGTTCCAACCGGGCCATGCGGCCGTGGAGTATCCGGCATTGCCCGCCCTGCTTCGCCTGATCGAAGCGAAACCGAAATGAGTTCTCCAACCATGGCTGCTTCGAGCACGCGCTCCAGTTACGCGATATCCGTCACGATCATCGGGGCGTTGTTTTTCATCTTTGGCTTCGTCACCTGGCTGAATGGCACGCTGATTCCCTTCCTGAAGCTCGCCTGCGACCTGAAGACCGACGCCCAGGCGCTGCTGGTGACATTTGCTTTCTACATGGCGTACTTCTTCCTCGCGCTGCCGTCGTCGATGATCCTGCAGCGCACGGGATTCAAGAACGGCATGTCGCTGGGGCTCGCGATCATGGCGGGTGGCGCGCTGCTGTTCGTGCCGGCAGCGATGAGCCGCAGCTTTGGCCTGTTTCTTACCGCGCTTTTTGTGCAAGGCATGGGCCTCGCGCTCCTGCAGACCGCTTCCAACCCATACATTTCCGTCATCGGTCCGCTGGAGAGCGCCGCGAGCCGCATCAGCATCATGGGCATCTGCAACAAGATCGCGGGCGCCCTCAGCCCGGTGATCCTGGGTGCCATCGTGCTGCACGGCGCGGCCGAGACGGAGGCGCGCATTGCCTCGGCCGCAACGGCCGCCGAGCGGGCGCAGCTCCTGCAGGAGCTTTCGCACCGGGTGATAATTCCCTACGTGGTGATGGCGGGCGTCCTTTTCCTCTTGGCATTGGCGATCCGTTTTTCGCCGCTGCCGGAAATCAATCCGGGCGAAGATGAGCATGGCGCGGGTGGCGCCGGCGGCCGGACGAACATCTGGCAGTTCCCGCACCTGCTCCTCGGCGTGGTTTGCATCTTTGTCTACGTCGGGGTGGAGGTGATGGCGGGCGATGTGATCGGACCATACGCGCGGTCGCTTGGCATGAGCCTGGACCAGACCAAGAGCCTGACGTCCTACACGCTCTGGTCGATGGTGGCCGGCTACACCATTGGCGTGTTTATGATCCCGAAATACCTGAAACAGCAGACGGCGCTAGCGCTTTCGGCGATCACCGGCATGGCCCTGGCCGGCGCGGCGTTTGCCTCGGGCGGGCGCACGGCGGTCACGTGCATTGCCCTGCTCGGCTTCGCCAACTCGCTGATGTGGCCGGCGATCTTCCCGCTCGCGATCGACGGGCTCGGGCGTTTCACCAAGACAGGCTCGGCCATGCTCATCATGGGCATCGCCGGCGGGGCCATCATTCCCCAAGTCTACGCCCGGCTGGCGCTGCCGCTGGGTTCCCAATCCGCTTTCTTTTGGTGCACATTGCCCTGCTACGTGTTCATCCTCCATTACGCGTTGCGCGGCCACCGCGTCGGACGGGATAGCCGCACATGAGCCTGCCGGCCGCTTCGACCGAACCGGCCGGGCCGCGGCTCATGTCGCTCGATGTCCTGCGGGGATTCGACATGTTTTGGATTCTCGGGGCCGATGCGGTGGTGCTGGCGTGGGCCGCGATGTTCCCGTCCTGGCATGGGCTTGCCGCCCAGATGGAGCACAAGGTGTGGTCGGGTTTTGCCTGCTATGACCTGATTTTCCCGCTTTTCGTTTTTATCAGTGGCGTGTCGCTGGTGTTTGCGCTGCCCCGGAGCCTGGCGACCCGGGGCCGGCCCCAGACCGTCCGGCGAATCATCACCCGCGCCGCCGTCTTGTTTGCGCTTGGAATTCTCTACAATGGCGGCCTGGCCCAGGCCTGGCCGGAAGTTCGGATCGCCGGAGTGCTCCAGCGCATCGCAATCGTGTATGCCGTGGTGGGCCTCCTGTTTTGCTATTGCCGCCCGCGGACCTGTTTCGCCGTCGGCGGGATCCTGCTGGCGGGTTATTGGGCGTTGCTGACCTTTGTGCCGGTCCGGAACGTCACGCTGACCAAGGAAGCAATGACGGCGCACTTCGGCACGGGCAAGCCGCCGGCGGACCAGGTCAGAACCTGGTATGAATCGCAGGAGACACGCATCACCGGCAGCTACGATCGTGGCCGGAACCTGGCCAATCATCTGGACTACGAATGGCTGCCGGGTGCCAAATATCAGGTCTATTGGGATCCGGAAGGCCTGCTCAGCACCCTGCCGGCGATTGCGACGGGTCTGCTCGGAATGATGGCCGGCCAATGCCTGCGCCGCGGCGACCGGACTGCGACCCAGAAGATCACCTGGCTGGCAGCCGCAGGGGCAATGTGCCTTGCCGGCGGCTGGACCTGGCACCTGCAGTTCCCCGTCGTCAAGGACCTGTGGTCATCCAGTTTTGTCCTCGTCGCGGGTGGCTGGAGTTTCTGGCTCCTGGCGACGTGCTATTATCTGGTCGACGTGCGCCAGTGGCGGGGTTGGTGCCAGCCCTTCCTCTGGATCGGAATGAACCCGATCACGCTCTACCTGGCTTCATCCCTGGTGAATTTCTGGGACATCGCCCGACGCCTGGCGGGCGGCAGCGTTGCGAGCTGGCTCGACGCGCGCCACGCCGGCCTCGGCGATTTCGCGCTCGCCGTCGTCACCCTCGGCTTGATGCTCCTGCTGGCCCGTTTCCTTCACCGCCGACAGATTTACCTGCGGGTTTGAACGACTTCCGCCTGTCGTGACACCTCGCGTCACTTCTGCGGCTTGGAGAGCAACAGCTGGGAATTCAGGCCAAGGTGCTTGTCGGAGAACTGGTCGCCCTCGTTGGCCTGGCGAAGCAGGCGCTGGACCATGCCCATCTTGGCGTCGAGGTCGTCGACCTTGGCCACGAAGACGGCCTCGGGGGTGGCGGCGATGACCGCGGCGCCCCATTCGAGTTCGCCCTGGTGGCTGAGGACGATGTGCTCCAGGCGCTCGAGGAGGTCGGGGTGGAGCTTGGACTTGATGCCCGCCTTGCGCACGAGTTGGTAGCCGAGCACGACGTGCCCCTGCAGGATGCCTTTGCGGCTCTTGGAGGTGACGAGATCGCCCTGGTATTCGATCACCTTGCCGGTGTCGTGGACGAGCACGCCGGCCATTGCCAGGTCGGCGTCGACCTCGGGATAGAGGGGCAGGAGGGCCTTCGCGGCGCGGGCCATGTGGACGGTGTGTTCCAGCAGGCCGTGCCGGTACGCGTGGTGCATGGCGACGGCGGCGGGAGCGATGCGGAACTGCTCGCCGATCTCGTCAAACAGGGCCTGGACGGTTGCGCGCAGCTCCGCCTGGCCGATCGCGGCAATGTGCTGCTGGAATTCCGCCCACAGCGCATCGGCGTCCTCGGGCGCGGTCTCGACCAGGTTCGCCAGCAGCGGGGAGCCCGCGAGTTGGTCGAGCGTGATGGATTCGGCGCGCAGCAGCTTGGGCGAGAGCCGCTCCTGGAAATACTCGACCCGGATTTCCGCGCGGACAACGCCGCCTTCCTTTAGCGAGGAGAACAGCTCGTAGGCCGGGCTGTCGCTGAAAACATTCAAGTTGAAGTTGCCGGTCTTGTCACCGAGTTCGACGCTGAGAAACGGATTGCCGTTCTTGGCGGTCTTGGCGGTGGTCCGGCGCACCAGCAGCAGGCTGGCGCAGCAATCGCCACCATCGCGCGGCAGGGCCTTGATGTCGCGGACGGTGAGGGAGGAGGAGAGTTCGGCCATGGCAGGGAGAGCAGGGAAAGGAGACAGAGGTCAGTGGGCGGAGTCAATTGCCCAGCCGGCGGCCGGGGCGGGAGGCGGTGTTTCCTTGCTCCCGGGATGCGACTCGATTGTAAGGTCCGTCCCTCATGCGCCCTATTCGGATGATCCTCGGCCTGACTTTTGGTCTCCTGGCCGCCGGCCTTTCCGGCAAGCAGACGATCGCCGTCAGCGTCGAAATGGGCGCGCCCACCGTGGAGTACCAGACCTATCCAGCCGGACATCCCCCGAAACATGCCAAAGGGCTTTCCGAGGGGGAAGCCGGCATCTGTGAGGTGCTGATTTCCTGTGAAATCGGGATCGCCGGTGAAACACGCAGGTTCTCCCTGGGCCAGGCCACCGCCGGGATCACCGCGCTCACATTTAAGGTGGGCCTGAAGAATATTATCTACGTGCAGGAAGGCTACACCCCGGTGATCATGGACCATGAGGAAACGCACCGCCAGATCGCCGAGTATTACTACGGTATGGCCCGGAAGGTGGCCAGCCGGCTGGCGGAAGCGGCGGCGGTGCGCAAATTACCTTTGGGTGGAAAATCCAAGACGCAGGCCATGGAGCAGGCTTTCGGGCAGGTCAGAACGGAGCTCATGGACGCCTTTGTCCGGGAAATTCATTCCCGTTGCGAGTATGCCGAGGATCGCTTCGACGCGATAACGGATCATGGCCGCAACAAGATCACCAACGACGCAGCGGTCGCGCAGGCCCTGAAGGAAGAGGAGGAGCACTGGGCCCGGGAGCAAGCCGCTTCCGCCCCGGCTGCGCCCGCGCGTTGAGCGCCAGGCGCCGGGCAGCCCATCACGCGGACGGCGCGGTCGCGGCTTCGGGGGCCGGGGTAGCCGGCGAGGTGGCCTTGGGCTTCCCCGTGCCCACCAACACGCCGAGGTGTTCCTGGATCTTCTGGAAGAATTCCGCGTTCAGGTCGCCCACCGGAACCTCGTACAGCTGGTGTGAAGGCATGTGTTCGAAAACCTGGCGCGCGCCGTCCTCGGTAAAACCGCGGGGCTTGATCGTCTTTTTGCGTTCGAGCATCAGGGCGAGGAACTGCAGCAGCGGCGTGTTGATCGCCGAAAGCTGGCCCTCGGGCGCTTCCGAACCGGCGGGTGTCGCCAGGGTGAGGAAGAGGTTTTCCGCCGTCAGCTTGAGGTTGAGATCCGGATTGTCGTCACGACGGGGCTTGTAGGAGCCGGTCACCCAGCGGCAATAGATGAAGGCCGGCGGCATGAAGCGCCCGTCCTCGGACTCCAGGAGGTCGCGCCGGGCCACTTCGCCGGAGGCCTCGCGCACGAGGTAGCTGACGACGCGGTCGCCGTCGGCGAAGTCGCGGCTGCTGACGAAACACTTTGTGGCAATTGGGTGAAGATTCAGCTCCATGGATGTTTTCCTGTTTACCCCCCGCGGGGTTGAACGCTAGCAAATTTGGGCACGGAATGAACACGAAGAAGCAACGAAGCGAGGGCCTGAACTTTGCTTCTCCCCCACCTGGTCTTGGTATTTGCCATCACCCATGAGCGGCCGACTCGTCGCAGTGGGTGACATTCACGGTTGCCACAAGGAATTTGCCGACCTGCTCGACAAACTTGACCTGAAAAAGGACGACCGGCTCATCCTGCTTGGTGACTTGATCAGCCGCGGGCCGGACAGCGGCAAGGTCGTCGAACTGGCCAGGGAGCACGCCACGTTGTCGCTGCTGGGCAACCATGAGCTGCGTCACCTCAACTATCGGCGGACCGACGATCCCAGTCATCTCAAGAAATACGACTACGCCACGATGGAGCAGCTCCGGGGCAAGGACTGGGACTACCTGGAGCAAATGAAGCTGACGTATGAGGACGAGGAACTGGGAGTGGTTTTTGTCCATGGCGGCTTCCTGCCCGGACGGCCCTGGCAGAAGCAACCGGCGCGGGTCGTGACGCGCATTCAGGTGGTGGGAAAGGACGGCGAACCGCACAAGCGGTCGGAGATGCCCGACGCACCGCATTGGTCAACGTTGTGGGAAGGCCCCCCTTTTGTGGTCTATGGCCACACCCCGCGGGAGGAAGTAGCCCGCACCAAATGGACGCTTGGCATCGACACCGCATGCGTCCTGGGTGGCAGCCTGACGGCTTATGTCCTGCCCGAGAAGCGCCTCGTCCAGGTCAAGGCCCGCGAAGCCTACTACAAGCCGAAGTAAGGCGGCGGCTTAAGACACCGGAGGTTGTGGGGTGCACGGGTGGCACCGACATCGCTGGCTGACTGAGGCACAGGCGGTTGTCCGTTTTTCGCGCCGGCTTTACAGGCCGCTTATACGGGACTTTCGGGTGCCAAGGCAGGTATTCGCCCCGATGCCGATCGGGAACGAAACGGTTATGGTTGGCGCATCACAGATGTACCAAGGGTTCGCTGAGCCGCGGCCGAATAAGCCCTCCGGTTCTTCAAAACGGATTCTTCGCTGCATCTGTGATTATCTTTTGGTGGGAGACTAGCCGCGATGACGCGACTCTTGGACGGCCGCAAAAAAAACGTCCCCGGAGGACCGGGGACGCGCAAAGGGACGGCGGAGGATAAACTGCGAATCTATCGCGCGTTGTCCTGAATCTTTTCGCCGGCGCGCTCGATGTCCTTGCCGGCGCCTTCCATGGTGCGGCAGGCGGAAAAGGCGAGGGCGCTGAGCACAAGGGCAACGACTACGGCATAGGTGGTTTTGAAGGAGTTTTTCATGTTGGGTATTGGATTACGCTCCATCGACCACCTTTGCCGCCGGCAAGTGCCTGGGGCACAACCCTACTTAGGGGCCGTCAGATCACGCATTCCCATGCTCCAATCCGAGGCACTCCAGGTTGTCCGCTCAATCAACGAGAGCGCGCCCGTTCCAGCGATGCCTTCCCATTTTCGGCGGACTTCGGCGCCGTGACGACTTGTCTGGGCTGTTTGGGCGTGCGGGTCTGGCGGACTTGCGCGGCTTTGATCGCCTCCTGTTCGGAAACGGGTGGCGAGATGCGATATTCAACCATGCTCTCGGCCGCGGTCTCGGATTTGGCGCGGTCGGCGAATGCGCCGGGGCGGCTTTTCTCGGCCACGCTGGCGGTTTCGCTCAACTGACGTTCCGCCTCGAGCCAGATTTCTGTGTCGATGCCGGTGGGGCATCCCCGATCTTGCCAAATGCCGCGGGCCTGCCGGGCAATTTCATCATGAGTGGGAGTATTCATAGTTGCTACTGAATTGACCACGCGGACGGAATGGGGTGCCGATATTTCCGATGACCGGCGGAGCGGATGAAAAATTGGGCTAAAGACCCCACCCCAATACCTCCACCGGCGGTGTCCCGCGCATGGCGTGATCGCCAAGTGTGGCGTATTGACCCGGCCGGACCTCCACCCAAAGCTCGATGGCTCCGTCTGCCTTCGCCCGGCAAACCCATCGAGACGAAGAGGGCCGCGGACGGCCCAGCCCTCAACCCACTCCTGCCATGCCCAAATACTGGATGATCACCAACCGGAATGCCGATGCCGACGGCCTTGGCAACCATCGCACCGAACAACTGAGCTTTTACACCGCCGACGGCGGCTCGGTCGACAAATTCACGACTTGGACGGCCCGCACGGAGAAGCAATTTCGCGTGGAGCTGGCCGCCCAGGCGGACAAGTTCCCGCTGATTCCGGAACACGAACATGAACGGCAAAAGCATGTCACCTTGTTCGTTCACGGCTACAACAACGACTGGCGGGACGCCGCCCTTCGCTACCAGCAGATTTCCGACGACATGTACCTGGGCGCCGGCGGGCTGGGGATCTGCATTCTTTTCACCTGGCCGTCGAATGGCCAGACGGCGCATTACCTGGCGGATCGTGACGATGCGCGGGCATCGGGGCCGGCGTTGTCTCGGGTCTTCAATCTCCTTTACGACCAAGCTTCGCTGATGGAGGCCAAGGCGGCGGACGGCACGGGTGTCTGCAAGGCCAAGGTCAGCGTCATCGCCCACAGCATGGGCAACTGGGTCCTCCAAAACGCATTGAAATACACGTGGGAGCGCTACAACAAGCCGCTGCTCGTCAGCCTCATCAACCAGTGCCTGATGGTCGCGGCGGACGTGGACAACGATCTCTTTGCCGGCGGCGATGCCGTTGGCGACGGTCCCGCCGAAGGCATGGCCAACCTCTGCTACCGCATCACGGCCTTCTACACCGGCCGGGACTCGGTGTTGGGGGTGAGTGCCGGCTTGAAGCATTTCGGCAAACGCCGGCTGGGTCGCTCCGGCCTCGATCGTGAAGTGAGGCAACCGGACAATGTCTGGGACGTCGACTGCAGTGGCCTCTTCAAGGCCGGGGAAAGGAATTACCACAGCGCATATTTCTGGACGCCGAAGATCCAGGCCGTGCTCAAGACCGTGTTGCAGGGTTACGACCGCGGCATCGTGGAGGCGAAGCACACATGAGCCGGCGATGTTTCCCGGGTTTGCTTCTGCTCCTGTCGGTCCTTTGCACCGGCCTTGCCGCCGAGCCCAAATTCGAGCCGCTCTTCAACGGGCGGGACCTCACCGGCTGGTCTGCGCCGAACAAGGAGAAATTCTGGCGCGTCGAGGACGGGGTGCTGATCGGCGAAAATGACGAGAAGCTGGCCGGGAGCTACCTGTGGACGGCCCGGGAGTACGGCGACTTCATCCTGGAGTTCGAGGTGCGCTGGGTTGGTGAAATCGACAGCGGCGTCGAGATGCGCAAGCCCAACATGCAGCTCCAACTGGGCGTGTCGCGCAGCCTGAAGCGGGACATGACGGGCTCATTTTATGTCGGGACACCCGTGCGATATCCGGAGGCCGGCCAGGCGAAGGACATTGCCCGGCAAATGCATCCGGAGGGGCAATGGAACACCTTCCGGCTCAAGGCAAAGGGCACGGAATTCACCGTTTGGGTTAACGGACAGCCGGCCTCGCACTATGTGGACGAGAAGTTTGCCGGTGCCGCGCCGCTCGGGCTGCAGATACATCCCGGGCTGAAGATGAGGGTGGAATACCGGAACCTGCGCATCGCGGCGCTGGAATCCGCGCCCTGTGTTTTCTGCGAGATCGTCTCCGGCGCGCGCCCAGGGGCAATGGTCTACCAGGACGATCGTTGCGTGGCGTTTCTCAGCATCGGACCGCGCAACCCCGGACATGTGCTGGTGGTGCCCCGGGGGCACGCGACGACATTTTCCGAGGTGCCGGAGGAGACGATGCACGCAATGACCGACGCCACGCGCCGGATCGTCGGGGCCATCGGGCGCACGGACCTGAAGATGGAGGGCTACGTGCTCCAGCTGAACTCAGGCAAGGCCGCCGGGCAATCCGTCCCCCACGCTCACCTGCATATCATTCCGCGTTTCGCGGGTGAGCCGCCGGCCAAGGTGCCGGAGGACCGGGTGTCTCTCGACGAATTGGAGCCCGTGGCCGCGAAGATCCGCGCGGCGCTGGCCGACGGAACGCCCGCGGCGTCGCGTCCCGCGTTCGTCCTCCCGCCCCTCGGGGAGGAAGTGCCCTTGCCGAAGATCCGGGAAATCTGCGAGCACTACGGCCTCCATGAACTATGGCAAAAGATCGAGCAGGATCCGCCTTCACGGCCATTCAAGAGTGACGGCTGCACCGGCTGGTTTGATGACTGGAAAGGAGTCAGCCTCTATCCCGCGGGCTTCCTGCACGACTTGAAGTATTGGGCCGGTTACCCGGGCGAGGATGTGGCCCGGCTGCAGGCGGACTCTGAACTCATGCTGGATGTGGCGCGGCTTCTCGGGTCGACCGAGATGGCTGAGACGATGTTTCATGGCGTCCGCGTGGGGGGGACCGAGAAGCTCAAAACTCCTTTTTCGTGGGGTTTTGGACGAAAGCCGCCGGAGTCGAAGTGAGCCGGGGTAAAGGCCCCGGGTCAAATTGCCCGGCTGGGCACCGCGCTACGTCATTTTGAAACCCAATGCCTCGAGTTCATTGAGGTGAAACGGCGCGCTGGCGAGGACGTCCTGGAGCTTGGCCAGGGCATCCGGCAGTTGGGGCGTGCTGAACTCGCAGGCGCCGTCTTCGGAATCGTGCACGTGGATCACCCACGCGCCCGTGGTTTCGGAGCCGACGTGGAAGACTGAGCCGTGGAGGTAGTTGCCCGGCAGGCCGGGGTGTGGGCCGGCGCCCGGCACCAGGAAAAGCGTGTGCAGGGGATCGTGGACCACCGCTTGCCCGGCCTTTGCCCGGTGATGGACTGCCTTGCCGATGACCGTCGAACGGAAATTTTCCGCGCGCGCCCGGTGGGCGGCGGGGAGGGAATGGACATAGCGATCAAAGATGCTGCCATTCGCCTCGAGTTGGTCATCGGTGATCGCGCCGGCAATGAACTCCTCGAGATTTCCAGCATGGAAAAACGGGAGCCGCGCCAGCGAGCGCGCGGTGACATGCCCGCCCTTGTGGTCGGCGCTGGCGTACACCTGTTGGGCTGCGTAAAGGCGCCGAAGTGCGTCCTGGTAGGCAGGCGTGACCGGCACCGCGCCCACTGCGCTGAGTTCAATTTTGTCCAGCACCGCGTGGTCAAATTCAGCGTTGGGGTCGGACATGAGGAGGATGCTTTAGGCGATAAGTGCCAGGCTTTGGGCCAGAGGCGAAGCGGGGAAGGGCGAGGATGCACGCCACGCGGAGCGCTGCAAGCTGCCTGTTTGGCCTACCGCTTTGTGAGGATAACTTTAGGCCGCTCACCGTGGCCGCTGCATCGAACCGGGTTCCTCGCCGGCACGAAGGGAAATGGCCGCGCCTTCCCGGCCAAGTTCGAGGCATTCGAAGAGATTGCGGACGCACTGGCCGAGACGGTCGTGACCGAGTCGCTCGATTTCGATCTGGTCCACGAGAATCCTGCCCAATTCCGCGGCCTGCTGGCGCACGCGCGCCGCCAAATCGACCCGCGGATTTTCGTCGCTGTCGTAATACGGGGCCAACAGGTCAACGAGCTGGTTCACCGTGGCCGCAGCGTCCGTCTCCTCCTGTCCATCGCTCTGCAAAATTGTCATTAGCCGCCGCGCAATACGTCCCGCATGCGGCAGGTTGAGTTTCACGTCGAAGAAAGGAGTATTTTCCATGAACCCCGCGAAGTGAACCCGGGCGAAAAGGCGAATCAACGCCGAAAACCAGGATGTCGGGGCGGACCGGGCAGGTGGAACCGGTAGCCCGGGTTGGGTGAACGCCCCATGGCGGCGCCGGTGGGCCGTGGTACCTTGCGATCATGAATGTTGTACTCGTGATCTTACTCTTGCTTCTGCTCTTCGGCGGCGGCGGCTTTTATCTCGGCGGACCGGTGTATGGAGGCAGCGGCCTCGGCCTCATCCTGTTGATTTGCCTTATCGTCTGGCTCTTCGGTGGATTCCGGACGAGGGCCTAGCCCGGCCCGGCATCGGTCATGACCACCAAGAACCTCCATCTGGCGGATATCGCCGGCCTGCTCGCGGGGATCCTTCTTGGCTGCCTTTTCCTGTTCTTGTTGAGCGGCTGTAGCAATGCGCCCCTGTGGGGAAGCTGGTCCAAGGTGCCGACGAAGGAGCAGCTGGCGGCGGTGCGGCGGCGCGCGGAGACCTACACCTATTTCACCAACTACGAGGTCTATCACCAGCCGGCGCGGAACGAATATGTCTACAAGGAAGGAGCGGGGTGGGTGACAGCCAAGCGGCCCCCGCCAACCGTCACGGTGGAATTGCTCGAGTCATCGCCCCAGGTGGAGCTCAAGCTGTACGACCACCCCGGTGAGGAGCATACGCAGTTGCCTCCCCGGCAATAAGGCGGACGAGTGTCCGGCGCCGGTGGCGGGTTTGCGTTTCGGCGCGGAAGCGGCAGCATGGCGGCGTGAACGCTTCGCTCCCGATCGGCTGCCCGCATTGCGGTGAAACCTTTTCGCTGGCCTTCGATGAGTCGGAGGGAAGTGCCGAGTTCATCGTGGATTGCGAGGTATGTTGCCGGCCAATGACCGTGGCGGTGCGGGTCGTCGACGGGGAGATCGACGCGGTGGATGTGGCCGAATGCTGACGGCTAGACCAGCGGGTCGAAATGTAACATTCACGTGATTGCCGCCGCCGGCTGGCAGGGTTTAGGCTGGGAATTTGAGACGTTAGCCTCTTTCCACCCCATGACGAAGAAATCCCCTGTCTCTCCCGAAAAGAAGAAATTGCTCACGCGGCTTGCCCTTGCCCAGAAGCAGGCGGACGCGGGCAAGAGGGCCGCCAAGCTGGCGAAACTGGCCCTCAGGAACGCCAAGCAGAAGTTCAAGGAGGCAAAGCGCGCGGCCAAGAAGCTTCGCAAGGTGGTAAAGGCCTTGAAAGCCGATCTCACGGCCCTCAGCGCGAAGAAGCCGGACAGAAAGCCCGCGGCCAAAAAGGCCGTGGCCAAGCGTGCCGTGGTGGCACCGGCCCCGGCTTCCGTGCCGGCGGTTCCCGTCAACCCGGTGGTGAATGGGCCGACCGATGTCCCCGCTCAATAAACCGCTGGAACAACCATCTTCGGGTTGAGGGGTTCCCGCCGGTAGTCCGGGCTGTGTTCACGGGCGGGGAGTTTGAGGGCTTTGTGCGGCACCTCGGAATACTTAACCTGGGTGAGAAGATGGTGGATGCAATTCAGCCGGCCCTTCTTCTTGTCCTTGCCTTGGACAACCCACCAGGGTGCCTCCGGGATGTGTGAGCGCTTGAACATGACCTCCTTGGCCTTGGTGTATTGCTCCCAGCGCTTGCGCGACTCGAGGTCCATCGGGCTGAGTTTCCACTGTTTTAGCGGGTCGTTGATGCGGCACTGGAACCGGAATTGCTGTTCCTCGTCGGGGATCGAGAACCAATATTTGATCAACTGGATGCCGGACCGCACGAGCATCTTTTCAAATTCGGGCACGGAGCGGAAGAATTCCTCGTATTCCGCATCGGAACAAAAGCCCATCACCCGTTCGACGCCGGCGCGGTTGTACCAGCTGCGATCGAACAGCACCATTTCGCCCGCGGCGGGCAGATGGGCGATGTAGCGCTGGAAATACCACTGGGTTTTTTCGCGGTCGGATGGCGCCGGCAGCGCCGTCACGCGCGCCACGCGGGGATTCAGCCGCTGGGTGATGCGCTTGATCGCGCCACCCTTGCCGGCGGCATCGCGGCCCTCGAAGACAATGACCAGCCGGTGGCCGGTGTGCACGATCCAGTCGTGCATTTTCACCAGTTCACCCTGCAACCGGAATAATTCCTTGAAATAGCGGTTGCGGGCTTCGCGCGACGAATCGGCCTCGACCGGGCGCGCCGCCGCGCCGGGTTCCACGTGCTCCCAATCCTCGCGCTCCATCTCGAGTTCCTCGTCATAGTCGTCGATCAATTCGTTGTGGACGCGCCTCATCAGCTCGTCATCGGTTTTCGGGGTTTCCTTGTCTTTGGGAGGTGACATGAAGTGCGGATTGTTCGCGGATGAAAAAGCAATCGGCCGCTGGTAGCAAGAGGCCGGCGGGTAGGTGGATGCCCCAGAGCGCGGATTTAACACGGCTGTCACATTGGCAAACCGCTGAGGTGTCGCCCCTTGACGCGCTAATCCCGTCACCCAAGCCAGGCTCGACAAGCGCAGGCGCGGCGGCAGTTTCACCACTGATGGCCAAGGCCAAGCAACGAATCAGCAAGAAGGCCTATCAGGGGCGCGCTGCGCGGCTGCGAGAACAACTGGTCCAGTTGCAGGTGGCACTGAAAAAGGCGCCATTCAAGGTGCTGCTGATCCTCGCCGGGCCGGAAGGTGCCGGCCGGGGCAACTTGTTGCACACCCTCGCGGAATGGCTGGATCCGCGGGGCGTGGAGACCTTCTCATACCATCCTCCGACCGAGAGCGAGCGGGCCCATCCACACCAATGGCGGTTTTGGCGAAGCCTGCCCGCGCCCGGGCGAATCGGACTCTATGCCGGATCCTGGTACACCGAAACGCTGCGCGAAGAGGCGCAGGGCAAGCGAGCCCTGGGGCATATCGCGCAGGAGGCCGAACGCATCCGGGAATTCGAAAAACTGCTTTCCGACGGCGGCACCCTTATCATCAAGGTCTGGCTGCAAATCTCAAAGGAGGCGCAGGGGCGGCGGTTGCGCACGTTGCGCGCCGAACCGGCCACGGCCTGGCGCGTGACGGACGAGGACTGGCATCACCATCGCAACTATCGGCGGCTGGCGAGAACGGCGGCGTTGATTCGCGACATGACTGACCGGCCGGGGGCGATCTGGCACCTGGTTGACGCGGAGGACGAAAGGGCGCGCGACTTGAAAGTGGGGGAGCTGCTGCTCGCCCGTTTTCGGCAACAGGAAAAGGCCATGGCCCGCAAGGGCCGGCCGCGAGCTCCTCGCCGGGTCAAGGCGTTGCGCATCTCGGGCTGGCGCCGTTTACGGGCGCTGAAGCTGGACCAGGACCTGTCGGAGAAGGACTACGATGCATTGCGCGAAAAGTGGCTCGGCCGGCTGAACCGCGCCGTGCGCGCCGCACTGACAGCCGGGCGTTCGCTCGTTTTTGCCTTCGAGGGCTGGGATGCGGCGGGCAAAGGCGGAGCGATCCGGCGCCTCACCAGTGCGATCGATCCCCGGGATTATAGCGTAATTTCCGTGGCGAAACCGACCGACGAGGAGAAACACGCGCACTATCTGTGGCGATTCTGGCGGGATATCCCACGTGACGGGCGGATGGCGGTCTTCGACCGCTCATGGTACGGCCGGGTGCTGGTCGAGCGGCTGGAAGGATTCTGCCGCGAGGAGGAATGGAAGCGGGCGTTTTCTGAAATCAACGATTTCGAACGGCAGCTCACCGACCATGGCGCGATCGTCCTGAAGTATTGGCTGCATATCTCGCATGCCGAGCAACTGAGGCGATTCCGCGAGCGTGAGTCGACTCCGCACAAACGGCACAAGATGAATGCCGAGGACTGGCGCAACCGCCGCAAGCGCGCGGGTTATGAGGTGGCGGTGGGCGACATGCTGGCCCTGACCGACCAGGCCAACGCGCCGTGGCACCTGATCGCGGCGGACAACAAGCGATTTGCCCGCCTTGAAGTACTCCGTACCGCCAGCCGCCAAATCGAGGCGGCGTTGGAAAGCTAGACGAGGGCGGGACTCCCTCCTCAGGTCCCTGCCATGGTCAGCTCCGGGTCGAACGCGACCGACAGGCGATAAATCTGGCCGGGCCGCATGATCAGCGGATGGTCGCGGACGAACATCTGCACGTAGTGGAGCTTGCTGAAGTTTGTCCGGTACGCCGGGTCCGCGGTGACGATCTCGGTCTCCGCCCAGTTGGCGTGGAAATCGTCCTTTAGCACCGAACAGCGGTGGCCATGCGAACCGAGCGCGGGCGAGTTGACGAGACGGTACTTGGAGTGCGGGGCGCCGATGACCAGGGCCAGGCGGAATTTGTCGAGCTGGACCTGGTTTTTGACCGTGTAGGCAAACTCCGCGGTGATCTTGCTGCCGGTGAAGGTCCACTGCACTTTCACGCTGCCCAAGCCGCGGACGAGTTCCTCCTTGGTGTTGATCAGGTCGGGCTGCTCGTAACGGAAATAGAACGAGTTCTTCAAGCCGAGGCCGGTGACGCATTTCTGGCCGTAGAACGCGGGGAGGGTCACATTTTCGCCGAAAGTCAGTTCCGGCAACATGACCGGGAGGTAAAGATTGTTGGGCCAGTCGAAGACGCCGGGGCAGTGGGGGAAAGGCAGGTTGTCGGCCGTGCAATCCATGCCCGAGCTGACCAGCGGGAGCTGGACGTGGAGGCCGGACTCGGCGTCGCGGTAGAGAAACAGGCCCTGTTCCTTGCGATTGCTCTTGTCGTAGATCACGAACCGTCCGCTGGTGCGCGGGGGCTCGGCCTTGACGTTCTCCGGCATGTGCACGGTCTTGGCGAGGCGTGACCACTGGCAGAGGTAGCGCGCCGCGTCGAAGTTCGCCATGCGCGTGGTGTGCGAGGAGTAGGCGGTGCGCTCCTCGTCCCGGACGTCGAGGAAGCCGTGTTCCTGGTCGAGGTACGTCTGGAAAAAATAGTAGAAAAGGCGGCGCAGGATGTCGAAATACCGGTTTTTCTGGTCCTCGGGGATCCAGTTGTCGCGGAGGCCCTGCAGGATGATGGTGATGCAGTGCATCTGGCCATACGCGCCGGCCGAACGACCGTAAGCCCAGCCCAAGCCGTCCGCGCGGACGAGATCGGGCATCATCTTGATGTATTTCTCGGCGTAGGTGCGGAGCGTGGGGAGCTTGCGCTCGCGAAGCGCCGCATTGGCGTGGAGCTGCAGCGCCGAGCGGGTGAAGACGAGGGCCATCACGCCGTAGAGATTGAAGTGGCCGCCGAAACCTTTCTCGGCGTCGTCGAAGAACCCGGCGGAGCTGGTCTGCTCGATCCGTTCAACCATGCGCTCGATGAGTCGCGAGGTTTCGTCCTTCTTGGAGAGGCCCAGGCTGTAGCGGCAGACGGCCTTCGCGATGTTGAAGGCCTGCCAGTAGTTGTCGTAGTCGCTGCGGGTGAGCAGGAGCTTGTCGAGTCGCTGCCGGGTTTCCTCGACGAGGCGTTCCCAGACCGGGTTGCGTTCCTTGGAGGGACCGAAGGAGAGGAGGCCGAGGGAGGCGTAGGCGAGGCCGTTTTCGTGGGCGGGCTCGGTGAAGGCCTGGGCGGTGATCGTGCGGGCCGCCAGGTCGATCAAGTCGTACCCCTTGAGGGTGGTTTCACCGGTGGCGCGGTAGTATTCGCCGAGGGCGAAGGCGACGTGGCCGGGTTCGTCGGAGCGGGGAGTTTCCCCGGCAATGGGAGTGACGCTGCCGTCGGCGTTGATGGAATCGAGATTATGGGCCAGCATCGAGCGGGCCATATCGAGACATTGCTCCGAAAAGCTATTCATTCAGTGAACGGTCAGGGTGGTCGGGGAGGGTGAGGGCCGGCAAGAGCGAAGTTACTTGACGATGAGTTTGATGAACTCGGCGTTGTTCTTCGTCTTGCCCAGGCGGGTGATGAGGGTGTCGGTGGCCTCCTCGATCTTGGTCTGCACCAGGGCGCGGCGGAAAAAATGGACCCCTTCGAGGGTCTTCGGGTCGAGCAGCAACTCCTCCTTGCGGGTGCCGGAGGAGGCCACGTTGATCGCGGGCCAGATGCGCATTTCGGCCGCCTTGCGGTCGAGTACGAGCTCCATGTTGCCGGTGCCCTTGAATTCCTGGAAGATGACGTCGTCCATCCGGCTCCCGGTCTCGACCAGGATGGAGGCGATGATGGTGAGCGAACCGCCGTCCTCGGTGTTGCGTGCGGAGGCAAAGAGCTGGCGGGGCTTTTCCAAGGCGCGCACGTCGAGGCCGCCACTGCCGGTCTTGCCCGAGTTCCGGGCGGTGTTGTGGGCGCGGGAAAGGCGGGTGAGCGAGTCGATCAGGAGGACGACGTCCTTGCCGGCTTCGACGAGGCGGCGCGCCCGCTCGATGCAGAGATCCGAGACGCGGATGTGGTTTTCGACCGGATCGTCGTTGGAGGAGGCCCACACCTCGCAGGGCACGCTGCGCTTGAAGTCGGTGACTTCCTCGGGTCGTTCGTCCACGAGGAGAATCATGACGTGGCATTCCGGGTGGTTTTCGAGGATGCCGAGGGCGATGTCGCGGAGAAACGTGGTCTTGCCGGTGCGGGGCGGGGCGACGATCAGGCCGCGGGTGCCCTTGCCAATGGGGCAGAGGAGGTCGATGACGCGGTTGGTCATGCGACCGTCCTTCATCTCCAGTTTGAGCTGCTTGTCCGGGGTGATGGTGACGAGATTGCCAAAGTCGACGCGACGGCGGCGCTCGTCGAAATCCATCCCGTCAACCTTCTCGATGAAACGGACCTTCGGGTTCGGAAAGCGGCCATCGGGCGCGGCCAGGGCGGTGATGATGCTGCCCTGCTGCAGGTGAAAGCGGCGGATGAGCTCGCGCGGAACGAAAGGATCGGTCGGCCGGCGTTTGCCGTGCCGCGCGAGGTCGAGCAACTGGCCGTTGCGGCTGTTGTCGATGTCGAGGATGCCCTCGACGCGAATGCTATTGTCCGGCTGGGCCGGCGAGTTGGTGGGGGTAGCCGATGGCTCGGAAGGAGCCGCCGGCGAATTTTCTTTATCCATACAAAATCGAAGCGTGTTGCCTGCTGCCTAGGCTTGACCGTGCAATCCGTCGGAGGCATTTCCTAAACGCTCAGCTTCAACCCCCAATAGACAGAGGAGAAACTTGTGACGGACCAAACGATAACCTCGGTATCTCGCGAGAGCCGGATTTTTAAACCATCGGCTGAATTCAAGAACCAAGCAAACCTTGGCAGTTTCGCCACTTACCGTAGGCTCTATGCCGAGTCTGTCAACGCTCCTGACAAATTCTGGTCCAAACAAGCCCAGGAACAGCTCGTCTGGCGAAAGCCTTTCAAGCAAACGATGCAGTGGAAGGCCCCGCATGCCAAGTGGTTCTTGGGCGGCAAGTTAAATGTTTCCGAGAATTGTCTCGACCGGCACCTCGGCACCGCGCGCGAAAACAAGGCGGCGTTAATTTTCGAAGGCGAGCCAGGGGACGTCCGCACGATCACCTATAAGCAGCTGCATTTTCACGTCTGCCGGATGGCCCACATCCTGGAGAACATGGGCATCAAGGCTGGCGATCGCATTGCGATTTACCTGCCGATGATCCCGGAGGCGGTCATCGCCATGCTCGCCTGCGCCCGCGTCGGCGCGGTGCACACGGTCATCTTTGGCGGTTTCAGCGCCGAGGCGATCAAGGACCGCGTCAATGACTGCCAGGCCAAGCTCATCATCACCGCTGATGGCGGCTGGCGCCGGGGCAAGGTGATCGAACTCAAGGCCAACGTCGACAAGGCCGTCGCCGGCGCACCGACGGTGCACTCGATCCTGGTCGTCAAGCGCTGTGGCAACCCGGTGAACATGGTCGAGGGACGCGACGTCTGGTGGCGCGAGGCTTGGGAAGGGGCCCCGAACAAGCATACCGCCAAAGCCTTCGATTCCGAACATCCGCTTTTCATCCTCTATACCTCGGGTTCGACCGGCAAACCCAAGGGCGTACTGCACACAAGCGCGGGCTACCTGCTCGGGGCCAAGCTCAGCTCACACTACGTTTTCGACCTGAAGGATAGCGACCGCTACTTCTGCTCGGCGGACATCGGGTGGATCACCGGCCACAGTTATGTCGTCTATGGGCTGCTTTCGAACGGCTCGACCGTCTTCCTCTACGAGGGTGCGCCGAACCAACCGGAACCGGATCGCTTCTGGCAGATGATCGACCGCCACGGCCTGACCATTCTGTACACCGCGCCGACCGCCATCCGCGCCTTCATGCGGTGGGGCGACAACTACGTGTTGCGGCATCGCCTTGATTCGCTCCGTTTGCTCGGTTCCGTGGGCGAGCCGATCAATCCCGAGGCATGGATGTGGTATCACAACATGATCGGCAAAAAACGCTGCCCGATCGTCGACACGTGGTGGCAGACGGAAACCGGTTCGATCATGGTCACGCCGCTGCCGGGGGTGACGCCGACCAAGCCCGGCTCGGCGACGCTGCCGTTCTTTGGCGTCAAGCCGATGGTCGTCGACGCCGAAGGCAATGAAGTGCCCCGCAACTCCGGGGGCAAGTTCGTGCTCACGCAACCGTGGCCGTCGATGCTGCGCACGCTCTGGGGCGACGATGAGCGATTCAAGAAGGCCTATTTCTCCGAATTCCCCAAGCATCCGACCTATTATTTCACGGGCGACGGTGCACGGCAGGACAAGGACGGTTACTTCTGGATTGTCGGGCGCATCGACGACGTGCTCAACGTCTCCGGTCACCGCATCGGCACGGCGGAAGTCGAGAGCGCGCTGGTGTCTCACCCCGCTGTCGCCGAGGCGGCGGCAGTGGGCCGGCCCGACGAACTCAAGGGACAGGCGCTCGTCGTGTTTGTCACGCTCAAGGCCGGCCAGACCGCCAGCGAAGAACTCAAGGAGGCCCTGCGCGGCCACGTCGGCATGGAGATCGGTTCGCTGGCCAAGCCCGACCAGGTGCGGTTCGCCGCGGGTCTGCCCAAGACCCGTTCGGGAAAAATCATGCGTCGCCTCCTCAAGGAGCTGGCGACCTCCGGCAGCGTCAAAGGTGATACGACGACGCTGGAGGACTTCTCGGTGATCGCGGCGCTCCAGTCGGAAGACTGACGGCGGCGCGGTAGTATTGGAATTTCCCGCGCTGGCCTGCGACCGGATCGCTCCAGCGCATACGGAAAAATTACGTTTGGGGGCTTCCCGCTGCGGCGGGAAGTCGCCGGACTCGGAGCACGAGACCGGTGTGCGGGCGCGCCAGGATCTCCTGCTTTCCAACGCCCATGTCACCCTCCGCCGGCAACCGTTGCGTCGAGAAACGTGGCCTCGTTCGGATCGCATTGGTCGGGGCAAACAATCCGGCTTTCCGGAACGATTTGCGAGTGGTCCGGAGGCCGGTCGCCGGCTTCGAGTCCGGCGCGTTCACCTTGCTCGAACTGCTGGTGGTGATCGCCATCGTCGCGATCCTGGGCGGCATCGTTTTCGGGTTCGGCCACCGGGCCACGGAAATCGGTCGGGCGGCGCGGGCGCGGGCCGAACTGGCCACGATCTCCTTGGCGCTCGAATCCTATCGGAAGATCCACGGTGATTATCCGCGCACGAATTCCCCGGCGCTTTTGCTCCAGTCGCTGATCGGCCAGCGTGCCCCCGATGGTCAACCGATCACCGGCCGCGTGCTGATTGAGGCTGCCCGGTTTACCACGGCTGCCGCCCTGGATCCGTTCACCAACGCGACGGCCGAGCTAATCGACCCTTGGGGCCAGCCGTACCGCTACGCTTACAAATCGGAGTCCTCCTGGATGAATTCCTCCTATGTGCTCTATTCCGCCGGGCCGGACGGGAGTGACACCTCAATGCTAAAACCGGGCGGATTTCCCAATCCGGATGGCGCCTGCAACGCGGACAATCTGTGGGCCAACCCATGAAGATGACCAATCCAGGCCGACGTGCCTCCAGTTGGACCGAACGACGCAAAACTCGCACTTTGGGTCTGTCGACGCGCCCGGCGATTGGCGGCGACACCCAGGGCGGAAGGGAAATGGGAGCGTTCACCCTGCTGGAGATGCTTTGCGTCATGACCGTGGTCGCCTTGCTCGCCGCGTTGATCTTCCCCAGTGTCGGAGCGGCCAGGCGCTCGGCCAACAAGGCAAAAACCCGGGTGCAGTTTTCCCAGTGGACGACGGCCATCGAGTCATTTCGCGGTGAGTATGGTTACTTTCCGGCATTCGACGCCAGTAACCTGGTCAACGGCGGGGCCACGACGCAGGATTTGCCATTTCATGATGTACTGGCGGGCAAACGGAGAGACGGAAGTGCGTTGACGACCAGCTCCGCGGCCGCGCAGCAAAACCGAAAGGGCATTGCGTTCCATGTCTTTGGTGCCGCCGATCTCACCCCGGACGGATTGATCCATGACGCGTTCGACAATACGGAAATAGCAGTGTTGGTGGACAAGGACCTGGACGGTGTCATCCGTTCGGGATCGGACTTCGCGACGTTGCCAGCGGTGGGTGGCATGACGCCGGGCAGCGACGACTTTCCCCTAACCGGTGTCCGCGCCGGTGTGGTGTTTTACGCGCCGGCTCCATTGGCAACGCCGGCAAACCCGGAGTTCATCGTTAGCTGGAAATGAAGATTCCGACCAGGTTTTCGGAACCGTACCGGATGTCGCACCCCCGATCGGGCACCGGTACGTTTGGAGTTGAGTTCACCCAGTTCCCGGGTCTCGCACAGTCAGCATTCACGCTCCTCGAAATTCTCGTGGTCGTCGCGCTCATTGCCGCGTTGTCGTTGGCGTTACTGGGCGGATTGGGGGGAAGCGGGGGATCGGCGGCCTTGCAGTCCGCCCAAGCCACGGTCTCCAGCCTGGTAACTGCAGCACGCACCAAGGCGGCTGCGACAAACTGCAAGACTCGCCTGTTGCTGAACGTTGAGCCGTCCGCGCCTGACCGCTTCCTCCGCCTCCTTGTTCTCCAGCGGGCGCGACAAGCAGGATCGAGCCCGGTCGACTGGGACACTCTCCAGCGGCTCCTCCTGCCCGCGGATACGTTTGTGGTGCCCGCCTCGCTGAGTGGCCTGGTCGCCGATCCGGCCGAATGGAAGCGAATTTCCAACCCCGCGGCTGACCTCAATTCGGATCTCTTTCAAAACCAGAGCCTGTCCTGCACGATCGAAGGCGACACCGCCGCGCAGGAATGGACGGGCGTTGCCTTCACGCCGAACGGCACTTTGGCGGCGGTGGGAACCGGGCTGCCCCCGAAGGGTTACCTCATCGTGGCTTCGGGACGCGCCCGGCCGCCAGGAAGTTTTGCCGCGGGAGCATCGCCCGTCGAACTCATCAATCCGGCCTCCGTCCGCGGGCTCGTGCTGAGTGTCTATGGTGTGCCGGCGCTTTTGAATGAAAGGAGCGCGTTATGATGGTCCGCAATCTTGCCCTCCGCGCCTTTTCGCTCATCGAAGTCATCTTTGCAGTGGGGTTGTTTGCTGCTGCCGTCACCGTGGTCCTTGCGCTGCTCCCCGCCCTGACGCGACACGGGGTTGAGGTGCAGGACTCCCTCGCTGCCCAGCGCTTGCCCGACGCCCTGCGGCTGGAACTCCAGCGACTGGCGGCGGCCGGCGGTTTCAACGCTGTCGCGACGCAAGTTCCCACTATGGGGAATCCCGCTGAAAGTGGTTTGGTCTTTGTCGCATTGCGCGATGCATCCCGGTTGCACTCCCGCGACTACCTGCCGCCGGCCACGGGGCGGATCGCCGATCAGGATCAATATTTCCTGGTCGAGTGTTGGCGCTTCCCAAACGAACCGCTGAGTTTCGATCCGCAAAAGCATTTCCTGGCTCTCGCGGTGAGGGTGTCCTGGCCATACCACCTGCCCGATGGCGCGGCACCCACGGCTGAGTCGGCGCGGGCTTACATCATGTTCACGGAGTCGATCCGACGATGAATGGTTTCCGTTGCGGAAGGCATGCCGGGTGGCCGGACCGCCAGCACGGCAGGATTCAGGGACCTGATTTCTGCGGAGGCTTCACCCTGCTCGAAATGCTTGTGTCCGTCGTCATCACGCTGGTCCTGGCCGGACTGATGCTGTCCGTCACGGTCAATGTGCTGGTGCTTTGGCGGCGTAATCAGGGGGCTCACACGCAGGCCGTCGCCGCCAAACAGGCGCTGGACCTGCTGGAACGTGATCTTCAATCGGCACTCAGCCGGCGCGATGCCAATACCTGGTTTGCGGTCGACGTCGTTGATGCGCCCGCGGGCCTCGCCAACCACGGCTGGCTGCTCGGACCCGGGCCCATCAAGCCCGCCAGCGGGGGGAGCCTTCATTTGCTGCCGCCGGCGACGGACGGGGCAAGCAACCTGCCTGCCGCTCGCTTCGGCCTGTCGGGCGCATGGCTGCGTTTTGTGAGCACGAACGTGGAATCTGGAGGCGGCCTGCCGACGGTCGTGGCTTACCAAATTGCGCGCCGGCCGGTGACGGGCGATCCGGTTAGCTCGAACCCGGCGCCCGTGCGCTACTCGCTCTATCGATCGGTGGTGGGCTCCGACGATGTTTTTGCCAACGGCTACGACGTGACGGCCACCGCCTACGGGAGTTCCACCAACACGCCTTCCAGCGCTTTGTCCACGGCCTACCGCCAGCCGCGCAATGTCACGAATCCCAGTCACGCCAACCTGCTGGCATCCAACGTCGTCGATTTCGGCTGCTGGCTCTATGTGCGTGATGCCGCCGGCGGGCTCCGCCGTGTCTTTCCGGGCACTGCGGGGGATTTGAGCCATCATGCCGTGGGCAACGCCAACGCCGACGATTCGCGATTTCCAGAATGGGTGGACGTTTCGCTGCGCGTCCTGAGCGAAGAAGGGGCAACCCTGGTGGAGGCCATCGAAGCCGGGCGGGTGGCGCGCCCGGCGAATTTCGTCACGGACGCCGAATGGTGGTGGAGCGTGGTGGAAGGCAATTCGGGAGTATATCTCCGCCGGATTGAGATCAAAGGGAGTGCGCCGTGAATCGGGCGAAGGTCAAAATCACCGCTTCGCTGACCTCATCGCATTTGAGCTCGCCTGCCTCCCGGCCGGCGGACTCGGTTCAGTGCAGGGCTTTGTCCGCGGCTTCAGGCTTCGCTCTGGTCATGACGCTGGTGCTGCTGGCTTTGTTGATGCTGGCGCTGTTTGCCCTGGCGACGATGGGCAAGGTCGGCAGCGAGCTCGCGGCCACCGGTGTCTACGAAACCCAGGCCCGCCAAATCGCGTTGTTGGGTTTGGACACGGCCTTGGGCGAACTTCAGCGGCGGGCGGAACCCGACGCGATTTTCACGGGCATGGCCGGGATTACCGGAATTCCACCTGGAGCAGGCAATCCGGCACGAAATTGGTGCGGCGTGTGGGATGGCGCCGGTCAATTCCAAGGCTGGCTCGCGTCGGGTCCAAGCGGCGCAACAGTGCCAAACCTCGCGGGAGTCGACTCCCTCGCCATGCTGGCAAATGGCGCCTTGGGCGCGGATGGGACCGATAAGGAACATGTGCGAGTTTTGCGCGTTCCGGTCACGCTCACCACGCGCGCAGGCACCCCCGGCCAGCAGGGGGCGCTGGCGTGGTGGGTGGGGGATGAGGGGGTGAAGCTCAGCGCGGTGGTCCCGGATGCAGAGGCACCCGTGCCGGGCCAGAAACATGCCGTGAACGAACTGATTACCGCGCTTTCACCGACCGACCCGGACCTTGCCAGGGTCGAAACCTTTTCGCAGCTGGCCTACGCGACATCCCCGGTGCTGACGCCGGGACAGCTGCAGGCCAACCTGCATTCCCTCGGTCGAACGCACTACGGATGGTCGGGATCGGCGCGACAAGCCGGGTTGTTGAACGTCAATACTACTTCGCATCGTTTCTGGCGCGGCGTCGGTGCCACTTACGATCGCCTGCGTCCGGGAGCTCCACTCGGGATCAGCCTGACCACATTCGCCAACCGGCTTCGTGATAACCTGGCGGCGGCTTCAGGTTCCGGGAAGGCACCGGGCGGCCCATTTCAATCGGTCGAAGCATTCCTTGGCAGCGATCTGCTCGCCGGCGCACTTGCCGGCAGCAGTGTGACGCCGGCGGATTTCGGCGATGCGCTACGCCCGTGGCTGGCGGTACGTTCAGACACCTTTCGCATCCGGGCTTATGGCGAGGCGGTCAACCCGGCCGATTCGTCGCGGACCGAAGCCATGGCTTGGTGCGAGGCGATGGTCCAGCGGACCAAAGACAACCCAACCGCTCCAGCCGGTCGTTTTGTCGTCGTCTATTTCAGGTGGTTGGGCCCCGACGACATCTGAAAGGGATGGCACTATGCTTGCGAAGGGCGTGGCGGCTTCTCGGCTGCCGCGGCAATCCGGCCATTGAGGAAACAAGTCTGGATCTTGCCCATGCCTTTGCAGGCGACCAGGCCACGCTCGGTAAACTGGTATTTCCCGCGTAAGGGCTCGCAGGTGGTGGCGGGCAGGTGGACCCGGTTCGGCAGGCCCGAGGACTGCATCCGGCTCGCGAGGTTGACGGTCGCGCCCCAGAGGTCGTATGCGAATTTCTTCCGCCCGATCACACCGGCGACGACGGGGCCGGAATTAATCCCGATGCGCAATTGAAGCGAAATGCCGCGCTCGCGATTCAGGTCCGTCACGGCGGCCAGCATGGCCAGGCCCATGTCCGCCACCGCTTCGATGTGATGGTCGCCGGTCTCCTCCGGAAGGCCACCGACGACCAGGTAGCAATCGCCGATCGTCTTTATCTTCTCCAGGTGAAACTGGCTGGCGAGCCGATCAAAGCGGGAGAAAAGGTCGCCCAGGAGCGAGACGAGCTCCTCGGGATCGGTGCGATTGACCAGGGAAGTGAAATCCACGAGGTCGGCAAACAGCACCGTGACGCTGGCAAAGCGTTCGGCGATGGTGTGCTCGCCCTGCTTGAGCCGCCCGGCGATGACGACCGGCAGGATGTTGAGCAGGAGACGCTCGGACTTTTCCTGTTCCATCTCCAGCAGTTCCTTTTCCCGCTGCAGCTCGATCATGCGCAGCTGATCGCGCTCCCGGAGCCGCGTCCGTTCGAGGGAGGCGCCGATGCGGGCCCGCAACAGGACGGGATTGACCGGCTTCGGCAGGAAGTCCTCGGCCCCGAGTTCGATGCACCGCACGACCGCGTCGAGCTGCTGCAACCCGGAAGCCACGATCACCGGCACGCCGGCGAGCGCGGGAGTCTGTTTCATTTGGGTCAGAACCTGAAAGCCGTCGAGCACGGGCATTTCGATATCCAAGACCACCAGTTCGAAAGGTCGCTGGCGCAGGAGGCCGAGGGCTTCCTGTCCGTCGACCGCTTCGGTCAGGTTTTCGTAACCGAGCGACTCCAAAGTGGCCACCATGAGCTGCCTCAATTCGGCGGAATCATCCACCACGAGAATGGCAGCTTGTTTGCCCTCGATATCCGATTCCGCACGTTGGAGGTCGGCGAGTTGCCGCGGCGACAGGGCAGAGGATTTGACGTGCTGCAGGAGCTGGAAGGTGCGGAGGTCGTCTTGCGGGGTATCCACCGCAGACAGAATAAGTTCGAAAGACCAATGGTGCAACTGCCTCGGCAACATATCCCAGGGCTGTTTCCGAGTTTGCCGAGCCGCCGCAGGGCTTCCGGGCCGCATCGCTGTCATTCCAATGAGAAAGCACTTTCACGCTGATGCCGGGGAACTATGGAGGAGTCTGTGGCAATATATGCGCAGAGGGTAGGCATGGATTTTGGTAGAGTTGGGATGCTACGATGACGACGACCAACAACCCCTTCATCCACTGCTCAGGCCATAACAAGCTGAGTGCGTTGCTCACCGGCCCCAATTTTTCCCTGGGCAGCAAAGCAGCCAAGGTACTTGCCGGGTTGTGGGATTTTTCTGTTGCCGAGGGCTTCGAGGACGAAACGGGATTCCACTACATTCCGGTGGAACGCAAGGCGGAGATTCGACCGGCCTCGCCCGACGCGGCGTGGCAGGGCGAGTACATCTGAATCCAATCGCAGTAAAAAGCCGCGGTGAAACCCGCGGCTGGAAATGGGTGCCAGGGGCGAGGATTGAACTCGCGACCAACCCCGACAGGAGTCGGGGCTGCTCTACGGTTGGCCAGCCTGAAGCCAAGCCAGTGCCTTCGCGGGGTTTTTCCAAGACTTGAGCATCCGCTCGGCGTTCGCCGCCTCGGCGCGCGTCGCAAAGGCCCGGCTTGCGAGCAATTGAACGTTTCCGCCCAAGCGGCGGGTGGTGTGCGTGTGTCCCCCGAGGTGTTGGGCCAACCGCGCGGGCAAATCCGAGGTTTGCCCGATATAGTGCCGGCCCGACGCACCCCGCAGGATGTAAACGTGGAACACTTAAATTGGTGCCAGGGGCGAGGATTGAACTCGCGACCAAAGGCTTATGAGTCCTCTGCTCTACCACTGAGCTACCCTGGCTGAATGGCTGGCGGAATGAGCCACATTTCAGGGGCGAAATCCACTCAAATTTTTGCGCCGGAAGCGATGTCCAGACTGGAGCAAACCAGCGGAAAACTGTTTGGCTTCAGGCATTAGTGTCCGTCAGTGTCCATTCGTGGTTAACAAGAATTCCTACGATCTCGTCATCCTCGCCGCCGGCATGGGCAGCCGTTTCGGTGGCATCAAGCAGGTGCAGCCCGTCGGGCCGCATGGTGAGCTGATCATCGAGTATTCCGCCTACGATGCCCTGCGCGCGGGTTTTGGCCGGCTGGTGCTGGTCATTCGCCGTGACATCGAGGCGGATTTTCGCGCCACGATAGGCCGGCGCCTGGAGCAGCATATGGCGGTGGAATACGCCTACCAGGAATTTGCGGATTTGCCGCACGGTTTCGCACCGCCCGCGGGCCGCACCAAACCCTGGGGTACCGGCCATGCGGTCTTGGCAGTGCGCAACACCGTGACGCGACCGTTCGCGGTCATTAATGCCGATGATTTCTACGGGGCTTCCGGTTACCGGGCGCTGGCGACTCATTTCGCCACAACCCCGGATTATGCCATGGTGGGTTATCCTTTGCGCCAGACCTTGTCGGAGCACGGCACAGTCAGTCGCGGGCTGTGCGCAACCGACGCCGCGGGACGACTCCAGGCGATCACGGAAATAACCAAGATCGAAAAGGCACCCGGCGGCGCGCGCTACACCGACGCCGCCGGCCAGCCGCACGCGCTCACGGGCGCGGAGATTGTCTCCATGAATTTTTGGGGTTTCACGCCGGCAGTCTTCCCGCAACTGGAGACCTTGTTCCGGGCATTCCTGGATCGGCATGTGGCGGATGCCAAGGCAGAGTTCTACCTGCCCACCGCCCTGAGCTCCCTCAACGAATCCGGGGCGGCCAGGATCTCCCTGTTGCGGAGCGCCGATGATTGGTTTGGCCTGACCTATCGTGATGACCTGGCGGCGGCGCAAAGGGCGATTGGCGCCCTGATCGCTGCGGGAAAATTCCCGGCGCCACTTTGGCAATGAGAACCGTGAAGCAAGATATTGGAGGGCGTCCGCCTGGCCCGGCTCCCTGATTCCTGAAACTTCCTTCCTGGTTCACGTGAACTCCGCCAGGAGCGAACGCAGCTCCCGTTCGGGATCCTCGTGTTGCTGGCTGACTGCCAGTTTGAGCGCCTCCTCGAGCCAGGACCGTGCCTCGGCGCGACGGCCGGTTCCGAGCAGTGCCTTGCCGAGCAGGATCCGGGGCATCATCCAATCCGGCTTCTTCGCCGCGCAGAGGGCGAAATGCTCGATCGCTTCGGCCGGCTTGCCCTCGGCGACCAGCGCCTGGGCGAGGCTGAAACGAAACAACTCATTGTCCGGCTGTCGCGCGACCAGCGCGGCGAATTGTTGGGACCGAGACATGCAATCTCAAGCAGAAGCAACGGGGCGGAAAAAGAGGGATCCAAACCAGGCCGATTCGCTCAGTGTTCTCCCGCCAGCTGTCCAGATTTATTCGAAGAAGATCGCGACTCCGGTCGAGTTGTCCATGCCGCCGCGCTCGTTGGCGCGGTCAATCAAGGTGTTGACGGCGTGCTCGGGGTTGGGCGATTCCTGCAGGACATGGGAAATTTCCGGTTGGGGCACGAAGCGGGTGATGCCGTCGCTGCACAGGAGGTAGCGATCGTGCGGCAGGATGGTGTGGGAAAAGCAGTCGGGTTCGAGCGGCGGGGGCTGGCCGATGCAACGCGTGAGCGCATTGCGATTTTCCATCAACAGTCCCAACGGCTCGCCGCGGGCGGAACGCTGCTTCAATTCCGTTTCGATCGTGTGGTCGGTGGTGAGCTGTTCCAGGACCTTCGAGCGCAGGCGCAGGGCGGAGGAATCGCCCACATGGCCAAAATGGATTTTCACGCCCGTGACGTGCGCAAACACCAGGGTGGAGCCGATGCCGAACTGCGGGCTCAGGACGCGGCCGAGCTTGAAGACCTGGTCGTTGATCTCGATGAGGATGCGCTCGTAGTTCAACTTCTGCCCAGCGGCGTGCTCGCTGACGATTTTTTGCAAGGTAGTGACTGCCAACTGGCTGGCCTGACCACCGGAAGGCAAGCCCCCGATGCCGTCGGCTACGGCATAAATGCCCAGGGTGTCGTTACAGAGGAAGCTGTCCTCGTTTTCTGGGCGGACGCGGCCGATGTCGGTGTTGGCGTAGGTGCTGAACTTCATTTCGTAACGGCGACTAAAGGCAGCTTTTCGTTCAAGGGAAAGGTCTAAAAACACGCTCCCGATTTTCCCTGTCAATTCGCTCGTACTCGGCGGTCGGGAGGCTGGCCAGGAACTCCCGGCCATAGGTTTTGGCCAGCACCCGGGCGTCCAGCACGGTCACGAGCCCCCGGTCGGATTTGTTGCGGATCAGGCGGCCGACGCCCTGCCGGAACTTGATGAGCGCGTCCGGCAGGGTGAGTTCGTTGAAGGGATTCCCCCCGGCGTCCCGGATGTGATCGCACCGGGCCTCGGTGATGGGGTGGGTGGGTGGATCGAACGGCAGGCGGGTGATGATGACCTGGGACAGGGCCGTGCCGGGAACGTCAACTCCGGTCCAAAAGCTGTCGGTGCCAAAGAGCACGGCGTTGCCGAGGGAACGCATTTGCTGCGCCAGTTCGGTACGCGAGAGGTCGGCCCCCTGGATGAGGAAAGGCCGCCGGGCCTTTTGCCACTCGGGCTCCAAGGTGGCGGCGACTGCGCGCATGTCGGTGTAGCTGGTGAAAAGCACGAGCGAACCGCCTTTCACGCGCTCCGTGCAGAAACGAATGTAGTCGGTGAGTATATCCAGGGCCAGTTTGGCGTCCTTGGGCGAGGGCAGGGGAACATCGGCGGCGACATAGACCCGCATGTTTCGTTCAAAATCAAAGGGCGACTTTACCGCCACCGCCTCCGCACCCCCGGCGCCGACCCGCGCGGCGAATGGTTCCATGCTGCCGCCCATGGCCAGCGTGGCGCTGGTGCAGACGACGCTGGTATTGCAGCCGAAGAGATGCTTCCGCAGCTCGGGTGCGACATCGATGGGCGCGCTGCGGAGGGTGACGATGGTCTGCTTGCGGCCGCTGCGTTCGAGCCAGTAGACATGGCCCTTGTCGCCCAGCGTCAGCCACTCGGTCAGGCCGGCCTGCAGGCCCTTGATTCGCACTTTCTGTTCGAGCAGCTCCTCGCAGTCGCGGGTGTCCGGAGGCAGCTTGTCCGCGAGCTTCGCGAGCAGCCGCTCCAACGCGCCGAGCGGGCCATCCAGCACGGGTTCGGCGACGCCTTCCTCGCGGACCCGGACAATGGCACGCTGGTCCAGGAGTCGCGTCGCAAGGAAGTCGAAGAACTGCTTCGAGGCATCGAGCGCGTCGATCACCAGCTGCTGTCCCGCCGGGCCGCCGAGCTTCTTCAGCACCCCGCGCTTGGTCTTGGGGTTGAACAGGTATTTCAGGGCGCGATCGACGCCATAGCTGCTCAACGAAAGGCCGAAGTTCTCCGTGGCAACCTCCGGTACCGTGTGGGCCTCATCCAGCACGAGAAAATCGTCGGGGAAAAGCACCCCGCGAGTGATGCCGGCGCCGTGCTCACGCGCGCCGCCCGCGTTGATCAGGGCAAACAGCAAGGCGTGGTTTACGATGATCACCTGCGCCGTGCGGAGCCGGGCGCGGGCGCGCTGGTAGTGACATTTTTCGCAGTCGCAGTGCTTGCGCGAACAGGCGGAGGAATCGGCGTTGACCGCGTCCCACACCTCCGGTCGTGGCGGCGGCTTCAATTCATGGCGCAGGCCGGAGGCGGTCGTCTGGGCCCAGTCGGCGATCCGCTGCAATTCCGCATAGTCCGCATCGGCAAACAGGCTCGCCCGATCCGCCAGCGCATGGCTGAGCCGGGTGGGACAAAGGTAGTTCGACTTGCCCACCAGGACGGCGGAACGGAAATTCGCGTAGGGCGCTCCGGCCGGGTCCGCCTTGAACAGGCGGCGGCATATCGGCAGGTCCTTTTGCTCGATCTGCTCCTGGAGCGAAATGGTATGCGTCGACACGATGAGCTGCCGGCCCTGCTCGACGGCGTGGATGATGCCCGGGATAAGATAGGCCAGGCTCTTGCCGACGCCGGTGCCGGCTTCGAAGAGCAGCGGGGCATCGCCATGCAACGAAGTCGTGATGGCCTGCGCCATTTGCTCCTGCTCGGGGCGATGCTCCAGGTCGAGGGCGTGGCAAAGTGTGCCGGCCTCGGCGAAAATCTCCCGCACGAGGACCGGCAGGCGGGACGGCTTGGCGCCGGTCTCATCATGCAAACCAATCATCGGCGTTCACTGAGCTTATTAAGGCGGGGCGGGGCAATTGATATTTGCGACGGCGCCCCGTGCTGGCATCCTGACCCGCATGAGCAGGCCGGATGTCGTGGGCGAAAACTGGACCGATGACCTTGTCCGGTTCCTCTGCCAGCAGCCCGGGGTGGGCGCCGTGCGCATCGACCCGACGGCTCACAAGGTGGCCGTCGCCACGCTGGGCACCGTGGACCTGGCGGGATTGGAGGAAAAACTCGCAGCCACCATCGCCGCGGTCGAGGCCCGGTTTGCCGTCCAGCCGGTACGGCTCGCGTCGACGGGATTCTCTTTGAAGCGCGACGGCGGGGCCGTGGTCATCGGTCGAAACATGGGCGCCACGGCCGAGAGTTTGTGGCTTTGGCGCGAAATGGAATGGCCGGAGATCAAGGCTGAGCCCACGTCGGAGGACCAGGAATGGCGCTTGTTGGCCCGGCTCGCCGCGATCTGTGGGGTGGCGGGGATTGCCGGGGTGCTCACCCAGCAATTTGCGCCAGGTCTGCCGTGGCTGGCCCGGACGTTTTTCATCGTTGGGATCATTGCCGGCGGCTGGGATGCCGCGATTGATTCGTGGGAGAACCTCAAAAAACGTGAGGTCGACATCCATTTCCTGATGCTGGCGGTCGCGGTCGGGGCGATGTTTATCGGCGCTTGGGGCGAGGCCGTGTTGCTGTTGTTTCTCTTTTCGGCTTCCGGGGCCATGGAGGAATATGCCCTCGACCGCACCCAACGCGAAGTCAGCGCGCTGCTGAAGTCCGCGCCAAAGCACGCCACCCGGGTGGACGACGCGGGGACGGAACACCAGATTGCGGTGAGCGACCTGCAAATCGGCCAGAAAGTCCGGGTGAAGCCCGGCGGCGCCTTCGCGGCTGACGGCGTGGTGGTCGCCGGCAAGAGCGCGAGCGACGAGTCCAACCTGACCGGCGAAGCCACGCCGGTGGCCAAGGGAGTGGGGGACCAGGTGTTCAGCGGCACGCTCAACCTCTGGGGTTCGGTCGACTTCGCGGTCGCCCGGCTGCCCGCGGAAAGCACCCTGCAGCGCATTATCCGGCTCATCCAAACAGCGCAGAAACTGAAGGCGCCCAGCGAGCGCTTCACGGACAAGTTCGGCACAGGCTACACGTATGCGGTCATCGGCGGCTCGTTTGCCATGTTCCTCGTGTGGTGGCTCGGTTTCCGGCTACCGGCCTTTACCAACACCCCCGAAGTGCGGTCGGCCTTTTATCGGGCCATGACCCTGATGGTGGTTGCCAGTCCCTGCGCCCTGGTGCTTTCGATTCCGTCGGCGATTCTAGCGGCCATCGCCTGGGGCGCCCGACACGGTGTGCTGTTCCGGGGCGGCGCCGCCATCGAGAAGCTCGCCGACATTTCCGTAGTGGCCCTCGACAAGACTGGCACACTCACGACGGGCGAACTGGCGGTCGTCGGGTACGAGAGCTTCCCTCCGGGCCGCGAGACCGAGGTAATGGAATTGGCCTACGCCTTGGAATCCCGCTCAGAGCACCCGCTGGCCCGCGCGATCATTCGCGACGCGAAGGCGCGGAATGTAAAAGCGATGCCCTTGGATGATTTTCAGAACATCGTCGGCCAGGGCGTGCGCGGCAGCTACGGCGGGGCCCAAGCCCTGCTCGGCCGCCGCGAGTTGCTCGAGGCGGGACCGCTGGCAGCCTGGGCCAGCCGTCTGCCGCCAGCCTCCGCCGAGTTATCGGAAGTGTGGATTGTCGGCCGCGACGTCATTGGGCGCGTGCTGCTGCAAGACCAGATCCGCCTCGAATCCAAGGGAGTCTTGGCGGCCCTGAAGTCCATGCGCATCAAGACGGTCATGCTGACCGGCGACAGGCGCCAAGCGGCCGAATCAGTCGCGCGCGAATTGGGCTTGGACGAGGTTCGCGCGCATCTTACGCCCGAGCAGAAAGTCGCTGCCATTCAGGAACTACGGCAAGGCGGCCATCGTGTTGCCATGGTCGGCGACGGTGTCAACGACGCGCCCAGCCTGGCAGCCGCCGACGTCAGTGTTGCCATGGGAGCCCGGGGCAGCGATGCGGCCTTGGAGCAAGCCGAGGTGATCCTGATGCATGACCGGATCGAGAACTTCCTGGCGGCGGAGCGCCTGAGCCGCCGGGCCCGCGCCGTTATCCGGCAAAACCTGACGATCTCCCTTGGCGTGGTGGTCGTCATGGTCGTAGCCACGGCATTTGGCGCAGTTCCCCTGGCGGTGGGCGTGGCTGCCCATGAGGGGAGCACGCTGGTGGTTTGCCTCAATTCCCTTCGCCTCCTATTCGGACGGAACGCGTGACGAATCCCTTGGTCTCAAGGAACCGGCTTGCCTCGTTCCGCCCCCTGTAAGAAAAGGACCGCGCCGGGCCGTCACTCTCACCCCATGAAAACACGTCTTCCTGCCTTCGCAGCGGTCGCAGCGATGCTCTGGTTGACCGGCTGCACCTTGCCCCATTCGGGTTCGCACGTTTCCTCGGCCCAAGTCGGCCAGTTGCAAAAGATCACGGTGGCGACAGTCATCAAGACCAAGCCGATCACGATCGACGGAACCAAGACCAACCTGGGCCAGTACAGCGGCGCCGTGCTCGGTGGCGCCGCGGCCATGCCCCGCGGTGGCGTGGGCAGCACCGGCCAGGCACTCGGCATCGCCGCGGCGTCGGTTGTCGGCGCGATGGCGGGCCAGACGATCGAGGAATATGTCACGCGGAAGGAAGCGCAGGAAATCACCATCCAGATGAGCAACGGCGATGTCGCCGTGATTACCCAGGAGTCGCCCCCGAACTTCCAGGTCGGCGACAAGGTTAATGTAATCAGCAGCCCCGTCGGGGCGCGGCTCGAACTTGCGCTGGAATTCTGATGTCCGGTTTGAGTGACAATTGTCCGGGGCGTCGCTTGACGCCGTTCGGTGGTTGCTGAATATCAGGCATGGCATCGTCGGACGTTCCCCGCAAAAACACGCGCGCACCCATCCCGCCCCGGGCTCCGGAACCGGCGGATCGGTATTTCATCACGCTGACCACCAAGGACCGGAAGCCATGGCTGGGGACGGCGCGGACCCGCGACGTCTTCCTGGCGGTACTTCGTGCCTGGCATGGCGAACGAAAGGGGCGCGTGCTGGCCGCATCCGTGATGCCCGATCACGCCCATGTGTTGATTGAACTGACCAATCGCCAGACGATCACGCAGGCGATCAACGCGTGGAAATCAGCGACGCTGCGCGGTGCCGGCTATTTGGAAACCTTCCAGCGGGAGTATCAGTCCCACCGGTTGAGGGAGACCGAGGATTCCGAGGACTATGGCGTATACATGCTGCTGCATCCGTATCGTGGCCGGGCTTGCTTGGTCGGCGAATCCTGGCCCGGGTGGTGGGCGCCGGAACCAGCGGCTTTTCGTTTCTCCGCGTCGTTGGACAAAAGAGGAAGCCCGCCGCAGGAATGGGTCGACTGGCCCTCGGCAAAGTTCGCCGCCCTAGTGCTCGGGGACTAGGCTGAGGTTTTGAATGCCGGAGGCGGGACTCATGGCCCCGCCTGCATTTGGCCACAACACGCTCAGCCGAATTGAGGTGGAGCGACCTGCTCCCCAGGGCGCTTCTTTCGCAGCGGACGTCATCAGCGCGTTGGGAGGCAACGCGCTCCACCATTTGGTGCGACCGGTCCCAGCCTGAAAATGGACCTCAACTCCTAGGAAACAGCGGCGCTGTAGCCGGCCTCGCTGAGGCCGGTCCGGGGTCACCGACCCCGGCTACAACCACACCGTTTCTTCCTGACCCCAGCAAAACGTGTTTTGCGGCTGGAGGCTGATGATTGGCTCAGTCCTCGATCCAGACGTGGTCCTTTGTGCGCACCTCGTCGAACAGGCCGATGATCTCGATGTTGTTCATTTCGATGCACCCGATGCTCGATGGCCGGCCCAGAAGTTCTTCGTGATTCGTACCGTGGATGTAGATGTAGCGCGCCTTGGTGTCGACGACCTGGCCGGACGTGTTCGATCCCTGGTTGAGCCCCGGCTCCAACCCCCCGAGCCAGAGAATGCGGGTCGTGATGAGGTGCCTGGCTTGGTCATCCAGGCCAAGTTCTGAAAAATGCTTCCCCGTGGCAACGCGCGCCTTGAACACGATCCCCGGTGGCTGGCCGGCGCCGACCTTCTCCGCGATTTCATGGAGGCCCCGGGGCGTGCCGAGGGAATCCTTTACGTTGGAAGGCGGGCGGAGCGAGGTGGAAACGACGAATGACCGCTCAAGGCAGTTGTCCCGATAAAATCCAAGCAACTGTCGCGCAATGGATACGGTAATAAGCCGCGCTGTCGGCTTGAGTCCGAGCGCGTCACACCTTTGCTTGTACCTTCCAAACGAATCATTCACGTGAGTAACCAAACCTACAAAGTCGGTATCGTCGGTGCGACGGGCGCAGTCGGTCAAGAATTGATCGGTCTGCTGCTGTCGCGCTCCTTTCCGTTCGCGGAGCTGAGGCTGCTGGCCTCGGCGCGTTCCGCGGGCCGCAACCTGGATGTGGGAGGAAAAAAACTCACGGTGCAGGAAGCCCGTCCCGAGGCTTTTGAGGGTCTGGATATCGCCTTTTTCGCCGCCGAGGGTGCCATTGCCAAGGCGCTGGCGCCCGAAGCCGTCAAGCGCGGGTGCCTGGTCTTGGACAAGAGCTCGGCCTTCCGCATGTCGGCTGACGTGCCGCTGGTCATTCCCGAGATCAACCTCGATGCCACGCGCCGGCACCAAGGCATTATCGCCAGCCCGAACTGCTCGACCTCGGTCGCGCTCATGGGCCTTTATCCCTTGCACCAGCGCTTCGGAGTGAAGCGGGTGTTCTTTTCGACGTACCAGTCCGTGTCCGGCACGGGTGCGGACGCCATCGACGAACTCGAGGCGCAAACCCAGGCCTACGCCAAGGGCCAGCCGCTGGCGAAGAAGGTCTATCCGTACCAGATCTTCCAGAATGTCATCCCCCAGGTGGATTCCTTCGGTGGCGATGGCTACACGGGCGAGGAAACCAAGATGCGCGACGAAAGCCGCAAAATCATGGGCCTGCCCGCCCTCAAGGTTTCGGCCACCTGCGTGCGGGTGGCGGTCGTCCGGGCGCACTCCGTGTCGGTCAACGCCGAGTTCGAGAAGCCCGTGGACCTCGCGGCGGCGCGCTCCGCGTTGGCGTCCTTCCCGGGCGCCCAGCTCGTGGACGATCCCGCGAACAAGGTCTATCCGACCCCCCTCGACTTCAGCCGGCAGGTTAAATGCGGCGTCGGCCGCCTGCGCCTGGATACCGCGTTGGACAACGGCCTGGCGTTCTGGGTCAGCGGCGACAACCTCTGGAAGGGTGCGGCGCTGAATTCGATCCAGATTGCCGAGGCCATGATCAAGTCGGGAATTCCGCTTCGCGCCAGGGAAGCCGTCGGGGTCTAGTTTCCTCATTCTGCCGCTCGTTCGCGCTTTTCGTTTCTTCCGGGCATTCCGGACGCTTAGCTCAGTTGGTTAGAGCACCTCGCTTACACCGAGGGTGTCGGGGGTTCGAGTCCCTCAGCGTCCATGCTCCGCCGAGCGCCGCAAGTGCAGAGCATGTCCTCAGAAACTTTAGCGAAGGAGGGCGTTTGGCACGCGGGTGGGAGTCGAGTGGCTCCGCATGGCGGGGCCACACTTGCCGTGCGACGATCCACCCGTTCGCGGGGATCTTGAAATGGTTTGAACGCTGACACCGAAAGGAGTAATTTTCCCCTATGCCGAGCATCCATTTCCCTGCGGCATGGGGCCCCGCTTCGCCGGGGAGGGTGGTGATGTTGTTCCATCTGGCGCTGGGTTTGCTCGGCGCAGGGCTGGCCTTGCCGGCCGCGGCGCAAAACGTGGGCGTCCAGCAGCAGTACGTTACGTTTCCGGCCCACATCGACGGGCGCGACTACCAGCTGGAGTGCATGCTTTACCGGCCGGCTGACACCGAACGTCATCCGCTGGTGGTATTCAGCCATGGTCGCAATGGACCCAATCCGGTGCGCGACCCAAACACGGTCAATGCCTACGCTGAAATCTGCCGGGCACTGGCTGCCGAGGGCTGCGTCGTGGCGTATTTCGTTCGGCGCGGCTATGGCAATTCGGAGGGGGCTGACACGGAGTTGCAGGACACCGCCGTGCTGAGCGGACTGGAAGCAGCCAAGGACTATCTGGGCGCGGTCGAGTATTGGCGGACGAAGGAATTCGTCCTGCCGGACCGCGTCGTGCTCATGGGGCAATCGCAGGGCGGCTGGGCGGTCTTGGCCAGCGCCACCGTCAGGATGCCCGGCGTGCTAGGGGCGGTTAATATCAGCGGGGGCACAAACTACCGGCTCATGGGCACCGGAGCGGTCACCAGCGCCGTGCAGGATCATTGGGTGGCGGGCTGCGATTCCCTGGGACGCGACGCCGTCGTTCCCTCCTTTTGGATTTACTCGGAAAATGACCAGTCGATCTCGGGGCCGACGGCCCGGCGCATGTTCAATGCGTTTTCGGCCCATGGCGTGGCCTGGCTGCTCATGCTGCCCGCCTATGGCAGCAATGGACACGCCATCGTCGGGCAGCCCGACCTCTTCCTGCCGCAGCTGATTGATTTTCTGGCGACCATCGGATTTCGCGAGGCACCTGGAAAGGGGCCGGTCGTCACCGCGGTCAGGGGCGCCACCGGCGCCAGGGCGGGCGACACCGTTGCGCTGGTAGCCGCGGTCACCGGAACCCCCCTGCCACTCCTGCAATGGCGGCGCAACGGAGCCAATCTCACGAACGGCGGAGCCGTCGCGGGAGCCACCTGTTCCGCGCTGACGATTTCAAATATCCAGGCGGCAGATGCCGGCAACTATTCGCTGGTGGCCACCAACAACTATGGCACAGCAACGTCGGGCGACGTGATCCTCGCGCTCGAGACTCCAGCGCCGGTGGCGTCGACGAACCCTCCATCGTCGGGACATGGCGGGGGCGGTGGCGCGCCCTCCGGCTGGTGTTTGGCCGCACTGGCAGCGCTGATTGTCGGGCGTCGCGCGATGCGGGCGATGGCCTGAACCGGGCGGCCCGAAAGCAAGTTTCCTGAAAATTTGTGTTCCTTCGGGTCTGCCGGAGCCTTCAAGCTGTCATACCCGAATGAAACTGATCCTCGCCACCCGTAAAAGTCCCCTCGCGCTGGTCCAAGCCGGCATGGCCGCGGCTCGCTTGCAGGAGAAACTGCCCGGGTCGGTTTGCGAGTTGTTGAAGCTGACGACGACCGGTGACCAACAAGCCGGCTGGTCCCTGAGCAAACAGGGGGGCAAGGGGCTGTTCACGGCGGAACTCGAACAAGCGCTGCTGCGCGGCGAGGCGACCGCGGCGGTGCACAGCTGCAAGGACCTGCCAGGCGAAAGCACGCCGGGACTTGTGGTGGCGGGATTCTTGCCGCGCGAGGTGGCGCACGACGTCCTCGTGCTGCGCGCCGGGGTAACCGTCCCGGCGACCATTGCGACGAGCAGTCCACGCCGCCAGCAACAGATCGCGAGGTTGTTTCCGCAGGCCAGCTTCACGGAAATTCGGGGCAACGTGGACACGCGCCTGAAGAAAATCGCTGCGGGCGACAGCGACGCGACCATCCTGGCCGCCGCCGGGATGAAGCGACTCGGCATCGCAAGCTGGCCCGGCGTGGAATTCCGGCCGCTGGCCTACGGCGAGAGCGTGCCGGCAGTCGGGCAGGGGGCGATTGCCATCCAGTGCCGCGACGCGGACGCCGCCCTGCTCGCTCCCACCCTGGACGCGTCCACCGCGCGCGCGGTCAACCTCGAGCGCGCCCTGCAGGCGGCGCTGGGCGGGGGTTGCCAGATGGCCTTTGGCGCCCATGTGACGACGGACACCCTGTATTTCTTCCACGAGAAGACCGGCAGCCGCACGGTGCCGCTCAAGCCGGACGATTACCTCCAGGCAGGGGAAACCGCCGCCCGGCTGCTCCGCGAATTTGGCCTGGCCTGATGCCGTCAGGGTCGGGAGACGGTGCCCAGGATGATCAGGTCGCCCAACTCGACGCTTTCATGGCGCTTGCGTTCGGCGGGGTATTCGAAATTGACCCCCACCAGTCGGGTCCCGGAGTAACGGCCGGCCACATTGCCCAAGCGGTCCAAAGCCTGGGGAAAATTGATGCCGGCCGAACTGGTGCTGACGCGCAGGGTCCACGCGCGTTTCAACTTTTTCGAGGCGATGAGAGACCGCGCATCGTATGCCACCACGACGACAAAATAGCATTCCTCCTGCGCCATTTCGAAGAGCGTTTTCCGGCGCTCGTACTCGAACAGGTTGTCGTCTTGCTTGCGGAGGGCCTCATTGAGGCCGAGCAGCATGGCGCTGTTTCCCACGTCTGAACCCTGGTTGCGAAACACATCCTGGGTTAAAGAGGCGGTCTCAGTCTCCAGCGTCGCCAGGGCATCCTGGGCCCGCTGCGCTCCCATCGTGTCGCCGCGCGCCACCGCTTCCTCCAAGTTCTTCTGCGCGACCTCCCCATCGACGGTTAGGTTGGCCAGGTTTTCCATGTTCAGGGCCATGGTGACCGAGTCGCGGTTCCGGCCGGCAGTTACTCCCCAATGCACCACCAGGAGCAGGTCGGCGTTCGCCAGCGATTGGGCGGGATGAAAATCCTGCTTCTCGAGGTCGAGGGCGAGCCTCTCGGCGACCGTCCGGAAAGACACCCTTTCCAGGCTCTTGTCTCGGGTGATGCCGGAATAGAAGCGTCCGGCCATGAAGACGTAGTTCTGCGGTTGGGGTTTTCCGTCCACGATGCGCTTTTGGAGGTATTCGCTCGAGACCTTGGTGCTCGCGAGCACCAGGTTGTCCGCCCTCGAAGCCGGGGTCAGGGCCAGGGCCAAGACCGAACAGATCCAGGGTACTGGCGAGGAATAGCGCATGGGGTGGGGCGACCATTACCATGCGCTCCGGTGGCCGGCGGCGCAATCCCGAAGGGGCGGCGGCCAAGGCCATTGCAGGGGTGGAAACGCCCGGCAAATCGGGCTTGCGTTGCCCCCCGCGCCGCTTGCTGCATGGTCCTTCCCATGAAGCCTACGACTTCAACTCAGACGCTTTCGGACCGCCGTATTGTCGTCACGCGCCCGCGCGAGCAGGCGGGGGACTGGCGCGTGCGTCTCGAGGCGCTTGGCGCCGAGGTGGTCGAACTGCCGCTCATTGAGGTGAGCAAGGCCGTCGACCTCGATACCCTGGCGGAGGTGCTGCAGGAATTTGGCGCCTACGAATGGGTGATTTTCACCAGCGCCAACGGCGTGAAGCATTTCTTCTCGGAGTTCATCCGGGTCCATGAAGACATCCGGGCGCTCGGCCTGGTGCGCATCGCGGCGGTGGGCGAGGCGACGGCGGCAGCGTTGCGCGAATTGCATTTGCGCGTCGATTTGCAGCCGAAAAAGGCCTCGGGGGAGGAACTCGCCCTCGAACTCATCAAGCGCGAATCGATGGACAGCGCCAAGATCCTCGTGGTCACGGGCAATCGGAATCGCGAGGCGCTCGTTGAGAAACTGCACGAGGCGCGGGCCATCGTGGACACCCTGCCGGTTTACCAGACCGCGGAAGCGAACCTGGAGGGTGATCCCGTCGCCGCCGATTTCCGCGCGAAGGGTGCCGATGCCATCCTGTTTGCCAGCCCCTCGGCCGCGCAGTCGTTTTTCGACCAGGCAGCCGCGCTCAAGCTCGGCGCGAAGGCCCGGCGGCCGCTCGCCGGCAGCATCGGGCCGACCACGACCGCCACAATGAAGCAACTCGGCCTGCCCGTGGATTTCGAAGCGGCGGAACCCAGCCTGGACGCGCTGGTCGCGGCGCTGGTGAAGAAACTGCGTTGAAGTGGCGGGCTCGCGTCCCTGCGAGCCGGCCTCGCGGGGAGGTGGATCCGCGAAATCCCGGGCTCGTCGACGGCCGCGCGGGTGTTGTCTTGTCTAATCGGCACGCATCCGCGTAATCCGCGGGAATCCATGAAAGTTCCCTTTCTCGACCTGAAACTCCAGCACGCGCCGCTGCGCGCCGAGGTGCTCGCGGCGCTAGCCGACACCTACGACAACACGCGCTTCTGCCTCGGCAAGGACGTGGAGGACTTCGAAAAAGGTTTTAGCGCGGCCTTCGGCTATTCCCGCACCCTGGGCATGAACAGTGGCACCTCGCCCTTGCACGTCGCGTCGCTTTGCGGTGGTTTCGGGCCCGGCGATGAGGTCATCACGACGCCCTTCACCTTCGCCTCGAGTTGCTGGGGCATCAGCTACGTCGGAGCGAGGCCGGTGTTCGTGGATATCGATGCCGACACTTGGTGCATCAGCCCCGAGGCCATCGCCCGGGCGGTCACGCCCCGGACCAAGGGGATCGTGGTCGTGCACATTTTCGGCCAGCCGGCACGGATGGATGAAATCATGGCCGTGGCGAAGCAGCACCAGCTGTTCGTCGTCGAGGATTGCGCCCAGGCCGTGGGCGCACGGTATAAGGAGGCGCCGGTTGGCGGCATCGGCGATTGCGGCACTTTCAGCTTCTATCCGACCAAGAACCTCGGCGCCTGCGGCGAGGGCGGGGCGTTTGTCTCGAAACATCCCGCCGTGATGGACAAGGCCCAGCTCCTCCGCGTCCACGGTTCGCCCCGTCGCTATGCGCACACCGAGGTCGGTTTCAACTTCCGCATGGACGGCTTCCAGGGGGCGATCCTCAACATCAAGCTTAAGCACATCGCCGGCTGGACAGCCCGGCGCCGCGCGATCGCCGCCCGATACCGGGCTGGCATCAAGCTCAAGGAGCTTCAGTTGCCGATCGTGCCGGCCTACGGCGAAAGTGTCTGGCACCAGTTCACCCTGCTACACCCGCGGCGCGACGACCTGCGCGTGCATCTCGAGAAACAAGGCATCGGTACCGAGATTATTTATCCCGGCCCCATGCACCGGCAGCCCTGCTACGCGGATTTGGGCTATGCCGCCGGCAGCCTGCCGGTGGCGGAAAGGACGAGCGCGACCTGCGTCAGCCTGCCGATCTTCCCGGAATTGACCGATGCGCAGGTCGACCACGTGATCAGTTCGATCAATTCCTTCTGAGCACACCGGGAAGCAAGGAATCAAAGGCCCCTTTGCTCCTTGGCTTCTTTGTGCTATTCGTCCGGTCATGATCAATGGCGTCAGGCTCAAGGTTTGCGGCCTCACCTCCCTGGTGGATGCCGACGCCGCGGACGCCGTGGGGGCAGACGCCCTGGGATTCATCTTCTATCCGAAATCGCCGCGCGCGATCACGCTGACGCAGTACGTTGCGATGAAAGATCGCCTCCCGCCCCGCCGAAAAGTGGCGGTGAACGTGGAGCCGGCGGCCGCCGACCTCGCCGCGCAGGCGGCCGCGGGATTCGAGCACTTCCAAATCCATTTCAACGCGGACGCGCCCACCTACCTCGTGGCTTCCTGGACTGAAACCGTCGGCCTGTCGCGCCTGTGGCTGGCACCGAAACTGCCGCCGGGCCAGGACGTGAAAGCCGACTGGCTGCCGTTGGCCGACACCTTCCTCCTCGATACCTTTCACGCCGACAAGTTTGGCGGCACAGGGGAGACCGGCGATTGGGAAAAATTCAAGCGCCACCGAGACGTGCACCCCGGCAAGACCTGGATCCTTTCCGGCGGGCTCAACCCCGGCAACGTCGCCGCCGCCGTGGCCGCCACCGGCGCAAAGTACCTCGACGTGAACAGCGGTGTGGAACTCTCGCCCGGCGTGAAGGACCCCGCCAAACTCAAGGCCTTCGTCCTCGCGCTGCACCGCGCGACGAAGCAGGACAATCCCGCCTACCGCTGACGCATTGCCTCGATGAAGACCCCGCTCGGATTGGCGTGTCTGCTAAGCCTGCCGATAGCGGTGTTGCTAGGGGTGCTGGTCGCGTGGAATCCGCCGGGCAATCACTGGAAGACCGTGGAGCCGCCCAAAGCGCAGGTGGAGGCTTACGATGTGCAGCGCTTGCGGACACAGGCGACGTTGACCGCCGAGATTTACGATCACCGAAAACTGAGCCGGCTGATCCGCGAACCGCAAAACACGGTTTCAAATCTGCCGTACGCGACGGCCGGCCTCGCCATCCTGCTCGCAGCTCGCCGTCCCGCGGCAATCAACCTCGGGTTGGCGGGCATTTTCCTGGGCTTCGGCAGCGGGATGTATCACGCGTCCCTGCTGCCGGAATGGCGGATGATCGACATCCTGGGCGTCTATGCCGTCCTCTATTTCCTGATCCTGATCGGCGCCATGGCGCCCGCGCCGCGCGCGGGAAAGGGAACGCATGAATGGGCGGCGAGCCTGATCGTCTGGACCGCCGCGATCTACACTGGAATCCATCGCAACGACATCCGTTGGTTCGGGCTGAAGCTGTTTGATTCGACCTACGTCTTTGTCGCCGCGGTCGCGGTCGGATGGGCTCTGGCCTTCCTGGCATTTCGCCGTGCCACAAATCGCCGGGCCTGTTTCCGGGCTTTGGCAACGTTCGCGCTGGCGGGAACGATTTCCTTTGCCGGCGGGCTGGGGGACCGCTTCGGCGGATTTTGGGCTGATCCTGAATTTCTCGTCCAAGGTCACGCCGTCTGGCACACCTGCGGCGCCATCGCGTTGCTCGCGATCTACGAATTGTTCGCCGCGGCGGGCGGTGATCCCTCCACCTTCATTGCGATCAGGCCAAAATGAATACCGCCGGCCTGAACCTTCTCATTCCCGACAAACCGGACGTGGAACGTGACGCACTGGCGGGATCCTTTGCCCAAGGTGGCGGCGACGTTCATCGTATCGGGCGGTTCTGGGAGCCGCCCACGTTCGATCCCGCCACGGTGCGGGTCTATGGGCCGGATGCATTCTGCTTGGTGCTCCAGCAGAAGATCGGATTTCGCCTGTTATCACCGGACGACGATTTTTTGCTCCGCTTGCCGCCGGAGCTTTTAGGGCGGGAACTTCACTTGCGGCGTTTGGCGTCAGGGCCGCACTTAACCTATCCCGCTTTCGTCAAGCCGGTGGTGCCAAAGCAATTTCGCGGCGCCGTGTATATGTCGTCCAGAGAGCTTGAGGCGGAGTGCAAGGGATTGCCTGGTGACACACCGGTGATTGTGTCCGGGGTAGTGACCTTTGATGCGGAAGTGCGCTGTTTCGTTTTGGACGGCAAAGTGCTGGATGCCGCCGCCTACGAGGGGCACGGCGCGATAGCCGAGGCGATCGCGTTTGCCGGAGAGGTTATTAAACGACTCCGGCTGCCGCGCGCGCTGGTCATCGACGTGGGTCACTTGGACGGCCGGGGCTGGGCCGTGGTGGAATTCAACGCCGCCTGGGGTGCCGGCTTGAACGGTTGCGAGCCATCCCGCGTGCTCCCAGCCATCCTTGCGGCAAGCGCGCCCGGGTGATAGTCACTTCGTGTGGTGATACGTCAGGCCGCGAGCTCGTTGACCACGTTGATGCTCTCGATTTGGTCAAGCCGGATGAGCTCAAAGAGCTTCTTCTCGTCGGTTAAGACGAGGGTGGTGAAGTCACGCGTGAGGGCGACGAAATCGGGATGCTCCACGTGATACTCACGGCCGTTTACCATCCGAATGGTGAAGGGGGTGGTTCCGTGAAGGATGTTGCGAATCTGATCGAGGGTCATGGCAGTCGTGGGTTGAGGCGGAACGTGATGGCGACTGGCCCGATGGTTTGAGAGATTAAGCAGGCAAGGTATTGAATCAAGGCGCCGTTGCGGCCGGCTAGCCCGGACATTTCACAGTCTTGGGCGATCCAATCAACAAAATGTCCGTCCGCCCTCGGGCGGAGCGACTTTGTCGCGGCGCGCCCCGACAAGGTCGGCCCGCCAGGGCGCATGTTTCACACCTCTGAGTGTGAAATATGCGGGCTAGCGCCGACGGCCCTTGGGCGATTTGCCCTTCACCAGCCACCATGCGCTGCCGATCAGCAGCACCGCGCCGAGCGCATAGTACTGGTGTTGGGTCAGCACCCGGGTTCTGCCGTCCACGCCGGTCTTCAGGTAGGTGAGCCCGGTCCGGGCCTTGCCGGTGAGCGAGACTTCGTGCTCATATCCCGCGTAGAAGCACCACAACCCACCGAGGAAGGCGGCGAGGGCGAGCAGGAGCTGGAGGAAGCGGTGTGGCAAAAGCAGATCGTCGGTTGATATCGAAAGCCGTAAGTCGCTTCATCGCGCTAGGCGACAGCTCCCGTATTCAGCAATGCCTTCAGCTGGGCGATAATCGGAATTCGCAAGATCTGCGCTAGAACCCAATATACCAGCACCCCAATCAAAAGCTGGAGTATGAGAAGCTCAAAAGGATTCGCCAGGGCGAGAATGCTTCCGGTGAACATGGCAAAACCAACCGCGGCAGAAATTACAGCATGGGGAAAGACTATCGCCAATTGGCGTGAAAAAGATAGTCCCGTCGCTGCGGATGCTAAATCTGCCGCAAGAACATAGGTTGCCAGGCTGGCGACAACTTGCCCAATAACGATCGCTCGAATTCCCAAATGAGCCGAAGCTACGAGCGAAGCGATTAGTAAACCATTCCGGCAGAGTTCCAGTTTCAGTACGAGCCTGCTTTCGCCTAACGTCGCCAGCAGATTGAGAACGATTCTTTGGAGCGGATAGATGGCGCTCGCAATACAGAATAGCTGGATGAAGGGAACTGCACCAAGCCATTTGGAAGTAAGCAAAGACTGTACAAGCGCATTGGCTGTTGCAGCTACGGCTGCCATAAGGGGAAAGACAATCATCGCGAATACAGAAATAGTGCTTCGGAAATACTGGCAGAGCTTTTCTCGATCGTTTTGGAGGCGGGAAAAAATTGAAATACTTGGACGCGACACGACATTATAAAGATTTCCCACGGGAAGATCCGGCAGCTGTTTTGCACGGGAATAAAGGCCGACATCCGTTGCCGGTACTAGTCGACCAAGCATCCCTAAATAGACACTACTCACGATTGCGTCGACTAGGCCGACCCCCGATAAGATAAACCCAAGTGAAAGGAATCGATGAAGTGCTCGCCAGCTAAACTCTCTGGTTGGACGCCAGCCGCACTTGGACCACAGTTGAATCGAATTCATCAGGCCCATCCCGAGGGAAGTGGCAACTAGGCTCCAGATGCCGAATCCACCTGCCGCCATTAGGACACCCACAACTCCAGATAGAAGACTTGAGGTCATTGAGGTGACACCAAGTTCTAAAAACTTCATTTCTTTCGTCAGGATTGCTCCCGGCACAAGAGCGAAGGCGTGGAAAAGCATTCCGATCGCGGCCACCCGTACCAGCGACGTCAGGAGGGGACTATCATAAAGCGATGCAATGTGGGGTGCCAGAAACGAAAGTAATATTGTTAGTATGAGGGCTACACCGAGGGAAAAATAGAAGATGGAAGATATATCAAGTTGCGAGGGATTGGGGTCCCGAATCAGTGGCAATGCCAGTCCGCTGCGGACGAGGGTTTCGCCGAGACCTAGAAATGCGCTGAGGATAGCAAAATGCCCAAAATCTGCCGGGATTAGAATTCGAGCTAGCAAGATCTGAGTTAGAATATTGATAGCCTGAGTTCCAATTCTCTCCACAAGGCTCCATACGAAGGCCGAGCGGCTGCGGTTCTCGAAACTCATCAGAAAGAGGGCCAGGATTTTGGCTAGTCAGCCGACCAAAGATTTAATGGGGCACCTATGATCAATATCGTTCCCGCATCCATGGAGTGTTCAGGAGCGCAATTTTGATTTGCTCACAGGTTTGATCGGGTGAAACGGGCGGCTCGTTGTCCACTACGAGGTGTGGAGACTGTGGAAAATCCGCGCGGCAAGTGACACCAACTACGGGCTCTGTGTTGGAAGTGCCCTTATAGATATTTCTTGTGTCTCGACGCGTAAGTTCACCGGCGGACGCGCGAAGCAAGACCTCGAAGTAATTGGGAATATGCGCCCTATTGCGGGAATGAATGTCGGCGAATAGCGAAATTGTTGAACAAATCACAAGTTGCCCCTGCTCGGCCAATTCCTGCGAGAGCTGCGAATAGTAGAGTGCAACATTTAGACGTTCACGCGGCGAGAAACCGAAGTTCCAGGGCAAGAGCGCGCGAAACCTGTTCCCATCAATCCATACCGGTCGAATGCCACGAAGTAAAAGCTCGTCTCGGAGCAGGCCAGCTATTGTCGACTTTCCGGCACCCGAAAGTCCCGTTATCCACACGACTCCTCCGTTTGCTGGTTTCTCTGATTTTTCTGTCATCGTTTTATTCTTGGGAGAGTTGCTAAAGTGTCAGCGGTCCATGCCGCGCAGCTCTGCAAGGCGCTGTTGGATAGGTTGCATGAGTTCCTCTACCGTGTCTGGTTCCTCGATTGAACGATCCTGCTGTTCTTTTGGATCAGACCTTAAGTCAAACAGCTGGACGCCAATTTTGCTCAGCCGATCACGCGGATCAAGTTGCTCATTGTACATGAGTTTGAAGGGGCCTTGACGTGCCGCCAAATAGACTGGACTAGTCCTGGCGTCACTTGGGCTTCCAAATGTGGTTTCTAGAACGATACTCTTTCTCGGGGAATTCTTGAGACTTTGCAGCGAGTCTCCTTCCCAGTTTTGAGGCTGCACAAAGCCTGCCAGATCGATTGCCGTGGGAGCGATGTCCATCAATGTCGAGAAACCTTCCACACGAGTCTCTTTGAAGTCCGGGTGATAGTAGAAGGTATTTACGTGTGTATTGTGCTCATAGAGACGAAAGCGATGACTGTTGTCGCCGTGTTCGCCAAGTTCCTCTCCATGATCGCTCGTGACGATGATCATCGTATCGCCCAATCCGTTTTCGACCAATTGCCTTTTAAGACGACCGATGTGGCAATCGATGAAAAGTATGGCTGCGTCGTACAATGCCGCCCAATCGTTCCATTCCTTTATGGTTTTCGGTTTTGGTCCCCTGCTGCTGACTGGGCTGATCGCCTGAGAATGTCCCGCCAATCTGAGCCACTTCTTTGTATCATAGATCCAAGATGCTCCTTCTCCGCTTGAATATGGAATGTGGCAGTCCATAAAGTGGCTCCAGATTAGAAAAGGGGAGCCGCTGGATTTGAAGCATTTTGCCAAAGCCAGCACCCGATCTACCACTGCTTCCGCATCTACGATTTGCTTCAGAGGTTCGCGAAAAGCCTCTGCCCGATGGGGACTGAATGGGAAGGCGAGGTTGGCGATAGCATGCCGGAATCCGGCGGCCGCTAGCTCCGACCATGCTCTCTGCCAACGCCAGCTCTTGTCGAGAATCCAAGTGTTTGTCTTCTGATAATGAGCCGCCGCCCGACGCAAATAATGAGTTTTGTCTTCTAGATATTCTGCCTCGGATCGATCGACTATCCTGCGAAGAACGTCCCAACGATAGTTCTGCGAAGTGAATCGTGAATTTCGCGCAGATATCCAATGATTCGGGCCATTTTGGCGAAGGTCGCAATATTGGCGCAGATTCGCAAAGTAACTGGGCAAGACCTGATCAGAACGGGTGACAACGTCTTTTATCGCGATCTGCCCCATGTTGTATTTAGCGAGGCAAGAACGCATCAACGGTGTGCCGCATCGCGCCAACATGGCAAAAGGGTAGACCATTTCGTCGTGCTCGACTCCCTGAGAATATCCGAGGTGTGAGTTTACCCACGGGACTGTCGCAAGATGTGCGACCTTGTATCCCATTCCCGCGAGGGTCCTAGATAGACTAGGTGGACGACCCAGAATTCCACTATCAAATCCTTGATACGACAGTGGTCGGGTCGATGTCATTATGCAGGGAAACGCGCCGGTTGTTGATGAACTAAGCGTGTATGTATTGCCGCAGTAGTAGGACTGTGACATCATTTCGTCCATATTCGGCGTGAGAGGGCGCGGGCAGCCATTCTTGCCTATCCTGTCCCAACGCAGGGAGTCGATCGTCAGAAGTACGATATTCACCGGAATTCCCTCGCAGTTCGCATTCCAGTTATGGGTATCGAGCGCAACGGCCCTTTATCTGCGAGTTACCTTGCAGAACTATACTTAGCGACCAGTCGCCACAGCCTGGGATCCGTTAGATTCTTTGTATTCAGGCCACAGTCGGTCATAGTTCACATAGAGTACGATCTTGATTACCGTATATGTGCCCGTGATTGAAGTGACTGTCGGGAAGCTCGACGTGTAGAAATAGACAATCAGGCCACCCAATCCCATTCCTAAAACTATTTCATATATCAACGCTTTGCAGATATTTCTAATCCGTCCTTTGAGGCTGTAAATCTGCATCCATGCTCGCTCGTAAAAATAGAAGACGGCCAAAAAGACTATGTGGTGAGTAAGCGTTATCTTGGTCGTAGTGATCCAATGACGAGTGTAGAAGTAAGTAACTGCGCCCAAGACGATCACGCCAATTACGCGCCAAATTACTGACTTCAGAAAGCTGGTAGTTTTGGCGACGGGTTTTATGTCTTACCTCCTCGATCACTGCTTCTAATTCGGTTTCGTATTTCGGTCGTTGAGCAGCCTCCGTAATAGGGCAAAACTATAACCGAACCACCGTAAGCTTCGATTTCTCGCCGAGCATCGTCTATCGCCTCCTGCGTGTGGCTGGTACTTTCGAACAGCACCGATGCTCTCATTGCTTTGGCGTTCGGCAAGGGTGAGTAGGTTTCTTGCGAAACGGCAATATCGACACATTTGAGCGCCTGTACCATTCGCAGTCTATCCTCAAAAGGAATCGTTGGAGTAGGTTTCTTTTCCTGAACTGCTTTATTAGTCAAAACCCCGACGATCAATTTGTCGCACAGATTTTTGCAGGCGTTAAGATGATTTAGGTGCCCGACATGAATAAGATCGGCGACGACGTAGGCATAACCAATTACTACATTTGGACGTGTGCTTTGGGGAATGCCTTTCGTTGACTTGGCGCGCTTATCCATTTCCTGAGCCTCAAAAAGATTCCGTCGGTTGTCCACAGTCGACTCATCGTGGAAGTGGAGTTGGAGGCCAAACGTGATATGTGCTTAAATGAGATTCAATTCCGCCAGGAACGCATGTATTCGACTCGTCCTAATATCGATCAAAATCCCGGCATCCCGCCGCGGCCGCGCATGGCCTCCATCTGCCGCATGAGCTTCTTCTGGTCGCCGCCCTTCATCATCTTCATCAATCGTAAGGCCATATTTCTCGGTGTTTTGGGAATTGTGCGCCAATGCCTTTCAGAGGAGACTCGGGTTTTTAGGGTCGCCCGACGCTGCTGGTAGACGTCTGAAAACGGGGCGGGGGAGTATATTTTGGTGAGTATATTTGTTCCGCTCATGTTACTCTAGTGCAAAGTAGCATCAGATTTGACCAAGGGAGCCGGACGATGATTGAGTTTCGTTGTCCGAGGACATATCAATGGAGTCCATATTGCAGCCTTTGCATTCACGAATCATTGCGGTAGGAAGTGGTCACGCTGCACCTTGTCTACCCACGGTGTTAAATATCGGACGGACGGGCTGGGGTTTCTTGACCCTAGGGTCACTGCTGGGAGCCGCTCAGAATACAAGTCATCAAGTGGGTTCGTTGCCTGGTCTACCTCGGGGTGCCGATAACCAGAAGTGGTCTCGATCCCGGAGTGTCCCATCAGGACGCGTAATGCCTCAATTGGCTCTCGTGAATGCGTGGCATACGCATGGCGAAGCACATGCGGAGTAATGACTCCGTCCATTCCAATTTTGCTGGCGGCTTCTCGCACCGCTTGTTGCAGCCGGTCATGAAGAATGTGATAGCGGACTAGCTCGCCGGTACGTGGATGTCGACAATGGCCTTTTGCGGGAAAAGCCAAAACCAAGGCCACGCCCGGTGTGCCTTCGGATATTTCTTTCCCAGTTGATGGGGCAGGGGGACGCCGACATTGGGACTGTCTCGCCGGTCCATCTCCCATATGCTCCGGGCAAAATCCATCTGCGTGCGCAACGGCTCCAGGCATTGTTCGGGGATGGGCACTCGCCGATCTTTGGCGCCTTCGCTTGCGCGCACGACCAAATGCCCCTCGGCCCAGAGTATGTCCTTGATCCGAAGTTCCCAGGGGTTCTGAAACCCTCAGGCCGCAACCATACAACAAGTCGACCCAAAGACGTGCCGACAAAAAAGGACGGTCCACTACGAATTCCCTCAGCGCAAGCACCTCCTCACGCGACGGCGCTGTGCGTTCGTGCACGGGTCGCTTCGCTCTGAGCGCATCGATATCTCCAAGGGGCCGCCCCAGAATTTTGTCGTAAAGAAAAAGGATCGCAGAAAGCGCCTGGATTTGCGTTCGGGCGGAGACGCGGTGATACCGGTCAAGCGCGAGGTGGATGCGGAGGAGAAGGCATTCGAAAGGCTCCGCGGCGAGTATCAGGACACCGGCCGCCACTCCCTTGCTGTTGCTGTCGGAAGAAAGGAACGGAAGATCGAGTCGCTTTCCACGGGGTTCGTTCGACCTTTTGCGGTCACCTATATTATTCGGGTTTGGGACGAAACTGAGCAGGGCCTGGCCGCCAAGTGCGCCGCAGTCAAAAACGCCATCAACAACATGGCTGGAGCGCAGTACTACGATTGTGCCCGGCCTTCGACCGCGAAGAAGATATTCTTTGCATCCTGGCTTGGCTGGACGCACTCAGGTTACAAGTATCGAAGCCTCTACGCGGAGGACACCTATCTGGCTGATATGCTGCCGTTCTCTGCCACGTTCACCGGACACCTGTCTGAAGCCGAGGCGATTTTCGAGGGTTCGCAGAAGAACCTCTTATTGAGGATTACTAAAAGAAGTGACAATACGCGATTCTTCTGCTTCCGTCGGGCATGGGCATGCCAAAAGGACAGAAAATGGACGCGGAAGCGCTGAAGGCGCGCCGCTTGGAAGCACGGCGGCTGTTGGACGAGGGGGTGGCGCAGGCGGAGGTGGCGCGACGGCTGAAGACTTCACGCCAGTCCGTCAGCCGCTGGGCGCAGCAGCCGCGCGGGCAGCTGGCGCAGGTGCGCCGCCAAGGACGCAAAGCGCAACTCGGCGAGCCGGCCCGCGCGAAGTTGCGGGCAGCGATCCTGGCTGGTCCGTCGGCCGCCGGCTTCGCGGGCGAGCTGTGGACGGTGCCGCGCGTGCGCCAGTTGATCGCCCAGCGATTTGGGGCCCGTTTCAGTACCGTGCATGTCTGGCGCCTGCTCGGGCAGCTCGGCTTCAGCCCGCAGCGTCCCGTGGGCCGGGCCCGGGAGCGCGACGAGGCCAAGATCGCCGAGTGGAAAACCAAGACCTGGCCGCGTCTTAAAAAAAAGCCCGCCGGGAGCACCGCACCCTCGTCTTCCTCGACGAAAGCGGACTGAGCCAGCGGCCCCATCGGGCGCGGACTTGGGCATTGCGCGGCCACACCCCGGTCCTGACCTTCAACTTCAACTGGAAAAGCCTCTCGGCGATCGCGGGCCTGACCCTGCGCAACTTCTACTTCCGTTTGCATGCCGGTTCGATCAAGAGCCCGCAGGTCATCGAGTTTCTCCGAGCCCTGCACCGGCAACTGCCCGGCAAGATCCTGCTGCTGTGGGACGGCGCTCCCATCCACCGCAGCAAACTCGTCACCGCCTACCTCCAAACCCAGGCCCGCTGGCCGCACGTCGAGCGGCTGCCGGCCTACGCCCCCGAACTCAATCCCGTGGAGTATCTGTGGAGCCATTGGAAACAGCACGAACTGGCCAACTTCTGCCCCAAGGACATTTGGGAACTCAGTCACGCTGCCAGCCAAGCCCTCAAGCGCATCCGCCGCCGGCAACGCCGGCCAAAGCTCATCGCCGCCTTCTTCGCCCAAGCCGAATTGTTTTGAACTAAATGTCACTTCTTTGCGTAAGTATCAATAGGGCTGCGGACATTTCTCGGTACACCTCCGTCACCCCAACATTTATTGCTTTGCGGTGCCACGGGCGCTGGAAAGTCGCGGATGATGTTGTCATTCCTCTGGCAGACGGCGGCCCGGTTCTCGTACTCGGTTCTGATTGAAGAGGGGCTTTCCCACGAGAGTTTCACGACGGGCATGGGGGAGCGGCCCATTGTTCTGCATCCGGACGGTGACCTGACGATCAACTATTTCGACACCGACAACATGCCGCTTGGGCAGCTCCAATTGGCCACGTCGGTGGCATTGGTCGCGCGCATGATAGGCGAGGCCCCGGGCATCGAGGCGCAGCAGATTCGTCAGGCCATACTCGGACAGTATATCCAGCAGCTCTACCAGGATACCTTCGAAGAATGGTCGAAGCGAAATTCGGAGAAACTGCCCGAGCTTCAGCGATTGGCTTGTGCGATCCACCGCTGGAAGCAGAGGATGGTGCTGGGTAGCACTGAATTGGACGCTTACGCCGCACTACGGGACAGGAACGCGCGAAACGATGACGAGGCACTCCAGTTTCTCAGCTCTATTTCGGAAGGAGAAATTACGGCATTTCTCAAAAATCCCCAAACCGAGCGGGCCGTCATGGCCCTGGCGCACGCCTACTATATGAGGGAGGACTTCCCGACCCATGCGAGCCTGGTCGAGTTAATGCAGTTCGCTCGCTTTTCGGAACACAAGAAGGAGCAGGTGGATCACCTCGCGACCCTGTTGTCAGCATGGTGTGCTCACGGTCAATATGGCAGGCTCTTCGATGGGGCCACGAACATTTCCCTCACGGGCAGCGTCGCCCATTTTAAGCTGGGTTACATCCCGGAGCAGGCGACAGAACTGAAGACAGCGGCGGGTTTGCTCATTTCGGGATTCACTCGCCAGCACATCATCTCGCTGCCACGTGCGACTTGGAAACGGATCGTCTGCGAGGAACTTGCCCGGTTCTTGGACGTGCGGGGTGGAGAAAAGATCGTCGCCGAATCCTACGCCCAGCTCCGGAAGTTCAACTGCTGGATGGCCTCGATTGTCCAGCAATACGGCAAGTTTAAGGATTCGCGCATCCGTCCCGTGGTGGTGGGCAATTGCAAGCAGTTCTGGCTGCTGCGGCAGTTCGACCGCAACGACGTGGACGATATTGCCAAGGACATTGGTCTGCCAGAGTCGGTCTGCGCCTCGATCCAGAAATACCCGATGCCGGAGCAACAGCCTGTGGGGAACAAGTTTTCCAGCATGTGCTTTTTCTCACCCGTTTCCGATCCACCGGTCTGCGGTACTGTGCGCAACGTCGAAATCGCCGAGGAGGTATCCCATGAATCTGTGGTCAAATCGGCCTTGTGGGTTCACCTGTTGCCTGATGGCCGTCGCGCTGCTGGTGACCGGCTGCAGTACGGTTGGTGGGCCAGCGGCAGACATTGGGCTGGCTGGCGCTGGTGGGGTTGCCGGGTACCATCTGAGCGGTCGCAAGATCGGCGGCGGGGCAGGGTGGCGCTACTGGGCTACCTAGGATCCCAAATCGCAAAATCCGAAGTCCGGCAGGAACGGCAGAACGCCGAGCAAGAGGGCTACGACCGGACAACGAACCAGGCGGTTAAACAGCATTGCTGGGCAATCCAGAACGACCAACGCATCCGCCAAAGTGCGACGCAAAGCGACGAGCATCTGGTGCCCGTCGTTATCCCTGAATCCACAATCAACGGCGTAATCCAAAAGGAACACGTCGAATACCTTCGCGTGCCATGAAAAGCCTATTGCTGTTCCTGCTCCTGCCTATCGCGCTCTGTGCGCAAATTCCGGTCACGGATGTCGCCAATCTGGCGGCGAATCAATCGGCCCAGGCTGCGAACATCGCAAAATGGGTCGAGAGCATTGCCAATTTGCGAACTCAGATTGACCAACTCAAACGGCAGATCAGCATCCAGGATGATCTCCGTCAGTAGTCGGGGAATCCCGGTGCCACGGCGTTGGCCCTCGATGGCTTGGGCGCAGGCGACCTGGTTCGTGAGTTTGGGCGCACTCGGACGGCGGTATTGGCGTTGGCGGGCAGCATGGATTCACTGGGAAATACCTCGAGCGACAGTTACCGAAGGATTCCGGACCGCGATCTTGACGGCGGGACCATGGCGTGCGACGCGCTGGCGTACCGGCGTTATACCGTTCTCGACGCAACGCAGGCGAGTGCTGAGCAGGTCGCCGAGGAGACCAGGAGCCGCACAGCGGAATTGCAGGAGCAGGTCACGCAAATACTGGAAGAGCTGAGGGACGCCCGTACTGATGCGGAAACCCAAAAGCTGGCCGTGAGACTTTCGGCACTCAATGGCCAACTCGTCCAGGTTGAAGCTTCTCGAAAGCGCGAGGTAGACACCGTGGCGCTTCAGAAAATCGCGAACGACGCGCGGTTGGAGGAGGAACGCCTAGCCGCGGCAGAACTCGCCGCTAAGGATGACTTTTTGGCGAATCGGCGCGTCAGTACCTACATGAAAACCCTCAAAGTACGACACAATGAAACACGCTAATTCCATGCCAGTGATCCTTTCTTGTGTGCTCGCGTTCATGCTCGCTGGCTGCGGTCCTTCCGCGGCGGAACGCACCGCCAAGGAACGCGAGCGTGTCGAAGCAGAGGAGAGCGCGCGGCGCGATGAAAGGAAGGGCAACGAGGCGATCACAGAAATGAACAAAAAGCTCGGTCGAAAGCCGCCGACGTTGGACCTCGGCGTTCCGACCCGCGCTACGGAGCCGCTCAAAAAGCAACCCTAGCACGATGGAAATCTATCTTCCAACGCTTGAATCGAAGATGGTCAGGCTTGTCGGGGCACTCCGATTCATCGTGTTCGCGATCATGGTGGTTGGATTGATTGCCTATGCCTGCGGCCAGCATGGCCAGGGCTCCAGTCTCTTCTTCGCGATTGCCAAGGCGGTCGTAGTTGTAGCGGCGGCAGCTTACATGGACACGTGGTTTCCGAAGGTGGAGCAGTTCTTCCTCTCGGTAGCTGAATACGTCGACCCGGGTTACAACGAGAATCCTACTGCAGCATCGGATATTCTGGCATGGCACCTTCGTTTCAACTCGCTGGCGAACACCGGTTCCCTAGTTGGCAAGACGAGTCCAAGCTGGTGGAGCATGTTGATCTCAACAGTATTTGATCTTGCCCTAGAAATTCTCATCGAATGTGGTATAACTACATTATGGCTACTAAGCGTGGGGTGTATTTCTTGGCGAACGATAAAACTTACGAGTTAGCAGTTACTTTTCTAAATAGTCTTCGTAAGTATGAAAAGGAAGTTTCTCTTTGCTTAATTCCCTTCGACGAGAATTGGACACGCATTGCATCTTTAGCCGATACGTACAACTTTGACGTATATAACGATTACGTCGCACTTAAAAAGTGCGATCACTGGAGCGAACGTTTCCACGCTCAAACAAAAGGGCAGTACAGAAAGCTTGCCGCTTGGAATGGCGATTTCGATGAGTTCATCTACATCGATATCGACACGGTAATAATGCAATCCATCAACCCCGTATTCGATTTAATAAAAGATTTCTCTGTAGTGACAGGACATTCCCATATCGAAGGAAGCAGAAAATTCGTATGGAAGGATTCCATACGATCGACCGAGTTGCGCCCAGATGAAATCAATTATGCCGCCAACACAGGTTTCATGCTTTCGCGACGCGGTGTTCTCAACTTTGCGCGCATTGAAGAACTGCTTCCTGAAGCGATCGCCTTCAGCCCACACATGGAACTTTCCTGCGCAGAGCAACCGTTCTTGAATTTTTTGATTATTCGATCTGGAGAACCGTATACCAGTTTGTACAAGATAGCATCCGATTCAGCTAATCCTGAAATGTTGATCGAGTGTTGGGCGGGAGATCTCGCCTGGCACTTGGTAGTAGATGGCGTGTGCAAATATAACACGGAACCGAAAAATGTTCTTTTCGTTCACTGGGCTGGCGAATGGGCGCCGACGGAAAAACATCCGGTAATCGCGAATTCTTGTATCAGGCAGCGCATGAAGAATGCGCACATATGGAACCACTACCGGGCACTTGTACCTGCAAGGCAAATTGCTAAAGACCCACTTCAATGAAACATTTTGCTACTTCTTCGTTGTTTGCCACTGACAAGGTGAGAAAGTACTACGAACAAGAGGAGCGCGAAAGCCACATACTCGACCAGTTCTTCAGCAACTGTTTTGATTATTTGCGAGCGAACGCCGTGAACGGGGACTACGCCGAGTTTGGTAGCGGATTCATTGTTCGGTCATTCCGCCTGGCGGCAAAGTATAGATCTCTCTTGTTCGAGCAGCCTCATCTGTTCGCATTTGATTCGTTCGCTGGCTTGCCTCCCATCAAAGACGATGAGGCCCATCCTGGATGGAAGGAGGGCGCAATGGCAGTCTCCATGGACGAATTTAGAGCACTAATGCAGCTGCAGGGACTTGAACAGAACGAATACCGTGCGATTCCGGGACTCTTTCAAAAGACTTTAGCTTTGCGCCCTACTGAATACGGAATGAGCGACGTATGTTTTGCTTTTGTCGATTGCGACCTATATGAATCGACAATTTGCGTGCTGCCATTTCTTGCTGGAGTATTAAGCGATGGCGCTATACTGGCTTTTGACGATTGGAATACTTATAAAGGGAATCCTAGTAAAGGTCAACGTAGAGCACTGTCGGAGTTTCTCGCACAGAATCCGAAATTTTCTCTCGTCCCATTTTTAAGTTTTGGATGGCATGGACAATCGTTTTTGGTCCACAGAAGCTCGTAGTTTTAATGGGGATTTTGTGTAATTCGGTTCCCTGGAAAAAGCAGGCTTGCGCTTAAAGCCACACCCTTTGACTCACTTCTCGTATGTCCAGTAATGAAGCATCGAATTCGTAACCGGAAGAATTTCGTTAATGCCCTTATATTAGCATTCAAAAGCCTTAATTAGTGAAGCGCACAATACAGCTTGATGATATCTTAAGGACACCAATTGCTGATTGGAATTTATTGATGTCAAAAAGTAGAGTAGTAGATCATCGAGACTATTACGACTGGCGAGACTTGAAAAACAGCAATATTTGGGGGTCGGATTTGAGCAAACGATATCTCTGCGGAGGCGTTTTTAGCTATTCCACTATAGAGTACGTTTCATTTAAGGCGTCTGATCTGCGAGCAAGTAATTTTTCCTTTTGTCACCTCCGAAATGTAGACTTTTCCGATTCACTACTGGACGGAACTGATTTTTCTAATGCATCAATCATAAAATGTTCTTTTAGGAGCGCTCGCATCTTCGGCAGTGATTTCACGAAAACAACATTTACTGATTGTAACTTTTGGAACTCAGAAATTAGTCCGTCATCTTTATCGACTATTGAGTATTTCTGTGCCGCTTTAACCCATGCTCGTCTTAAACGACGCTTCGAAAGGATTTACGCTCAAATCCGAAAAGGTCCGGCTTCGAATTAATTAGCTAATGGATATAGATGCCCATTGGTTAAGAACAGATTCTCCCATAGGCCAAGATTTCCAGCTCCCTGCATTTGTTTAGGCAACGGCTTGCTTTACGCAGTATATCGGGACTTCGGATACGATCGAATGAGAAAATCAGCAGTCTAAATTCCGATGCGAGTCGGGCAACTTCTTGCAGTTGCGTAAGAACCATCCTATGTATAACGTAGCCGCATTGCTTAGTTAAAAACTCGACTTTCTCGACAACGAGAACTTTGTGTTCCCAAACCAAGCGGCAGATTCTGAAATCAATAGATGCGCCTCGAGCCAGTATTTCTAGCCATTCCTGCAAACGATCGTACACTTTGATCCCAAAGCTAACCGTCATACCTTCAATAGAACGGTTATGCGCCCCCACCTGATTGATAGAAAATGTACCATTCAAGTAGTCTTTGAATTGCTGTAAAGTACGCTGAGAATCAAATTTATGGCGAAACTCGACGTTGATTTTGAATGATTCCGCGTATCGATAGCTCCAAGTGGCATGGACTCGTTGTCCATAATGCGCACCGACGTCATGCTTCCAGTCAAGTGCTTGAATAAATTCGTTGTAGGATATCCATTGTAGACCGTAGTCGTCTTCGCGCAGATCGAAATATCCAGTCAGGCCGACACGCTTTCGAGATACATCCAGTGCAGTTACAAGATATTGGTGAACATGATGGGTCGTCTTGTATGGAGCAGTACCTCTAAGGTAGAAACAATCAAGTACGATTTGACAGCACTCGTTGAGCGCCAGTTTCTCCCTCAGGAAATCGAATATGTTCAGTTCATTTCCATAGAGGTCCCGCCACAAATCGTGCCCGCGTGCAGAAAGCACCCCCAGTTGCGCCAGCTTACGCAGGCTCGGACCGGGAAATAAATCTAACCTGTAAGTTGAACGTGAGTTGGCTTCACAATAGTCTATAAAAAAAAGGTTGCCATAATTATTAAGGACAAAGTGGTCGTATATGAGACATTTATGCCTCCAGCCAAATATATATGCATAATCCGTAAATGATCTTACTGTCGGTGCGCACAGCTGTACTTGGATAATTTGGGTGAACGTTCCAGTGACTTTTTCCATAGCACTATAAATCTAGTTTTGCACGAGCCACTGGTTGAACTTCTATTTTTTATTGTGGCTGTTTAGGAAGCGGCTGCATCCAGAACCATTCCATATTTTGAGGTCTAAACTCCGTCACTAAGTAGTTTTTGCAGTATGCCGGTAATAGGTTGATAAACCAGTCATTTACCGCCATCGCGTCCTTTTCGTCTCGGGCATTTCCGGAAATCCTGGATATTCGATGTGTACTGGAAAAACGTTCAATTAGCGCGTCGGTAATTCCATGTACGACACAATCGTGAGTTTCAACTAGAATAGAAGCACCAGTAAGTTCCGGAACGCGCAGCGGATCGAGCAAAATTGCTTCGTAGCCTTCGACATCAACCAGTAAAAGCGGGTTGTTCGTTAGCTTACATGCTGCTCGAAGGGTTTCGTTCGTGCAATTTCCATACACATCGATCTGCCTTTGGGATACTCCATTCATGGAGGCCATTGTTTTAATCAAGACGGGCGCTTTCGGATCGCTTTCAAAGCATACTACCCTTGATACGATTTGGGAGCGCAAGAACCCTACTGTATAAAATCCTTCACCAGCTCCAACGTTGATAAGTAGCTCAAACTCTTGTCGAGCGATCTCGTTGAGCAGTGGATGAAGCTCTTTTTCGTAAGATCCAACAATCTTGGGAAAGAAGGCAGAGTTTAGAGAAGTTCCCAAAAGTTGCATTCCAGCAAAAGGCCCGCGCATCACCTTTTCGGAGCAAAGATGACGCAACCGCCACCTCAATAGTCTCCAGACCAACTGATTCCTCAAACTCCAAGCGAGGTAACGATTATCCACCGGTAATTTTCTCCATCACAAGGGTAAACTATTTAGCGTGCTATGAGTGAAGAAATTTCCCAACAAAATCGGCGAATTTAATGGAAAATCCGAGACTTGAAATTAGAGCAAGCATCTCTGTGGAGTGCCAATGGTTATCGATCATTGTTGGCTTCACAATTTATGTCCACAATTTTGCCTACTTTAGTTAGGCAACTGCACTAGTTTTGGGTAAAGCCAGTATGGCAGTGAAGTGAAGTCGATTTAAAACCGCAAAATGTGTAGTGCTAAGTCGTATACCTAGTGAAAGTGTGACAAGTGCAATAAACGAGATGACCATGCTCAAGGCGATCCATGCCAGTGAGGACCGGGCAGCGGCCCGCGCCAAGGTGCTGCGGGTCGTCGCCAAACTCCACCAGCTGAAGCTGCCGGCGGCCGCCGCCTTGGTGCAGGACTACAGCGAGGAGACCTTCAGTTACTTCGAGTTTCCCGGTGAACATTGGCGTTCCCTGCGCACGAACAACCCGCTCGAACGCATCATGCGGGAGATCCGCCGCCGCACCCGCGTGGTGGGGGCCTTTCCCGACGGCAACAGTGCCCTCCTGCTGGTCAGCGCCCGGTTGCGCTATATCGCCGGCAAGAACTGGGGCACCAAGCGCTATATGGACATGAACCGGCTTCGCGACCTGCCCGCCCAGCCTGCGGCCCAGACCCTGCCCGCCTGATCCACACCCATTCCGGGGAGGGGAGGAGCTTCGCCCCTCCCCTCAGACCCCTCCCAAATCTATTCCTTTCCTCCCGATCCTTCCTCCGCCCCTGCCAACCCAAAACAAATGTGCGAAACTTGACGGACACTACCCGCACGGTCAAATACGAGGAGATCTACCTCAAGAGCTACCGCTCCCAAATCGAGGTCGAGACCAACCTTGCCGCCTTCTTCTGCTTCTACGACGAACAGCGACCGCACAGCGCTCAGGACCACCCCGACGGCCAGCACTACTCGCCCATCGAGGCCTACCACCGCGACCTGCCGGTCGCCCTCAGCGCTTGAAACCCACGCGCTCATCTGGCAACAACCCATCCGGAGCGGGGAAGGAGCTTCGCCCCTCTCCCTGCGCCCCCTCCCTCATCTTAACTTATTTTACCCGATCCGCTGTCCAATGGACGGGGTCCACCGCATTTGGTATTACTTATGGAAGCATCAGGAACTATCTTTGAGGAAAGCGACCTCGTGTTTGAAAGAGTCGGCCTGTATTGTCTTAAAATCGATCGCTCGCGCGATGGACTCTTTTCGCAATTGGGAGCCGTGATTAGTATATTAAAGATATGCCATAACAAACAACTTGTTCCCTACATAGTGTTAAGAAACGAGCTATACTTGTCTGAAAAACACGGCGAAAATGTTATGGAATATTTCTTCACCCGAAAGCACCCTCTATCTTCAGAGCAAAAGAGACTGATAAAAAGCATTCCAATTAGAGAGGTTGGGGAGTACGTTCAGATTCCTGGTTTAATCGGCACCCCAGTTCCCACTCTGGCGGAAGGTCATCGTCTTTTTTTTCTTTATTATTCTCTCAATCTTCAGATCGTTGATGAGGTCGAAATCTTCCGTTCTAAATATTTTAAAGCTGGTCGTACCCTAGGGCTTCACATAAGAGGTACAGACAAAACTTCTGAAGCAACGCCTATAAATATACCAAGTATCATATCAACTGTTAGAAGATATCTGGAAAATCACAGGGATATACACCAAATATTTATCGCAACAGATGTTTCAGGCTTGCCGGAAGTTTTCACCAAGGTCTTTTCATTTGCGACTGTAATTTGGCGCGCTGAAGAGAAACGATCATATGATAAGGTTCCCTTGCACTATTCTCGTAGCAGCGACCCTTATGTAAAAGGTAAAGATGCGATAATTAACTGCCTCATTTTGTCCAAGTGCGATATTCTATTTAAGACTATGTCGAATTTGTCCGGATGGGCAAAGGTTTTAAATCCGGACATCGTTGTACGTCTCTTGAATGAGCCTGCACAGGATGGCCTCAAGTGGTTGGGATTTCCGGAGCGCGAGATGATAGAATCGGGCTGGTTTACTGAGAGGGACGAGAAATTCTAGCTGCGTTTCACTACGAAAATCCTGTATTGCTGCCTCTGATTTGCACCAACCTGTCGGCGAACTGTCATCGCGAGAATCTGCTTGAAACCGTCGATTGGGTGTAAACCCCCGCCGCAGGACCTCGTAATCAGGTCGTAATGATGAGGGTTCTGTAAGCATCGTTTGGAAGCGCTGCCCGCGGTGCCTCCGGTCGTTGGCACGGGATTTGAACGGTTGTAAGTACGAGACTTACGATCTGGCTGGTTTCGTAGGTACCAGGGCCACGGCTTGTCCGGAGCCTGCCAATGAGCGGAAAGCACGGTGCCAGATCGTCCTTGGTGGTCATCGTCGGCAGGCGCGTGCGCACGTCCTTGAGATAGGCGTGAGGATCGAGACCGCGGTGCTGGGCCGAGACCAGGAGCGAGTAGATGACGGCGCGCCGGTCGCCGGCGTCGGGATGACCGACGAATAACCAGTTCTTTTGCCCGAGCTTGCTGGGGCGGATGGCGTACTCGATCGGGTTGGTGTCGAGCTGGGTGCGGCCATGATCGAGGTGGGCAATCAGCGGCTGCCAGTCGCCGAGCAGATAGGCGCAGGCCTCGCCGAGGCGCGAGCGGGGCAGGGCCAGCTGTTGCGGGCGCTGGGCGCTCCGGCGAAGCAGCGCCAGCGTCAGGCCGAAGTGGCCCTGTCGGAGCGCGGCGTGCAGCGCCGGGTTGGCCTCCCGCCATTGCGACCCGTAGTGATAAAGCTGTCCGATCAACCGCAGCACGAAGCCGGCCCGGGCCGGGGCATCGGCCAAGGCCTCGTGGAACTTCCTTCAGGCATGGGCCCAACAGCCCAGCCAGGTGACGCCAGGATGCCCGCGCACGTACGCCGGGTAGTCGGGTAAGGACGCGTCATCACTGACGCGTCCTCCCCTCAGAACCGGACTGGACAGTTTCCCGTCATCCGGCTCAAGCCATCAGCAAAGCCCGGGTAAGGCCGGGCCGGTGTTCACAACAGTTCTTCCTGAG
>DASZPS010000146.1:0-32688 GCA_035549955.1 Lacunisphaera sp. | reverse complement strand
CACTTCGAGGACTGTCGGATCGTGCTGCACAATCGTGGAAAGGCAGACGACCATCGAATCCCCGAGGCTCTTCTCTCCCTCGTAGTGGAACTGCCAGCCGTGGTCGTCGGCATCATGAAAGACGAAGGCAATATCTCTTCCTTCTTTCAGCACGTGGGTCGTGGTGAAGACCGCGCAATTCTTCGGCTGATCAAATGGCCATGGGTTCATGTCTTCAGGCGATCGTTCAAGATGAGCCACTCGGCCCAAAGGGCCGAGTTGGCTCTGGCGGCTGGTTAGCCTTTTTTCGTCTCTCAAATCGAGCCTCGATTTCTTTCTGCTTCTTCGCACCACCGATGCACCAGTCCAAGAGCCGATTGATCGCTCTTATCTCGTCGACAGCGGTGGACACAACTTCGGGTCGCTCGTCCTTCAGCGCCCGCAGTAAGACAGGCTTCACAACGTTCTTTTCCAGGCGCCGGCGAAAGCGAGCTGTGAGCGAAAGCCCCTGAAGTGAATTCGCGCGGACCCGCCAGTCACGATGACTCGAAAGCCGCACGCAAACATCTTGGATAAACCTCCAATTCTCGTGGTGGTAGCCCAAGTCGATCGGCAGCGTGACCAAACGTTCGATGTCATCCCGGGCAATCGCATCCATTGCTTCGCGATCGAGGACAGCTTCAGGCGCACGATATACGAGCTTGGTCATCTTTCTTTGGCTAACGTCTACGATGAGCCATGGCCGGGCGCCAGCCCGGACATTGGCTCTGGCGGATGGTTCGGCGCTTTCTTCATTGGGAGGAGAATATCACAAAGGCCCCAATGCCGACTGCGATCAGCGCAATCCGTGACGCAATTTTCCACGGGCGCACCAACGGAACAAACGCCCTTACGTGTGCGGCTTTCAATACGCGAAGCTCCTCGGGATCGCTGTCGGAGATGATGCACTCAGGCTTCTTCCGCCACATTTTGTATAAATCGGACGCGGTCGCACGATCCATCGTATAGCCCTTTTCTTCCATTGCTTTCGCAAGCGCGAAGAACGATCGCGCAGTAACAAGCCCGATTCTTGCGCCCGCAATACACAGCGCGATGGCAATCGGGAGAAGAGGAAGAAGTGGACGAAAAGCGTCAGTCATTGTTGCCGAACAGTGTTATTCAGAGTCGTGAAATTGCTTCACTTTTTACATAACCCTGACGCGGACTGGAGCAGAAAAGTCGTTGAGGCTCAAGGGTGGACGAGAGAGTGCGGATTTTTGGAGATTGCACTCCAACCGTGCAAAAGCCTCACTTTTTACATCGGGCCAGTTTCTCACATGAAACCTGGCCCGATTTCTTTTCCTCATTGGAAGCAGACCTTGGCCAGCGCCCAATTGGCTCCTTCTGTCCGCTCAGACTTCACGCGGGAGATTCTGTCGTTTCTGCGGTATTGCAAGGAGCGCCGATCGGCGGCGACCGTCGAGGTGGCGAAGCGCTACCTGGCTTGGCGGGAAAGCCAGCACCGGGGCCCGGCGCGCGAGGCACTCCGCTGGTTCTATCGCGAGGGGGCGAGGCAGCGGGCCTGGTCCCGGGATGACGGGCTCTCAGGGCAGCGATCTTCGACGGATCGATCGGGCGTGACAGGCCCGGCCGCCATCCCTTGCCCACCCGGGGACGACCCGGGGACGGTGTCCGGTCGGTCGCCGCCTCGGCGGCAGTCCGAACCTCCGCCGGCCGCGCGGGACCTCGGAACGGAGCCGTGGGAACGCGAGTTGATCAAGGCCGTCCGCGAACGGGGTTTCCTTTGGCGCACCGAGCAGACGTACCGAGAATGGGCCGTGCGCTTCGCCCGGTTCCTCGCGCCGCGCTCACCGTACGCAGCGTCAGGAGAAGAGGTGGCGGGTTTCCTCAGTGCGCTGGCGGTGGAGGGGCGGGCCAGCGCCTCGGCACAAAAGCAGGCGCTCAACGCCCTGGTGTTCCTGATGCAGGAAGCGTTGCACCGGCAGTTGGGCGAAATGGAATTCATTCATGGCGCGTCCCGCCGGCGCGCGCCCACCGTGCTGAGTCCCGGCGAATGCCGGGCCTTGTTCGCGCAATTGGAGGGCATCCCGCGCCTCATGCTGGAACTGGCCTATGGCGCCGGTTTACGGTTGATGGAACTGCTCCGGCTGCGGGTTCATCACCTCGACCTCGAGCGCGGGCGATTGCAGGTCATGGCCGGCAAGGGGGACAAGGACCGGGTGACCGTGCTGCCCGAGAAGGTGGTTCCCAACCTTCGGATGCATCTGGATCGAATCCAGGCGCTCTGGCGGGAAGATCGGAAAAACGGGACACCTGGCGTGTGGTTGCCGGAAGGTTTGGCGAGGAAATATCCCAAGGCCGGGATAAGCTGGCAGTGGCAGTGGGTGTTTCCCGCGAGGGACCTGAGCCGGGATCCGGTTTCCGGCTTGGTTCGGCGCCACCACTTGAGCGATACCTGGGTGCAGCGCCGGGTGAAGCAGGCGGCGGAGGCCGCCGGCATCAACAAGCGCGTAACGCCCCATACGTTCCGGCATTCCTTCGCGACCCACCTCTTGGAGGCCGGCACCGACATCCGCACCGTCCAGGAACTCCTGGGTCATGCGGATATTCGCACCACCCAGATCTACCTTCATGTGATGAAGAAGCCCGGACTGGGAGTCCGGTCGCCCCTCGACCAGGGTTGAGGGCGGAAGGCGGGGGGAACCGGGCGTGGCATGACCCGTGGGGGCGGCCTTGGACCGCGGCGGCGGAGGTCGGCGGCTGCGATCGGTCGCGGCGTAAAGCCGCTCCTACGGGCGATCGAAGCTTGGCGTGAGGAACGAGGTCGTGGTTTTGCCGACTATTGTGCGTCTTCGGGTCTCTTCGTGGCCAAGCACCAAGCCCGGTCGGTCGGGAGATCGACCCTCCAGCGGTTTGTCTTATCAACTGAATCGGTCGGGATTAGTGAGTTTCGCCGATTGGGCTGACGGCGAGACCTTCGCCGCCTCTTCGGACCCTATACACACCCCGCCCTCCGGGCACCCCTCTCAAGAGGGGACCATCGTTTCCGGAGGTTTGGCTCCCCTCTCGAGAGGGGTGGCGCGAAGCGACGGGGTGTGTAAGGCTATTGCGCGAAATTCAAGAGTGCCCATTTGCGTGGATTAGTGGTTAACCCTGCCTTGGTCCCGCCCCTACGTTTGGGCTATTGCGCGCGGAGCGCGACGGTCGGGGAGGGCGAAGGACCGAGCAAGCTCGGCCGCCCGGTCTTCACCGGGAGTCTCCTGTCGGTGGGGCATTCGGATTTCGCGTGGCGCGAAATGGTCGCAGCAAGACTGCGCCCCTACGTTTGGGCTACTCCGCGCGGAGCGCGACCGTTGGATTCACGGTGGCGGCCTTGCGGGCGGGCCACCAGCAGGCGAGGGTGGCGGCGAGGGCCAGGAGGAGGGTCGTGGCGGTGAGGATGAGCGGATCGGCGGCAGAGACTTCGTAGAGCTGGCTGCGGATGGCGAACCCGGCCCCGATGGCGCCGAGCAGGCCGACAGCCACGCCGGCGGCGAGGGGGATGAGACCTTGCCGGACCATGAGTTGGATGACGTCGCGGGGCATGGCGCCCAGGGCCATCCGCACGCCGATCTCACGGCGGCGCATCGTCACGCCATAGGCCACGACGCTGTAAAGGCCGGTCAGCGCGAGGAGCAGCGCGAGCCCGGCGAAGAGGCTCAGCAGGAAAGACTGGAGCGAGGTATTGGCGTAGGTGGACTCGACCTCCTCCTGCATGGTGGTGACGTTGAAGACGGCAATTTCGCCGTCGAGGGACGCCACGAGTTCGCGCACGGCGCGCTCGAGCAGCCGGGGGGACGTGGCGGTGCGCAGCAACACGACTTTTTGCAGCCACGCACCCTGCCGCAGCGACCAGTAGGCCTGCGGGCGCGTGATGGGCTCGTCGTAGCCGTAGACCCGCACCGTTGGCACGACGCCGATGATCGTGTACCAGTTGGCGTTGGGATCCTTCGCGTCGACGCCGCCCCAATTGATGCGTTTGCCGAGGGGATCCTGGCCCGGCCAGAACTTGTCGACGAAGCCCTGGTCGACGATGACGACCTTCGGGCCGGTCTCGTCCTGCGCGTTGAACACCCGGCCGCGCAGCAGCGGGATCTTGAGCGTCGCGAAATAGTCGTCGTTGACGATGCCCATTTCGGACAGGGGCTTGTCCTTGCCCGCGGGATCGTGGATGCCTTCCGCGGCGAACGACGATTGCCAGCCCGCGTTAAGCGGCGGGGTCGTGCTGAGGGCGACCTGGAGGACGCCCGGGAGATTCCGCAAGCGTTCGTCGAGGTTCAGGTAGAAACGGCGCGCGGCCTCGCCGGTGCGGGACTTGTCGTCATAGCGGCTGGCGGGAAGCGAGAGATTGAATTGCAGCGTGGAGGACGCATCGAAACCGAGGTCGGCCGAACGCATGCGGTCAAGGCTGCGCAGGATCAGGCCGCTGACGCTGAGCAACACGAGAGTGAGGGCAACCTGCGCGCCGACGAGGAAGCGGCGCGACGCGCTCCCGCCGGTGGAACCGCGGCCGCCGTCGTGGAGGGCGTCGCGCACGTCGGCCCGCGACGTGCGGAGGGCGGGCCAGAGACCGGCCAGCACGCCTGAACCCACCGCCACGAGGACGGAAAAGCCGAGGACCCAGCCGTTGAGCTCGATCCCTTGGAAGCGGGCGACGTCGGCGGGCACGAAGCGGCGGATCAGACCCAGCGACCACCACGCGAAGACCATGGCACAAACGCCGCCCGTCAGGGAGATCAACAGCGACTCCGTGAGCATGTGACGCATGAGCTGGCCACGCGAGGCGCCCAGGGCGGCGCGCACGGCGTAGTCCCGTTCCTGGCTGATGCCACGCGTGATGAAGAGGCTCGCGACGTTCGCGCAGGCGATGAGGAGCACGAAGCCCGTGGCGGCCAGCAGCGACCACAGCCCGGCGCTGAACTGGCCGATCTGGTTTTCACGGAAGGCGTGCACGATGGCGGAGACCTTGGCGAGGTTGTCGGGATAGGCCTGACGCAGGCCAACGTAGATGCGCTCCATGTCGGCCTTCACCTGTTCCAAGGTGACGCCCGGCTTCATGCGGCCGGTGCTGTAGAGGCCGGGGTTGTTGCCGCGCGACTGCCAGTTCTGCTTGGTGGCGGCGTAGGGGAAAATGGGCACCCACATCTCGGCGCGGCGAGGCAGGCTGAGGCTGGCGGGGGCGATGCCGAGGACGGTGCGCTGGACGCCGTCGACCGGGATGGTTGAACCGACCAGCGCGGGATTGCGGCCATAGCGCCGGGCCCAGAGGTCCTCGTTGATCACGACGACGGGATCGGCGCCGGCCTTGTCCTCCTCGGCGGTGTAGTAGCGGCCGAGCACGGGCTTGAGGCCGGCGACTTCGAAGAGCGACGCCGAGGCGTAGGCGCCGATGACATTCTCCGGCAGCTGGCCGGCGCCCGAGAGATTGAAGCTGTCGCGCCGGTGCGCAGCGAGGGCGGTGAAGGTCTTTTGCTCCTTCATCCAGTCCTGGATAGTGGGCCAGGAGATCGACATCTCCATCTGGGATCCTTTTTGCCAGAGAACGACAAGCTGGTCGGCATCGGGATAGGCGAAAGGCCGGAGGAGCACGGCGTAGAGCACGGAGAAGATGGCGGTCGTGGCGCCGATGCCGAGCGCGAGGGTCAGCACGGTGGCGGACGTGAACCCGGGGGACTTGAGCAGGGAGCGGAGGGCGAATTTCATGCGTGGAGGAGGGAGGGTGAAGCCGGTCGACTGGCCTTCGGTTCTACAATTTCAGGGAAGCTCCGAGGGTGGGAAGCATGTTGACCAAAATTGGCTTGGTTACGTCATGCTCGCTGCCGGTTGCGGGGCGATGGCGGGCAGGTCGGGCGGAGATAATCGCGACCTGGGCGGCCGCGGCGACCGCAAGCAGGGCCACCACGGCCAACGCGGGTGACTTCAGCAGGCTTCGTAGCGCAATACGACGGGCGTGCATGGCAGTTGTGTGTACCAGCTAGAACACGGATGGCGGCGCGAGGTTACAGGGATTTTTGGGGGGTGGTCGTCGCCTTCCACGGCGACGATGGGTTGGCGTTCTCGATAGCAGGGTCGACGCTTGCGTCGACCTCGGGCGTGAGGTCGGACCCCCTCGGCGCGCTCGGGGCCCGAAGGCCGTGGAAAAGGCAAAGTCCGACCCTACATCAAGTTCTGCAGAAGACGTCTATTCCGCCGGGATCGAGTAAACCGTCACCGACCGGGCCGGCGGCGGGTTTTCGGGCGCGGGGTCGAACAGCGCCCAGCCGCTGTTGCCGATGAAGTGCAGGCGACCATCGACGATGGTGCCAAGAGACAGGTCGTTCATGTCCTTCCGGCCCACGGCGACCACGGTGGCGGACGACGGGCCGCCCGAGGCGGGTTCGATGCGGAGAACCCGTTGTGGGGTGACGCCGTTCTGGATGGCCATCAGGCCGCCGCTGACCGCGTAGATGCCATCGATCCCATAGAATGACGAATTGGGCGGGGGCGTGAGGAGTGTCGGGGTCTTGGTGGCGACATCGACGCTCCAGATGCCGTTGGCATAGTCGGCGACATAAAGCGTCGCGCCGCCGTTGGCGAAGGCCAGGCCCTGTAGGTTCATGAAGTTTTCGTTCTCCAGCCAAACTTCGAATTCCTTCTCCTTGGCTTCGGGTTGGAGCCGCCAGACGGCTTGATACATGGAGTCGGTGGCGTAGATCGAACCGTCGTCGGCGACGATGAAATCCCCAAGCAGGTGCTTGATGCCTTTCTTGGTGACGGGAAAACGGTCGCGCACCCGGCCGGTCCTGGGATCGACGGCAACGAGGGCCGAGCGTTTGCCATCCTCGGCGTCGGCTCCCGTCATGGCGGAAACCGTCGCGGTGGCGGCCCAGAGGGTCTTGCGGTCCGGCGAGAGCTCGAGCTTGAAGACCCCGTCGAGGGCATCCTCGTCGGAGGTGAACTTCCGGAGCCCGCCGCCGGAATCGCGCTGCCAGATGCAGCGGTTGCGGACGTCGGCGAAATACCACACCTGGGCGCCCGGGTCGAACAGGCCGCACTCGATGATTCCGTCGACGTCAGGAAGGCTGAAGGCCGTGTCGCCGACGGGCGGGAATTGGGGACCCTTGAGCAGCCGGTCGGCGAGGGCTTTGAATTCCGGCGAGTCCTGCAGCGCCGCAAGCGAGGCATCGGCGGTCACCTTGAGCTGCAGGTTCATGTCGGCCAGGCGCTGGAGGGCGGCGAGGGCATCGTCGGGCCGTTCCAATGCCACATAGGTCCGGGCGAGCGAAAGCTGGAGGCGCGGATAGTCCGGCCGCAGCGCCGCGGCCTCCTCGAGTTTGGCCAGCGCCGCGGCGTCGTCGCCGGCCTTGGTGGCCTCGGCGGCCTCGCGCATGAGGTAGACGTACTTGGGCGTGGCCCCCAGGGAGGTCGCCAAAACAAAAGCGAGCAGCAGGCGGACAGGGAATCGTGAAAACTGAAAATCGGTCATCGAGAATCCTAAATTGCTTCGAGCCGGGACAATCTGTCGTCCGCATCTGCAATTTCAAGATTAGCGATTTCACGATTTATGATTTCACGATTCCCTATTCCGCGCGCAGCGCCTCCATGGGATTCACCTTCGTCGCCCGGCGCGCGGGCAGCCAGCAGGCCAGGAGCGCCACCAGGCCGAGGACGAGCGGCACGGCGGCGAACGTGACGGCGTCGAAGGGGCTCACACCGTAAAGGAACCGGGCCATCAGTTGCGTGACCGCGAAGGCCATGACGAGGCCAAGCGCGGCGCCGATGGCGGCCAGCACCAGGCCTTGGCGGGCGACTTGCAGCAGCAAGCGACGCGGGTTGGCGCCGAGGGCCAGGCGCACGCCGAATTCGCGCGTGCGCTGGCTGACGTTGAAGGCCAGCACGCCGTACAACCCGATGGCCGCCAGCATCAGGGCCACCCCGCCGAAATAGACGAAGAGCCCCATGTTGAACCGGCGGTCGGAGACCGTCTCGGCGATGCGATCGGACATCACCCGGACATCAAATACCGGTTCGTGCGGTGCGACCGCCTTGATGGCCGACCGCAGCGAGGCCACGAGCGCCGCGGGTTCGAGGCGGGTGCGGACCACGAGGTGCAGGTACATTGGCGCGGGAAACTGGCGGATGGTGGCGTAGAACTCCGGCGGCACGCCGCGGTCGAGTCCGTCCTGGGTGGTATTGCCCACGATGCCGACCACCCGGAAGCGCGGGAGTTGCATCGCCGGTGCGCCCATCTGGAACTGCTTGCCGAGCGCCTCCTCACCCGGCCACAGCAGTTCGGCCATGCGCTGGCTGACGACACATTGGATTTCGAGATTCCGGTACAGCTCCACGATGGTCTCCTGCGAGAGGATCGCAGTCATCGCGGGCTGGGGTTCGCGGCCGTCGAAGCCGTGGCCCCGCAGGAGCGGGATGCCCATGGTGCGGAAATAGTCCGGCGTCACCACGTGGGAATTGGCGGTCGGAAATTCCCCCGGGGCCGGCGGCGGCCGGTCGGTGCGGAAGATCTGGGAGCTCGAGGTGTTCCAGGTGAACGGCAGGGAGGAACCGAACGCGGCGCTCTCGACGCCCGCTTCGCGTTGCACGGCCGCGAGCACCTTTTCGTGAAATTGCACGTAGCCGAGCGGGTCGCGGCGGTAATCCTCCATTGCCGGCGGCGATACCCGCAGGGTGAGCAGCCGCGCCGGAATGATGCCCGGCGAAACCCGCGACAGCTCGACCATGCTGTGCACCATCAGGCCGGCGCCGACCAGGAGCGTGAAGGCCAGCGCGACTTGCGCCACCACCAGGAGGTCGCTGAGGTGAAATTGCCCGAAAATCGTCGTGATTGTCCGACGCGTGTTCTTCAGGGCGTCGTTCGGATTGGTGTGCGACAACTGCCACGCCGGGGCCAGGCCGAAACCCAGGCCCGTGGCGATCGCGACCGCGGCCGAGAAGCCCAGCACGCGAAAATCGAAACTGCCGGAGACCGGGGAAATCAGGCGCATTTCCCAGGGCACCAGCTGCTGGGCGAATTGATAAACCCACGCCGCCAGCAACAGGCCCAGCAGTCCGCCGGCGGCGGCGAACAGCAGGCTCTCCGCCAGCAGCTGCCGAAAGAGGTCGGCGCGGGTGGCCCCGAGCGAGCTGCGGATGGCCATTTCCCTTTCGCGGGCGCCTGCCCGGGCCAGCAGCATGTTCGCCACGTTCACGCAGGCGATGAGCAGGATCATGCCGACCGCACCCGAGAGGAGCAGGAGGCTGTTGCGGGCCTGGCCGGCGAAGCGTTCGCGCAGCGGCGAGACCCGGGTGGAAATCCCGGCGCAGGCCTGCGGGTATTGCGCCGCGAGGCGGTCGGCGATGGCCTTCATTTGCGCCTGAGCCGCCTCGACGGTCACGCCGGGCTTGAGCCGGCCGAGGCCGAAGGTGCCGTTGTGATTCTCGCGCTGCAGCATGAACATCCGCTCGGCGCACGGAGCCAGCGGGACGAAGAGGTCCACGTCCCGGTGGAAGCGGAAATCGGCGGGCAGGATTCCGGCCACCGTCACGGCCTGGCCGTCGAGGACAACCGTGCGCCCCACCAGGTATGCCTTGCCGCCGAAGCTACGCTGCCAGAGCGCATGGGTGAGCCAGGTGACGGGGGCGGCGCCGACGCGGTCGTCGTCGGGCTCGAGATCGCGCCCGAGCGCGCAGTGCAGCCCCAGCACGGGAAAAAACTCGCCCGTGACGTACGCAACGTGCACTCGTTCGGCGCCGTCCGGGGTCATGAGCTTCGTGCCGTCGGTGCGGAAGAGCGCCAGGGAGGAAAAGACATCCTGGCCGGCCTGCCAGTCGAGGAAGTTGGGGTACGAGACCGACATGTTCTCCCACTGGCGGTTCGATTCGCTGACACTCATCAGCCGGTCCGGCTCGGCATAGGGCAGGGCGCGCAGGAACGTGGTATTGACGATGCTGAAGATGGCGGTGTTGGCGCCAATGCCGAGGGCAAGGGTCAGCACCACCACCAGCGTGAAGAGCGGGGCCTTGGTGAACTGGCGAAAAGCAAGCCGGAGATCGGAGAGCATGGGGGGAAGGCCGGGAAAGGGCGGGGAATCGTGAAAACTGAAAATCGTGAAATCCAGAATCAGTAATTGGGGTGCCAGTTGATCGTGGTCTGAGATTTCATGATTTTAGATTTCACGATTTCCTATTCGGCGCGCAGCGCGGTCATGGGATCCACCTTGGTGGCGCGGCGCGCGGGCAGCCAGCAGGCGAGGATGGCGATGGCCGCCAGCAACAGCGGCACGCCGGTGAAGGTCACCGGATCGAACGGGCTGACGCCATAGAGGAAGTTGGTCAGCAGCCGGCTGACCGCAAAGGCCAGCAGCAGGCCGACGCCGGCGCCGGTCGCCGCCAGCACCAGGCCCCGGCGCACGACCTGCCAGTGCAACTGGCGCGCGTTCGCGCCCAAGGCCATGCGCACGCCAAATTCCTGGGTGCGCTGGCTGACGGCATAGGCCATGACGGCGTACACGCCCATCGCCGCCAGCAGCAAGGCGACGGCGCTGAGCACGGCGAGCAGCGTCGAGGCGATGCGTTGGGTCATGGCCGCGGCCTGGACATAGTTTTCCAGCGGGAGGGTGGCCCAGATCGTGACATTGGGATCGAGCGCGTGGATTTCGCGCTGCACCAGCCGGGTCAGGACCTGCGGGTTGTCCGCGGCGCCGGTCGCCGAACGGATGCAGAGGCCGAGATCGAGGGCCCAGCGGGCCTGGTCATTGGGCAGGTAGTAGAAGCACTCCGGCGGATCGTTCAGCGCGCGGTATTTCCCCGCCTTGACGACGCCCACGATGGTGCGCTCGCGGCCATCGATCTTGATGGTGCGTCCCACGGCCTCCTGCCCGGGCCAGAAGCGCTGCGCGAAGGTTTCGTTGACGATGACGGCACGCGGGGCCGTCGGGTTGTCGCGTTCGTTGAAATCGCGGCCGGCGACGACCGGAATGCCCAGCGTGCGGAAGTAATCCGGCGAAATGACGGCAAGCCGGAAATTGAGGAGTTCGCCGGTCCGCGTGGGCCGGCCCGGAATCTCGATGTTGCCCGTGCCGGTGTCTTCGAACCCGAGGGGAAACCAATTGGCCAGGGCGACGGAATCGACCCCGGGCAGGACGGCGATGCGCTGGCGAAGCTGGCGGTAGAACTCGGGGGCGGTGTCCCGATTGTAACCGTTCATGCCGATGCGCAGACTGGCGAGGAGCACACCGCGCGGATCGAGCCCGGGGTCCACCTGGCGGGCTTGCCGGAGGCCCTGGAAGCAGAGCCCGGCGCCGATGAGCAGGGCCACCGCCAGCGCAACCTCGGCCACGACGAGCAGGCTGCGGGCCCGTTGGTGGGAACCGCTGCCGGCGGTGCGGCCCCCGTCCTTGAGCGCATCGGTCAGGCGCGCGCGGAGCGATTGGAGGGCCGGGGCGAGGCCGAAAATGGCGCCGGCGGCGAGCGTGAGGAGGAGCGTGAGCCCAAGCGTGCGCCACGAGACCTCCAGGGCGATGTTGATGGGCAAGTGCGGCGTGGGCGGAGTGAAGAACCCCACGAGGCTCACGAGCCAGCGCGCCAGGAGCAGACCGGCGAGGCCGCCCGCGACCGCGAGCAGCAGGCTTTCGGTGAGGAGTTGCCGGATCAGCCGCAACCGGCTGGCGCCCACCGCGAGCCGGATGGCAATCTCCCGGCGACGGGCCGCGGCCCGGGCCAGCAACAGGCTCGCGAGGTTTGCGGTGACGATCAGCAGGACGCCAAGGCTCGCGGCCAGCAGCAGGCCGAACACCGGCCGGAAGATCTTCTGGGCGCCGTAGGTTGCCTGCCACAGGGGCCAGGCATGCAGGCGGATGTCGCGGTTGGTATCGGGATAGGTCTGTTCGAGCCGAACGGACAGGGCATCGAGCGCGGCGCGGGCCCGCGCGACGCTGACGCCGGGCTGGAGCCGGGCGTACGTGTGGTGCCAGCGGGAATAGCGCTGCAGGATCGCGTTGGGATCGAGGCCCGAATAGGCGACCTCGCGGTGCATCATGGCCGGCGCCCAGAAATCGCACTGGAGCGCGGCGATGTCGCCCTGGAACGCCGCCGGCACAACGCCGATGATCGTGAAGCCATGGCGGTTGAGATCCACGAATTTGCCGATGACGGTCGGGCTCCCGGCGAAACGGCGGCGCCAGAGTTTTTCGCTGATGACCAGGACGGGATGCCCGCCCGGCTTGAGGTCTTCCTCTGGCTGGAAAGTCCGGCCGAGGATGGGCGCGACACCCAGGACGTTGAAGAAATTGGCGGTGACGATCTGGCCGTAGAGCCACTCGTTACGGTCATCGGCGGTGAAAGACGCGGGGGTTTGCTGCGAGCCACAGACCCCGGCGAAGATGTCGGACTGGGTCGCGATATCGCGGATATCAGGCAGCGAGACGGTGTCCCACATCCGGCCCGACTGGCTCGTCGTGATGATCACGAGGTCCTCCTGGCGCGCGACGCCCGGCAGCGGCCGCATGACCAGGTTCTCGATCCAGGTGAGCACCGTGGCGTTGGCGCCGATGCCGAGGGCGAGGGAGAGAATGGCGACGAGGGTGAACCCGGGAGACTTGGCGAGACCCCGAAGTGCGAACTTCAAATCGTTCTTCATGTTGCGAAGGGTTGGGAAAGGTGGCGTTGGGTGCCGATGAACGCGCTGGTGAGCATGGCAGCCTCAGGGGGATGGTCGGCCCGTTGCGACCGGCGGGGTGGCGGCGCTCACCGCGCCCCGGCGCAGCCAGTCCTGCACCATTGCCATCTGCGGCTCGTTGAATTCGTGCCCGGTGTTTTCCATGACGCGGCACGTCACGTCCACGCCGACCAACCCCCACGCGTCCTGTTGCAGCCGGGCCTGGCGGAGCTTCAATTCGCGGCCCATTTCCGGCTGATCCCCGACCAGGATCAGAAACCGGCATCCGCGAGTCCGGTGCTTGTGCAGATCCATCAGGTGGAACATGCCATGATCCACGAGGCCGAAGGCGCGAAAGTGCGTGAGAATGAACTCGTCGTGGTGGGAGACGAGCACGCTGATGGCGATGGCGCCGTTGGAAAAGCCGATCATCGCGCTGCGCGCGCGGTCAATGTTGGGCACCGCCTCGAACAACCGACCCAGCATGATGCGATACGCCCGGGCCAGCACCGGGTAGTCCTCGAAGCTCACAATGATCCCGCCATTCGGTTCATCGCGGTCGAGGGACTGCTTGAAGAGGGGCAGGGACACGGCGATCCAGCCCTCCTTGCCGGCGATGGCTTCGGCATTGTAGGGATTGCCATGGGGGCCACCGTCTTTGCCCGGGACGTAGACGACCACCGGAAATTCCCCGGTCGGGGTGTAGTCATCCGGCAGGCGAACCGTCACGGTTGGCGTCACGACGGTCCCTTGGGTCATCGTGTAGAGCGTCGGCGGTAGATCGGCGTCCGCGAAGGAAAGTTCGAACGAGCTCCCAGGCTTGAGGACGGGGGCGTCACCGGGGGCGGCCGCCGGCAATGGCGCCAGCGCCAGCATGAGCACCACGCCGGCGGAAAAACCTGGATCCGTGATGAGCTGCCGGAGGGCGAAGCGGAGGTCGGAGAGCATGGAAAGATGGCTGGAAGACTGACGCTCAGGACGGGGCGGCGGCGACGAAGCCGCTGCGCTTGAGCAGGCGCGTCACCTGCGATTCCTGGCCGGCGGGCGGGGCGCCGCGTCCGAGCCACGCCGTGAAAAGCCAGTCGAGGTAGTGTTTGTGGCCGCTTTTTTTCCACTCGTCGCTCAACGGGAGGTTTTGCGCCGGGTCGTCGTGCTGGGCCACCAGGGCATCCAATTCAACCTGGGTGAGCCGGTGGTAGGTGTTCTCATGCACCACGCCGGGTCCGCTGAGCCGGCCGCGCTGATGCTTCGGCTCTTCGGTGGGATAACCGAGGACGACGGCGGCGAGCGGGAAGCAGAGCGATTCCGGCAGGTCGAGCGTTTTCCACACGCGAGTCATGTCGCCGCGGTGAACTCCGTTGGTGACCAGGTAGTCGACGCCCAGCGAGCGGGCGGCGAGCGTGGCGTTTTGGATGGCGAGGGTCGTGTTGACGCAGCCGATCAGGAGCGAGTCGAGGCCGTACGGTTTGTAGGCATGGCCGAGGTGCTCGGCGGTGGCGGTGAGGCGGTTGTAATCGATGCAGTAGACGAGCGCCCGGCTGCCGGCGTAGCCGCAGAGGTGCTTCATCCGGTCACGCTCGCGCACGACGATGATGGAGTAGTTTTGCAGGTTCGAGGCGCCCGGCGCGCGCAGGCTGGCGTGGATGATCTTCTGGAGGACGTCCTCCGGAATCTCCTGGGCCGTGAAGTTGCCGTGCGTTGTCCGCGCCCGGTGAATCGTATCCAGCGTGGCGTTCGTTGCGTCTGTCGCGGGTTCGGCGGCCCCGCGGGCATGGTCCGCCAGGAAGAGCAGGCTGCCGCCGGCCAGCGCGCCCTGCCTGAGGAATCGGCGGCGGGATGTGGTGTGATCGGGAGTTTTCATGGTTTCATGGGGGAAGTTCGGGATCCAATCGTGGGCGGGATGCTCACTCGGCACGCAGCGCCTCGACCGGGTTCACGCGCGCCGCCCGGCGGACCGGAATCCAGCAGGCCAGCAGCGCGACCGTCGCCAGCACCAGGGCAACGGCCGTGAGGACCACGGGATCGGTGCCCGAGGTCGCATAGAGTTGCGCCGAGATCAGGCGGCTCGCGGCGTAGGTGGCCGCGACCCCGATGAGCAGGCCGAGGCCGACGAGTTGCATCGCGTCGCCGAGCACGAGGGCGACCACGCGGCGCAGCTCCGCCCCGAGCGCGATGCGGATCCCGATCTCGCGGGTGCGCTGCGCCACGGTGTAGGCCATCACGCCATAGATGCCGAGGCACGCCAGCGCGAGCGCCACTGTGGCAAAAATGCCGATCAAAGTGAGCAGGATCCGGCGGTTTTGGAGCGACGCCTCGACGGCCTGCTCCAGCGACGTGAGATTCGCGATCGGCTGTTCCGGGTCGACGGCGAGCACGGCCCGGCGCATGTCATCCGCCAGGGTGAGCGGCGGCACGTGGGTGCGCACCACGACGGTGGTCGACCACGGGAAGTGGACCTCGGGCAGGTAAACCTGCGGGACGGGGTTCACGTCGAGCTGGAACTGCCGGACGCTGCCGACCACGCCGACGATCTCCCACGCGGCGTTCTTGAAATGCAGCAGCTGCCCCAGCGGGTCCCGGTCCGGAAACAGCCGCAGGGCGAGCGCCTCGTTCACGATCATCACCCTGGGCGCCCGGTCGTTGTTGTCCGCCGCGGTGAAGAAACGCCCGCGCAGCAGTGGAATCCGCAGCGCCTGGAAATAGTCGCCGTCGACCGAGTCAAAGCCGGCATTGAGGTCGTTGCGGGTCGCGGGCTGGTCCTCGCGGCTGACGAAGTCGCCAAAACCGATCCGGCCGTTCATCGGCGTGGACGAGGCGATGCCCACGTGCGCCACGCCGGGCACCTCGCCCACGCGGCGCAGGATATCCTGCGCAAACCGCAGGCGGTGTTCGACCGTCGGGGCCTTGCGTCCGGGCTGGGTGACACTGAACACGAGCACGTTGCCGCGGTCGAAGCCGGCGTCGGCGTCGAAGGCGCGTTGGAAACTGCGCAACAGCAGGCCGGCGCAGGCCAGCAGGACGACGGTCAGCGCGGTTTCCGCCACGATGAGGAAGGACTGGGCCCGCCGCCGCCCGGCTGAACTCGAGCCGCGCGTAGCCTCGCTGATGCCCTGGTTGATGTTGGGCCGGGCCGTGCTGAGGGCGGGGATCAGGCCGAAGATCATGCCCGTCAGCACGGTCGCGCCCAGCGTGAAGGCAAAAACCCGCGCATCGAGGTCGACGACGAGGCCGGGCGCCCGCGCGCTCAGCTGCGTGAAGATCTTCAGCGGCTCGATCGCCCAGGCGCCGAACAGCGTTCCTGCCAGCCCGCCCGCGACCGCGAGCAACATGCTCTCGGTCATCAACTGGCGCACGATCCGGCCTGTCGACGCGCCCAGTGCGATGCGCATGGCGATCTCGCCCTGACGGGACGCGGCCCGGGCGAGCAGCAGGTTGGCGACATTGGCGCACGCGATGAGCAGGATCGCACCCACCGCGGCGAGCAGGGTGAGCGCGAAGGGCCGCGAGTTGCCGAAAAACGCCTCCTGCAGGGAGCGGATGCCGACGGACCAGTTTTGCTTGAAGGCCGGATACTGGGAGTTGATCGCGGCGCGCGCGGTGACGAGCTCCGCCGTCGCTCCCTCGATCGTCGCGCCGGGCTTAAGCCGGCCGATGACGAAGCAGACGTAGTTGTAGTTGCGGACCAGTTTGTAGGCGTCGGCACGAATCGTCGCCGGCGTAAGGAAGAGCACGGTCGGGTTGATCAAGGCCCGCGGCGGGAGGACGCCGATCACGGTGAAGCTGTCGCCATCGATCGCGAGGGCACGGCCGAGCACGGCGGGATCGCCACCGAAGCGCGACTGCCACAGTTCGTGGGTGAGGATGATGACGTGCCGGTTGCCACCCGGGGCGTCCTCTTCCGGCGCAAAATCGCGGCCCAACACCGGCTTGATTCCCAGCACCGAGAGGTAACGGGCGGAAACCTCAATGCCGCTCAACTGGGCGACGTCGCCGTCGCTCGTGAAGTTCTTGTTCACGGCATGCTGGGCGGCGATTGCCTCGAGTTGGGTCGTCTGGCTTTCCCAGTCCGTGAAGACACCACCGTCAGTCGCGCCGAAGCCGCCGCCGTTGGGCAACTCGGCCACCTGCACCAGGCGGCCGGCGTCGCGATAGGGCAGCGGCCGCAGCAACAAGGCATTGACGATGCTGAAGATGGCGGTGTTGGCGCCAATGCCCAGCGCCAGGGTGAGCACGGCGACGAGCGTGAACCCGGGTGTCTTCAGGAGCTGCCGGACGGCGAAGCGCAGGTCGTGCATGGCTGTTTCGAGTTGAAATCGAACCAGCGTGGATTGGCTCTCGGGCTTGGGTTAATTTGCAGGAGGGCGGGGTGGCAGGCAAGGCGGCCACGGTCGGGTGGACCGGTTAGGAGAAGGTTGAATGGAGGTCATTCGAAGCATTGCGGCAGGAGGTCATGTCCTGCCCGGTTGGAAATCACTCCGCCCGCAGGGCCACCATGGGATCGACGAGCGTCGCGCGCCGGGCGGGCAGCCAGCAGGCAATCAGCGCGACCACGACGAGCAGCAGCGCCACGGCGCCGAGGACGACGGGGTCGAGCGGGTGCACCCCGTGGAGGAATGAAGCCAGGAGGCGCGTGACGGCCGCGGTGAGTAACAGGCCGCCAGCGATCCCGGCTGCCGCGAGCCCGAGGCCCTGTCGGAGCACCAGCCACAACACCTGGCGCGGCGCGGCGCCGAGGGCGAGCCGCACACCGAACTCCTGGGTGCGCTGGCCAACCATGCAGGCCATGACCGCGTAGACCCCCATGGAAGCCAGCGTGAGGGCGAGTACACCAAGCAGGGTCAGCAACAGCGACGCCATGCGTTGGGCGAAGAAAATGGCCTCGAGCCGGGCGCGGAGGGGCCTGACGTCCACCAGGTCCACGCCGGGATCGAGCTGCGCGACGGTTCGCCGGAGATCCTTGGCAAAGGCAGCCGCATCCGACCCGGCTCCGCCCTGTCCGGGCTGCGGGGCCTTGAAGCGCACACAAAGCTCGAGGTCCAGGTCGGGCACACCCTGTTGATAGGGAAGGTAAAGGAAGCAGGAGGCCGGTTCATCCAGGCGGTTGTACCGGCCAGTCCGCGCCAGGCCGACGATGGTCCGTTCGCGGCCGCCGCTGCGGAACTTGCGCCCGATGGGATCCTGCCCCGGCCAGAACCGCCGGGCGAAGGCCTCGTTGACGATGGCAACTCCGGGGGACGAGGCATCGTCCTGGTCCGTGAAGTCGCGACCCGCCAACAGGGAAATGCGCATCGCCGCGAAATAGCTCGGGGACACGATGGCGTATTCGTAGGTCGCATCCTCGCCCGCCGGCCGAGTGTAGCCATCGACCCGCACGCCGGTGCCCTTGCAGCCGGCCAAGCCGAGGGGAAACCAGCTGGCGAGCGCGGCGTGTTCCACGCCGGGCAAGGTCGCGAGGCGGTCCCGGAGCTGCCGGTAGAAGGCCGGCCCGGTTTCGCGCGTGTAGCCATTCATGCCGATTTGCAGGCCGGCCGTGAGGACGTGGTCCGGATTGAAACCGAGGTCGAGTTGCCGGGCCCGGGCAAGTCCCTTGAGGCACAGGCCGGCGCCGGCCAGGAGCACGAGGGCGAGGGCGACCTCGGCGACCACCAACAGCCGGCGCGCCCGGTGGCTGGCCGCGCCGCCCGAGGAGCCGCGCCCGCTTTCCTTCAGCGCCTCGTTGACGTCGGCGCGCGAGGCCTGCCAGGCGGGCAGCAACCCGAACAGCACCCCGGTCCCCAGCGTGAGCGCGACCACGAGACCGATGACCATGCCGTCGAGGGAGAAATCCAGCACGAGGTCCGGGGCGGGTTCGGGCAACAGGAAGGGCAGGGCATCGATCATCCAACCGGCGAGCAGCACGCCGCCGGCCCCGCCCAGCACCGCGAGGACGAGACTTTCGATGAGCAGTTGACGGAGCAGCCGGGCCCGGCTGGCGCCGGCGGCGAGGCGGATGGCGATTTCCTTCCGCCGCCCCACGGCCCGCGCCAGCAGGAGGTTGGCGACATTGGCCGCGACAATCAGCAACACGCCGGCGCAGACGACCAGCAGCAGCCGGAAAACGGGGCCGACGATGGTCGCGGCACTCCAGGGGCATTCCGCCAGCGGGACGACGCGATGGTGGATGTCACGATTGGTATCCGGATGGTCCGCCGTCAGGCGCGCGTTGACGGATTCGACCGCCGCGCGCGCCTCGGCCAGGGAAACCCCCGGCCGCAGCCGCGCCAGGTTGAGCCAGCCGCGCCACGGACGCTGATCCAGGAAACCCGTGGCTTGGTTGCGCACCTCCCAGATCATCGAGGACGGTGCCCAGGCGTCGGTGATCGACGGCGCCATCGTCCCCGGGAAAGACGCCGGCGCGACGCCGATGATGGTGAAGGCATGGCGGTTGAGGTCGACGACCCGGCCGATCACGCCGGCATCGCCCTTGAATCGGCGGCGCCACAGCCGTTCGCTGATGATGAGCACGGGATTGCCGCCCGGCGTGCGGTCTTCCTCGGGTCGAAACGCGCGGCCGAGGATCGGTTTGACCCCGAGCAAATCGAAGGCGTTGGCCGAAATGATCTGCGCATTGATCCAGCCGGCCTGGTGGTCGACGGAGAGCGAGGCATGGCTGGGCATGGACACGAGCGCACCGGCGAACACCCCGCTTTGGGCGACGAAGTCCTGCAAATCGGGAACCGAGACATTGCCGCCGCCCTGGTTGGACACCAACATGACGAGTTCCTCCTGGTCGGCGACACCGGCGAGCGGCTGGAGGACCAGATGGCGCATCCAACAGAGCACGGTGGCCGTGGCACCGATTCCCAAGGCGAGGGAAAGGACGGCGACGAGCGTGAAACCGGGGGACTTGAGGAGCTGCCGGACGGCGAAGCGGAGATCGTTCATGGCTGTTTCGAGTTTGCATCGAACCAGCGTGGAATGGCTCTCGGGTGGATCTTATTGCATGCCGCGTGCCAGCGGGAAGCGGATGGCATAACTGGCGTGCCCGGAAACAGATGGGCAGTTGGGAGCTGCCGGGGACCTGCGGCGCCAGCCTTATAAACGGAAAAGCTCCGTCCCGCGAATGGAATTCCGCCACTGGCGCCCAGGAGACGCCGGGGTCGCTTCCCAACCACTTCAAAAGACCGCGAGATCGCGATTGCCAGCTATTCGGCGCGGAGTGCCACCAGTGGATCGACTTTCGTTGCCCGCCGCGCCGGCAGCCAGCAGGCCAGGGACGCCACGGCGAGGAGCAAGGCAGGGATACCGGCGTAGATGACGGGATCTCCCAGCGGGACAGCGACCAGACGGTCGCGCAGGTACCAGCCGGCTCCCAAGGCGATCAGCCAGCCGACAGCCGCCGCAACCAATACGACGCGCATGCCCTGCCACATCATGGTGCGGACGACGGATTCGGGGGTCGCGCCCAAACTCAGACGCACACCGATCTCCTGGGTGCGCTGTGCGACGGCATAGGCGAGCACCGCGTAGAGCCCGATGGCGGCGAGAGCGAGCGCCAGCGGGCCCAGCACGGCCAGCATATGCGCGGGCACGCGCTGGAAGAACAGGCTGTGGTCGACATGCTGGCCCAGGGTGCGCGCGTCGAGGATGGGGAGTTCGGCGTCGAGCTGCCGGACGGTTTCGCGGATGCCGGGCAGCAGGGCCGCCGGGTCGCCCTGGTTAACATGCACGTACAGGGTCGGGACGGAGACAAACTGGTCGCGCATGCTGAGCCAGGCGGCCGGTCGCGGCGATTCGGCCATTTTCTGGAGCTTGGGCGTCTGGGCGACGCCCTTGATGACATAGTCGCTGCCGTCGACTTCGAACCGGTGGCCGACGGGATTCTCGCCCGGCCAATACCGCCGCGCCATCTCGTCGCTGATGACCGCATCCCTCGGCAGGTCGGTGCGGGCGCGCGGCGACAGGTCCTCGCCCGCGAGGAGGGGAATTCCCAAACTGGCGAAATAGTCCGGAGTGACGTGGGAGTAGAGGATCTTCCGGTTGGGATCGAATTCCTTTCCCTCGATGGAAATCACGCCGGTGGGAATCCCGCGGACATCGAGCGGCACATAGTTGGCTGCCGCCGCATGGTCGACGCCCGGCAGGCTCGCCAGGCGTTGGAGCAGGTCATCGAGCAGTGCGCCGCCGGTCCGGCCCGTGTAACCCCGGCCGCCGAGATCGAGGGAGACCAGCATCACGCGGCCCGGATCGAACCCCGGCGAAACCAGATGGGCGTTGCGAAAGCTTTTAAGGAAAAGGCCCGCGAGGATGAGGACGACGAGCGCAACCGTGACCTCAAGCCCGATGAGGAGGTCGCGCAGGCGGCTGCGTCCGCCGAGGCTGCCGGGTCCGCCGCGCAGCGATTGGATGACGTCCCCGCGCGCGAGCTGCATCGCGGGGGCGAGGCCAAAGGCCAGGCCGCAGGCCACCGCGAGCCCGCCCGCGAAGGCGACGCTAGTCCAGTCCAGCTCGGGCGCGAGCCGGATGGGCAGATTGCCCGGCAGCGGAATTCGGCCGAGCGCGTCGATGCCCCAGAGGGCCACAACCAGGCCCGCCGCCGCGCCGGGCAGGGCGACGCAAACGCTTTCCAGCAAAAGCTGGGTGACGATTTGGCCGGGTCCCGCGCCCACCGCGAGTCGCACGCCAATCTCGCGCCGGCGTGTGCTGGCGCGGGCGAGGAGGAGGTTCGCCGTGTTGGCGCAAACGACGATCAGGATCAGCACGGCGAAAATCTGCAGGGTGGCGAGGGCGGTCACAACCGTGTCACCGCCGCGCGGCGAGCGCCAGAGCGGCAGCAGTTCATAGCGGAGGCCGCGGTTCGTTTCCGGATAGGTGGCGATGAGGTGCCGCGCGGCATTGGCGAGCTCCGTCCGGACCTGCGCCAGCGTGACGCCGGGGGTCAGCCGGGCGAGCAGGTTGCAGGACCGATTGTGCCGATGCCGGAGTTCGGAAGACGCCGGGATCACCTCGGGAGTCATGGTGAACGGGAGATAAACGTCGAAGGCGAGATGGTTGTAGCCGCCGCGGAATCCCTCGGGCGCCACCCCAATGACGGTGAAGGCGTGGCCGTTGAGCCGAAGTTGCCGGCCGATCGCGTCGCTCGAACCCGCGAAATAACGCTGCCAGAAATCGTAGCCGATCACCGCCACCGCCGCCGAGCCCGGCGCGGTGACTTCGCCGTCCTGGAAAAAGCGGCCCAGCCGGGGCGTCTGGCCGAGCACCGAAAAGAAGTTGCCGGAGACCATCTCCGCGAAAATCCGGCCATCGCGGCCCGCGTCGCCGACATTAAGCGCCCGGATCCGCTGGGCTGCGATGGCGGCGAAGGAGGGCAGCAAGGCGGGCAAGTCGTTGTATTCGAGCCATGACGTGTCGGTGTAGTTGCCGGTGTCGTCCTTGGTTTCCAGCAGCACCACGGGCGCGGCCACGCCCGGCAGGGGCTGAAAGACCGCCGACCTGAGCCAGCTGAACACCACCGTGTTCGCGCCGATTCCGAGGGCCAGCGAGCCGATGATGACGAGCGAGAAGCCCGGCGCCTTGGTCAGGACCCGGCAGGCTTGGCGAAGGTCGGAAAGCATGCGAATATGGGAGGCGAAGGATGAAGCGGGTTGGAAGGCAGGAAGGTGGCGGATTCCCGGTTGAGCCTCCGCCGCATGCTCTATTCAGCCCGCAAGGCCTCCAGCGGATCGACCTTGGTCGCCCTCCTTGCCGGAATCCAGCAGGCCACCACGGTGACGGCGAAGAGGACCAGTGCGGAGCCGGCGATGGCGAGCGGGTCGGAGGCCGCCAGCCGGTGCATGAACGACGCCAGGAAACGGCCCAGCCCATAGGCGCCCGCCAGCCCCAGGGCGAGGCCGATGGCGCACAGTTTGAGGCCGCGGAGCAGCACATCGGCGAGGATGTCGCGCGGGAGGGCGCCGAGGGCGAGGCGGATGCCGAACTCGCCGCTGCGCTGCGCGACGAGGTGGGAGATGACGCCATAGACGCCGATGGAAGCGAGGGCCAGGCCGAGCACGGCGAAGCCCGCCAGCATATGGCCGACAACGATGAGGTTGTGCTGGGTGCGATCGCGGGTCTGGACGACGGTGCCGATCTGGTCGGCGGCGAGGTCCGCGTCGATCGAGGTGATCGCGCGCCGGACGGTCTCGAGAAGCGCCATGGGTTGCGGGCTGCGCACGATGAAGTCGACGGTGGACCAGGGCTCCTGCCGGAGCGGGCGGAAGACCTGGAACGGGGTGGCGGGATTGGTGATGCTGGCGGCGGGCTCGGTGTTGCCAACGACGCCGATGACCTCGCGCCAAACGGTCGTGTTGTTTTCGTTTACCCCGAGACGCTGGCCAATCGCGTTTTTGCCCGGCCAGAACCGGCGGGCGAGGGCCTCGTTGACGAGGATGTACTGCGGGCCGTCGGCGGTGATATCGGCGGGGAAAAGCCGGCCGTCGAGCAGCGGGATGCCGAGCGTGGCGAAGTAGTCCGGCGTGATCAGGATGTGCGAGGCCGTGGGATTGCTGCCGGCGGAATTGGCGCCCGGGGCGTCGGTGAACACCGGCTTGTCCGAGAAACCCGGGAAGAGGGGCAGCGTGTTGGACAGGGCGGCCTTTTCCACGCCGGGCAGGGTGTTGAGCTTGTCCTCGAGCTGGCGGAAGAATGCCAGGCGCTTGGCGTTGTCGAAGCGGTTTTCGGGCAGGTTGATGATGCCGGTGAGGATGCGGTCCGTGTCCCAGCCGGGGTTGCGCTCCAGCAGGCGGTCGAAGCCGCGGTTCATGATCGCGGCACCGCCGAGCAACACGAGCGCCAGGGCGATCTCGGCCACGATGAGGCCGTGCCGCATGACATTGTGGCCGCGGCCGGTGGTCGAGCCACGGGACTGCGATTTGAGAGTGCTGTTGACATCGCTGCGGGCGGCGAACAGCGCGGGCACGACCCCGAAGGCGACGCCCGTGAGCAGGGAGACGAGGACGGCGATGCCGAGCACCGCGGCGTCAAGGGTGACGTGCAAGCCGGTCGCGCCGTCGATGAGGATGCTGCGCTCCAGCAGGCTGTTGATCCAGAGGGCAACCACGATGCCGAGCGCCCCGCCGGCCAGGGAAAGCAGGATGCACTCGTTGAGCTGCTGGACGACCAGGCGCGAGCGGGAGGCGCCGAGCGCGGCGCGGATGGCGAATTCGCGGGCCGAGGCCGTGGCGCGGGCGAGCTGGAGATTGGCGAGGTTGGCGCAGCAGATCAGGAGGACGAAACCCGAGAGCCCGAGCAGCAACCAGCTGATGCTGCGGCCGACATTGTCCATGGTGGTCTCGTGCAGCGGAATCGCCCGGTAATTCATCCCGGGATAGTCCTGCGGAAACGCCTTTTCCTGGGCGGCGGCAACCGGGGCGAGCCGCGCGACGGCATCGGCCGCCGTTACGCCGGGCGCAAGGCGGCCGATGAGCTGGAAGCTCGAGTAGCCGCGGTAGGCGCGCTGGTCGCTGGTGTAGTTGAGCGGGCGGATCAGGGCGACATTGCCCCAAAGGAACTTGTAGTCGAAGCGCAGGGGCATGACGCCGATGATCGTGACCGCCTCGCCGTCCAGCCGGAGAGTGCGGCCGATCACGGCGGGATCGCCGCCAAAGCGCGCCAGCCAGTAGGACTCGTTGAGGAGGACGACCTGGTTCTTGCCCGGCAGGAATTCCTCGGGCGCAAAGGCCCGCCCGAGCAGGGGTGGGATGCCAAACACGTCGCCCATCCCCCGCGACAGGACGACGCCATGGATGCGTTCGGCTGGCCGATCACCGTCGACCATGGAATACATGGCGTGACCCAGCGTGAGCAGCGAACTGAAGCCCGTGGCGGCGGGCTCGATCTCGGCAATCTCCTGGGCGGAAAAGAAGCGCTGGGTGTCGCCCCGCTTGGCCCCGTGCAGCATGACGAGCTGTTCGGCATGGGGATAGGGGGCCGAACGGAAGAGCAGCGTGTCGACCACGCTGAACATCGACGTGTTCACCCCGATGCCGAGGGCAAGGGTGATGAGGGCGACGATCGTGTAGCCGGGCGACTTGAGGAGGGAGCGGAAGGCGAATTTCATGCGTGGAGGGGAATCGTGAAAACTGAAAATCGTGAAATCTCTAAGCGTGAAATTTCAGCGACAGCCTTGAGGGACCGATTTCAAGATTACTGATTTCAAGATTTTCAGTTTTCACGATTCCCTACTCGGCGCGCAGCGCCTCGAGCGGATCCACCTTCGTCGCCCGGCGGGCGGGGATCCAGCAGGCGCAGGCGGCCACCGCGAACAGGAGCACGGCGGTGCCCGCGAGGGTGAGCGGTTCGATGGCGACGATGCGGGGCATGATGGACGCGAGTAACTGGCCGAGCCCGTACGCCCCGGCCACGCCCAGGACCAGCCCGATCGCCGTGAGCATCAACCCATGGCGCAGCACCAATTGGAGGACGTCGGACGGTTGGGCGCCGAGCGCGAGCCGGACGCCGAACTCGCCGGTGCGCTGGGCAACGATGTTGGAAATGACGCCATAGAGGCCCACCGACGCCAGCACGAGGCCGAGGAGCGCAAATCCACCCAACAGGTCGGCGACAATGACGAGGTTGTGCTGCTGGCGATCGACAAACTGGGCGACTGTGAGCAACTGGTCCGCCGGCAGGTCGGGATCAACCTCCGCAACGGCCCGACGGACACTCTCGACGAGCTGGCCGGGATTCTCGCTGCGCACGACGAACCGGATCCAGGTCCAAGGTTCATGCACGACGGAGCGGTAGACATGGTAAGGCGTGGTCGGATTGGTGAAGGCAGCGGCGGACTCCACGTTGCGGACCACGCCGATGACTTCGGCCCAGGTGGTCTTCTCGTTGCCCACGGAGCCGAGGCGCTTGCCGAGGGCGCTTTCACCCGGCCAGAACTGGCGGGCGAGGGCCTCGTTGACCACCACCTGCTCGGGGTCGCCCGGCTTGATGTCGGCGGCGAAAGTCCGGCCCTCGAGCACCCGGATGCCCATGGTCTCGAAGTAGCCCGACGTGACCATGATGCGGCTGGCCTGCGGCAGCTTGGCGGGATCGCTGTTGCTGAGCGCCTCGGTGGTGATCTGGCGCGTGTTGCCATAGTGCCAGAGCGGCAAGGTGGTCGCGAGGGCGACGCCCTGCACACCCGGCAGCGTCGCAAGCCGGCGTTCGATGCTCCGATAAAATTCCAGTCGCTTCTCGGGCGTCTCGTAGCGCTTCTCCGGCATGGGAAACACGCCGGTGAGGATGCGCGCGGTGTCCCAGCCGGGATCCTTGCCGAGCAGCCGGGTGAAACCACGCTGCATCATGCCGGCCCCGCCGAGCAGGACCAGGGCCAGCGTGACCTCGGCCACGACGAGGGCGTGGCGCATGCGATGCTGGCTGCGTCCGGAGGTGGAACCGCGCGATTGGGACTTGAGGGAGGTCACGACATCCGTCCGGGAGGCAAACCAGGCGGGCACGATGCCGAAGATGACGCCCGTCAGGACGGCCCCGATCGCGGTGAGCGCGAGTACCCGGCCATCGATCGGCAGCTCGAGCCCGCCACCCTTGTTGCCGATGCGAATGCTCGCCTCGAGGAGGCTGTTGACCCACAGCGCGAGCAGCAGGCCGAGTCCGCCGCCCACGGTCGAAAGGAGGATGCATTCCGTCAACTGCTGGCCGATCAGCCGGGCCCGGGAGGCGCCGAGCGCGGCCCGGATGGCGAATTCGCGGACCGACACCGTGGCGCGCGCGAGCTGGAGATTCGCCAGGTTGGCGCAGGCGATGAGCAGGACGAATCCGGACAAGCTGAGCAGCATCCAGACGATCTGCCGGCTTTCGACGTCCATCAGCGCCTCGTGGAGCACGAGCGCCTCGTAGCGCAGGCCGGCGTAGTCCTGCGGAAACTGCTTTTGCTGCACGGCGGCGAGTGGCGCGAGTTCAGCCGCGGCCTGGACCGGCGTGACGCCGGGCTTGAGCCGGCCGACGAGCGAAAAGACCCGATAGGTGCGGCTCTTGAGCTGTTCGGGCGTGAACGCGAGCGGGCGCCAGAAGTTCGCGTCGCCCCAGAGAAAGCGGTATTCGAATTCCGCCGGCATGACGCCGATGATCGTGTGCGGGTCGCCATCGATGCGGAGGACCTTGCCGAGGACGTCCGGGTTGCCTCCATAGCGCTGTTGCCAGTAACTATGGGCGAGGATGACAACCTGGTCCTTTCCCGGCTGGGTCTCCTCGGCGGCGAAGGGTCGTCCGAGTTGGGGTTGCGCGCCGAGCGTGCCGAACATGCCCGCGTCGGCGAGGATGCCGTCGAGGCGTTCGGCGGGCTGGCCCGGCTCGGCGACGGCGGAAAAGTCGCGGGTGAAGGTGAACTGGCTCGAGAAGGCGGTGGATTTCTCCCTTATCTCGCGCAGCTCGGTCGCGGAAAAATCATTGTCGCGGCCCTGGGGCGTGACGCGGTTGAACATGGCGAGCCGGTCGGGCTCGACGAAGGGCGCGGCGCGGAAAAGCAGCGCGTTCACCAGGCTGAACATCGAAGTGTTCACCCCGATCCCCAAGGCGAGCGTCAGGAGCGCAACGATGGTGAATCCGGGCGACTTGAGGAGGGAGCGGAAGGCGAACTTCATTAAAGTAGCGGGGGTGGTGGCAGCGGGTAGAAGGCGGGATTCCAGATGCTCACTACTCGCTGTTCGCTACTGGGTCGCTATTCCGCGTGCAGGGCGGCGACGGGGTCCGCCTGCAGCGCCCGCCGGGCGGGCAGCCACGCGGCGAACAGGGCGACAACAAAGATGACCACGGTGGTGCCGGCGAGGATGAGCTGGTTTTGGGCGATGAGCGGGCCGAGTCCCTGGCGCAGGGCGATGCCGAGCGCAACGGAGCCAACCACGCCAAGGGCGAGCCCAATGACGGTGAGGGTGATGCTCTGGCGCAGGACGATGCGCAGCACGTCCGTGCCGCTGGCGCCGAGCGCCATGCGAATGCCGAATTCCGTCATGCGCTGGTTCACGTTATTCGCGACGATGCCGTACAACCCGATGCCTGCGAGCGCCAGGCCAAGCAGGGCGAAGGCGATGAGGACGCCGTTAATGACAATCAGGTTGTGCAGGAATTGGTCGCGCATGTCCTCGAGCGTCCAGACGAAGCGCGCCGCCACGTCCGGCGAGGCCTCGGCCACGGCGCGCCGCAGGTCCTGGCCAAAGTGCGCCGGGTTCTCGCCGCGGACGGCGACCTGAAACCACGCCCACGGCTGGTGCGTCAGCGTCGTATAGTACTGCATGCGCGTCTGCGGTTCCTGGAATTTGATCGCATCGTCGGCGTCGGCGACGACCCCGATGACTTCGCGCAACGTCACCGTGCCGTTGCCCGCCCGGGAGCCGAGCCGCTTGCCCAACGGGCTTTCCTTGGGCCAGAAATGCTCCGCCAGGGACTGGTTGATCACGACCTGCTCGGGCGAGTCGGCGGTCACCGAAGGGGCAAACGTCCGGCCCTGCAGCAGGCGGATGCCGAGCGTCTTGAAGAAGCCGGGCGTCACCAGGTAATTCATGGCCTTGGGCAGTTCCTTCGCCGTCGAGTCCTGGCCCTCCGCGAAGATGTCGTTGGGCCCGCCGCCCTGGCCGGTGGGAAAGCGATTCGCGACCGTCGCGGCTTCCACGCCGGGGATGCGCTCCAGCCCGGCCAGGATCTTGTCGTAGAAGACACGGCGCTGTTCGACCGTGTACGAAGCCTCTTCGATCTGGATGTTGGCGGTAAGGATTTTTTCGCTGTCCCAATCCGGCCGGAAGTTAATGGTTCGGTCGAGCCCTTGGATCATCATGCCGGCCACGGAGAGCAGCGTGAGGGACAAGGCGACCTGGCCAATGACAAGCACGCGCCGGATCCAGCCCTGGCTGCGACCGCCCGTGGACCCGCGGCCCTGCTGTTTGAGCGTCTCGTTGACGTCGGTGCGTGAGGCGAGGATGGCCGGCACGAGGCCGAAGCCGATGCCGGCGAGGATTGAGACGACCGCGGTGAACAGGAGGACCGGGCCGTCGATCGGCATCTCCAAGGTCGACGTCAGCCCCAGCCGGATATTGCGCCCGATGAGATCGTTGCCCCAGCGGGCGACCATCAGGCCCAACCCGCCCCCCACCGCGGAAAGGAGCAGTGACTCCGCGAGCTGCTGCTTGATCAGATCCCAGCGGCCGGCGCCGAGGGCGGACCGGATCGCGAGGTCGCGGACGCGCGCAATGGCCCGTGCCATTTGCAGGTTGGCGAGATTGGCGCAGGCAATGGCCAGGATCGCAGCGGCCAGTCCCAGTTGGAGGGTGAGGATCGTGACGTTGGCGTTGCCGCCGACGCGGCCGGCGAGTTGCAGGCGGAGATGGTATTGGGCGGGATAGAGGGTGGAAAAGTCCTTGACCCAGCGTTCCGTCAGCGGGGCGGTCAGCGCCAGGGCCTGCGGAATGGAGATGCCCGGCGCGAGCCGGCCGAGGACGGCGAACTCGCGGCGGTCCCGGCCCGTGACTTGTGCCTCCGACGGGACGAGCGGGCGGAAAAAGCGGGTTTCCCCGAAGATGAACATCGTCGAGTACGTATCCGGCAGGACGCCAATGATCGTGAATACCCGACCGTTGATCCGGACGGTCTGGCCGACCGCATCGGGTCGCGCCGCGAATTTTTCGCGCCACAACCGCTCGGTGAGAAGCACCACGGTGTCGCGGCCGGCGACGCATTCCTCGGCCGTGAACGTGCGGCCCAGCAGCGGCGGCGTTTCCAGCAGGCGGAACAATTCCGCCTCCGCCGCGGTGCCCTGCACTTGTTCCGGCAGGGCCCCGGGAAACGTCACGGCCTCCAGCGTGCCGGTGCGCATGGCCAGGATCGAAAAAGCCTTCGCGGGATGCTCCTGGATTTCCCGCACCTCGGTCACCGAAAGGCCGAGGAACTCCGCTTGCGGGGTCTGGCCGTTGACACCGACGATCGATTCCGGATGGGGAAACGGCGCGGAGGCAAACAGCAATGTATTCATCAACGAATACATCGAGGTGTTGACCCCGATTCCCAACGCCAGGGTGATCAGCGCGATCACCGTGAAGCCCGGGGTCTTGAGCAACGAGCGGAGGGCAAAGCGCATGGGGGGTGGCACTGCGAGGTATCAGGGAACAGGCAGCAAGAGAGAGCCGCCGGGCGCCGTTCCTGTTACTTGGTCCCTGCTACCTGTTGTTTCACGGGCGTCACGCCCGGGTGGGATCCGATTCCATCTGTTCCTCGACCACGCGGCCGTCGAAAACGTGGATGGTTCGCTCGGCATGCCGGGCAAAACGGACGTCGTGCGTCACCATGACGATGGTCGAGCCGGATTTGTGGAGGGAATGAAGCAGTTCCATCACGGCGTCTCCGTTCTTGGAGTCGAGGTTGCCCGTCGGTTCGTCGGCGAGGAGGACGGCGGGCGAGCCGGCGAGGGCGCGGGCGACCGCGACGCGCTGCTGTTGACCGCCGGAGAGCTGCGAAGGCAGGTGCTTGGCGCGATGGCCCATGCCGACTTTCTCGAGGGCCTCGGTGACGCGGGTCTTGCGCTCGGCGGCGGGCATGCCGCGGTAGGTGAGGGGCAGCTCGACGTTTTCGTAAACCGTGAGGTCGCCGATGAGATTGAAGGACTGGAAAATGAAACCGATCTCGCGGTTGCGGATGCGGGCGCGCTCGGGGAGCGTCAGGCCCTGGACCGGCCGGCCATTGAGGATGTAGGTGCCGTCGGTCGGCGTATCGAGCAGGCCGAGGATGGAGAGCAGGGTGGACTTGCCGCAGCCCGAGGGGCCCGCGATGGAGACGTATTCGCCCTTGCGGATATCCATGTGGATGCCGGAGAGCGCGTGCGTCTCGACCTCGTCGGTGAGGAAGACCTTGGTGACACCTTCGAGTTTGATGAGGGAGGGTTGGTCGGACATGGGATTTTTGATTTTAGATTCTCGATTTAGGATTTTGGGCAGGGCGGATTGGGGTGATAACACCGCGAAATGGGAAAAAGTTACGGGATTTCAGCGCTCCTTGGTGGAACTGCCGTCAGTGGCGACGAGCAGCGTCAGGAGGGAAAGAATCAGGACGGAGGCGAACATGGCGGGGAATGGGTGAGGCTGGGGCCGAAGATCGAGAATCAGGATTCGAAAATCAATTGAGCCGGATGCGGTTGTTGGAGTCGTAGGGGGAGGTGTCGGAAAGGATGACGTAGTCGCCGGGCTGGAGGCCGCTGACGATCTCGATGGTGTTGACGGAGCTGCGACCGAGCTGGACCTGGACGCGGGTGGCTTCGGTGGAGGTCAGCTTGTCGCCGTTGGTCTTGAAGATGCCGACGACGCTCTTTTCCTGCCCGAAGGCGGGGCGACCCACGTAAACCACGTCGTTGAGGCGTTCCAGTTCGATGGTGCCATCGACGGAAAGATCGGGCCGGGAGCCCTTGGGCAGGGGGTCGGTGATCGTGACGTCGACCAGGACGGTGCCGTTCTGCACCGCGGGATCGATGCGCGAAACCTTGCCGTCGACCACGCCATTGCGGGTGTCGATCGTGGCGAGCTGGCCGATGGCGATGTCCTTGGCCTGGGTCTCGGCGATGCGCACCTCGGCCTTGAGCTTGGTCGGGTCGGCCACGCGGGCGAGATTGTTGCCGGGCTGCACTTGCGCCCCGACTTCGATGGGGAAGGTGGGGGTGCCGAGGGCGGAGAGCACACCGGGCATCGAGGCGCGCACCTGCAGGGCATCGAGTTCCTCCTGGCGGAGGCGGGAGAGCGACGCGAGGCGCTCGACCTCGGCTTCCTGCACCGCGAGCTGGGGCTTGATGGACTCCTTGGCAAAGGCGTAACGCTTCTGCTCGATTTCGTTGCGGGTCTTGGCCGTTTCGGCGGCGACCTTGGAAAGCTTGTGCTGCACCGGCGAGACGAGGCCATCCTTGAGGAGTTCGTCATCGACCTCGGCTTGGAGCCGCGCCCGTTCGTAGGTGTCGGCGGCCTGGGCGGCCGCGGCCTCGGCCTGAAGGAGGTTGCTTTCGAGCGTGACGCGCAGTCCGGCGAGCTGGGCCTGGGCCGCGAGCAGTTGCGATTTGGCGTTGGCGGCGTTGGAGACGACGTCGGGGTTGGTCAGCTGGAGAATGAGCGTGCCGGGTTCGACTGGCGCGCCAGGACGGAGGATGATCTTGTCGACGCGGCCCTGCGTGCGAGCGGCAATCCAACGGATTTCCTCGGGGACGAGCGTGCCGAGGCCGCGGACTTGGCGGACCATCGGGCCGCGCTTCACCTGGTCCATCCAGACGACGTTTTTGTCGACGGTCGGCGCGGCGGGCTTCAGCTGGGCGAGCACGACGGTGATCGCGATGAGCGCGACGCCCGCGATGGAGGCGTAGATGATGCGCTTGCGGCGTTTTTCCTTGGCGACGTTGGGGCGGGCGATGTCCATGCGGAGCTATGTTGACGGCGTTACTTTGCAGCGTCCGTGCCAAGTCGAGGAATAGCTGCAAGTGCCAGAGGCATAGAGAGAAAGAGAATTGGTGGATTTGCCCTGCCAGTGGGTTCAGAGCGAAGCCGGGAAGTGGGTGTCCCAATAGTGGGATGTTGGCGCCGGGTGCGGCAGAGCCAATTTGCGCAACTCCCAAAGCTGGCAGAGTGTCATCAGGCCATGGAAATCGCGATCTGGAGTTTGGTGGTCCTGCTGATGTTGTTGGGCTTGGTGGGCTCGGTGGTGCCGCTACTGCCGGGCACGACGCTGATCCTGCTGGGCGCACTGCTGCAAAAGTGGTTGTTGCCCGACACGATCACCTGGATGGCGGTAGGCTGGATCATCGCGATCTGGGTGTTGTCGGTGCTGGCCGACCTCGGCTGCACGATGCTGGGGACCAAACTGCTCGGCGGCGGCAAATGGGGCATGGCCGGCGCTTCGGGCGGTGCGCTCGCCGGGATGTTTTTCTCCCTGCCGGTGCTGCTGCTCGGGACGATGTTCGGCGCTTTCGTGGCCGAGCGCTGGCTGGGCAAGAAGACGGACACGGAGGCATTCAAGGCCGGCGCCGGCGCGGCCGTGGGCTTCCTGCTGTCGAGCGTGGC